>CALEFA010000031.1 GCA_937876775.1 uncultured Rhodobiaceae bacterium | reverse complement strand
GTCATTCGCGATATTCGCAAAGTCTATAAGGAACGCCGTGACGTCTTAATTGACGTGTTCTCGCGGGCTGGTTGGGATGTGCCGTCGCCGCAGGCTACAATGTTTGCATGGGGCAAGATCCCAGCACCTTTCGAAGGGATGAAGTCGCTTGAGTTTTCAACTCTATTGCTGCAAGAGGCCGATATTGCGGTGTCACCGGGTATTGGTTTTGGTGAATATGGCGACGATTACGTGCGCATCGCTCTGGTTGAGAACGAACAGCGCATTCGCCAAGCCGGACGCAATTTGAAACGATTTATGGATCACCACAAAGGTAAAGCGACGTGAGCGACAAGCCTCATTTACGCGTCGGCCTCGCAGGTCTCGGCACAGTTGGCGCCACGGTAGCCCAGCAAATTCTCGCTGGCGCGATTGAAGGGGTAAGCCTGAGCTGTGTGAGCGCGCGTGACAAAAATAAGGATCGCGGTTTTGATATCAGTGGCCTGCCGTTTGTCACCGACCCGCTGGACATGGTGGCTGATGAGACAGTTGATGTGATTGTCGAGCTGATTGGTGGGCAGGATGGCACCGCCTATGACGTGGTGAAGGCTAGTTTGCAGGCTGGGAAGCCGGTTGTGAGTGCCAATAAGGCGCTGCTGGCAGCCCATGCTTCAGAGTTGTCAGATTTGTCTGCTAGGCCCGACGGCTTAGCCGTGCCATTGGCCTATGAGGCGGCCGTCGCGGGCGGTATTCCGGTGATTAAAGCCTTGCGCGAAGGGTTGGCAGGCAATCAGATTACCCGCTTGTCAGGCATTTTAAATGGTACATGCAATTATATTTTGACCCGCATGGAAGAGGCTAAACTGAGCTTTGAGGATGCCCTTGATGAGGCGCAGGTCAAAGGTTTTGCCGAGGCCGACCCGACACTGGACATCAGTGGCGTCGATGCGGCACAAAAATTATCTCTCCTATCGGCTTTGGCCTTTGGTCTGGCGCCGGATTACACAAAAATGCCGGTTGCTGGCATTCAAGCGATTTCTCCGCAAGACATTTTCTTCGCGAGCCAATTTGACTGCGTCATCCGTCTCGTTGGTGTCAGCGAGCGCCATCAAGGCGCCGTGTATCAGCGCGTCACGCCGATGTTGGTGCGGCGCAATAATAATCTGGCGCAAGTTCGTCAGGAGCTTAATGCGGTAATGGTGCGGGCCACGCCTTTGGGTGATTTATTCTTACAAGGCCCCGGGGCAGGCGGCGGCGCTACAGCTTCAGCTGTTTTGGCCGATATTGCCGATTTGGCGCTTGGCTTCGGTCGTCCGTTATTTTCGGCGCCGGTATCGCAAATGCACACACCATCGTCGCAAAAAGCCCCCGAATGGGAGTATTATTTGCGTGCCGGTCTCGCCGACAAGCCTGGCAGCATGGCTAAGGCGACACAGATATTGGCGGAAAACGGGGTTTCTATTGAAGAAGTGATCCAGCGTTCAAGCAGTAATAGCGGTGGCTTCTTACCCGTGGTATTTATAACCCACGAAGTAGACGAATCGTCGCTCAACAATGCGCTTGCCGCTCTTCAGCAGCAGGATGTTTGTCAGGGTGTATTATGTTTACCGATTTTTGCTGATTGATGAGGAGAGTAAACCATGGCCGAGAAAAAAATTAACCGCGTTCTGACACTTGAGTTAGCCCGTGTCACAGAGCGCGCCGCGGTTGCTGCAGCAAAATTGATTGGCCGAGGCGACGAAAAAGCCGCCGACCAAGCCGCCGTTGACGCCATGCGGCGCGAGCTTAACGCTTTGGACATTGATGGTGAAGTGGTTATCGGTGAAGGCGAACGCGATGAAGCACCGATGCTTTATATCGGCGAAAAAGTCGGCAAGGGCGGTGGCCCGAAAGTTGATATCGCCCTCGACCCGCTAGAAGGCACGACACTGACGGCCAAAGGCATGGGCAATGCGCTGGCCGTTGTGGCCATGGCAGAAGCTGGCAGCCTGCTTAATGCGCCAGATGTATATATGGATAAAATCGCGCTTGGCGGCGGCTATCCGGCCAATTTAGTCGATCTTGACGCGGATCCAGGCGACAATGTGCGCGCCGTGGCTCAAGCCAAAGGCTGCGATATTGCTTTGGTGAATGTGTGTATTCTCGACCGCCCGCGTCATGCGGAGATGATTGCCAAAGTGCGTGAGGCGGGTGCCCGCGTAACCTTGATAAGCGATGGTGACATTGCGGGTGTTATTCATACAACGGACTCAAGCACGGGCATTGATATGTATATGGGCACCGGCGGTGCACCTGAGGGCGTGTTGGCCGCTTCGGCTTTACGCTGCACCGGCGGGCAAATGCAAGGTCGTTTGATTTTGAACGATGATGGGCAACGTGCACGGGCGCAAAAAATGGGCATTTCAGACTTCACCAAGAAATACAGTGTTGAAGAAATGGCCAAAGGCGATGTGGTTTTGTCGGCCACCGGCGTCACCTCTGGCTCAATGTTGACCGGTATTGTTCATCACAACCATGAAATCTGGACTGACACGCTGTTGATGCGCTCATCAACCGGCACCATTCGTTGGATTAAAGCGCGCCATACCAATCCGTCAAAATTTCATATAGATGGCTAATCAGTCGGTCGATGCTGCATTTGGGGTTTCCCGATCGGCATCTGGCCAGCTATGGCGCTTGCGTGATGTAAACCCGCGCGAGATTTTACATTTAACTCAACGCCTTGGTGTGTCTGAGCTTCTGGCCCGTTTATTGGCTGCGCGGCAAATTTCAGCTGACGCAGCGCCGCAATTTCTCGAACCCCGTTTGCGTGACCTGTTACCCGATCCGTCGAGCCTTGCCGATATGGATAAGGCCGCGACGCGGTTAGCTGAAGCCATTGAAAGCGGCGAAGCGGTCGCAGTTTTTGGCGACTATGATGTAGATGGCGCCACCTCATCGGCCGTTCTGGCGCGCTATTGGAAAATGCTCGGGCAAGATTTGCGGGTGCATATTCCCGACCGTCAGAAAGAGGGGTATGGCCCCAATACGGCGGCTTTCCAACAATTGCAAAGCGACGGCTATCAGCTGATCATTACCGTTGATTGTGGCACTATGGCGCATAATGTGTTGCAACAGGCGCAAGCCGACGGTCTGCAAGTGATTGTTGCCGATCACCATCAAACCGGCGGTGGCCTGCCGCCATGCTATGCTTTGATTAACCCCCGCCGTCCGGATGATACCAGCCAGTTGGGCCATTTGGCGGCGGTCGGCGTTACTTTTATGCTGGTGGTGGCCGTTAATCGTGCCCTGCGTCAGCGCGGATATTTTGATACACGCGAAGAGCCACAGTTAACGCAATTGCTTGACTTGGTTTCGCTCGGCACGGTTTGTGACGTGGTGCCGCTTGAAGGGGTAAACCGGGCTTTTGTTCGGCAAGGCAGTGTGGTTATCGGGCAGGGTGGTAATATTGGCATGGCCGCACTCGCACGCAGTGCTGGTTCAACACCGCCATTTGGCACTTATGAGCTTGGGTTTCAAATGGGCCCAAGGGTCAACGCGGGCGGGCGCGTCGGCCAAGCTGATTTGGGTGTGCGTCTGCTGTCTTGTGAGGACCCTGAAGAAGCCGCCGGATTGGCCGCGCGCCTCAATGATTTCAACGCTGAGCGGCGCACGATTGAGGCGCAGGTTCTGTCTGAGGCAACAGCTCTGGCAGAAGAGAAAATTGCTCAACACAATGCGCCGCCACCATTTTTATTATTGGCGCGCAAAGGCTGGCATCCCGGTGTTATCGGCATTGTTGCCGGCCGCTTAAAGGATAAGTATCACCGCCCGAGTTTTATTATCGCCTTAGATGACGATGGTATGGGCAGAGGTTCGGCCCGTTCTGTCAGCGCCGTTGATATTGGCCGTTTGGTGGCTATGGCGGTGGATGCCAAACTCATTGAAGCAGGGGGCGGTCATGCCATGGCGGCGGGGGTGACGGTGCGCGAAGATCAGATACCGGCTTTCGAGGCCTTTTTGACCGAGCAATTGGGTGTCATGGCGCTGGATGAAACCCGCGAGTTAAAAATTGAAGCCAGTTTGACGGCCATTGCCGCTACACGGGCCTTGTTAGAAGATGTGCAACAGGTGGGGCCATTTGGCGCTGGGAATCCGGAGCCGCGCTTTGTCGTGGTGAACGCTCGAATCGTCAAACCATCGATGGTTGGCGATGGCCACGTGCGATGTATTTTGGCGGGAGAGGGCGGCGGTCGTTTGAAAGCCATGGCCTTTGCCTCGGTTCCAGAGGAGGTGCGCCAGCTCATATTAACGACTCGCGAACCGCTTCACATAGCCGGATTTCTGCGGGCCGATGACTGGAATGGGCGCCGCGATGTGCAATTTATGGTGCATGATGCCGCAGTTGCGAGAAGTGCTTGAAATCATATGCGATTGAGGATATATCCTTCACACAACCCATGAAGCGCCCTTCGTCTATCGGTTAGGACGCCAGGTTTTCAACCTGGAAAGAGGGGTTCGATTCCCCTAGGGCGTACCATGGTTTGTCTTTCCCCTTATTGTGTCTGATATACTGTGTCGTCGCCGGCCCAATATTTTTCAATGAACTGGTCACGGCCCGAGCGATAGCGATAGTACTTATATTTCAGCGGCTTCTTTTTATAATAATCCTGATGATAGCCCTCGGCCGGATAAAAGGCTGTGGCATCGGCGATTTGCGTGGCAATGGGTTTGTCAAATTTCTTAGCCGCAGTCAGCGCTTTTACCGCCCCTTCCGCCAATCGCCGTTGCTCGGCATCGGCAACATAGATTGCTGAGCCATAATGGCGGCCGCGGTCAACAAAACTGCCGCCGGCGTCAGATGGGTCATGCATGCGCCAGAAAGCGCTCAGAAGCGTTTGATAGGACACTTGGTCAGGGTCATAGACAACTTTCACGGTTTCGCGATGGCGGGTGCTGCCATAGGCCACCGCTTCATAGGTTGGGTTTTTCTTTGTGCCGCCCATGAAGCCGGAAACAACCATGGCGACGCCGGGAATTTTTTCAAAATCGGCCTCGGTGCACCAAAAGCAGCCGCCAGCAAAATAGGCGGTGGCAACATTGGCAGCTTGAGCGCACAGAGGCGTAGCGATGATAAATAAGCAAACAACCAAACGCTTTAGGTGGGGTTTAATCAGTTGGGGCATTTTGACCTCCTTTGGTTAGCTTAAAAGTCTAGGCAGCGATTATGTTATCATTAAGGCGCTTTGAAGGTTGGCACCCAAAGACGCGCCATTTCTTTGCCCGACAACCAATCATCGCGCGACATGCTGGCCTGCAAATAGTCAATAACCGGCGCAATAGTTGAGGGCGCCCCCAATGTCAGGCGCTGCGGATTGGTAAGATAAAGATGAGCCCATTTCGCCGCCTCAACTTGCGTCGCATTTGCAACAGCCTTGATTGTATACAACTCAACGAGTGTTGCTTGCGCTTTATAACTTCCCGTGTCGGCGGCGATTTGCAGGAATTTCAGCGCCTCATTGAACGTGTCGGGCTCGCTTGGGGCGATTGCCTGACCTCGGATCGCATGCCCCGCCAGATCGTCAACGCCGGCTTCCACCAACAAACATTCAGCTAACGCCACTTGCGCATCCTCATAGCCGCGGCCACGTCTGGCGATTGGCCGCAAAAGTTCAACCGCTGTTTGACAGTCGCCCATTTCTTTATGGGCAAAACCATCCCAATACGGATCTTTTGATAGGCGTTTTTCAAGCGCGCGCTCGCGCACCACTTCGGCAGGTGTCTTTTGCTCAATCTGCGCTTGCGCCAGCGTTATGGCTCCGACACTGAGCGCCAGACCCATCAACAGAGGCGAGAGGCGTGTTACCATTTGCCGATATTTTCCATTGAGGCCCAAGGTTCACAGGGAGCTAGTGCCTCACCGGCTTGCAGCAGTTCAACCGACACATTGTCAGGCGAGCGAACAAAGGCCATACGGCCATCGCGTGGTGGGCGGTTGATGACCACGCCGGCGGCGGCCAGTTTTTCGCATGTCTCATAGATATTATCGACTTGATAGGCCAAATGACCAAAATTGCGGCCCTCATCAAGTGGTTCGGGATCCCAATTATGGGTCAATTCAATTTGCGCTTCCGGCTGCCCGGGGGGCGCCAGAAAAACTAAAGAAAACCGGCCATCCTCAATATCATAGCGTCCCAACTGTTCGAGACCTAAATGGTCGCAATAAAAGGCCAGTGAGGCGTCAAGGTCGCTGACGCGCACCATTGTGTGAAGGTATTTCATCGATGAAGGCTCCTATAAGGCAAACAATGGGCTAAGAAATTTCTTTCAATCATTTATCTGCACGTGATGATTAATTCTATAAAAACTGTTATCCTGTACCTTATGACACAATCAGTTGAATTCAAATCAGGAAACACATTCTGCCGCGGCGTGCTTTATGAGCCAGAGCGCGGCGCGGGCAATGGTGCCGGTATTGTCTTGGCGCATGGTTTTGCCGGAACGATAGACAGCGGTCTACTAGAATATGCAGAGGGCTTTGCCGAAGCCGGATTTCACGCACTGGCTTTTGACTATCGCGGCTTTGGCATCAGTGACGGCACGCCGCGCCAACATATTTCAGTGCCGCAACAGCGAGACGACTGGCGCGCGGCGATTGCGTTTTTGCGCGCTCATGAAGCGGTTGATGCAGATCGCATCGGCCTATGGGGCATTTCGTTTTCAGGCGGCCACGTGATTTATTTGGCTCACGAAGATCCGGCTATTCGCGGTTTAGTGGCTCAAGTGCCCGCCGTCGACGCGCATCTGAATACAATGTTGGGGAACTACAAGCGTGGGGCCGCGGCCAGCGAAGCCTTAATCAAAGTGGTGAAAAAAGACCTGAAGGATAGTTTTCTAGGCGGTAAGTACAATATGTTGGCAGTGGCGCCGGAGGGTGATACGGGGCCGGCCATTTTGGGCGCCTCTGAAGCCCAGATTTATCCCAAAATAGCCGGTGAAACATGGCAAAATAGTGTGACGGCACGCAGTCTGTTGACCGGCAAGTTTGAGCTAAATAATGCCACTGAACTGTCTGATATGTTGACGACGCCCATGCTTTTGCAAATGGCCGTCGAAGATGAGACTGTCTCAAATGAGGCGATTAAAACTTTTGCGCGGCGATGCGGCAGTTTGGCAACATTGAAGGAATATGATGGCGGCCATTTTTCTCTTTTGGAAATGCCTGGTCGTCAACCCGCCCTCGACGATGCGGTCGGGTTTTATCAAAGCCAGTTGATTTTATGAGCCTTGTTCTCCGCCAATGGATGGAAGAAAGTAATAATGCGGTGGTATTTACCGGCGCTGGTATGAGCACGGATAGTGGCATACCAGACTTTCGCAGCCCCGGCGGCGTGTGGACGCGCATGGCGCCGATAATGTTTGAGGATTTCCTCGCCAGCGAGGACAATCGCATTGAAGCGTGGCGTCGAAAATTTGCCATGGATGATGAAATTGGCGCCGTCAGTCCAAACGCTGGACACATGGCCATCGCCAAACTGGTCGAGCTTGGCAAAGTTAGCGCCGTTATCACGCAAAACATTGATAATCTTCATCAAAATTCTGGTGTCGCGGCTGAAAAAATCATCGAACTGCATGGCAATTCAACCTATGCCAAATGCCTTAATTGTGATTTGCGCCACGAACTGGCCGATGTTCGCGCCGCTTTTTTTGGCAGTCAGCAATCGCAAGCCCCGGGGTGTCAGAATTGTGGCGGCATTGTCAAAACCGCCACCATCTCATTCGGGCAAGCGATGCCGGAAAGACAAATGCGCGAGGCTGAGGCAGCCACCATGTCGTGCGATTTATTCTTGGCGATTGGCTCATCTCTGCAAGTATTTCCAGCGGCAGGGTTTCCGATCATGGCGCGCCATAATGGGGCGCGTTTGGTGATCATCAATCGCGAGCCCACCGATTTGGACGAGGGGGCTTCGCTGGTTATTAACGAAGAAATAACCCCTGTGCTGCAAAATATTATTGGTCTCAATAGTTAGATTTTGAGGGTCATTCAGCTTAGACACTTTTAAGCGGGCGCCGCTTGTGTTAAAAGCAAAGTCAGTTCTGCGTAAGAAAAACAATAATAACGTAGAGGTTATATTATGTCTTCAGTAACGCCCACTACTCAGGTAGCGGCAGAAGCAACACTTGTAGAAGGTACGGTGAAGTGGTTTGATCCATCTAAGGGCTATGGGTTTTTAGTCCCCGATAATGGTGGCGTTGATATTTTAATCCATCATTCCACCTTGCGACGTGGTGGTCACGATATCTTATATCCCGGTGCGCGCGTAAAGGATACTGTGGTTGAAAGAGAGCAGGGACTGCAAGCCGACAGTATTGTTGCCGTCGATAATTCTAATGCGCAAATGCCGCAAGCGACATCGCGCCCGACGGCTCTCTTGGCAAGCATTGAAAATGTCTCTGAGTTTCAAAAAGCCCATGTAAAGTGGTTCAACCGCATTCGGGGTTTTGGCTTTGTCAATATTGAGGGTGGCAGTGACGATATTTTCGTTCACATGGAAATTTTGCGCCATTCCGGTATTGAGGTTTTGGTTCCAGGCCAATATGTCATGGTGCGTTTTGGAACCGGGCCAAAAGGCTTGATGGCAACCGATGTGCAGCGAATTGACAGTGCCGATCGCTTGTCTGAGATGGAAAAACCAGCCGACGACGCATCAGCTAGCTGACGCTGAGCTAACTCTTCTTCTATTGCGAC
Source organism: uncultured Rhodobiaceae bacterium (assembly GCA_937876775.1). Taxonomy (GTDB): domain Bacteria; phylum Pseudomonadota; class Alphaproteobacteria; order RS24; family RS24; genus JAHEGN01. The sequence goes on along the minus strand of CALEFA010000031.1, from coordinate 47,750 downwards.
CGTGGCGCGCATATGGCAATTTCTGTGCCTAGCCGCGAAGAGGGAGACGCCTGTGTCAGATACATCTACCAATATTGATGCCAATAGTGAGTCCGACGAGGCTCTCAATGCGCCGGCACCATTTAAGAAAAGCGTCCGGCGCGGGCCGTTTACCACTCATAACGGGCCGTGGTTTCACTATGCCAAGGACGGGATTTTCCGTCAGGGCGTGCGTCTTCTGCCGCGCCATTGCAACAGTCGTGGCATTGTTCACGGCGGCTTTCTCTGCAGTTTTGCCGATGGTTTAGCGGCTACTGCGGTGTTTCGAAGTTTAGGTAGAAGCTCGGTAACAATGAAGCTGAACACTGAGTTTTTGCGCAGCGCGCAATCGGGCGACTGGTTACAGGGCACGGCGGAAGTGGTGCGCGACACAAGAAATATGGCTTTTGTCGAGGCGCGCGCTTGGGTTGGTGAAGGCACGGAAGTATTAGATGATGCCTTAGTATTTGCTGCCAGTGCGGTTTTTCGTTTGTACTAATTTCGCGCGGTCACACTATTTATGGTTTATCGACGAATTGGCAAAACTTCGCCTTGAAACCGTCGGCATTTTGATTTAAGCAAGTGCTCAGTCGGGGCTTGGCGCAGTCTGGTAGCGCACCTGGTTTGGGACCAGGGGGTCGCAGGTTCGAATCCTGCAGCCCCGACCATTTTCTCTCTAAAATCCATAACATTTTTTTGACTGACAGACATTGGTTTAGCCGCTAGCTTTAATTGGCGAATGGGAGAAGTCAGATGAAAGCGCAAGATCAACGGGCGATAATCAAGCAAGTTAAGAACCACCCTGAGTTAGTGGAGGCGTTCCATATGCCATGGCTGGCATGGCCGACGGTTCTGGTGCTAGTCCTCAGTTTTGCCGGATTTGCTACGTCGACCTATGCGCTGCTCACTGATTTGCTGCCGCCGCTGGTCACTATTGTGCTCAGCGGATTTTTCATTTTTTGGAGCTTTACGCCCTTGCATGAGGCGGTGCATCGCAATCTGTCGCGCGTCAATTGGCTGAACGACCTGATCGGTACAGTAAGCGCACAATTGCTTTTACCGGGCTTTACATCGTCTCTATATCGCTTTTTGCACGTAACCCATCATGCACGCACCGGACAAGATGACGATCCGGATTTGAAGTTCACTAAGGGCAGCCTATTCAGCTGCTTATTGAACGCCGCTTTCCTCGACATTTTGTGGGTGCGGTATTACATTTCGGTTTGGGCAGAGAGACCGCTCGGCGAGCGCGCCCGATTTAGCTTAGGGCTGGTTTTATACCTCACTCTATTTGCCATAGGGTTTTCATCGGCTTATGTGGTGGAGTTTACTTTGGCCTTTATCCTCCCGATGTTTGTCGGGCGTATTCTGACGGTTTATTTGTTTGCCACCATTCAGCATCGCCCGGGCCATGAACAGCGAGTCGATCCTGTGGGAGCGACATCAATACAAGATGTGCATTCGCACTGGTGGCGGCATCTTTTCATGCTCGGCCAGTCACAACACCTAGTCCATCACCTTTATCCCGGCGTGCCATGGTATAAGTATGATCCAATTTGGAAAAAGGTGAAGGAATTTGTCCCATCGGAGCAAATCCGTCAAAGCGGGTATTTTTCGCGCAATCAAGAGCCGTTCGGTACGGCGTCGCGGGACTGATTAGCTAATTTCTTGCGTATCTAGAATTGGCGCCGCATCAATGTCTTCAGCGTCGAGCATGGATACAATTCGCTCTAATGCACTGATGATTTGTGCCTGTTCCCATTGCTGCAATTGTCCAAATTTTTCCGAAAACTGTTCGTGAAGCATGCGCGGTGCTTGTTCAATCATCGTCTGACCCGTTGGTGTCAGCGAGAAATACCAACGGCGCTTGTCAATCGTGTCAGCCTGACGCTGAACAAGATTGCGCGCTTTTAGGCTTTCGCCGCACATCGCTTTCCGGCTATCGTTGAATTTAACGCTCTATGTGGATCCTGCCATCTGGCATGGCGCGGATAATTTAGGGAGAAGCGTATGTCCGAGAAAGTCACCTTTATCAGCGGCACCACCATGCCAAATCAATTCATGTTGGCACCATTGACCAATATGCAAAGCCATGACGACGGCACGCTGACCGATGATGAGTATCATTGGTTGACCATGCGCGCTAAGGGCGGCTTTGGCTTAACCATGACCTGTGCGGCGTTTGCTGAAAAATCTGGCAAGGGATTTGAAGGCCAGCTGGGCGCGGTCGGCGATGCGCATTTTGATGGCCTGCAACGCATGGCTACGGGCATTAAACAGTATGATAGTCTTGCCTACACGCAAATCGTTCACGGTGGCATGCGGACATTTGAAAAATTCACCGGCCAGCAGCCGGTATGTCCGTCAGGCGATTCGGAGACCGGTGCCCGCGCCATGACCATGGATGAGATTAAGGCGACCGAGGAAGCCTTTGTGAATGCTGCCGTTCTGTCACAAAAGGCTGGGTTTGATGGCATGGAAATTCACGGCGCGCACGGCTACCTGCTGTGCCAATTCATATCGGCAGAGATTAATAAACGTGAAGATGACTACGGCGGTTCGCTGGAAAACAGAACCCGCATTATAGACAATATTATCGCAGGCATCAAACAGGCATGCGGCGATTCATTCAGTCTTGCATTGCGCTTGTCACCGGCCCGATTCGGCATGCAGATTGATGAAATTACAAATTATTTTGAGCGTTTATGCGCTGGCGGTCAGCTTGACTTTATCGACATGTCTTTATGGGATGTATTTCAGGAAGTCGAAGAGGGGGCTTTCGCGGGTCAGCGTTTGGTTGATGTCTTCGCCGCTTTGGACAGAAAGAACACCAAACTCACCGTAGCCGGTAAAATCATGACCGGTGCCGATATGAGGAACGTTCTAGAGGCGGGTGTCGATTTCGTGGCACTGGGGCGAGCGGGTATTCTGCATCACGACTGGCCACAACGTTATGCTGCGAATGCGGATTTTGCTACTGTCGAAACACCGGTGAGCCGCGACCATTTGTTGAGCGAAGGGCTCGGCCCGAAGTTCGTTAACTATATGTCAACATGGGCCGGTTTCGTCGAAGCCTAAGAAAATGATTTTACCCAAGGGGAGTAAGTAAATGAGCACGAAAAACAACCCGACGATTGTCGCCGGTGTCGGCATGGTTGCCTTTGGCAAGCCGGGCGCGTCAGAAAATTACGACGTGATGGGCGAGCAAGCTATTCGCGAGGCATTGAGCGACAGCGGCTTGAACTTCTCTAATATTGAGCAAGCCTATGCTGGCTATGTTTATGGCGACAGCACGTGCGGCCAAAAGGTGATTTATAGGGTCGGCATGACCGGTATTCCAGTTTTTAACGTCAATAATAATTGCTCGACCGGTTCGTCAGCGCTTTATATGGCGCGCCAAGCGGTCGAAAGCGGTCTTGTCGACTGTGCTTTGGCGGTTGGCTTTGAACAAATGCAACCTGGTGCACTGGGCAGCGTGTGGGATGACCGGCCAAGCCCGTTCGATGACTTCGACACCAGCTGCAATGCTATTTTTGAGAGCGAAGCGCCGCTGGCTTTGCGCTATTTCGGCGGCGCTGGCAAAAGTCATATGGATAAATATGGCACGGAGATTTCTGACTTTGCGAAAATTCGCGCGAAAGCCAGCCGGCATGCCATGAATAACCCGAAAGCTTTATTCCGCACTGAGTTGAGCGAGGGCGATGTTTTGCAGTCGCCGGAGATGATTCCTGGCGTCATGACCCGTTTAATGGCCTGTCCGCCAACCTGCGGCGCTGCGGCGGCGATTCTTGTGTCGGAAAATTTTGCCAAGAAACACGGCCTGCGGTCAGATGTTAAAATCATCGCTCAAAGCATGAAGACAGATTTTCCGTCGACCTTTGAGGCGCGCGATATGATGCAATTGGTTGGCTATGATATGACCGTCGCGGCGGCTCAAGAGGTCTATGAGAAAGCTGGCATTGACCCGCAAGATATTGATGTCGTCGAATTGCATGATTGTTTTGCCCATAATGAGCTGATCACCTATGAAGGCCTCGGCCTATGCCCAGAAGGCGGGGCCCAGAAATTTATTGCTGATGGCGACAATACTTATGGTGGCCGTGTGGTGACCAATCCATCAGGTGGATTGCTCTCAAAGGGTCATCCGCTGGGGGCTACAGGCTTGGCGCAGTGTTATGAGCTGACCCATCAATTACGCGGCACGGCAGAGGCGCGTCAAGTTGAGGGGGCGCGAATGGCTTTGCAGCATAATTTGGGCTTAGGCGGCGCCTGCGTGGTGACGCTTTATGAAGGCGGTTAATCGGGCGGCGGAATTTCATCGCTGACAAGCGACTTGTCTGGTGTTAGATGCCATGGCAGAACACGGCCAATTTTAAAACGAAAGAAATCTTATGACTCTCAAACTTCACCATCTCAATGCATCGCGCTCGCAGCGTCTTGTCTGGCTCCTTGAAGAAATGCAACTGCCGCATGAAATCATTCATTACACGCGCAGCACCGAAACTAATCTGGCACCCGACACGCTGCTAAAAATTCACCCATTGGGTAAGTCACCGCTGTTGGAAGATGATGCATTGGTGATCGCTGAGACAGGCGCCATTGCGGAATATCTTCTGGCAAAATATGACACTGAGCATAAGTTTCACCCGACCAGTTCGAACCCTGATTATGCGAAATATATTGAATGGGTGCATGCCGCCGAAGGGGCGCCTTTTCTGCCGTTTCTTTTGGTGGTTTATATGCGTGTTGCTAATGCTGAAGGGTCGCCCTTGGAAGCGCGTTTGATAGAAGAGCAGATGAAAGTCATTGGCTTTATCGAAAATCATTTACGCGACAATGCTTACTTTGGCGGCGCTAACTTCTCGGCGGCTGATTGTTTGATGGGGTTCAATATTCAAAATATGTCTATGCATCCAGCGTTTGACAAGTCTGGCGCGACGGCGGCATGGCTTGAAAAGGTCAAACAGCGATCAGCTTATCAACGTATGCTGGCCGTCGGCATTTAACATAGTCATACTCAACTGAGCCATCGCGCAGGTGCGGCAAATCGCCAAAAATGGCGTTTTTCTTGGCTTCTTTCTTGATAGCTACGGCGAATATGGCCTATACATCTCCCTGACTTAAGATTCCTCTTTCTTCCGGAGCCTTCCCATGTTGCGCGTTATCACACTTATTTCTCTAATGTTTTCGCCTGCTGCCATGGCTGCCCCCGGTGAGTTTCGCCCAGACAAAATCGTCTATTGTTCTGACGGAGAATTTGATTGGGATAGCGGACAGTCGCTCTATGATTTCGTTATTCTAAAAAAGGATAATGGCGATTTTTTGATTAGCTATCTTAGTATTCCGCACCCGAGTTATGAGCAACGTAACTATGATCATCCGTGGATTAAGATTAAAGGGAAATTTAGCGTTGAGCGCTTGAATGAAGAAAGCCGCAAAGGGTATCGCCTGTTACTGGACATTGAAGGTCAAGAGCCGCGCAGAGGTGATTTGGTTATCGCCGCTGACGATAGCTATAGCTATACAATTACGCCGCCGATGCCGTTCAGCACAACGAAATCCGGCCTTTGTTGGGACTCGCTTGAACCAGACCCAACTGACCGACTTGTTGAGCCCCGGCGCTAAGAGTTAAGCCTTGCGTGTTATCCTGTGCTCAGGTTATTTAAGGCTATGAGCAAGCCTATTCGCGTCAAAATCATCTCAAAAAACGGCATTCACAGCTTTCAGCTCACTGAACTGCCGCAGCAGTTTCCCAATGTAGAGTTTATTGTTGATCGCCAATGCGATGATTATGATTGGTTGGTAGTCTATGATGACGTGCCGTCAAACGGCGATGAGCGGTTGTCACTGGGGGTGGAGAACTTAGCCTGCCGGCGCGAAAACACTGTGCTGATTACCTATGAGCCATCATCGGTCAAATTTTATGGGCAAGATTACACAGATCAATACGGCATGGTGTTGACCAGTCATGCGCCCGATAGTTTGGCGCATCGTAATCGTCATGACATGCCGCCGGTGGGGGTTTGGTATTATGGCGGAATAGACCAAATACGCGCCCATCCAACGGCGCCGAAAAAAACTAGGGATATTTCCATTTTTGCTTCGGCCAAACAAGAGAAACACACGCTACATAAGCGTCGTTTTGATTTTATTACCGCGATTCAAGAGGGGCTATCCGAGCAGTTGGATGTGTATGGCCGCGGCCACCAATTCGTGGAGCACAAGGCCGAGGCGCTTGACGATTATCGCTATCACATTGCGGTGGAAAACCACATTGGCCCGCATCACTGGACGGAGAAATTATCGGATAGTTTTCTGGGTTATTGTCTGCCGTTTTACGTCGGTTGTTCGAATGCGGCGGAATATTTTCCGGAAGAAAGTTTCATTGAGATAGATATTCGCGACAGCCAAGAGGCTCTGGCGACCATTAAGGCGGCGATTGCCAATAATGAATATGAAAAGAGACTGCCGGCGATTATTGAAGCGCGACGTCGGGTTATTGAAGATTATAACCTTGGCAATATGCTGGCTCGCCACATTGTGGCGTCCCCGCAAGCGCGAGACGATGGTGCCGCCACCCAAATCATTTCGCGGCACGCCATGATGCGCACAGGTTTGATGGTGTTCCTACGTTACGCTATCGGCAAAGGTTTGGCACGGCGCAAGAACCGGCTTTATTGGGAAAACTATCTGACGAAAGACTAGTCGCCCCAGCGATTATGGGCCCAAAACCAATCGGCTGGGCGCTCTTGAATCCAATCCTCAAAAACATCATAGACCCGCCGCATGGTGGTATCGATGTCGGCCTGCATATTGTCGGTTTGGGGAGTGTAAAAGGCGGGGTAGAAAATTTGTTTGAAATGGGTTTTGTCGGGGCCGTCGTCGCGGCGAACAATGCGCGTCATCACAATCGGTGCTTCAAAGCGGCGCGCCAGTTTCACAAAAGCCGACGGGGCTCGCGTGTCGCGGCCAAGAAAATTAATCGGGTCACCGGTGTTAAGGCGCTGATCGACCAGACCGGCAATGGGTGTGCCAGCCTTCATGAGCTCAATCATTTTGCGCGCACCTGCTGAGTTCTTTTGAATTTGAACAGGCATGAAAGCGCTGCGCTGTTTGACAATCCAGTCTTCCATATAAGGGTTGTTGGCGGCCCGATAAAGTGCGCCCGTCGGCCCAAGAATTTTACCCAGCCCAATCATCACCATTTCCCAGTTGGCAAAATGCCCTGACAAAATAATGATTGGCTTACCGGTTTTCTGCGCGGCTTGGATGTGTTCCAGGCCTTCGAATAAAAGTCGGCTATCGCTTTCGACGTCAATCTGTCTCAAATGTGGAAATTCGCCCATCAGCCGCCCCAAATTGGACCATAGCTCTTTGTTGACTTGGCGCTGTTGCTCTGCGGTTAAATGCGGCAAGGCACGGGCAATATTGCGAGCCGCCAATTTGCCTTCTGGTGCAATGCGTCCAATGGCACGGCCCAATAGGCTGCCCAAATATGACCCAGCCCGCAGGCCAACCAGTTTGTAACTGTTGAGGAAAAATTTCGAAACAGTTGCTTGAATAAAATATTTTACTTGCATAATTGCCTACCTAATTACCTAGGAACTAGCACTTTACCTAGCATCATAAAAGCGTTTACTGTTATCGCCTAGGGGAGAACAGTTATGAAAAAGCATTATGTATTGTCAGTTTTTTTAGCCGCCAGCCTGAGCTTGGCGAGTGCGCAGGCCGATGATTGGTTCGTTTCAGAATTTGGCAAAGATGACACTTTGGGCGCACTTAATCACTTATCTGCCGAGAAGGCGCAGCAGGCGGCGAAACTTGTCACCAAAGGCAAAGTTTATCAGCTCGGCATGGTAACGGGCAGCGATACTCCGGCCTATGGGCCAAGGCGCTATCAAATGATTGTTCACCAATTAGCCGATGGCTCAGGCGAGTCGATTGGCTCCAACAGAGTTGTCAGCAATGATGATACGGTTTTGACGTCTATTGGTATTGGCTCTCAGCTTGACGGTCTGGGCCATATTGGTCGTGACCATGCTTACTATAACAACCGGAAAGCCGCAGATGTGGTGGCGCCGGATGGGCTGAAAATTTTCGGCACTGAAGCTTTGCCGGGTATTGTGACGCGTGGCGTGGTGTTGGATATGACCAAGCATTTTGGTAAAAACCCAGTGCCGGTTGGCACTGCATATACGCAAGAAGATATTGAAAAAGCGGCGATAGTGCAGGGCGTTCGTATTACTAAGGGCGATGTGGTTCTTTTGCATTCGGGCTATATGAAAGCCAATGAGGGAAAAACAGAATTATCACCGGCTGAGCCGGGACTGGGCGTCAGCGGGGCGCATTATTTGGCCAAACGCGGTGTCGTCGCTGTCGGGGCTGATAGTTGGGCACTAGAAGTTCTGCCAAGCGAAGACGCCAGTCAGGCGTTTCCTGTGCACCAAATATTATTGACCAAATATGGCGTTTATATTCTGGAGAATATGGTAACTGAGGAGTTAATCGCTGATGGCGTTAAAGAGTTTATGTTCACCCTCGGCGTGCCTAAGTTGAAAGGCTCCGTGCAGGCCATCATTAATCCGCTGGCCATTCGTTAGGGCAGTTTATTGAAGGCTTGAAATCAGTCTTAAATTTAGCGATATAGGGACATAAATTATTTCCCTAAGGAATCAATATGAGTGCGCGCATCTATCAACCGTCAAAAACTGCCATGTCGTCTGGCGTGGCCAAGACCAAAGAATGGGTGCTTGAGTTTGCGGCTAGCAAACCGCGTCGCAAAGATCCGCTGACGGGTTGGAATAGTGCCGATGAGACGAACACCCAAGTGCGGTTAAAATTTGACACGCTTGAGGCAGCCCAAGCCTATGCCGCTAGCAAAGGGATTGCAGCGCGCGTTGACCAACCACGCGCTCGGAAAAGAGCGATTAAATCCTATAGTGATAATTTTAAATTCGACCGCGTCAGCCCTTGGTCGCATTAGCGAGCGGTGGCGCGTCAAGCAGCGATCGCTTAGATCGCCTAAATTGAAGCAGAAACTCTCTATTTGGTTACCTGAGCCAAAAAAATGCGCGACCCGAAAGTCGCGCATTCGTATTTTGCAAAGGCTTAGGCTTGTTTGGGTTTCATGCTCACAAAAAGTGGCAGGATGCAAAATGCAAGGCCGACAAGACCGATAACCAGCATCACTGGATTTCCAGTGAGGGAAAGTTCCGGCACTGTGTCACCGACACCCATTCTTGCAATGAAAGCCTCGGCCGTTGTTGAGGTTGTCCCATTTGCCGCCAGCTGCTTCAAAGCAAAGGCGTGATTTTGGAAGGTCAGAGCCATCTGAGATCCAACTAGAATAAAGTTGGCACTTACGGCAATACCGAGAATAACAGCCAAACCTTTGTATAGAATATTATCGGTTTCGCGTTCGACAACAACTGAGGTTGCGCGCAGGCCGAGCCATAGCAAAAACGCCGCGCTGATTACGTAGAGCCCCATAGCTTGCCCAAGGTTGGCATAAAACATATTTACTTCTACAAAATCCATTTCTTCCTCCATTAACTTACTTCACTTAATAAGCGGAGCACTTTTCCATGACAAATGTAAGACAAGTCATTTCATTGTGGTCACTTATCCAAAACAAAAAAAGGGCGCTTTCGCGCCCTTTTCTATAATCTGCACCATTTTTCATGTGCTTTTCGATTTGAGCGTTTACTTGTTGGCGCCCCAGGTCGGGCGCAAAATCATATAGGCGATTGCCAACAACATCAGAATAAACACAGGGTCGCTTGGGACCACTGAGAATACTGGTGGTGTTGCTGTGGCACCTGAATCGGCAATAAATCCTGTTGCCAAGGCCGAGACGTCTCCGCCAGAGGCTTTCAGCTCAGCCAGACGATGACCGGTGCTAACCATGTTAAAGTTCCAGAAAGCATAGGTCATGTTGAAGAAAAACAACGTGCCGAGGCCAAAAATAGTGGATGAGATTTTAGCGAGAATATTGTCGCTGTAATTTTGTCCAACATTCGATGCAATTCGGAACGCCACCCAGATACTGAATGCCATCGCGACTTGATACATGCCTGTACCTTGGACACTTTGGGCTTGAAGCATAAAAATTTCCATTTCAGTCATAATCTTCTCCTCTAAAGTTGTTAACTTTAAATCTCTAAAGTTATTAACTTTAAAAACCGAACATAGTTCATTGGCAAATGCCAGTTAAAATTCGATGAATGATTATCTGTCAGATAAAGCGCGCCCAGTAGCTCAACGAATAAGTGCGATATGTAACCGAAAAATGCGGGAGATTATTTCTGAAGAGAAGCTCACCTATAATAATAGCTTCATCAGGTCGCCGAACTCTGGATTGGAGAAGGCTTTTAAATTGATGCAATACCCTGAATTAGGACTGAAAGTGCCGATTTTTATTGCGTCTGGCGCGATGGATAAAGATACCCCTCTTAGAATGCAGCAAGCATTGGTGTCAAAACTCTGTGATGCAGGTTCTACAGTTCATTCGGTCGTTTATAAAGATAAAGCGCATTTGAATACATTGAGCCATTCTATAAATGACGCGATGGAATTTGTGCAGGCGGCGCGCTTGGGAAAATTGACCGATGGAAACTGTTTAAGTGCGAGGGCACTTCAATGACTCGCATCCTGAATAGGCTTTACAGCTTTTAATTTGCTTGGTTTTCTTCACGAGCTATTGCCTAACTGCAAAAAACAATTCTTATCGGTGACACGAAGACAAAAGCCTTTTATGTTGTCGTTCCGGAAGCGGACAAAGTAGATCGCTTGGTTACCTGGGCCCCATTTAACATGGGAACTTTGGACAACGGCAAACGGCCCCGTAGCTCAACTGGATAGAGCGCGAGACTTCTAATCTTGAGGTTGCAGGTTCAAGTCCTGCCGGGGTCGCCATTTTCTAGAGGTTTTTCGCTTAATTGCTCAGTTGCCACGCGCCCAGCATTAAAATGAAATTGACCAACAGCCATATGCCGAAAAGTGTGGCGGTGCTGACTTGTGCGAACAAGCTGTGGAGCCAGACAAGTATTTGCTGGTCAGGACAGGTGTCAATGCTGGCGTGATATTCCAAGCCTCCCTTGATCACCGAAAGGTTAAAAACAATCAGTAGAAAGCTGACCACATGAGTGGGTTGGTTTGGTTTACGGATTCTAATCAACCTGCTGCCGACGGTTTCAAGGCAATTTGTTAACTCAAATGTTTTCACAGTGGTCGAACATGAGCGGCAATATCGCCTGAGGCGCAGACTGCGAGGAACTCTTCGCCAAGTGCGTAGCTGCGGGCCACGACGTTTTGCCATTTTGCAAACCGCAGCGGTTCGTTTTTCACATACTTCACAAAATCCTGCCGCGACGGAATTTTTCCGTCCGGCAGGCGCGCGACATAATCGCGGTTGGGAGCAATCATCACCACCTTATCTAGCTGGTCGGCGGAAGCACGACGCCACGGATAGAATTTGTCAAACCAACGGTTTTTGAAGTGATCGTAAAAATGCGGATAGAGAATGAGGCCATCGTGTTGCGGCCAGAAATTGGCCGGAATAGGGTGGTAATCCAGCATGCCGCCATCATGGTAAATATGTGAAGCGTCGGCGAGGATATCGACAGGCGGCATGTAAACCGGAATAGAGCCAGAAGCTTTGAGTGCGGCGGCAAAATTGCTGTTATCCAATTTTGTATGCCGGACAGGAAAACCGTCTCTTGCCTCAAAGTTCAGTTGGCTTCGCGGATCTGAGAAGACGACGCGCTCGGCCAGCCCACGTAGATGCTTAGCGCTGATCAGCGACCCCATGCCGGCTTGCACCAAAGCTAAGGCTTGCCACTTTCGATCGCGATGGTTGAGCAAGCCATGGCAGCGCACGGCACCAATATGTAAATGATAGGCTGGATTTGTCAGGATTTCTTCAACCCCACGCAAGGTCTGCTTGTCGCCTGCACCGGTGATGGCGTTCAGAATTTTGTCGGTCTCCGAGTCGATTTTGTCAAATCCAGCATCGCCGTCATAGCTTTGATGAATATATAAATCGGCCATTTGCTCTAAAGATTGCGCTGGGTCTTGGCGCGCAGCGGCTGCTAGTTTGAAGGCGCCAACCGAAGTGCCGAATAGGTCAACGGCTTGCGGCTTTTGCCGTTGTTTCATAAAGCTGCCAAAAACGGCACTATCGAGCCCGGTGATGGCTAACCATTTAGCCGCACCGGAAGCGCCGAAAATCGCCGCTATATCATCGGCGGAAAGACCGTTCTTCTGGATATGTGCGTAGGCGCTAGGGCCTGCTGCAATGGTTAAATTGGTCAACATATTTGCCGGCTCCCATGGTTAATGTTGAGCAAGTCTCATGGCGCGATTAAAATCGGCGAACAAAGCGGCGGAAATAATATTCTCACCAGTTTGCATTTCCGGATGCCACTGCACGCCAAGGCAATAGCGCTGTTTTGTGTGGCGAACCGCCTCAATCGTGCCATCCTCTGCCGTTGCTTCAATGCACAGATCGTCGCCCAACCGGTCAATGGCTTGGCGATGAAGCGAATTAATCATGGCATTGTCCGTGTTCAAAAGGTTTTGAAAATAGCCATTTTCAGCAAAGCTGACACGATGACGCGCGGCATAAATCGTGGCGGCAGCCGTGTCGTCGTCAGCCGCGTCGGGCAGGGCTGGCGTGCGGTGGTCAAGACGACCATCCATGTCGTGCAGTTCAGCATGCAAATTGCCGCCGCACACGACATTCAGTTCCTGCGTCCCGCGACAAACAGCCAGCATCGGCAGGTCTTGCTCCAGAGCCGCCTTAATCAGCGCAAGGCTGGCGGCGTCACGTTGACGGTCAAATGGCGCATGGGCGGGTGTTTCGTCCGCGCCATAGTGCGACGGATGCAAATTGCTTCGGTTGCCAGTAATCAGCAGACCATCAAGGCGACTGATGATTAATTCAGCGTTAATCATCTGCTCGGCATTGGTGGTGGCCGGAATCAACATGGGCTGGACGTCCATATAGGCTTCGACGGCGCGTAAATAAGTGTGGTTAACCGATTGCAGCGTGTCGATTTCATGTGATTTACGATTGCAAATAATGCCGAGGATCACGAGGCAACTCCAAAATGCTTGTGTTTACTTGGGAATTAATTAACGCTAAATAAATCATGATAGCAATTGTGAAATCGTCTCATAAGTGCAAGGAGCGTGAAAATGAATAAGGTTCAAGCAATGTCCGTAATATTAAACCGTCGACCGCTTGCTGGCCTGGTGGCAGCCGTTTTCACCTTGGTCATTTTCGGCTTTGCTTCAACGGCCATAGCTTATAGCGAGCGCGAAGGGCGCGAAATGTATCAGCGCGGCCTTTATAGCGAGGCGCTTGATCATTGGAAAAGAGCCGCAGCAGCAGGTGACTCCGGCGCCGCTTATCAGCTGGCTGTTGAATATTTTGATGCCAAAATTGTTGAGCGCGATGTCAAATTGGCTCTCAAATATCTCATGCAGGCGGCGGATGACGGTGATGCGCGCGCCTTAGCTGAGCTGGCGGGCTATTATGATTACGGAACCGGCGTGCCCGAGAATCGCGAAAAAGCAGCGGAACTTTATTTGCGCGCGGCGCGTCTTGGTGTGCCATCAGCCATGTTTAACATTGCTGCCATGCTGGAGAACGGTGAGGGCATCGAGCAAGACCGCGTTGAGGCATATAAATATTATGTGTTGTCGCGCGATCAAGGATTCTTCCCCTTTGCTTCTAAAGCCTTGGAAGGGCTGGTGGCAGTGATGACGGCGGAAGAATTGGCTGAAGGCGAGGCGCGGGCCGAGAATTTTATTCCCGGTGGACTTTAAGCCTTAAGATAGCCGGCGCGAATAAACCCCTGATATAAATCATTTTTTAAGTCGTCAATGTGCTCAAGGCCAATATTAAGCCGGAGCAATTGACGGCTGTTGTCAAAAGCCGTTGCCGTGCGCGTGATTTCTGCCGGCACGATGAGGCTTTCAAAACCACCCCAGCTATAGCCCATGCCAAATAGCGACATATGGTCGAGCATATTGGCCAATTGCTGTTCGCTGCACGGATTAACCTCGAACGCAAAAAGCCCAGCCGCGCCGGTGAAATCGCGCTGCCAAATGTCATGCCCTTGCGCCTCTGGCAAAGCCGGATGGAAAACCTGACGCACAAAATCAAAGGTTTGCAGCCATTTGGCGATGGCGATTGCGCTTTCTTGGTGCTGTCTCAATCGGGTCGATAGCGTGCGCAGGCCTCGGAGGGCCAAAAACACGTCATCGGGGCCAGCGCATAAACCCAATAGCCCATGGATATGGCGAAGATCTGAATGCGAGGCTTTATTGGCGCAGACCGTTCCCAGCAGGGCGTCGGCGTGACCCACGATATATTTAGTGGCCGCTTGTATTGATAGATCAACGCCATGCACCAGCGGTTTGAAAAAATGCGGAGACGCCCATGTGTTATCAATGGCGGTTTTTATCTTGGCCGATTTTGCCGCGGCGCAAATGGCCGGTACGTCTTGCACCTCAAAAGTTTGCGAACCGGGGCTTTCCATAAAAACCAACGACGTATTATCTCGAAACAGAGAGGCGATGTCGGCTCCCAGTAACGGGTCATAATATTCGGTTTCAATGCCCAAACCTGCCAGCATTTTATCGCAAAAAGAGCGGGTTGGATAATACGCACTATCGACCATCAGAATATGATCGCCAGCTTTAGCAACGCTTAAAATGGCGACGGCCACCGCACTGGCACCAGATGGTGTTATTACGCAACCGTCGGCCCCTTCAAGGTCGCACATGGCCTCTTCTAAAGCTTTGCTGGTTGGGGTGCCGCGTCGACCATATGTATAGCGCATTGGTTCGCGACCACGCAGTGCGGCAAGTGATGGATATAGAATTGTTGAGGCGTGATAAACTGGCGTGTTGACAGCGCCTTCGTGGTCTTGCGGATGACGGCCAGCCAAGATAATCTTAGTTTCTTCTTTCACTTGTATCATTCCTGCGCAAAAATGTTACCATAGCGTATCACTTTAAGAGGTCTCTTATGAAAAAGCTTGCAGAAATTTTTGCCGCCTCAGCGGCTCTCACCCTTTTGACCTTGCTGCCAGTGCGCGCCGCCGAAGATACGTTGCAGGTGGTTCAGCAGCGTGGGTATGTCAAATGCGGTGTTTCGCAAGGGCTTCCCGGATTTTCCAATCCAGATGATAAGGGTAATTGGAATGGTATCGATGTTGATTTGTGCCGCGCCGTTGCCGCTGCTGTGTTTGGCACGGATGAAAAGGTAAAATTCACCCCGTTGTCAGCCAAAGAGCGGTTTACCGCCCTGCAATCGGGTGAGGTTGATTTACTGGCGCGCAACACAACTTGGTCAATGCACCGCGATACGGCACTGGGTGTCGATTTTACCGGCGTGAATTATTATGACGGGCAGGGGTTTATGGTGCGTGCCGAATTGGGCATTACCAGCACGAAAGAACTTGATGGCGCTAGCCTGTGCACCAATTTGGGCACAACTACTGAATTGAATGCTGCTGATTACTTCCGGACCCATAATATGCAGTATGAAATGGTAGCTTTTGAAAAAGCCGATGAGGCCGTATCGGCCTATAATACGGGGCGTTGCGATGCTTACACGACCGACCAATCAGCACTTTATGCCCAACGCTTGAAATTAACCGATCCAAAGGCGCATGTCGTCTTGCCGCAAATCATTTCTAAAGAGCCGTTAGGGCCGGTGGTGCGTCAGGGTGATAATCAGTGGGGCGATATTGTGCGCTGGTCGCATAATGCTATGTTGAACGCAGAAGAATTGGGTGTGACGTCGAGCAATGTCGAAACAATGAAAAGCTCAACCAACCCATCTATAAAGCGGCTTTTGGGGCTTGATGGTTCATTCGGTGCCAATATGGGCATTAGCAATGATTGGGCCTATCATATTATCCGTACGGTCGGTAATTATGCCGAGACTTTTGAGCGCAATGTTGGCAAGGACACGCCTTTAGGGATTGCCCGTGGCGTCAACGCACTTTGGAAAGATGGCGGACTGCAATATGCGCCGCCCATTCGCTAGCACATAGGGTAACACTATCTCTAAATTATCTTTTCTAGTGAGCCGCCGTGACGCTCTATTGCAGCTTGTGACGCTAGCCTTGGTGGTGGCCGGAATTGGTTGGCTCATCGCTAATGTGGCGGACAACCTCGACCGGCAAAATATTGCCTCTGGGTTTGGGTTTTTGAACGAACGGGCTGGTTTTGGCATAAGCCAAACTTTAATTGATTATGATGAAGACGATAGTTATCGACAGGTGTTGATCATTGGTCTGCTGAACACGCTTTTAGTCTCGGTTCTTGGCATTATCTTCGCTTCCGTTCTGGGCTTTCTGCTTGGCGTCGGGCGCTTGTCGCGTAACTGGCTAATCAGCAAAATCGCCATGGTCTACATTGAAATTTTTCGCAATGTACCTCTGCTTTTGCAGATTATGTTTTGGTACTTCGGGGTTTTGCGCAATTTGCCGTCGCCGCGTCAGGCCATCAATATTGGCGATGTGATGTTTTTGAGCAATCGCGGTTTCGCCCTTCCATCCGTTAGTTTTATGGACGGGGCGGGTTTCTATGGCTTGGCCTTACTGGCCATTATCGTCACCGCAATTGGCTTGCGACGCCGGGCCCGCAAACTGTTTCTGGCGACCGGCCAAATAGTCGCTTTTTGGAAGCCTTTGGGTATCGTGAGCTTGGCCGTTTTGCTGCTGGCAGGCGCGGTGGCCGGTTTGCCGTTTGCGGCCGATATACCGTCACTGCGCGGATTTAACTTCCGTGGCGGAATGTCGGTGATACCTGAGTTTGTCGCTCTTCTGCTGGCTTTGAGCCTTTATACGGCGGCGTTTATTGCGGAAATTGTGCGGGCTGGCATTATGTCGGTCTATCAAGGGCAAAGAGAAGCCGCTGCTGCCCTCGGCCTGTCGCATAATCGCGCTTTGAGCCTTGTCGTTATCCCCCAATCCTTGCGGGTGATTATTCCGCCACTGACCAGCCAGTATCTCAATCTGACAAAGAACTCATCATTGGCCGTCGCCATCGCTTATCCGGATATTGTATCCGTATTTGCAGGCACAACATTGACCCAAGTTGGCCAAGCCATTGAAATTATTTTCATTACTATGATGGTGTATTTGCTTTTAAGCTTGCTGACGTCTTGGGCAATGAATCGATATAATGCGCGGATTGCGCTGGTAGGGCAAAACTAATGAGCGCGACATGGCAACCAAAACCAGCACGTCCGGCACCCACACATGTGGTTGGCGTATGGGGCTGGATGCGGCAAAACCTTTTCGCCACGCCCGGCGATGTGTTGCTCACAATAATTGCTGCTTTGGCCTTGTATTATACCATTGATGTGGTTTTCCATTGGGCAATCATTGACGCGAGTTTCTCTGGCACTGACCGCACCGCTTGTCTGAAAGAGGTGCAGGGTGCGTGTTGGCCCTTTATCGAAGCAAAATTTGGGCAATTTATTTATGGCCGTTACCCAGAGGCCGAACGCTGGCGCGTTGATTTGGTTTATCTGATTGGTTTTGTCGGTCTGGTTCCCTTACTGGTGCCACAAATTGGCTGGAAGCGCGCCAATGTTATCTTCATGCTCGGCCCGTTTCCCATTTTCGCGTTTCTTATGCTCACCGGAGGCGCCTTTGGTTTGGTGGCTGTTGAAACCACGGATTGGGGCGGGTTACTGGTGACCCTCGTGGTTGCCATTACGGGCATTGTCGCCAGCTTGCCATTGGGCATTTTATTGGCTCTTGGGCGGCGATCCGAAATGTCGATTGTGCGCAGTCTGTGCATTGGGTTTATTGAGATTTTTCGAGGCGTCCCACTGATTACCGTCTTATTTATGGCCTCGGTCATGCTGCCGTTATTTTTGCCCGATGGGGTCAATTTCGACAAATTAATGCGGTGCCTGATTGGTGTCGCCTTATTCTCCTCAGCCTATATGGCAGAAGTCATTCGCGGCGGATTGCAAGCCATTCCAAAAGGCCAATATGAAGCGGCGGCGGCGCTTGGGCTAGGCTATTGGCGTGTCACCGGCCTCGTGGTGCTGCCGCAGGCTCTGAAAATGACGATTCCTGGCATTGTGAATACATTTATTGGTCTGTTTAAAGACACGACCTTGGTGCTGATTGTTGGCCTGTTTGATTTGCTGGGGATTGTGCAATTTCACTTTACCGATGCCAGCTGGGCAACGCCAGAAACCCATATCACCGGCTATGTCTTCGCCGCCTTTGTGTTCTGGGTGTTTTGTTTTGCAATGTCACGCTATTCAATATTTATGGAAAACCGTCTGTCGACGGATAGAGATTAGGAAATACGATGGCTCAACCAATCGTTCAAATTCGTCAGCTGAATAAATGGTATGGCAATTTTCATGTTTTGCGCGACATTGACTTGGACGTGGCGCAAGGCGAAAAAATCGTCATTTGCGGGCCATCTGGCTCGGGTAAGTCGACGCTTATTCGTTGCATAAATCGGCTGGAAGAACATCAAGAGGGAACCCTCATGTTCGATGGCGAAGAAATCGGCGACGGCACCAAAAGCCTTGAGGATGTGCGTAAGAATATTGGCATGGTCTTTCAGCAGTTTAATTTATTCCCGCATATGACGGTTCTCGAAAATTGCGCTCTGGCCCCGATGTGGGTGCTACAGATGCCCAAGGCTGAGGCAGAGGCAGTGGCTCGTAAATTTCTTGAGCGGGTACGGATTCCTGATCAGGCGGATAAATATCCAGGACAATTATCTGGTGGCCAACAGCAACGCGTTGCCATTGCCCGGGCGCTTTGCATGAATCCGAAAGTCATGTTGTTCGATGAGCCAACTTCGGCGCTAGATCCGGAAATGATCAAGGAAGTTTTGGATGTGATGGTCGAGTTGGGCGATGAAGGCATGACAATGGTTTGCGTCACCCATGAAATGGGATTTGCCCGACAAGTCGCCGATCGAGTGATTTTCATGGATGCTGGTGAGATTGTTGAGCAAAATAATCCCGAGGCATTTTTCGCTAACCCGCAAAACGAGCGGACAAAACTATTCCTCAGCCAAGTGCTATAGAGCCAGCAATTGGCTAATCATCAATAATCACAACTTGTTTGCGATCATAGGCCACAAAACCAAGGCGCTGATATAGTGGCAGGGCGCTGGGGTGATCTAGCGTGCAGGTTTGAATGATAATCCGCTCAGCCTTTAGCGCGGCAATTTCCGTCAGTGCCGCGCGCACCATGAGTTGACCCAGTCCCAGCCCGATTTCAACGCTGACCAAACCAACAAAAACAATTTCAACTTCTGGAAATTTGCGGGCATTTAATTCAACAAAGCCAATAGGTTTATTGCCGCGATATAAAACCCTTACATGACACGACGGATGGTGGATTAAACTGGCCAGTTGGCGGTCTGTGAGGTGTCGGCGGTTGACCCAATGCCACTCACGGCCAACCGTGTCGTAAAGTCGGCGGTAATCATCTAGCGCGATGTTTTCAACCGCCAGAAAGCTCAGCCCAGATGGCCAAACCACTGGCTCAGTCGAAAAACCAAACGGCGGATGCATTGCTAAATGCGTAACAGTGGTCGGGTGACGGCTCATTTATGGACACCAAATTACAACCAGCTTGGGCAAGGCAGACCTTGTTGCCGTAAAAATTCTGGATTGAACAATTTCGACTGATAGCGCGTGCCATAGTCGCATAGAATTGTCACAATCGTATGGCCAGGGCCGAGGTCTGCGGCCATGCGCTTAGCACCGGCAATGTTAATGCCGCTTGATCCGCCAAGGCACAGGCCTTCTTCAGTCAGTAGGTCAAAAACGATTGGTAGCGCTTCGGCGTCTGCAATTTGATAAGCGTCATCAATCGGCGCGTCTTGTAAATTCGCTGTCACGCGGCCTTGCCCAATGCCTTCAGTAATTGATGTGCCTTCAGATTTTAATTCGCCATGTTTGTACCAATGGTACATGGCTGCGCCCATGGGGTCAGCGGCGGCTATGCGAATATTGGCATTTTGCTGCTTTAAATAGAGACCCGTGCCGGCCAATGTGCCGCCCGTGCCAATGGCGCAAGTAAAGCCGTCAACTTTGCCGTCGGTCTGGCGCCAAATTTCGGGCCCAGTGGTTTCAATATGGGCCTGACGGTTGGCAATATTGTCGAATTGATTCGCCCAAATGGCACCTTTATCAGATTTTTCCGCCAGTTCAGCTGCCAGACGGCCAGAATATTTAACGTAATTATTGTCGTCGCGATAGGGCACGGCAGGAACTTCAATCAACTCGGCACCAGCAAGACGAAGCATATCCTTCTTTTCCTGGCTTTGGGTCTCAGGAATGACAATTACTGATTTATAGCCCAGCGCATTAGCGACCAGTGCAATACCAATACCTGTATTGCCCGCTGTGCCCTCAACAATCGTGCCACCGGGCTTAAGTAGGCCCTTTTGTTCAGCGTCGCGGATGATGAACAGCGCCGCGCGGTCTTTCACCGACTGCCCAGGGTTCATAAACTCAGCCTTGCCCAAAATTGTGCAACCGGTTTCCTCGGAGGCTTTGTTTAATTTAATCAGCGGTGTGTTGCCAATGGCGTCGATCATTGAATGGTGAAAATTCACAATAGGCCTCCTTAGGCAAAACAAAAATTAGACTGGTCAAATCCAATCGATAAGCTATATCGTATATAACATATAACCAAGCAAGTGACGTATTTAAGGGGTGTTTTTTGGGCGTGGGTGAAAATTCAAGCGAAGGCTTACAAAATCTATTGCAGCAATATGCCGCCGGTAGCCTCAATCATGGCATGGCGGTATTGGTCGCTAGCTACGTTACCTTGTCGTCCGATGCACGTCATCGCCTCGAAGAGCTTGAGAGTTTGAACGGCGTTTTGCTAAATGAAGCAGAGCCGGTCGCTGTGTCACCGATGATGCTGGAAGATTTGCAGCGCTTGCTTGACGAAGCGCCAGCCGCAGCCGAGGAAAAACCGGTTGAGGAAATCAATGAAGATTTACCATTACCTCTGCGTCAATTTCTCAATCAGCCGATTGAAAATGGCAAATGGCGCTTTGCATATCCGGGTGTTCGTCAAATGACATTGCCGATCGGTGATCGCGGGGAAAAAGTTAAGCTCCTGAAAATCAAACCAGGTAAAGCCGCGCCGCGTCACAGCCATGATGGTGTGGAAGCGACATTGGTGTTGCGTGGCGCCTTTAGCGATGGCAAGCGGCTGTTCCAGCGCGGTGATGTCGCGGTTGCCGATCATGATGTGAAACACCGTCCGCGTGCTCAAGGCGATGAAGATTGCATTTGCCTCGCGGTAACAGATGGTGGCGTGCGTTTTGCCGGTTCGATTGCCCATGTCGCACGAGATTTCTTTGCCGGTTAAGTTTTTAGCCCTTATGTTTGTGACCGCATGTTTGCTTCGGCCTGTGGCCGCTAGCGGCTCTGCAGATATTTCACAAGATTGGCTTGGCGGCATTCCGGAAAACAATCAATTATCTTATGAGATTGTCCGTAAAGATAAACGTATTGGCTTTCAAACTTTGAGTTTCAGTCGCGATGATAACAATCAACTGGTCGTTGATGTCTATATTCGCATTGATTTGAAATTCGGCTTTATCACGCTGTTCCGCTATATCCATGCTAATCAAGAGGTTTGGAAAGATGGGGCCTTGCAGTCGATTGTTTCCAAAACTTATAACAATGGCGACGATGAAATTGTCGATTTGCGCCTTGAGGGCGATGCGCTGCAAGGCAAAGCAACGAAAGCCAAGTTGCCGGTTCGCGCGCCGATATTGACAACCAGCTATTTTAACCCGAATTTCATCCGGCAAAATGCTTTACTAAGCACGCAAGATGGCCGCATTTTGAACGTCGAGATCGCCAATCTGGGGGTCGACACTGTGACAACCCCTGACGGCACTGTTGACGCTGTTCACTATCAACTGACTGGCGATTTGGCCTTAAACATTTGGTATACGCCCGCTGGTCAATGGGTGCGCACCGAGTTCAGCTTGGGCAATGAAACGATTGCCATTCGCCCCGTGAAATTCTCTGATTTGCCGCCACCTGCCAGTTGGAAGCAACCGTAACCATGGCTAAAACTCGACCTCAAGCGATGAAGCCAAATGATGGTTGTGTTTGGATTACCGGCGCTTCCTCCGGTATTGGCGCGGCTTTGGCGCTCGAAATGGCAAAGCAAGGATGGCAAGTGGCCATTTCAGCTCGTCGACAGACGGCACTTGACGAGATTGCGCAGCAGCACCCCCACATTCACGCTTTTGTTGGCGATGTCACAGACCGCGCGGCTATGCACAATGTTGTCATGGCCATTGAAGCTGAGCTGGGGCCGATTGCTTTAGCGGTGCTCAATGCTGGCATTTATTTGCCAACCGCTCTGCCAGAATTTGACGCAACGATTTTTGATCGAACTTTTGAGGTTAATCTGACCGGCACAATAAATGCCATGTCACCAGTGGTGCCGTTAATGGTTGAGCGAGGGAAGGGCCGTTTAGCACTGGTATCGTCAGTGGCCGGATATGGCGGTCTGCCAACCTCGGCTGCCTATGGCGCCAGCAAGGCGGCTTTGTTTAATTTGGGTGAGTCGATGGCGATGGATCTGGCGGCCTCTGGTGTCGGCGTGTCGATGATTGCCCCAGGGTTTGTTAAAACACCAGCAACCGATGTTAATTCATTTCCCATGCCGTTCATTATTTCCGCCGAAGAAGCCGCCAAACGCATGGTGGCAGGGCTGGCCAAGGGGAAAACCCACATATCATTCCCGAAGCGTTTCAGCTTTTTTCTGCGGGCCATCAATATGCTGCCGCGAGGGGCTTACGTTCGCTTAGTCGGGCTGACGAAGCGTTAGGCCTTATGGCTGAGCGTGAAATGAGAGACATCAATACTCTTGGAAGCAAAACCCGCCTCGCAATAGGCTAGGTAATATTCCCACATATTCTTAAACCGTTGATCAAAACCGAGGGTTTCGACAGTCGGCCAAACTTCAAGGAATTTATGGCGCCATTCGGCCAAAGTGCGGGCGTAATCAGCCGCAAAGTCCGATTGCGCATCCAATTTCAGTCCGGCTTCATCAAATTGTTGATAGAGCTTGTCAGGGGACGGCAGCATCCCACCCGGAAAAATATACCTCTGAATGAAATCAGCGCTTTTGCGATAGGTTGGGAACCGTTCATTGGCAATGGTTATGATTTGCAGGCCAATTTTTCCATCTGATTTGAGGCAATTTTTTAATTGCGAAAAATAGCTCGGCCAATAACTTTCGCCAACCGCCTCAAACATCTCAATGGAAACAATGCGGTCGTATTTTTCAGTGACATCGCGATAGTCGCAAAACTTTAACTCGACGCGGTCGTTTAAGCCTGCTTTGGCGATGCGCTCTTGCCCATAGGTCAATTGCTCATTGGAAATCGTGATGCCAGTCACTTTGCAGCCAATTTCGGTGGCCGCAAACTCTGCGAAACCACCCCAACCGCAACCAATTTCCAGCACATGATCATTTGGCCCGATGTTCGCGCTCTCCGCCAGACTGCGGTACTTTTCGTTTTGCGCCTCGGTCAGACTCATTTGCTGGTTGCTAAAGCGGGCCGATGAGTAGGTCATTGTTCGATCAAGCCACAATTCATAAAACGCATTGCCAAGGTCGTAATGGGCATGGATATTCTTTTTAGATCCAGCTCGCGTATTCGGCTTTAAGAGGTGAAGAACACGATTAAAAAAGGCGATAAATCTATTTGAATCAATAGTTTGAGACAGGTGGCTCATATTTTTGTTTAAGACAGAAAGTAAAAGGGCCAAGTCAGGTGTGCGCCACTCTCCGTCCATATAGGCCTCACCGAACCCCAAACTGCCTTTGCGTAATAGCCGACGGAAAAACCCCTTTTTCTCGACAAACATCTGCGCCGCATCTTGGCCTTTGACGGCTTGACCAAAAGAAAACTGTCGTCCATCGGGCAGTGTAACCAATAACTGGCCATGGCGCAGGCGGTTGAGCATGAAAAAAATCACCCGCGCGGCTGGGGAGAGGCCTTTCATATTGGTTTCTATTGGTTTCTCACTCATCTCTCACCTTTTTATTATTCCTAATAACTGATGCGATTCTGCGGTTTTTTGGGGCGTTTGGCAAGGCCAACACCTTTGAAAATTAATTTTACCGCTTCATAGTGGATTGCCAGCATGACTTTCACAGTCATCAGCGGGTATTTGAAAAAAGCTTTCACTAGGGTCGCGTCCGTGAACGGCTGTCGCTGTCCGACAAAACTTGCCACTAAAAGTGGGGCTTGCTGCTCGGTTTCGCGGATCACCAGCCGCAATTTTTCATCTGGAACGGCGGTTGAGAAGTGATATTGCGCCGTCATGCCAATAAATGGTGACACGTGAAAGACCTTGTCTCGACTATGTAAACCGGCGGTTTCCGTGCTGTTTTCTTTAAGGCAGGCAACATAAATATGGTCTTCGCCAAATGTATTGCGTACCTCATAAACCATGGCGCCTATGTTCTCGCCATAAAGGCAGTAGTAAACAGTTATTGGGTTGAAGGCATAGCCGAGAATACGCGGATAGCACATCATTAGAATTTTATCAGGGGATGTCAGGGACTTTTCAGCCAGTAATTTATTGATGAACGGGCGTAAGGGGGAGGTGTCTTTGGCGCCATGGTCTTTCAAATAAAAACTGAACAAATTGAAACGATTAAGTGAGAACCAGTGGAGTTCTTGTCCCAATGTTCCAGCGTCAATATCATCGACATCAAAAAGCGCGGAGAAAACTCTATAATTCAGACGGTGCGGCTTGGGTTGGTATCGAGCGTGTCGTACTTGTCCGAAGTAAAGGTGATTGTTGTTTAATGACGTCATTCTGCCGCCATTAAGGGAAAATCGGTAACCATCTCGCTGTTTTCCGTCAGCTGCGCAATGCCCCGACACACGCGTAAAGCCGATTGCAGTCCATCTTCATGGAAACCATAGCCAGTCCAAGCGCCGCAGAACCAAACACCGCGCTTACCTTGAATTTTTGGCAAGTCCTTTTGCGCTTGAAGGGCGGTGTGGTCATACTGCGGGTGATCATATTCATAGTGGCCAAATGTTAGCTCTTCGGCCGGCGGAACGGGCGGGTTCAAAGTCACAAAAAGCGGTGTTGACGGGTCAATGTTCTGCAACCGATTCATCCAATAACTCACCGTCATAATCGGCGCTGATCCCTCAGATTTGGGTGATGTGTCAGTGATATAGTTCCACGCAGACCAGGTGTTCTGGCGGCGCGGCATCAGGCGACGGTCGCGGTGTAAGTAGACTTGATTGGGGAGATAGCGAACGCCGGAGAGAACCGAGTGCTCGGTTTCATCGGCATCGTGCAAAACCGCTAGGGCTTGGTCGGAATGAGTGGCAAAAATTACTTGATCATAGACCTGCCGATCATCTGCAGTCGTAACCGCCACGCCATTTGCCGCGCGTTCGACACGGGTCACTTGGCTATTGAGCCGAATGTTCGTTTCAAAACGTTGGGTCAATTTGTTGACATATTGCTGACTACCGCCCAAAACAGTGCGCCATTGCGGGCGGTCTGCGTTAATAAGACGATGATTGTAGAAAAATTGCAGGAAATTTGCGGCTGGGAAATCCAAGATCTGCTCGACCGGCGTCGACCAAATCGCGGCGCCCATTGGCAGTAAATAGCGGTCTTTGAAAACCGCGCTAACGCTGTAGCGCGCCAGCCATTGGCCGAGTGATAAATCACCGACCTTATCGGCTTCGTAATCGCTGGCGGCATATTTGTTAAACTTAAAGATGTCGCGCAGCATGCGCCAAAATTTTGGTTTCAAAATATTACTTTTTTGCGCAAATACCGTTGCCAGCGTCTGGCCAGACCATTCAAAGCCGCCATTATCTGCTGAAAAGGCGAAACTCATATCTGTGGCAGTGGTGTCGACGCCAAGCTCAGAAAACAGGCCAGTAAGGCCCGGATAGTTCAGTTCATTATAGACAATGAAGCCAGTATCAACGGCGGTTTTTTGACCATCGCCGTGGTAATCGACATATTTTGTGGCGCTATGACCGCCAGTGCGGTCGCGTTTTTCATAGACGGTGATGTCGTGGTGTGGGGCAAGAAGGTAGCTAGCGACATTGCCAGAAATACCGCTACCAATTATCGCAATTTTCACTCAACACTCCCGACGCGGACAAACGTAAATAACATCTCGTTTTATTTATAAGAAGATTCTTGGGCTAAGCCAGCGCTTTAAATATATCTAGGGCGCGATTGCGGGCAAAGTCATGCTCAACAATCGGCTTTGGATAGGACTGTCCCAACTGAACATTGGCGTTCTCCAAAAGGTCAGATTTGGCAAGCCATGGCGAGAAAAGCATTTTCCCAGATAAGCCAGTGAGCTCGGGTATATAGCGTTTGGTGTAGTGTCCCTCTGGATCAAATTTTTGTCCCTGAATGATCGGGTTGAAAATCCGGAAATAGGGGGCGGCGTCAGCCCCACAACCAGCCACCCATTGCCAGCTGGCGGTATTATTTGCCGGATCAGCATCGGCCAAACGTTCCCAAAACCATGCTTCGCCACGCCGCCAGTCAATCAACAAATGTTTGATTAAGAAGGAGGCGGCAATCATCCGCACTCGATTGTGCATATAGCCGGTTTGTCGCAATTCGCGCATGCCTGCATCGACAATCGGATAACCAGTGGTGCCGTTTTTCCAGGCCTCAAAATCATCCTCGGCCTCGGCACCCTCGCGCCATGGAAAGGCCTCGAATTTGGGCTGCAAACAAGTGGTTTTCAGATTTGGGTTGTGAAACAAGGTTTGATAGGAAAATTCGCGCCAACCAATCTCGGCAAAAAACTTCCTCTGATCATTATCTGACACGGGGGCAGCGCTGGTTTCAGCAAAAAGCCGCCGTGGACTGATTTCTCCCCAGCGTAAGTGTGGGGCTAGGCGAGAGGTTGCCGGTTTGGCCGGAAAATCACGTCCGTCGGCATAGCCATGAATGTTCTCACTCAGAAAACGGTGAAGGGTCTTTCGCGCTCCCGCTTCGCCAGGTTGCCATTGGTCGAGCGCGTGTGCACCTTCGGGGAGGTTGGTCTTGGTTAGAGCAAGACTTTGCGGCCATTTACTTGGGGCGAGAAATTGCATAGGCGCATCCCAAATGCGCGTATCAATGCCATGTGTTTGGCAGGCTTTCCAAAATGGGGTGAAGACTTTGAATGGCGTATTGGCGGTTTTGCTACGAATTTGCCAAGGCTCGAAAAGTAATGTTGAGTTGAAACTTTCGACATTTATCTGTCGAGCCTGTAAATCCGCTTTAATCGCGGTATCGCGGGCGATGCTTTCAGCGTAATATTGGCGATTCCAAAACACGGCTTGGGGGTTTGTTTCGTCAATAAGCTGATTTAACTGGCTGGCGGCGTCGCCTTCACGCAAGATTAATTGGCTGCCGCGGCGCTGCAATTCATCGGCGAGTGCTTGCAAAGATTGGTCACGCCACCAAAGCGAAACGGCGCCAGCTTGCCGCTCATGCTGGCGGTCATCAATGAACAGGGCAATCATTGGGGCGTTGGCTTCAACGCAGGCGGCGACCGCCATATTATCATCAAGACGCAAATCTTGACGGAACCAAACAATAATCGGCTGTGACACGGGCAACTCCCTCAAACTTAGTCTTAAGCTCGCTCATGAATATAGGTCGTGCGCCCTTAAAGGCGAAGCCGACTGATGACACAAAGTCGTATGTCGGCAGCCGTGGCCTCGCTCGGTCTTTGCGTTATAGTTTGACCATGCCTTTTTCGACGATTTGAATGGCCGTGTCGCGAATGCCCTCATCAGTGTTACGCGGATTCCAACCTAATATTTTTCTGGCCTTATCTGAGGGGGTGAACTTTTCTGATCCGACCATTTGCGCCATTTGCCGCGTTGCCGGATCGAAAAGGCCGAAAACTTTAACCAACCAATTCGGCATTTCCCGCGATGGTGCTTTTTTATAGCCCGCCGCTTTCAACACGGCTGAGAAATCTTTAAACCAATATTCGCGCTCACTGATGATGAAACGTTCTCCATCGGCTTCCGACTTTTGCATGGCGAGAATATGCGCGGTTGCCACATCGCGCACATCAACGAAACCAATATGCAGTTTCGGGCAACCCGGGACCTTGCCGTCGATTATCTGCAGGATAAACTCGTTGGCCGTCCCAATGTCGTCTGTGAGAGTTGGGCCGATAACACCGGCTGGATTGATGACGGCCAATTTCGTTGTTGATTGCGCCCCAATGAGATCCCAAGCCTTTTGCTCAGCCAGTGTTTTACTTTTGTAATAGGCGGGTGTTTTGGCGCTGGAGGCGTCTGTCCAATCAGCCTCGGTAAAATGGGTTTGTCCATTATGCGCTTCGGTAATGGCGGCGCAACTGGATGTCAGCACGACTTTTTTTAACGCCCTGTTTAATGGCTGCCTCAATAACCCGCCTTGTTCCCTCGACAGCGGGAACAATCAGTTCATCCTCATGTTTCGGCACACCAATAATGAATGGCGAGGCGACATGCATCACGAAATCACAGCCGGATACAGCTTCATCCCAGCCATCGTCTTTGGTCAAATCTGCTTCTACAAATGAGAGGTTATCAGTCGATATTTGCTGTTCCGATAAAGCCTGTTTGACTTCATCAATACGGCTAGGGGAGCGCACAGTGCCGGTAACGCTATAGCCCTGCTGCAATAATTGGGCGATACAATGTAGGCCGATAAAGCCGGTCGCACCCGTAACAAGAATTTTTTCCATGACTCACTCCTTTACTGATTAATAATAAACGTATGACGGGTAAAAACCTGTCTCTTAATTATTCCACCAAGGCTGCTCAGAAAACGGCCGAATGTCAACTTCACTCGTCCATGCTGATCGGTGCTGATGGGCAATGTGATAGAAGGTTTCAGCGACTTTCTCCGGTATCACCATGCCGTCTTTACCGTTTGATTTTTCATCAAGCAGCTTTTGATATAATTCTTCGCCGAGCAGGCGCCCCAGCGTATCGGGCGCTTCAATGGGCGCGTCAATGTAGATGTGGCAAATGTGTATGCCTTTAATGGATAATTCGGCGTTCAAGGTCTGGCACAGCATGCGCCGACCACCAATCGCTGCGGCGTGGGCGTGTTGTCCGGCATTGCCGCGCATGGCTGAAGTTGCTGAGGTGACCAAAATTTTACCGCCACCACGGGCTTCCATAATCGGCGTCATGACTTTGGCCAGACGGAATAGGGCGAGGCTGGTCAATCGCCAGCCCAATTCAAACACCTTTAATGATGTATCTTCCAACGTCCGATCGCCGAATTGTGCGCCAAGATTGAACAACACCACTTCAATCGGCCCTTCATTCTTTTCAATATCCACGATGAGGTATTCAATGGCATTGTCCTCAATGGCATTAACCAAGCGACCAACAGCGCTGCCGCCATTCTTTTTGATGTCGTCGACTATTTTATTGAGGCCTTCTTCATCGCTGCGCCGCGCCAGCACAGTGTGGTATCCTTCTTTTGCAAATTTCTTACCAACATTTCCGCCAATGCCTGCTCCGGCACCGAGAATTAGACAAACTGGTTTCTGGTTCATTTTACTGCTTCTTCCTCACGTTTAGAGAATGATTTGCGTGTGCTTGAATTCATGATAAGTTCAATAATTGAATTAAAAAATTATAGAAGTAAAGTAAAATGTTGAACACGAAATTTTCGCATCATGAATGCCCCATTGCTCAAGCACTCAGAGAAATCGGTGATGGTTGGACATTGTTGATTATCCGCGAAGCCATGTATGGCACATCGCAATTTGAGGGTTTTCGGCGCAATATTGGCGCGCCGCGCGCGGTGTTATCCAATCGTTTGGCGCAGCTCACGGCCAATAACATTCTGAAAAGGACCAGAAGCGAGGCGGATAAGCGTAAAACCTTTTATGAATTGACCGGAAAGGGGCGTGATTTGTGGACGGTTCTGCTGTCCCTATTGTTGTGGAGCGAAAAACATTTGGCGCAGGGAGGCATTGTGTCGGCCTGCAACAGCAAGACCGGCGCGGTCATTTCAGACATTTCGGCGATTGACCAAGAGGGCAATACGGTTGCTCCAGATGAAACTGTTTTAGTGCCGGGTGAGAGAATATCCGATGAATTTAGGGCGCGCATCGAAGCGGCCTTCAACCGATAGGATGAGCTTTTATAAAACTCTCCAAGGTTCCGTTTGCTCCTAATCCAGTTGAAGAGATGCTTTACATGGCTGAACGCGAAGCGCACCAAACGAGAAAGGGCAAAAAAAACCCTCTGTTGGAAAACGCATAAGCATCTCTAACAGAGGGTATCTGGCTCCCCGGGCCGGACTCGAACCAGCGACCGAACGGTTAACAGCCGTTTGCTCTACCACTGAGCTACCGGGGATCAGGCGAAAGGCCTGAAAACCTATGCTAGGCGTATATCAGAGCTTGGCAAAAAGGCCAAGATGAATCTAACGCTAAGCGAAACTTTGGAGGCCACGCCCGGAATCGAACCGGGGTACACGGCTTTGCAGGCCGCTGCGTCACCACTCCGCCACGTGGCCAGAATGTCGCTAAACATTACTGAGTTGGTGGTGTGTTTATAAATATCTGTAAAGCGAGTGCAACTTGTTTTTCACCGACTGTGTTTTTTGCCGTCGGTTAACAATGTTGACGATTGTCAAAACCGCTGACGCGCCGTATATAGAAAGCCTAATAAGCAACTGCGAGGCTCCAATGGCAAAATCGGCGACTTTAGACGACGACATATATGCGCAAGCGCGCTTTAATATGGTCGAGGGTCAGATTAAACCGGGCAGGGTGCGCGATTATCACATTACAAAGCTGATGAGCAATTTGCCGCGCGAAGCGTTTATTGGCGCAGCCAGTCGCGACATTGCCTATGCTGACGTCGAGCTTGAGTGCAGTGCCGGAGAGGGCGCGCGCAAAATGCTAACCCCCTTGGCTTTTGCTCGTTTGGCTGAATTGGCGACCCTATCCAAAAACGATGTGGTGTTGGATATTGCCGGTGGTACTGGCTATTCAGCTGCGGTGCTCGCCGGACTTGCAAGCACCGTCATTGCCTTGGAAGAAAATGAAGCATTTAGTGAAAAAGCCAGTGCCGTTTGGCAAGAATTGGGTGTCGATAATGCTGTCGCGGTGACCGGCGGCTTAAAGGAATGCCAATCCAAGCAGGGGCCCTTTGATGTGATCTTTATCAATGGCTGCGTGGCTCAGATTGAACAAGATTTACTTGCACAATTGGCTCCATCGGGTCGATTGGTCTGTGTGCAGAAGGTTGGCGGCAGTTCGAAAGCCGTTGTGTATCAACGTATCGGTGACAGTTTTTCATCACGCTCAGCGTTTGATTTGACGGCACCGCATTTGACAGACTTTGACGTTGAAGCGGGCTTTGAGTTTTAAATTGTGCCAAGCGGCTTGCCGCTTGTGTAGGTAACGAGAATCAGGCGGGATAGAGACATAATGAAAACGAAAGCAATGATTTTAATGCTGGCATCAGGTCTCATGACCACATCAGCCAGTTCAGAAACACTTAATGGGGCGCTGTCGCAGGCTTTGGCGCGCAATGCTTCTTTGGCTGCGGCTAAGGCGAACTTCCAAGCAATTTATAGCTCTCAATTCGTTACCATGGCCGATATGTTGCCGCAGGTAACGGCGTTTGCGCGTGAAAGCCGCTCGAACACAGATGCGGAAAATTATGCAACCGGCACTGTCAACCCGACCTATAATATTGGCGACCGTGATGTTGATTCATATGGCGTAATGGTGACGCAGGATTTGTTTACCAGCGGGAAAAACATCAACGCCTTCCGCAGCAAACGCGCCGAAGTGCGCAGTGAACGGGCTAAATTGACCGAAACCGAGCAACAGATTTTGTTGTCCTCCATTACAGCCTACCTCAATGTTTTGGAAAACCAATCGGTCTATGACCTCAATCAGCAAAACGTCAATGTTCTCACCAAGCAAGTGGAAGCCGTGCGCGACCGTTTTGAAGTTGGCGTTGTGACACGAACCGACATTGCCCAATCTGAAGCGGCTTTGGCGGGCGCGCAATCGGCTTTGTTGACCGCACAAGCTAATCTGCGCGGTGCCAAAGCGATTTATCGTGAACTGATCGGCGTGGAAGCGGGTGATCTTGAAACCGTCAGTAAGTTACCTCGTTTGCCGCGTAATCTTGATGACGCAATTAATACGGCGCGCCGCGAAAACCCGTCGCTGATTGCGGCAAAAGAAATGTCATCAAGTGGACGCTTGAATACATATAGCGCTGTTGGTGCTGCTTTGCCGTCGATCACGTTGTCGGGGTCTTACACGCGCACCGAAGATCCAAGTTTCGCTGCCATTGGTGTGGAGACTGAAGTGACCGAATTGGTGGCCACTTTGAATGTGCCGCTCTTTCGTGGCGGGCGCGCCTTAAGTGGTATATCGGCAGCTTCAAGCTATTCAGATGCCTTAAAATATCAGGTGTATGCGTCTTCTGATGCGGTAGAGCGCGGTGTGATTGTTGCGTGGAATAATTATCAGGCTTCGACTTCTGCCGTTGTCGCTCGCGAGCAGCAAATCAAAGCTTCGAAGATTGCACTTGAGGGTGTGCGGCAAGAAAATCTGCTTGGCACAAGAACCAATCTCGATGTTCTGGATGCCGAGCAAGACTTGCTCGACGCCCGCGTTGGTTTGGTGCGCGCTGGGACCTCACAAAATTTGGCCGCCTATGGTGTGCTTGCCAGCATTGGCCGTCTGACGTCTGAGCGGTTACGTATTGATGCCGCAGATATCGGTGAAACCGAATAGGCCTTGTCGCCTGACGACTAATCTTTACGCCGAGTTGAGCGGTCGGCGCTAACCGAGAACTTTTGATGACCGATTCACCTCAACTTGAAAAAAATTATGTTCCCGCTTCGCTTGAGGCGCGGCTTTATCAGGCTTGGGAAGAAGACGGCTGTTTTAAGCCGGGTCGCAATAGTGAGGGTGAGCCTTACACAATTGTTATTCCGCCGCCCAATGTGACCGGTAGTCTGCATATGGGGCACGCTCTGAACAATACATTGCAAGATGTATTGGTGCGCTTCCAACGTTTACGTGGTCGCGATGTATTGTGGCAGCCGGGAACCGATCACGCTGGTATTGCCACGCAAATGGTTGTTGAGCGGCAAATAGCAGAGGAGGGCAATCAATCGCGCCGCGATATTGGCCGCGAAGCCTTTCTGGAGCGGGTTTGGGCTTGGAAGGCCGAAAGCGGATCGACCATCACCCAACAATTACGCCGTCTTGGCGCCTCCTGCGATTGGAGCCGTGAGCGTTTCACCATGGATGAAGGCTTATCGCAGGCGGTGTTGAAAGTATTTGTGGCGTTGCATGAGCAGGGACTGATTTACAAAGATAAACGTTTGGTCAATTGGGACCCGGGCTTGTTAACGGCGATTTCGGATCTTGAAGTGGTGCAGCGCGAAGTGAACAGCCACATGTGGCATTTCAATTATCCGCTGGAAGATGGCAGTGGCCATATTACGGTCGCCACCACGCGACCTGAAACCATGCTCGGTGACACCGGTGTTGCCGTTCACCCTGACGACGAACGCTATCAGGATTTAATTGGCAAATTCGTTATTCTGCCTTTAGTGGGGCGTCGGGTGCCGATTATTGCTGATAGCTACGCCGACCCTGAGCAGGGATCAGGCGCGGTGAAAATCACGCCAGCGCATGATTTCAACGATTTTGAAGTGGGCAAACGGGCTGGGTTGGCGGCGATTAATATTCTTGATCAGCACGCTTGCTTAGATTTATCGGATGCGGCTTTTGACGAGATGCCAAATCGCGCCGATTGGCAGGGTATGGATCGCTTCGATGCCCGCAAAAAAATTATTGCGGCATTGCAAGCTTTAGGCGTCGTCGAGAAGATTGAGGACAATACGCATATGGTGCCATTTGGTGACCGGTCCGATAAAATTATCGAACCTTGGTTGACCGACCAATGGTATGTCGATGCCGCGACTATGGCTAAGCCAGCCATTGAAGCGGTGAAAAGCGGTCAAACCAAATTCGTACCGGCCAATTGGGAGAAAACCTATTTTGAATGGATGAACAACATTCAGCCATGGTGTATTTCGCGGCAATTGTGGTGGGGGCACCAAATTCCGGCATGGTATGGGCCTCAGGGCGAGATTTTTGTTGCCGAAACGGAGGCCGAGGCGCAAGCCAAAGCTGATGCTCATTTTGGCAAGCCAACCCTGTTAACGCGCGATGAAGACGTGCTCGACACATGGTTTTCTTCGGCATTGTGGCCGTTTTCAACTTTGGGCTGGCCAGAAAAAACCCCTGAGCTGGCGCGGCATTATAAAACCGATGTGCTGATTACTGCTTTCGATATTATTTTCTTCTGGGTCGCACGGATGATGATGAGTGGCTTGCATTTCATGGATGAAGTGCCGTTTCATACCGTTTATATCCACGCTTTGGTTCGCGATGAGCATGGCGCGAAAATGTCTAAATCTAAGGGCAATGTGGTTGACCCGCTGGAGTTGATTGACACTTATGGTGCCGACGCGCTGCGGTTTACTCTGTCGTCTATGGCCGCCATGGGGCGCGATATTCGGCTATCAGAATCGCGCGTCGAGGGTTATCGAAATTTTGGTACCAAATTATGGAATGCGGCGCGTTTTTGCGAAATGAACGATTGTTTTGCGGCGCCAGACTTTGACCCAAGTCAAGCCAGTCAACCGCTGACCCAGTGGTTGGTAAACCAAACGATTGCGGCGCAAGATACGGTGACAGAAGCATTGGAAGCCTACCGGTTTAATGATGCAGCAAATGGCGTGTATCATTTCATCTGGAATAATTTCTGCGACTGGTATGTCGAATTGGCCAAGCCAGCGCTGCAAGGCGACGATATAGACGCCAAGGCGGAAGTGCAGGCGGCGACCAAATGGGCTTTTGATCAGGCTTTGCGTTTGTTGCACCCCTTCATGCCCTTCGTGACCGAAGAATTATGGAGCAAGACGGGTCAGCGCGCAGATTACCTGATGCTTGATAAGTGGCCAAATTTTGATGCCAGCCTGATGACCCCTGAGGCTGATGCTCAGATTGGCTGGCTGATTGGTGCGATTAGCGAAATTCGCTCGGTGCGTGCCGAAATGAATGTGCCTGCTGGTGCCCGTATTCCTTTAGTGCTGGTTGGCGCAAATAGCGAAACCAAAGTGCGGGTTGATGAAACGCAAAACGTCTTAATGCGTTTGGCGCGGGTTTCAGATATTAGCTTTGCCGATCGTGTGCCTGAGGGAGCTGTTCAGACGGTTCTTGGTGAAACCATTTTTGCTCTGCCCTTGGCTGATGTGATTGATGTTGCGGCCGAAAAAGCGCGGCTGACCAAAGACATTGCCAAGGCCGACGGTGAGATTAAAAAGATTGCTGGGAAATTGGGCAATCAAGGGTTCCTAGATAAAGCACCGGTGTCAGTGATTGCAGAGAATCAAAAGCGTTTGGAAGAAGAGCAGGCGCGTCGAGATAAATTGTCTGACGCTCTGGCTCGTCTGGGCTAGATGAAGTGGCGCCAAAAAGCGTAGGCGGTTACTGCAATACAAACTGTCAGACTAGCCCTTTTAACATTTTTATCTGAGACGTAATCGGTCAATCGTGCCGCTGTATAGCTGCCAATTCCGATGCCCGCCATTACCGCTAATCCACCGGTGATATCGACTTTATCGCTCATGAAAAACAGCACTAAAGCGGCAATGGATGACACTGCAGCAAAGACGAGTTTAATGCCATTCATGGCGCGGACAGCGGTATAGCCGCCGAGTGACAAAGCGGCGAGGGTGAGAATGCCAAAGCCACCATTAAAATAGCCGCCATAAACGCAGGTTCCAAACAGCGCCAAACCGCCCATTAGCGTGACATTGCGTTTACCCAAACGGGCAGCCAACCGCTCCAACTGATGGCTCAACATGAACAGCAAGGTTGCGAATAATAGAAGCCAAGGCACGGCGGCTTCAAACACGTGGGCGTCAGTCTGCAACAATAACCAGCCGCCAATCAGCCCACCGATGAAGACGACCGGCAATTGCCACACGAGGGCGGCACGCACGTCATAAATATGTTTGCGATAGCCAGCGGCGCCGGTGATATAGCCGAAAGTGGCGGCGAATGTATTGGTCGCATTGGCGACAATTGGCGGCATGCCTGAAAAAATTAGAGCAGCGAAGGTCACACCGGAACCCCCACCGGCCAAAGCATTCATTGTTCCGCCAATCAAACCAGCCAAAAACAGCATTACCGTTTCAATATAAAAATCCATGCGTCATGATTACCTGATTTGCTCTCGCAAGTCTGACAAATTCTTGTTACATAGGGTGCAGATTTGAGGAGAAAAGAATGACCCGTTTTGATAAGTCCAAATTGCCAAGCCGCTATGTATCTGTAGGCCCTGAGCGCGCACCGCACCGATCTTACTATTATGCCATGGGCATGACGGAAGAAGAAATCAACCAACCCTTCGTTGGCGTGGTGTCGTGCTGGAACGAGGCGGCACCGTGCAATATTTCATTAATGCGACAGGCGCAATCGGCCAAGGCCGGTGTGCGCGCTGCCAGTGGCACGCCGCGAGAGTTTTGCACCATCACTGTGACCGATGGTATCGCCATGGGGCATGAGGGTATGAAGTCATCCCTGGTGTCGCGCGAAGTGATTGCTGATAGTGTCGAGCTGACCATGCGTGGTCATTGCTATGATGCCATGGTTGGACTTGCAGGTTGCGATAAGTCATTGCCGGGATTGATGATGGCAATGCTGCGATTGAATGTGCCGAGCGTGTTCATGTATGGCGGGTCGATTATGCCCGGCGAGTTTAAGGGTAAAGACGTCACGGTGATGGACGTGTTTGAAGCGGTCGGTCAGCATGCGGCTGGTAATCTGCCAGATTCCGAGTTGCATGATTTGGAATGTGTAGCTTGTCCAAGTGCTGGCGCCTGTGGTGGTCAGTTTACTGCCAATACAATGGCTTGCGTTTCTGAGGCCATTGGGTTGGCCTTGCCGAATTCTGCCGGCGCACCAGCCCCATATGTTAGTCGCGACGCCTATGCGGAGGCCTCAGGTCGCGCCGTGATGGATTTGATTGCCCGCAATATTCGCCCGCGCGATATTGTAACCCGTAAGTCGCTTGAAAATGCTGCCACTGTGGTTGCCGCTACGGGCGGGTCAACCAATGGCGGACTTCATTTGCCAGCTATGGCGCATGAGGCAGGCATTGATTTTGATCTAATGGAGGTCGCCGAGATTTTCAAAAAGACGCCGTATATTGCCGATTTGAAACCGGGCGGGAATTATGTCGCCAAAGATATGTATGAGGCTGGTGGCGTGCCAATGTTGTTAAGAACATTGCTTGACGGTGGCTATTTGCATGGTGACTGCCTCACTGTGACCGGCAAATCATTAGAGGAAAACCTCAAGGACATTACGTTTAATTCAGATCAAAAAGTAATTTATCCGGTTTCTAACCCTATCTCGCCAACTGGCGGTGTTGTTGGCCTAAAAGGTTCTCTAGCGCCTGATGGGGCAATTGTTAAAGTCGCCGGTATGGAAGTGCTTCAATTTGAAGGTACGGCGCGCTGTTTTGATTGTGAAGAAGACGCCTTTGCCGCCGTTGCCAGTGAGCAATATAAGCCTGGCGAGGTATTGGTCATTCGCTATGAGGGCCCGAAAGGTGGCCCCGGTATGCGCGAAATGCTCTCCACCACATCTGCGATTTATGGCCAAGGTAATGGCGACAAGGTTGCCTTGATTACCGATGGTCGTTTTTCCGGAGCCACGCGGGGGTTCTGTATTGGCCACGTGGGCCCAGAAGCTGCCGAAGGAGGCCCGATTGCCTTGATTGAAGACGGCGATAAAATTTCGATTGATGCTGAAGCTGGTACAATTGACCTTCTCGTCGATGAGGCGGTTTTGGCTGAACGCAAAGCGAAATGGCAAGCACGTGAAAATGATTTCGCGTCCGGCACTTTATGGAAATACATGCAAACTGTTGGGCCGGCGTCAAAAGGTGCGGTTACACACCCAGGCGGCGCTAAAGAGAAAAAGCAATACGCTGATATTTAGGCCTGCCGATTAACCAACATGAGAGCCCGCTTGTGAAAACAGGCGGGCTTTATGCGTCGAGGCTAATCCATACCGGCACGTGGTCGGAAGGGCGTTCCCAGTCGCGGGTGTGTTTGTCAATGCCAAAGCCGGTCAGGCAGTCAGCCGCCAATGGCGTCAACAAATGGTGGTCGATACGAATGCCATTATTCTTCGCCCAAGCGCCAGCTTGATAGTCCCAGAATGTATAGGTGTTCTCATCGGTCACTGTGAGATTGGCGACGGCTTCAGTGAGACCCAGATGCAGTAAACGACGGAATGCTGCATGGGTCTCGGGTCTGAATAGCGCATCACCTTCCCAAGCCGCCGGATCATGGACATCAGCGTCTGTCGGAATAACATTATAATCGCCAGCAAGAACGACCGCCTCTTCATGCGCCATTAGGTTACGCGCATGAGCTTCTAGAGCGGCCATCCACGCCAGCTTATAGCTGTATTTCGGGCCATTGCCCCCCTCGGTTGGGTTGCCATTAGGCAAATACAGCGAGGCAATGCGGACGGCGCCTTTTTCTGTGCTAACGACGGCTTCAATATAACGTGATTGCTCGTCTTCAAAATTCGGTAAGCCACGGGTGACATCTTCAAGCGGTGATTTTGAGAGAAGGGCGACGCCGTTATAGGTTTTTTGCCCATGCGTCTCTACATTATAGCCAAGCGCCTCAACTTCCATGCGCGGAAACGCTTCGTCGACACATTTTAATTCCTGCAAACAGACAACATCCGGCTTGGCTTCTTCCAAATAGGCTAGAAGGTTAGGCAGGCGGGCTTTGACTGAATTGACATTCCAACTGACGATTTTCATGATTATTTATACGTCGAATGAGGTGCCGCAGCCACATGAGGCGGTTGCGTTGGGGTTTTTGATTTGGAAAGCGGCGCCGATAAGGTCATCCACCCAATCAATTTCAGCCCCTTGCATATATTGTATCGACATATCGTCAATCAGCACGGTGATACCGTCGCGGGCAAACGCCAGATCGTCAGAGGTCTGTGTGTCGTCGATTGAGAAAATATAAGAAAACCCAGAACAGCCACCGCCTTGAACGGCAACGCGCAAGCAACTGCCCGGCGCCTCTGTGGCCAAAATTTTGGCTATTTGGGTGGCGGCAGAATCGGTAATGGCAAACTGGCTTGGCTGTTGTGTCATGTGCAGAAGATAGGTTGAGTTGATGGTAAAAACAAGTGGTGGCCGCATTATCTACACCACTATTAAACGACGGAAATCTTTGCCATAAGCAACAAAGCAATTTAAGAGTGAGAAGAACCCACGGTTAAGGACGCGTTTATGACACGCACGACAGTTTCCACATTTGCTTGCCTCGCTTCGCAATCCCGCGGACGCCTACACAACGAAGCAGAAAGTAAGACGCGCTCGGCATTTCAGCGAGACCGTGATCGTATTCTGCACGCCGGTGCTTTTCGTCGTCTAAAACACAAAACGCAGGTTTTTGTGGCGCATGTTGGAGATTATTACCGAACGCGCTTGACCCACTCATTAGAGGTCGCACAAATCGGACGATCGATTGCCCGCGAAATGGGCTTGGATGAAGATTTAATTGAGACGTTCTCCTTGGCCCATGATCTTGGTCACACGCCATTTGGCCATGCTGGTGAAGAAGCATTGGACGCCGCCATGCAACCCTATGGGGGCTTTGATCACAATTCCCAGACTCTGCGCATCGTTACCCGTTTAGAAAAACGTTATATCCATTTTGACGGGTTGAATTTGACATGGGAGTCGCTGGAAGGTTTGGTCAAACATAATGGCCCCCTGCTGACGCCATCGCGCGGCCTTGAGTTTTTGCCTTTCGCCATTCAAGAACATGCGCAGGAGCAAGATTTACAGCTTGATACATGGCCGTCACTGGAGGCTCAGATTGCCGCCCTGTCGGATGATATCGCCTATAATAATCATGATATTGACGATGGACTGAGGGCGGGCTTGATCAATCTGGATGATTTGCGCGACTTGCCATTGACCGGTGATATTTTGCGTCAGATTGAAAAGAAGCATGGGCTGTTGAGTGCCAAAATGCAGCGCCATGAATTGGTGCGTGAAATGATTTCCGTGATGATCGGCGATTTGGTCAGCCAGACGCATCACAATATTGCCGCGCAGAATATTGAAACCGCCGATGACGTGCGCCAAGCGAAACAAGCGATGGCGCATTTTTCGCCTGAACTGGCTGAGAAGCACGCCGTCATTAAAGAGTTTCTGTTTCAGCAAGTGTACCGCCATCATACGGTCAATGGTTCGATGAGCAAAGCTCGACGGGTGATGCGTGATTTATTTGACCTGATGTTCGATGAGCCGGAAGTTCTGCCGGAAGAATGGCGCCGCCAAGCCCAAGGTCGTGATGAAACCGGGCGGGCGCGGATTATTTGTGATTATATTGCTGGCATGACCGATCGATTTGCGATGGAAGAACATCGGCGATTGTTCGACATTTCAGACACAATGGCGTAAACACTGCTGATGAATTTGTTTGCTCGTATCGAAAGCGATCTAATCGCCATTTTAACTGACCTGACCACGGCAGGAACCTTGCCTGAGGGGCTAGATTTTTCTCGCGTCAGTGTCGAACCACCGCGTGACGCCTCGCATGGCGACATGGCAATTAATGCCGCCATGGTGCTGGCTAAGCCCGCCGCCATGAATCCGCGTGATTTGGCTGCTATTTTAGTGGAAAAATTGACCGCTTTGAAACATATCGAAAGCGCCGAAATCGCTGGCCCGGGTTTCGTGAATTTGTCATTGGCCGCTTCCTTTTGGGTCGCTTTGGTGCCGGAAATTCTGCACAGCGGACTTAGCTATGGCAGCAGCGAGCGCTACCAAAACATACCAATCAATGTTGAGTATGTGTCGGCCAATCCAACGGGCCCAATGCATGTTGGTCACGCACGTGGCGCCGTATTTGGCGACGCTTTGGCGCGCCTACTTGAAAAAACCGGTTACCGAGTCTTGCGCGAATATTACATTAATGACGCGGGTTCCCAGGTTGATGTTTTGGCACAATCGGCTTTGCTACGGATGCGTGAGGCCTTGGGCGAAGACATTGGCGAGATACCGGCTGGGCTATATCCCGGTGATTATCTGATACCTGTTGGTGACGCATTAGCGGCGCAGTTTGGCGCTGATTTATTAAGCCAAGACGAGGCGACGCAAGTGCAAACCGCTAAGGCGCTGGCGCTGCCGATGATGATGGACATGATACGAGCTGATTTAGCCGCCTTGGGCATTGAGCATAAGTTTTTCCTATCGGAGCAAAGCTTGCATGATGACGGCTCGGTCGAGGAAGCGTTTGACACTTTACAGCAGGCTGGCTTGGTTTATCACGGGGTTCTGGAACCGCCAAAAGGCAAAGAACCGCCGGCCGATTGGGAAGCCTCACCTCAATGGTTGTTCAAATCATCCGAATTTGGTGATGACAGCGACCGTGCCTTGCGTAAATCCGATGGGGCTTGGACTTATTTCGCTCCTGATATTGCCTGCCATTTCAATAAATTCAATCGCGGCTATCAGCAAATGATTGACGTCTGGGGGGCTGACCACATTGGCTATATCAAGCGCATGCAGTCGGCCGTTACAGCGATTACCGCTGGGCAGGGTCGTCTTGAAGTCAAAGTGTGCAATATGGTTAAATTGCAACGTGGCGGCGAGCCAGTCAAAATGTCGAAACGTTCTGGTGATTTTGTAACCCTGCGCGAAGTTGTTGATGAAGTCGGCAAAGACGTCGTCCGCTTCATGATGTTGACCCGCAAAAACGATGCGCCCCTAGACTTTGACTTTGATTTGGTGAAACAAAAAAGTCGTGAAAATCCAGTGTTTTACGTACAGTATGCTCATGCAAGAATTTGCTCTGTTTTGCGTAATGCCGGGCAAGCTGGAGTGGATGAGGAACAGCTTACCGATGCCGCTTTATCGGCCATTGATATGTCTTGTTTGCAAGATCCGGCGGAACTTGGTTTGATCCGTAATCTGGCGAATTACCCTCGACTTTTGGCGTCGGCTGCCGAAGCGCGTGAACCGCATAGGGTGGCCTTCTATTTGCAGGATTTAGCGGCGCAATTCCACGCTTTATGGAACCTTGGCAAAGAACAGACGCATTTGAGGTTTATCCAAGAGGATGACATCTCAGGCAGCCTCGCACGACTGGCACTTTTGCGCGCGACAGCCGTTACCTTAGCTTGCGGGCTGGACGTCATTGGCGTGGAACCGGAAGAGGAAATGCGCTAGACTAAAACTTCAGGGATTCGCTTGGAGATAACATGACACAAAACCCACCCGAAACCGGCTCAGAATATGATCAGGGCTTTTTAGATAACGACGTTGATTTGCAGATTGGTCGCCCGCCGTCAGATGGAACGATTGTCACGCGCAGTGCCTCTGATCTCCCGTCGATTTGGGTTCTTTTACTTGGCTTTATCGTGATCGGCGGGGTGCTCGCAGGCGGCTATTACCTTGGCTACCAAAGAGGTCTAGAAGTTGGGCAGCGCGATTTACCACCGATGATTGCCGCTGATCCAGCGCCGACCAAAGTGCCTGCAAGTGAACTGCCTGAGGCTGAACAAAAATCCACCAATGACCTTAATATCTATGGCGTGATGAAGGGCGAAGGCGGCGAAAATGAAGTTCTAGAGGGGCCTGCTGATAACGCCAATGGCGCAATAGAGAGTTTGATTGCCCAATCTGAAACAATGGCTGAAATTAAACAGCAAGCTGAAGGGCTACCGCCAGCTACAGTGTTGGCAAAAGATCCTGTCGCAACAGCTGAAGTGGCTGAAGCGAAGCCCACTAAACCAGCCGAAGTCGACACCGCCGCAAAGCCAAGCGGGCGGCAAGATTATATGGTTCAGCTGGCGGCGACACGAAGTCGTGCTTTAGCGCGGGGCACATACAGTAAGCTCCAAGCCAAACATGATGCGCTTTTAGGACGCCGAGACCCACTGATTTTACGCATTGATTTAGGCGAGAGCGGTATTTTCTATCG
This sequence comes from uncultured Rhodobiaceae bacterium, assembly GCA_937876775.1. Taxonomy (GTDB): domain Bacteria; phylum Pseudomonadota; class Alphaproteobacteria; order RS24; family RS24; genus JAHEGN01. Next base: position 4,561 of record CALEFA010000031.1, on the reverse strand, counting down.
CGTGAACGTGCCGGGTTTCCCGCATCGTATGGCCGCCAATAATTTCTGCATCAATCTCAAAGAGCGCGGTCAGGACTGTCTTGTCAAAAAACAACCGTAATCCCTCGCCGGTTATTTTCGGTTTCCAATCGCACGATATAACGACGGAAGAGTTGGCCTGGTTCGAGGATGTTCGCCCTTGGGGGGTCATTTTATTCGCCCGCAATATCGACTCTATGGAACAAGTGCGGGCGCTGACTGATAAACTCCGTGCTGCATCTTGCAACCCGCATTTGCCGATTTTGATTGATCAAGAAGGGGGGCGGGTGGCTCGTCTGCGGCCTCCTTTGGTGCGGGCTTATCCGGCGGCTGGTGTTTATCGTCAGCTCTATGAGACCGCGCCAGAAAAAGCCTGCCGCGCCGCATTTCTCGGAGGATATTTGCTGGCCGCAGATTTGCACGATGCGGGAATAACAATTAATTGTGCGCCATGCCTCGACTTGGGCTTGCCAAATATGTCTGAAATTATTGCTGATCGAGCTTTTGGTGCCGATGTCGAAAGCATTAATGCCTTGGCACGGGCTTTCGTCGATGGTCAGCAAAAGGCGGGTGTCCTGAGCCTTGCCAAGCATTTACCTGGCCATGGGCGCGCAACCGTTGATAGCCATGTCGAATTGCCCGTGGTCGACACATCGGCTGATGTCTTGCAAGCGACAGATTTTGTGGTTTTCAAAGCCTTCAATGATCTGCCCTTGGGCATGACCGGCCACTTACTGTTCACTGATATTGATGCCGATAATGTATCGACTTTTTCACCAGTCGTTATTCAGCGCATTATTCGGCAGGAAATTGGCTTTTCAGGGCTTTTGATGAGCGATGATGTGAGTATGCACGCGCTTGATGGTGATTTTACCACGCGGGCCAGTCAATGCTTTGAGGCTGGCTGTGATTTGGTTCTGCATTGCAACGGCGATATGACAGAAATGCAGGCGGTTGCCGAGGCCTTGCCAGATTCCCCATCGGCAGAGACAGTGCAGCGCATGGCGCATGTTGACGCTTTACTCGCGACGCAACCGACCGTTCTTAGTGCGGTGGAGCGGGCTGAGGCGAAACAAGACTGGGGAGAACTTATCGGCGATATTTTCCCTGATGCTCGGAACGCGGTATAAATGGTCATGGAAGAGAACCAAAGTGATTCTGCCGAACCGGTTGATTTTGACGAAGGCGTTGCCTATCAGCAAATTACCGGTGACGGCTTGCCGCTTAACCTTGAGGGTTATGAAGGCCCGCTAGATATTCTTTTGTCGTTGGCGCGCACCCAAAAAGTTGATCTCAAGCAAATTTCAATTTTACAACTGGCCGAACAATATCTCGATTTTGTGCGCCAAGCGCAGGATTTGAAAATTGAAGTGGCGGCTGATTACTTGGTGATGGCCTCTTGGCTCGCCTATTTGAAGTCGCGCTTGCTATTGCCGAAGCAAGATGATGGCGAAGAGGTCAGTGCTGAGGAATTGGCGGCGCGCTTGGTCTATCGTTTGCAGGTCTTGGATGCCATGCGCGAGCGAGCGGCTCAATTGATGGCTCGCGACTTGCTGGGGCGTGATTTTTTCGTTCACGGTATGCCTGAGGGTATTCGCATTAAACGGGCCAGCAAGTATGAGGCTAGCCTTTATGAAGTTCTGGCCGCTTATTCGACGCAAAGGCTGCGTAATTATTATCAAGAGTGGACCCCGCCGAAGCTTGATGTAATGAGCATTGACCGCGCCCGCATGCGGCTCGAGCGGCTTTTTGGCAAGCTCGACAATTGGGAAGTTTTGGATGGTTTAGTGGCCGGCGATGTGCGCGATCGGCAAAAACGACGAACCACAATTGCCAGTTCGTTTAGCGCTGTTTTGGAATATGTCCGTGACGGACGCCTTGAAGTTCAGCAAAGCAAAAATTTTGACGATGTTTTGATCCGCCGCGCGCGGCCAAAAGCCACTGTCGAGCAAGCAGAGTGAGTGTCACCCTATGACTGATGACGTAATTGAAATTGACGCCGAACATGTGCGGATTGTAGAGGCCGTATTGTTTGCAGCTGAGGAGCCGCTGGATTTGGCTAATATCGCCGATAAGCTGCCAGCTGATGTCGATACGACGGCGATCGTCGAAGCGGTGCGGGTTAAATATGAAGGGGCTGGGTTTAATTTGCAGCGGATTGGCAATAAATTTGCTTTCCGCAGTGCCGCTGATCTCGCTCATGTGCTTCAAAAACATGTTGTGCAGCAACGTCGTTTGTCACGCGCTGCTTTAGAAACCATGGCGATCATCGCCTATCACCAGCCGGTGACACGAGCCGAAATTGAAGATATTCGCGGCGTTTCCGTGTCTAAAGGGACGCTGGATGTCTTACTGGAAAGTGAATGGGTGAAAATTCGCGGGCGCCGTAAAGTGCCGGGGCGTCCGGTGACTTATGGAACGTCCGATACTTTCCTGTCTTATTTCGGGCTTGAGCGGTTGCAGGATTTGCCGGGTTTAGACGAGTTAAAGGCCGCCGGCCTGTTGGATGGGCGTTTACCGCCGGGCTTTGCTGTGCCGGAACCTGATCCAGATAATGACCCGAATGAAGACCCCTTGACCGACGGTGATGATGGTTTGGAACCGTTAGAAATGGATTTGCCAGATATGGATGAGGCGCCAGTGGCAGAAAAGGAAACAGGCCATTGAGCGACGCGGCACTTCGTTTTGTCGATGTTTCCTGCCAATTCGGTAGCGAGCAGGTTGTCAATCAGGTTAGTTTTGACGTTCAACCAACTGAGATTGTTTGCCTTTTAGGCCCCTCAGGCTGTGGTAAAACAACCAGCCTTCGACTGGCTGGTGGCATGGAAACTTTGAGTGGTGGCGAGATTTGGATGGCTGGGCAATGCGTGGCCAACAAACAAATGGCGCAGCCACCTGAAACCCGTGGGATTGGCTTTTTGTTTCAGGATTTCGCCTTATTTCCGCATTTATCGATCGCCGATAACGTTAGTTTTGGCATTCGCCATCTCGACGATAGTGAAAAACGCGCCCGCGTATCGATGTTGCTTGAACAAGTCGATTTAGCTGGTTTTGAAGATAAGTTTCCAGACACTTTATCGGGAGGCGAACAGCAACGAGCAGCTTTGGCGCGGGCTTTGGCACCGAGCCCGCGTTTGGTTCTAATGGATGAGCCGTTTTCCAACCTTGATCCGCAATTGCGCGACCAAATGCGTGATTTGACACTCCATTTGCTCAAACAATCAAAAGCGGCTGGACTGATTGTGACACATGACGCGGCCGATGCGCTGCGCATGTCGGATCGCATTGCTGTGCTCAATAAGGGCAACTTGCTGCAAATCGCTTCGCCGCAGGAAATATATTTCCAGCCTGCACAATATGACGTTGCGACCATGTTTGGGCCTGTGAATACGCTACAAGGTCAGGTTGAAGCAGGGGTTTTAATCTGCGGATTGGGCAATTGTGTCGTTGAGGCAGCTGATGGCAATTATCAAATCGGCTTGCGACCGGAGAGCTTGAGTTTAGACAGGGGAAAAGAGGCCGGTCTGAGTTTCACGGCAGAACTTAATCATGTCCGTGCTTTTGGATCCGAATGGCTGGCTGACTTGAGTGGCGCTGAGGTTCACGGCTGGCACGCCCGCCTGCGTCAAGCACATGCGCCGCAGGTCGGGGCGCATAAATTCTATGTATCCGCGCGCCATCTCATGCTATTCAAGGTATGAAAATAAGGAAACGGATAAATGGGCATTAGTTGGGTTCAAATTTTAGTTGTCGCAGTTTTGCTGGTTCTATTGTTCGGCCGCGGCCGCATTTCTTCGCTGATGGGCGATGTCGCTTCCGGCATTACAAGTTTTCGTCGCGGACTGAAAGAGGGTGTCGACACGCCATCGGTCGATGATACCACTGGCCCGACGATCGACGGCGAGGCCTCTGAGGCTGACTCAGATAAAAAATAGCGGAGCCGATTTTGTTTGATATTGGCTGGACAGAAATGCTCGTTTTGGGTGTCCTTATTTTGCTGGTCGTGGGGCCGCGCGAATTACCTAGCCTGTTGCGAACACTCGGACAATATGTTGGTAAATTCCGTCACATTGCTGCGGAATTCCGTGGCCAAATGGATGATATGGGGCGCGATATTTCAACTGATGTGTCACACAGTTTTGCCGATCAAGTTGACATTGAAAAAGTAAAAAAGTCTTTGCAAGAAGTGGATATTGGGGTGCCAGATTTATTCGACACCACCAGTGAGAAAGACAATAATGGCTGACACAGACCCATTGGGTGCCAGCGAAGCGCCGTTGCTTGACCATCTGATTGAATTGCGTACCCGATTATTGTGGGTGTTGGCGGTTTTTGCTGCGACTCTGTCAGCCTGCTTGTTTTTTGCTGGCGATATATTTGCGCTTTTATTATGGCCGTTTGAGCAGGCGGTAGGGCCAACAGCCCCTTTGGAGCTTATATATACGGCGCCGCATGAGTTTTTCTTCACGCAAATCAAACTGGCGATGTTTGCCGCCTTGTTTATTTGCTTCCCTTATATCGCCTATCAGCTTTATCGCTTTAT
>CALEFA010000030.1 GCA_937876775.1 uncultured Rhodobiaceae bacterium | reverse complement strand
CGTCGGGTTGCGATATTTGATCTGATTGAAGGCAATCATTTTTCTTTGGTTGAGGGGCCTGAAGGGCCATATCGGATGACGCTATCCATCGCCGACCGTGGCATTTTGTTTGCCTTGAGCGATACAGATGGGGTGCCATTAGCCAAAATTGAATTATCGCTGACCCCATTGCGGCGCAATATTCGCGATTATTTTATGATTTGCGAGAGCTATTTCGAAGCCATTCGAACCGCCACGCCGGAACGCATTGAAGCCATCGATCAAGCGCGCCGTGCCTTGCACAATGAAAGCGCGGAGATATTGCAAGCGCGGCTTGCAAGCCAAGCCAGCGTGGACAGTGATACGGCGCGCCGCTTGTTCACCTTGATCAGCGTCTTGCAGATGCGCGGCTAGTCTGAAATAACAGTTGATTTTTAAGCGGTTTCTGGTCATTCTCCGGCCAAGTTAATGAGAGAGGCTTATGGCTAAAGAAGAATTATTAGAATTTAACGCAACGGTTGTTGAATTGCTGCCGAATGCGACGTTTCGTGTGAAGTTAGAAAACGACCACGAGGTGATTGCACATACGGCTGGTAAAATGCGTAAGAACCGTATTCGCGTCTTGGCCGGCGACAAGGTTTTGGTGGAAATGACCCCTTATGACCTTACCAAAGGACGTATTACCTATCGCTACAAATAGTCGATTATGCTTAGCCAGTGCCAGCCCAAGACGTTTGGCCCTGCTGGAGCAAATTGGCATCACCCCAGATGTGGTGATTTCTACAGATATTGATGAAACACCCGAGCCGCGTGAGGCTCCAATTGCGCTTGCCTTGCGTTTGGCGAATGCTAAAGCGTTGGCCGCGCAAGCTTCTTTTGACAATGACGGGTTTATTCTGGCAGCAGATACCGTGGTTAGTGTGGGTCGTAGAATTTTGCCAAAAACTGAGACAGAGGACGAAGCGCGCGCCTGTTTGCAGCTATTGTCGGGGCGCGGCCATCGTGTGCGCACTGGCTTTTGCGTGCGCCATGGTCAGGCTTTGGTCAGCAAATGCGTCACCAGTCGGGTTCAGATGAAAGTTTTATCGGCTGAAGAAATTGGCGCCTATATCGCTGGCGGCGAATGGCGCGGCAAGGCTGGTGGCTATGCCATTCAAGGCCACGCAGCGGCTTTTATAACGGGGCTTGTCGGCTCTTATAGCAACATTGTAGGCTTACCCCTTTATGAGGTTTCAACGGCCCTTAAAGGATTGGGCTATCAGACGCCTGTGACGGCTGTCCAAAATTAAAATCAAAAGGATCGAAGTGACATGACCCATGAAGTTTTTATGAGTGTGGAAAATGGCCTGTTACGTGTGGCGCAGGTTCAGGATGGGCAGTTGGTAAGCCTCTCGGCTGATCCATTGAGCAAAGCCAAAGACAACCCAGAACAGCGCATCACTGGACAGGTTTTTCTTGGTCACGTGGCCCGTGTGGTGCCGCATTTACAAGCCGCCTTTGTTGATATTGGGCTTGATCGCGATGGCTTTTTGGGCGCGCGTGAGGCGCGCGCTTTGCTGGCAAATGCTGACCGCGAAACCCCAATTGAGGCTTGCGTACAGGCGGGTGATACGGTTCTGGTGCAAGTCGTGCGGCCACCGCAGGGCGATAAGGGCGCGCAAATTACCGCCGATGTGACCCTGCCGGGGCGTGCTGTTGTGCTGGCCCCGTGCCGCAATCGAATCGCCGTGTCGCGCAGTATTGAAGACGAAGACGAGCGTCAACGTTTGGCCGATGCAGCCGAGGGCGCACGGCAAGGAAAACATGGAGAGGCTGTCGATGTAGAGGGCATGGACGGCGCCGCTGGATGGGTTATCCGCACCGCCGCTGTTGGCATGGATGCGGAGAGTTTGGCCATGGATATGGCGCAAGTGGCGAAAAGCTGGGAAACGCTGATAGATAAGGCCGAGGATAGTCAGCCGCCAGCTCTTTTGCATGAAGATTTAGGGCCGATCGAAAAAGCCCTGCGCGATTTAGTGCGTGCCGATACAACAAGCGTGGTGATTGAGGGCGAGGCGGCTTTCCGCACAGGTCGCGGGTTTTGCCGCGAACACATGCCAGCTGTTTTGGACGTTTTGTCGGCCAGCGAAGAGGGAAGTATTTTATTCGACCGCTATGATATTGCCGGTCAGCTTGAGATGGCTCTGTCGCGTCGTGTTGAGTTGCCGTCGGGCGGTTGGTTGATGATTGAAACAACCGAAGCAATGACCACCATTGATGTCAATTCTGGCGCCCATAACGGACCAGCCGTGAGCGTTAATTTGGAAGCCGCGCGGATGATAGCGCGACAAATTCGTCTACGCAGCCTTGGTGGACTAATCGCTATTGATTTCATTGATATGAGTTCGGAAGCTGACAATGAAGCGGTGTTGCAGGCTCTGGATGCGGGCTTTCAGGGCGATAAGAACCCAGTGCGCATTGGTCCAATGTCGGAGTTTGGGGTAGTTGAAATGACTCGCCGCCGCGAGACCATGACGCTGGCTCAGGCCATGCGCCAGCAGGCTTAGACGCATGGCCATCTGCCCAATATGTCAAAAGGCTGAAGCGGTCGCCGATTTCAAACCATTTTGCTGTAAGCGTTGCGCCGACGTTGACTTGCATCGTTGGATGGGCGGGCATTACGCCATACCGGCGGTTGAGCCTCCGGATAATTGGGAAGAAACATTGGACGCTGGACTTGATAGCGATGATCCGTCGAAAATTCATTAGGGAGAAATATGATGCGGTTACAGGGAAAAAAAGCACTGATTACCGGTGCGGGGTCCGGCATTGGAGCCGCCACAGCGAGCTTATTTGCCGAACATGGAGCCAGCGTCTTTGCTCTTGATATTGCCGATGGTCGATTGGCCAAATGCCATGCTGATAATCCGGCGATTAGCTGTCTGGAAATCGACATCACCACCGAAGGCGCGGCTGAAACGATTATCGAACAAGCTGTCACCGCTCTGGGTGGTTTGGATATTGTGATGAATAATGCTGGTATCGGCTATTTCGCCAAAGTCGAAGATACTACGGACAAAATATGGCAGCGGACAATGGATATTAATTTGAATGTGCCGTTCAAAATTTGCCAATTGGCGGTGCCGCATTTGAAACAATGTGGCCATGGCCGCATTATTAATGTCGCTTCAGTGATGAGTAAAATGGCTGACACTGGGCTGACCGCCTATGCTGCCTCGAAAGCTGGGATTGCTGGCATGACCCGCAATCTTGCCCTGGAGTTGGGTAAATATGGCATTACGGTGAATAATATTCTCCCCGGAGCGATTGTTACCGGCATGACGCCAGCTTTGCAGCAAGAAAACATCGCCGATATATGGGCCCGCAAATCGCCGCTCAACCGTTTAGGCCAGCCAATTGATGTGGCGCAAGTGGCACTTTTTCTGGCCAGCCAAGACAGCGGCTTTGTGACCGGCCATGATATGCATGTCGATGGCGGCATGTTGCTGAAACAATAGTTGAACAAAGCGGAAGATGCGGTCATCGGCGTCTAGACAGACGCAGTTTCATGGCCTATACAGACTTTCTTGCTGGCGCAATGGCGACACAAGGCCCGGGTAGCTCAGGGGTAGAGCAGAGGATTGAAAATCCTCGTGTCGGTGGTTCGATTCCGCCCCCGGGCACCACTTTTCTCAATATGATAATTTCAGCCCAACATGCAGGGAAATGACTTCGTCTTTTTCTCCATGATCGACGGCACAGCCG
>CALEFA010000029.1 GCA_937876775.1 uncultured Rhodobiaceae bacterium | reverse complement strand
GAATGGCCAAGACGAGAAATGCCAGACTGGTAATCATTAGCCATAGGGCATATTTTCGGGTCAGGTAAAAGTTTAGGGTTTTTATACTCATACACGCCCCCGTCGCTTCAGGCGATGTAGGAAGGCGCGGTCATTTTGTAGGGTGAGTAAGATTGTTAGCCCACTCAAGACCGCCAATGGCCACACAATCAACAAGCTATCAAAACCGCCGCGCGCCGCCAGACTGGCTACCGCAATGATACTGATTTGAAACATTAGGGCGGCGATAATGGCAATAAAAATCCGCCGTCCATAGCCGTGGCGGTTCAGTCCGCCGGCGGTAATGGCGCAAAAACTAATCAGCATAAAAACCAGCGGGCTTGCCAGGTTGACAATCAGCTCAAGGCCGTGGGTTTTCATTCGGATAATGCGCCTGTCGTTCGTGACCCCATGGGCAGCGGGGTCCAGCAATTGATTGATTGTCATGTGATTGCGGTTGAACAACGGCTTTGCTGAGCTGTCGGTTTTCGGCTTGCCATTGAGGGCCAACGCATATTCGCCAAATTCGGCCATATGATCGGGTTGACCGGTTTCTTGCGTGTGTAAATGGCCGCGCGACAACACCAAGTAAAGATCTTCGCCGCGCATATCAAATCGCCCGCTTTGCGCCACGTAAGTGGTCTGCGACTGCCTTTGCGTATTGTCATAGATCATCACTTGCGCCCATGTGCCATCGTCATTTTTTGCCTGCGCATAGGCTGTCATATTGGGTAAGATTTCGCGAAATGAGCCGGCTTGCAGGCCTGCAACAACGACCACGCTTTTCAACTCTGTGCTGCGTTCGCGCAATTGCTTGCTGGCAATCGGCGCCAAATAGAATGTGATGGCTGCCTGCAGTAAGATGACCAGACCAACGAGAAACAACATCGGACGCAATATGCGTAAAGGACTAAGCCCAGCTGCCGTCAGGGAGAAATACTCATGGTCTTGTAACAAGCGCACCAATAGCGCCAGAACGGTAATCAGCAGCGCTGGCGCCAGCGTGTAACCAAGCATGCGCGGCCATATCAGCAAGCTAAGCGTCAGAAAATCCAGTGCTGCAATCTGCGCGCCCAGTAGATCGTCAAACAGCTGCAACGTCTGTACCAGCCACAACACGCTTGCCAAGGTCAAGGTGATGGCGATTTGAGAACGCAAAAGCCGCACAAAGAGAAATTTATCAATCATTTCGCCCTTGTTTTACACTAGATACGTTGGCTGGTCAGTAAATTTACCGCCGTACTAATTGTAAGATTGCGTTTTTTAAAGTCAGCCACTAATCTTTTTGCAATACGGGGAGAGAAAAATGGATCTGAATTTTACCGCAGAATATGAAGATTTCCGCGCCGATGTGCGTGCCTTTTTGGATAAACATAAGGCGGACGCGCCGGTCATGGCGAATGTCGGCTTGCGCAGTGAAAAGCGCTTGAAGTGGCAGCGCATTCTTCTTGAGCATGGATATGCGGCGCGCACTTTGCCAAAGCAATATGGTGGTTTTGGCGCCGAGCCGGATTCGTTGAAACAACGCATTATCGCCGAAGAGTTTGCCCGCGCCAAAGTGCCCGGTGGCATCGCCGGTCAGGGCATCAATATGTTGGTGCCGACCTTATTGGAATTGGGCACGGAAGAGCAGAAAGAAAAATATATCGCTAAGACATTGAGCGGCGAGATGATTTGGTGTCAGGGCTATTCAGAGCCCGGCGCCGGTTCCGATTTGGCGTCCTTGCGCACGGCAGCTGTGGTTGATGGCGATGATTTTGTTATCAATGGCCAGAAAATTTGGACCAGCACGGCCAATCAGGCAGATATGATTTTCTGTCTGGTGCGCACAGAGCCAGATGCGCCCAAACACCAAGGCATAAGTTATCTTCTTTTCTCAATGGATACGCCGGGCATTGAAGTGCGTCCGCTGATGACGATGACCGGTCGGGCGGAATTTAACGAAGTGTTCTTTACCGATGTGCGCGTGCCAACGTCGCAAATCGTCGGTCAGCGCGGCGAGGGCTGGATGGTCGCCAATGCGACGCTGACCCATGAACGCGGCATGTTGGGTGACCCTGATGCAGCTCTATCGCGCCTCAATAGCATTGCTGAGATTATGCAAAATGAGCATGTCGACGGCAAAAGCCTGATGGATAATCCGGTCTATCGCGACCGTCTGGTGGCGCTGGAGGCCGAAGTCTATGCCATGAAATTTAACGGCATGCGGCTGACCACCGCCTCAAGTGAGAAGAAATCGGCTGGTTTGGCGGGCATGATTGTTAAATTGCAAGGCTGCGAGTTGAACCATCGGCTGGCTGAATTGGCGATTGATGTGATGGGCGAGTATGGCATTTTGTTCGAGGACAGCCCGTTTCTGCGCGATCATGGTTTGTGGCAAACCCATTATATGTTCGACCTCGGCCTGATTATCGGCGGTGGCTCGGCGCAAATTCAAAAAAACATCATCAGCGAACGCGGTCTTGGGATGCCGCGCGAGCCTAAAGCGGCAAAAGCATAGGGGCGGGGCATGTATTTCGGATTATCGCAAGATCAAACCATGCTGCAAGACTCGGTGCAGCGTTACCTTGAATCAGCCTCAGAATTGGAGCATGTGCGCGGCTTTGCCGAAGGCGATAACAGCTTGGCTGAAAACCTGCATAACGGACTGATGGAATTGGGTGTGCCTTTGGTACTGGTGCCGGAAGAATTCGGTGGCCTTGGCCTTGGCGTTCTTGAGGCAGCCTTGATTCAACAGGCCATGGGGCGCTTTGTGTCGCCGAGCGGTTTTACGTCGGCCTATGCCATGGCGGTCATTGGCCTGCGCGAAGCTGGCGACGACGACCAGAAAAATGATTGGCTGGGACGCATCGCCGGTGGCAGTGCGATTATCGGTGTCGGTCTGACGGAGGCCACGGGCGCCCGCGAGGGGGCTGGACTAACCGTGTCGGGCGACAAAGTGTCGGGCCGCGCAAGTTTTGTTATGGGGGCTGAATTGGCCACTCATTTCATGCTCACCAGCAGCAAAGAATTGCTGATTATCGCGCGCGATAGTGCCGGCGTCAGTGAAACAGCTCTCACCACAATCGACAAAACCCGTCATGTCGTCATGCTTGATTTGCAAGATACGCCCTGCACGGTATTGGCCGGTGATGGGGTGGCGGCGCAAGCGCGCATGATTGATATGGGGCGTGTTTTACTGGCCGCTGACAGTCTGGGGGCGGCCGATATGATGATTGAAAAATCCGTCGCCTATTCGAAAGACCGCGAGCAGTTCAACCGTCCAATCGGCTCTTTTCAAGCGGTCAAACATATGTGCGCCGATATGGTGGCCAAATTAGAGCCATGCCGGTCACTGGTTTGGTATGCGGCCTATGCGCAAGACCATGTCAGCGATGAAGCAGCGCTAATGTCGCGCCTCGCCAAATCGCATTTGGCTGAAGTGGGTAAATACGTCGCCCGCACGTCAACCGAAGTGCATGGCGGCATGGGCTTTACTGACTTGCTCGGCCTGCATTACTGGTTCAAGCGCATCGGTGCCAATCGCCAATTGCTGGGCGGGCCGGAAACCGTGCGCGAAGAAGCCGCCAAATTGCAGGGCTGGAGCTGATTACTCAGCCGCCATTTGCGCCTGTGGAAATTTAACAAAATGCCCAACCATCATGCTGGCAAAGGCTGTTGGCTCAGGACGCGGGCCGGTCAGCACGCCTTGTTCACGCAGGGCTGCTTCCAGCCGGTCGAGAATAAAATCGACAGTCAAATTATCGCTGCCGCTGCGCCATAGCTCTTCTTCCGTTTGCGAGGCAAAGCAATAGGCTTTCCATGAAATGGAATAGCGAATTTCTGACCAATCATAATCGGCCAATGGTGTCGAGCCATCGCGCAATTGCCATTTTTTGTCGCCAAGGAAATGTAGCCGCATGTGTTTATCAATTCTTGGTAAATCGGGCAGTTTCTGTTTAACCCGTTCGACACCGTGGAACACTTCATCCGTATCAATCAAAATAGCCGAATTATGCTGTGCCGGAATGGACTGGCGCGTGCCTTTTGGGCCATCGGGATAAAACGTAAAGGCGCCGCCTTTGGCTTCACCAAACCATGATACGCAAGTGGCAATCGGAATGCGCCACTCGTCGAACAAGCCGGCGTGCAGCATAACCACCAACAACCATTGCGGCAGCAATTTGCGATTGGCGCCACGGAATTCTGGCACATCGGTATGAATCGCCAGCTCCTGACCTGGGACCAGCAGATTGGCGTAAATAATTGCTGGCACAATAACCTCGCGATGTGAAACTTTGCGGGCGGTTTCTTTCAACGCCGGATGGTTCATAAAACTTTCGACACCGCTGGCCTTAATCTCTTCGCCATAGGCATAGGTCTCGCGGAAATAATTGGTACGCTGACCGGCGGTTTCAATATTTTCGTCATTGCCGGCGCCATCAATACCGTTTTGAATATAGTTAAAGGCGGCGTCAAAACGCTGCGGCAGTTTTTCCCCAAGGCCGTCATTTGATGCTTCATCGGCATATGTGCCGAAACTGCCAAAATTTTCGGCCAGACGCAGCATGGTCTGCGCGTCGTCATCAGCCAGAAATGGATTCATATGATTATAAAAAGCAGTCATTTCAATCTCCCAAACTTTAGATAAAAACTGTAGGACAGCTATCGGCTTTGCGCCATAAAAAAAGCGCGGCAGTTGCCCGCCGCGCTTTTCGTGTGATGACTGTGGCTTAAACGCGTTCGATAATCACAGCTGGTGCCATGCCGCCAGCGGCGCACATGGTAATCAAACCAAATTGTTTGTCTTGGCGTTCCAGCTCATCCAGCATCGTGCCAACAAGAATCGAACCGGTCGCCCCAATTGGGTGGCCCAAAGCCATTGCACCACCGTTCACATTGATACGGTCGCGGTCGATGTTGAGGTCGCGAATGAATTTCTCAGTGACCACTGAGAAAGCCTCATTGACTTCGAACAGATCAATGTCGGCAACCGTCAGGCCAGCTTTTTGCAGCACTTTTTTGGCCGCCGGCACCGGTGCGTTAAGCATCAGGGTTGGGCTGTCACCCATATTGGCGAGGGCCTTAATGCGGGCACGTGGCTTCAAACCATTGGCTTTGGCATATTCAGGTGACGACAGCAGCAAAGCGGCCGCGCCATCAACCACGCCTGATGAGTTACCAGCGTGGTGTACGTGATTGATTTGCAAATCAGGATAGGCTTGCGCAATCAATTTACGGAAGGTTGTGCCGTCTTCGTCGAGCGGAATATCGGCCAATTTAGCGAAGCTTGGCTCCAGCGAGGCAAGGCTTTCCTTGGTGGTCTGTGGACGCGGAAACTCTTCTTTGTCGAGCGCCAAAGAACCGTCCTCGCGGTAAACGGCAACCAGAGATCTGTCGAAATGGCCGTTCTTAATCGCATGATCAGCGCGCTGCTGGCTGACATAAGCCAAGGCGTCAACGGCGTCGCGGTCAATGCCTTCCAATGTGGCAATAGCGTCGGCACATACACCTTGGTGGGGTTGCGGGTGCTCCGAGCGCAAACGCAGATTGCCATTATCAAGGAATGGCGAAGAGGCGGCGGCATCTGTCCCAAACCGAGACATCATTTCTGTGCCACCAGCAATGGTCAAATCTTCCATGCCTGACATAATATTGGCGGCTGCAATATTAACAGCGGTAATGCCTGAACCACAAAAACGGTCAAGTGTCATGGCGCTAGAACGCACATCATAGCCAGCATCCAAAGCTGCCATACGTCCCAAATCGCCACTCTGCGTTCCGCGTTGAGAGCTGGTGCCCCAAACAATATCGTCAACTTCCGAAGTGTTCAGGTCATTGCGTTCGGCCAAAGCCCGCAAGACTGTTGACCCCAAATGTTGAGGGTGAATATCTGACAAAGCACCTTTGCCAGCTTTACCAATGCCACGAGGTGTGCGGCACGCATCAATAATCCAAGCTTCACTCATTTTAATCTCCCATAAAAAATGTATCCGCAATGTGGCTGGAATTAGACAATAAATCAAGAGATAGCTTGTCGACACATAGCCCTTGGGGGTAAAGTTCTGGCAAAGCTGAGGGGGCGCGTATCATGAATTTTCAACTGACTGATGAGCAAAAAGAATTACAGGCAGCGGCGATAAAATTTGCGCGCGCCGAAATGCCCTCTGTTGCCGAACACTGTGAGGAAACCGGTCATCCGCCAGATAAGGACATGCTCAGAAAGCTCGGCGATATGGGGTTTCTTGGCATTAACATTCCGCAGTCTTTGGGCGGTTTGGGCTTGGGCAATCTTGAGGCTTTATTGGTGTTGGAAGAATTTGCCAAAATCTCTTCTGCCTCGGCCTTCCCCTTATTCGAAGCCAATGTCGGGCCGGTTCATGCCTTGGTGCATTTTGCCAGCGATAAGCTGAAGCAAGAAGTGGTGCCGAAAGTTTGCCGTGGTGAAATGGTGTTGGCGGTGTCCATGTCGGAACCGCAAGCCGGTAGCGCCTTGACTGATTTGACGACACGCGGCGAAGTAAAAAATGGCAGGGTTATATTGAACGGCCAAAAACGCTGGTGTTCGGGCGGCGGCCATTCAGATGGCTATTTGGTTTATGCCCGCCTGTCCGACGACCCCGGGTCAAAAGGCATTGGTGCGGTGTTTGTTGAAAAGGATACGCCCGGTCTCAGCTTCGGCGCGCAAGAGGCGCTGATGGGATTTCGTGGCGTGCCATCGGCGGATATTTTTCTCGACAATGTTGAAGTGCCGGAAAGCAATGTTGTGGTGCCAGCCGGTGGCTTTCGCAAATTAATGGAAGCCTTTGACCTTGAGCGCTGCGGCAATGCCACTATGGCCTTGGGGCAAGCCTCAGGCGCCCTCGAAGATGTTTTGGAATATGTCCAAGAGCGCCAGCAATTCGGCAAAGAGCTGGTTGATTTTCAGGGTGTGCAGATCAAACTGGCGGAAATGCAAATGCGGGTCGAAGCGGCTCGCTTGCTTATCCACCGCGCCGCAGTTAATGCTGAAGATGGATTGCCAAGTGTCATTGATAGTTCGGTTGCGAAGTGTTTCGCCAATGAAATTTGCCGCGACGTCACCGGTGCTGCGCTACAATTAATGGGCGGTTATGGCTATTCAAAAGCCTATCCAATGGAACGGCGCATGCGCGACGCATGGGGCTGGGGCATTGCTGGCGGTGCCATTGATATTCAAAAAACCAATATCACCGCCGCTATGGTCGGGCGCCGTTTCGATCAGCGCCGCTAGTTCCCTTAATTTTTATCAATCGGGGTTTGCAAAAAGGCAGGCATATTGCCTTCAAACGCATCCTTTTTTGACGCGGCTGGCTGTGCTTTAGGCGGCTTATTTGGCTTGGCCTTGGCGGTTTCCTTAGGCGCAGACTTTTGCGGCGCTTCCTTTGGTGCGGCGTCGGCCTTTTGATTTTCCTCGACAGGCTTTTTCCGGCCACGACCCAAAAGCCCGCGACGCTGATTTTTGCCGGCCTCGGCGCTGTCCGTCGGTGCTGCGGTCTCAGCTTTCGGCTTGTCGTTGCGCTTTTGCGTGTCGCGTTTCGGCTTGCTGCGTTTGCTGGCTGGCGCATCAGCCTCGCCCGATCCACCCTCAAAAGCAGTGCGCGGAATCGGTTGTTCAATCAGCTTTTCAATGGCTTCAACATATTTGGCGTCATTGCGCGTCGCTAAGGTGAAAGCAGCGCCTGAGCGGCCAGCCCGACCGGTACGGCCAATACGGTGCACATAATCTTCCGCATGGGTCGGTACGTCGAAATTGAAAACATGGCTAACGGCTGGAATATCTAGGCCACGCGCGGCGACGTCGGAGGCAATAAGATAGGTCGCTTCGCCATTTTTGAACTGATCTAACATGCGCAGGCGCATATGCTGATCCATGTCGCCATGCATAGACACGGCTTTGTAATTGTGCTGATGTAGTGACTTCAGCAAATCGCCAATATCTTTCTTGCGATTACAGAAAATAATTCCATTGGTCACGACTTCGGCGTCAAATAAAGAGCGCAGGGCCTCGCGTTTTTTGGCCGGTGCCACCTCAATCAGCATTTGCGAAACATTCGCATTGGTCGATGAGGGGCGCGCCACTTCAACCCGTTTCGGGGCTGACAAAAACTGTTCTGACAAGCGGGTAATTTCGGGTGGCATGGTGGCTGAGAAGAAAAGCGTCTGGCGCGTGAAGGGCACCAGCGAAACAATTTTTTCAATATCGGGAATAAAGCCCATGTCCAACATACGATCGGCCTCGTCGATGACCAGCACTTCCACGCCGCGCAATAAAACCCCGCCGCGTTCGACGTGATCCAGCAAACGGCCCGGCGTTGCAATCAACACATCGGCGCCTCGCATAATTGCCGATTCTTGGTCTTTAAAGCTGACGCCGCCAATCAGGAGCGCTTTGGTCAGCTTGGTGTATTTACCATAAAGGTCAAAATTTTCCGCCACTTGCGCGGCCAATTCGCGGGTTGGTTCCAAAATCAGCGTGCGCGGCATGCGCGCTTTGGCGCGGCCTTTCATCAGCCGGTGGATCATCGGTAAGGTGAAACTGGCAGTCTTGCCGGTGCCGGTTTGTGCAATGCCAAGCACGTCACGGCCTTTCAGCACTTCTGGAATGGCTTCTGCTTGAATGGGGGTTGGTTCGGTGTAGCCGACTTCGTTAATGGCTTTCATAATTTCGGGAGCCAGCCCGAGTGAGTCAAAATTCATAATATATCCGTGTTAAGGGCGGAACGGCAAAGCGTCGTTCAGCGATTTTTTCGACAGAGGCTACCCTCATGGCAACCGCTCTTTTCAGGCCATAACACGGCCTGACCTGCTTCAATGCGGCCAAACATAGACGAATTGGGCGTAAAGTAAAGAGAGGCGGGGCAGGGACTAAATATCCAGCAATTCCTGCCCGGCGAAAGCGGCGTTTTCCTGAATGAATTTGAAGCGTAATTCCGGCTTATTGCCCATTAAATCAGTAACCGCGCGAGCCGTTGCTTTGGTCTCTTCTTCCGGAATGGTGACTTGCAATAACGTCCGATTACCGGGCGTCATCGTGGTTTCTTTCAATTGCGCCGGTAGCATTTCGCCTAAGCCCTTAAAGCGGCTGATGTCGACTTTGGCGTTGGAGCGAAATTCGGAGGCGAGTAATTCATCGCGATGGGCGTCGTCGCGGGCGTAAAACGTTTTCGCCCCTTGCGCCAGACGATAGAGCGGCGGCACCGCAAGATATAAATGCCCTTGGCGAATAAGCTCCGGCATTTGCTCATGGAAAAAAGTCACCAGCAAAGCGGCAATATGAGCGCCATCGACATCGGCATCGGTCATGATGATGACTTTTTCATAGCGCAATCGACTGTCGTCATAATGCGCTCCGGATCCACAGCCCAGCGCTTGCACCAAATCACTAATTTGCTGGCTTTGCTGCATTTTGGCGGCGGTGGCATTGGCAACATTGAGAATTTTTCCACGCAGGGGCAGGATCGCTTGGTTCTTACGATTGCGGCCCTGTTTGGCACTGCCCCCGGCGCTATCGCCCTCAACGATAAATATCTCAGAACCCTCGGCGGCATTTTGAGAGCAGTCCGCCAATTTTCCCGGAAGCCGCAATTTGCGCACGGCTGATTTACGGTTCACATCGCGCTCTTGGCGGCGTTTGACGCGCTCATCGGCGCGGTCAATCACCCAATCTAACAGCCGGTCGGCGTCGGCAGGGGCGGAGGTCAGATAATGTTCAAAATGGTCGCGCAAAGTGGTTTCGACAATCCGCGCGGCTTCTGGCGTCGCCAATTTATCTTTTGTTTGGCCCTGAAACTCTGGCTCGCGAATAAACACAGACACCAAAGCCGCCGCCGTGCCCATGACATCTTCAGCGGTGATGATATTGGCCTTTTTATTATTAATTCGTTCGCCATAGGCTTTCAGCCCCTTGGTCAAAGCCGACCGCAACCCTTGTTCATGGGTGCCACCCTCAGGCGTCGGCACGGTGTTGCAATAGCTGGCATTCATGCCATCGGCATTGCCAATACCGGCGCCGACCCAGCTCACGGCCCATTCAACACTGCCGTGGCCGCCAGCCTTTTGCACTTTGCCGGCAAAGGGTGTCGGGGTAACGACAGCGCGCCCGCCGATTTGTTCTTCGAGATAGTCTTTCAGCCCATTGGGGAATTTCAAAACATCTTCGGCCGGCGTTTTTTCCGAATACCGAATGAGGTCAGGGTCGCATTTCCAGCGAATTTCAACACCGCCGAATAAATAGGCTTTGGCTTTTGCCATGGCGTAGAGGCGGGCTGGGTCAAACATTGTTTTGGCGCCGAAAATATCAGCATCGGGCGTGAAGCTGACTGATGTGCCACGGCGGTTTTTTGCTTCGCCCAGCGCTTTCATTTTGCTGGTAGGCAGACCACGCGAAAAGCTTTGCGCATAGAGTTTTTGCCCGCGCGCCACCTCAACCAGCAGATCAGACGACAGCGCATTGACCACCGATACGCCAACCCCATGCAGACCACCTGACGTGTCATAGGCGTCACCGCCGAATTTACCGCCGGCGTGCAAGGTCGTCATAATCACTTCGAGGGCTGATTTATCTTTATATTTCGGATGCGGGTCGACCGGAATACCACGACCATTATCGCGCACGGTCAGCCGATTATCGGGCAAAACCTCAACCTCAATAAAACTGGCGTGACCGGCCACCGCTTCATCCATGGAATTGTCGATAACTTCGGCAAATAAATGGTGCATGGCGCGGCTGTCTGTGCCGCCAATATACATGCCCGGGCGCCGCCGAACGGGCTCAAGGCCTTCTAAAACCTCAATATCGCTGGCTGTATAGCCTTTTTCAGAAGCACTGATTTTAACCTCGGAAGCGTCGCTGCTTCCTGCGAAAAGGTCGACTTCAGACGAGGCTTTATTTTTTGAGGCCATGCGCGGCGACTCCGATGATGAAGGTTTCGAATCGGCCTTAGTTTACATAACTGTCAGCCTTTTGCTGAGAAAAACATGTCGTATAAGTTGGGAATTGACTTCACCTGTAACCAGACCCTGCTAATCGACGGGGCTTTTCTCTTGCTGCGCGCGTAACTTTTTTCTAGCCTGTCTTTAACAATAATAAGAGGAGGACAAGCCTATGGTTAGTTTCTCAACCGCAATTCGAAATTGCTTCAAGAAATATGCTAAGTTTAAGGGCCGCGCTATGCGGTCTGAATATTGGTGGTGGCAATTATTTGCAGGTCTTACAATCGGGCTGGCGTCTGGTGGTGCCAGTCTTTCAGTCGGGCTGGAGTCTGGTGGTGCTAGTTTCTATTCTCAACTGACAATTCCTGACCGCTCATTCCATAGTGAAGGTTTGACTCAAATCGATCCTTTCTCGAGCATGGCTATCTTGATTTTATTTCTTCCCTCGCTGGCGGTATTCGTTCGGCGTTTGCATGACATCAATAGGTCTGGTTGGTGGGTTCTGGCTTGGGCCTTGATGTCTGTTGGAACTGGTGCCATAGGCGCCGCATGTATAGGGTCGGGCTTCGTAGTTCTAGGTGGGGTCATTATTGGTGTCAGTTTTACGGCTATTTTTATTCACCAAATGGTTTGGATGGTAACGGGCGGCGACGCGGCTCCGAACGATTATGGTCTTCGAGATGTTTAGATGACTTTTGACCACTCTTCTAAATATATCATGTTCCGATTCATGTTTCGCGTCTAAGAGCCGATTGAATGCCTCGCTCTTGATATTCGCAAAAAACAAGGGCAGTCTCTGCAGAGTAATTAGAGGAGTTGAGCGATGAGTGAAGTGACAATCGAAAATGAATTGGTGTTGCCGTGCGGCGTGCGTATTAAGAACCGCTTGTGTAAAGCAGCCATGACCGAAGGTTTGGCTGACCCGGCCAATCGCGCGACAATCAAACACCAAACGCTTTATGGCCGTTGGGCCGATGGCGGCGCCGGTATTTTATTGACCGGTAATGTGCAAGTTGACCATCGTTATCTCGAACGTCCCGGCAATGTGGTGATTGAAGGGCCGCAGAGCAATGAGCAAATTTCGGCCCTGCGCGCTTACGCCGAAGCTGGCACGCGCAATGATACGCATTTGTGGATGCAAATCAGCCATGCCGGTCGGCAAACACCGGCGGCGGTGGCACCAGAGCCGGTTGGCCCGTCTGATATTGGTTTGAAAATGCCGGGCGCCGCATTTGGCAAGCCACGGGCTTTGAGCCATGAAGATATTTTGGACATCATTCAACGTTTTGCCCATACGGCAAAAATTGCCCGCGAAACCGGCTTTACCGGCGTGCAGATTCATGGCGCGCACGGCTATTTGATTTCCGAGTTTTTGTCACCTGACGTCAACACGCGCACCGATCAATGGGGCGGTAGTCTCGAAAACCGCGCGCGCTTATTGCTTGAGGTGGTGCGCGCCGTGCGTGCCGCTGTTGGCGATGATTTTCCGGTTTCTCTCAAATTAAATTCGGCCGATTTCCAGCGCGGCGGCTTTTCGCACGAAGACAGTGTTCAAGTTGCCAGCTGGTTGAATGACGAGAAACTTGATTTGTTGGAAGTCTCGGGCGGCACTTACGAACAGCCGCGTCTGGTGGGTTTGGATAATTTAACTATGAATCCAGAAAAAGCCGAGGAGCGCCGCGAAAGCACCATCGCCCGCGAAGCCTATTTCCTCGAATATGCCAGAGATATTCGCGCCGTGTTCACCGGCCCGCTGATGGTGACGGGCGGGTTCCGCTCACGCGCCGGCATGGATGCCGCTTTGGCGGCTGGGGCCTGCGATATGATTGGCATTGGTCGTCCCTTATGCATTGACGCGCAAGTGCCGAATAAGCTGCTATCGGGCCAAATGGCGGAAACGCCGGTTCTCGAAAAAACCAAACAAGTCGGCCCTGGCTGGCTCGGATTAAACTCACCCTTCCGCATGGTAGCCGGCATCAATGGCTGGGGACAGCAAGCCTTTTGGTGTTTGAATATTATGGAAATGGGCGAGGGGCGCGAACCTGATTTAGGTCTCGGCGTGTTCAAGGCCTTTGTGCGTTATCAAGGATCAGAAAAACGCGCGGCTGAAGCCTATAATAAACATTGGAACGGCTAGGCTAATTTTGCGCCAATTGTAAGATTTCCAATACGTCGCTTTGGCTTGTGATGGCGCGCGAATTGGCGGTAACAACGCCATGATGCTCGCCAGCCTCGGCAATCGCCTGAAATTTATCGGCGCCAATGCCGACCTCGGCCAAACAAATGGGCAGCCCAAGGCTCTTGATAAGCTGTCTAATCAGCACATGCGCCGGTTGCTGAGCATCACCTAAGGCTTGCGAAATTGCCAGTTGAGCATCGGGGTGTTTTTGCGCATTCCACTGTAAAACAGCCGGCAGCAGAACACATGATGTCTCGCCATGGGCAACGCCAAACATACCGCCGAGAATATATCCAAGCCCATGGCTGGCGCCCATACGCACTCGTCCAAGGGCTGGTGCAACTGACCACACGCCTTGGAAAGACAGCATGAAGGCGGCGCGTTTTTCAACATCGGTTTGGGCGCTAAAGCCATCGCGCAAACCTTGCGACATCAGCCGCAAAGCGCTCAAGAATTGTTGCTGTAAAATCGGATAACCATCGGGCGACAAATAACCCTCAGCGCCATGGTCAATGGTGCGCACAGCCGCCGAAAACCATAAAGCGGCCGGAGTGTGGGCCGCCAAATCGGGGTCGAAAATAATCGCGAGGGGCGCCAAATCGGGGTGCGTGAACCCCTGTTTTTGTTTCATCTCAACAACCAATGCCCCGCCCAGAGCAGCAAATTCGGCGCCCGATAAAGTGGTTGGCACGGCAATCGCACGAATGGCGCCGACCTTATCCTCAATCGCCCCACCGGTGCCACCAGCCCCATGCGCATAGGCGTTCAACTGGTCAAGCGTGGTGATGTCGTGTGTCAGGCATAATTGCACGATTTTGGTCGAGTCAATGGGCGTGCCGCCACCAACCGACACCAGCATGTCAGCCTTGGCAGCGCGCGCGGCGGCGGCGGCTTGCAAAATATCTTGCTGCGGCGCATGGGCCGCAATGCCGGTGTGAAGGCCAACCAGTCGTGAGCCCAGAGCATGCGCTAACGCATCTGCTAGAGAGCTATCATTCATAACCGATTGCGAGGCGATGACAAAAATCCGCTGTGCGCCAAATTTGGCGCTTTCTTCGGCCACGCTGTGGGCCGCATTGACGCCGGCAATCAGCCGTTGCGTGCGGCCAAAATCATAATCAATCACATCCATACTTGGCTCCCTTATGTTGCCCAAACGCTACGCATCTTCGCGCGGCAAGGCAAATAAAAAGCCCCCCGTCTCGCGACGAGGGGCTTGATACTAGTCTAAGCAATAGGACTTAGACGCTGTAATACATATCGAATTCAACGGGGTGAGGTGTGTGCTCATAGCGGTGCACTTCATCCATTTTGAGAGCGATATAGGCGTCGATTTGGTCATCATCCATAACCCCGCCTTTTTTCAGATATTCGCGGTCTGCATCGAGAGCGGCAAGCGCTTCACGCAATGAACCACAAACTTGTGGAATGTCTTTCAACTCTTCCGGTGGCAATTCATACAGATCTTTATCCATTGGCTCGCCTGGATCGATTTTGTTTTCGATACCGTCAAGACCGGCCATCAACATGGCTGTGAATGCCAGATATGGGTTGGCAGTCGGGTCTGGGAAGCGGATTTCAATACGCTTGCCAGGGGCTGATGTTGAGAATGGAATACGGCAAGAAGCTGAACGGTTGCGGGCTGAATAAGCCAACAGCACAGGGGCTTCAAAACCTGGAATCAAACGCTTGTATGAGTTGGTTGACGGATTGGTCAACGCATTCAGTGATTTCGCGTGTTTGATGATACCGCCAATGTAATACAGGCAGTCTTGGCTCAGCCCACCATATTTATCACCGGCGAAAAGCGGCTTGCCGTCTTTCCAGATTGACTGGTGGCAGTGCATGCCTGTGCCGTTATCGCCATAGACTGGCTTTGGCATGAAAGTGGCGGTTTTGCCATAGGCATGGGCCACATTGTGGACGACATATTTGTATAACTGAAGATTGTCAGCAATGGCTGTCATGGTGCCGAATTTCAGACCGAGTTCGTGTTGAGCCGCTGCCACTTCATGGTGGTGCTTCTCAACTTCCATGCCCATTTCTTTCATCACAGTCAGCATTTCACCGCGAAGGTCTTGGCCGCTGTCCACTGGGTTTACTGGGAAGTAACCGCCTTTTGTCCGTGGACGGTGACCCATGTTGCCAGCTTCATATTCAGTGCCTGAATTGTCTGGCAGTTCAACGCTGTCCAGCGCAAAGCCGGTGTTGTAAGGTTCAGTTGAAAAACGGACATCGTCGAATACGAAGAATTCAGCTTCTGGGCCGAAAAACACGGTGTCACCAATGCCAGTTGACTTGAGATATTCTTCCGCCCGAAGCGATGTCGAGCGTGGGTCACGGTTATAGGCTTCGCCTGAGTTTGGTTCCAGAATGTCGCAGAACAAAGTCAATGTTTGCTGCGCGTAGAAGGGATCAAGACTGGGGGTCGTTAGATCTGGCATCAATACCATGTCAGACTCGTTAATGGCTTTCCAGCCAGCGATTGATGAACCATCAAACATTGTGCCTTCAGCGAAAAAGTCGTCGTCAATCAGGTCAATGTCCAGCGTAAGGTGCTGCATTTTACCGCGAGGGTCTGTGAAGCGCAGGTCAACAAATTTGACCTCTTCATCTGCAATCATTTTTTTAATGGTAGAGGCGTCTGACATTATTTTCTCCGTAAATAATAAAATAAATCTTGGTTGGTTTATATGGCTTCATTGCCGGTTTCGCCAGTCCGAATACGAATGGCTTCAGAAATATCGGAAACGAAAATCTTGCCGTCGCCAATACGGCCCGTCTGGGCGGCAGTTTTAATCGCTTCAATCGCAGCGTCAAGTTGTTCGTCTGCAACAACAATCTCGAGTTTCACTTTTGGTAAGAAGTCCACAACATATTCCGCGCCGCGATACAGTTCCGTGTGGCCTTTTTGGCGACCGAAGCCTTTTGCTTCGACCACAGTAATGCCTTGCATTCCGGCTTCTTGCAGTGCGTCTTTAACTTCGTCGAGTTTGAATGGCTTAATTATGGCTTCAATCTTTTTCATGGTCACCCTTCCCAATGTAGTGATGTTCATTCTAACTCCGTTAATGCAATTTTCGTGCCAAATGCCAATTTGCATCTCTCTGGCTTAGCTGTGGGTAATTTGAGTAGGGGCTTTTTCTTGAGGGAAGTTTTTGCCTATTAAATATACATAGTGATTAAAAAATAGGCACATCAGTCCCAATGAGCGAAAACACTTGAATGGCCTTAATAGCTGGTTAAACTCGCCGCATCTGTGAAGAGTAGGAGAGACGCTCATGGTTCATGATAATACCCCCATCCTTGTCGGTGCTGGTTTGACCGTTCAAAAAGAAAAAGATTTAGTGAAAGCCAAATCTCCTGTTCAGTTAATGGCCGATGCGGCGCATGTCGCGCTTGATGATTGCGGGCAGCAAGCTGGCGTCAGTGCGGCGCTGGATACAATTGCATCTATTCGTTTCATTACTGATAGTCCTGAGGCGCGCGCCATTCCGTTTGGTCAGTATTCCAATCCCGGGCGCACAGTCGCCAATCTTATGGGACTGTCGCCCAAGCAATCATTGCTGGCAGCGACTGGCGGTAACTCGCCGCAAATGATGATAAATGAATTGGCCGAGCGGATTGCCCAAGGCCGTTCAGAGGTGGCGCTTTTGGTCGGCGGCGAGGGCTTCGCCAGCGTCGTGCGAGCGGTTGGTACCGGCGTTGATAAAAGCGATTGGAATGACCACCCCGACGAGAAGCCGGAAGAAATCGGCAAAGAAAAAATGGGCGTGCTGCCGGTTGAACATCGCCACGGCCTATTTTTTCCGGTCAATTATTATCCGATTTTTGAAAATGCGCTGCGCGCCCATCTGGGTCGCGATATGCAGACCCATTTGCAACATATTGGCAAATTAATGGCTCCTTTCACCGAGGTCGCTGCCGCCCATCCGCAAAGCTGGTTTCCTGTGGCGCGTTCGGCTGAAGACCTCATCACCGCCAGCGAAGAAAATCGCTGGGTTGGCTATCCTTATCCGAAATATCTCAATTCAGTCATTCGCATTGATCAGGCGTCGGCTGTCGTCATGATGTCGGTTGGCAAGGCCCGCGAGCTTGGCATTGATGAAAGCAAGTGGGTGTTTTTGCATGGCTGTTCCGATGCCAATGAAATCTGGCATGGCATTGAGCGGCAAGACTTGCACCGCTCTGTCGCCATTCATGAAATGACCAAACAGGCGATGGCGATGGCCGGATGGACGATTGACGATATTGATATTTTCGACCTTTATTCATGTTTCCCTTCAGCTGTCGAGGTTGCCTGCCGCGAAATGGGGATTGCCGAAGACGACCCACGGCCATTCACCGTAACCGGCGGCCTGCCGTATTTTGGCGGCGCCGGCAACGCCTATACGCTGATGTCCGTGGCAACAATGATGCATAAATTACGCGCCAATCCAGGGGCGAAGGGTCTTTGCAACGGCAATGGCTGGTTCTTGACCAAACATTCACTGGGCCTTTATTCAACCACCCCACTTGAAGGTGAATGGCAACGCGAAGCGCCGGCTATTTTGCAGGCGAAAATCGAAGCCGGGCCGCGTCGCAGCTATGTCGAAGCGCCGTCCGGTGAGGGCTGGATTGAGAGCTACACTGTCGCGCATGTGGCGGGCAAGCCACCGCAAGGTATTTTAATTGGTCGCATGAGTGATAGCGATGCCCGCTTTGTTGCCCATATGACGCCAGACGGCGACCATGTTGCACGGCTCATGAGCGAGGATGGCATTGGCCTGAAAGGGACATTGGCGGCACAGGAAGATGGCACCAATATTTTCACGCCGCTTCATTAGGTGAGGGCAGAGGGCTTGGTGTCGGGGGCGAGACGAATCGAAAACCAAGAAACGATTGCGGCGTATTTTAGCAAGCTATTTTATTTCACCGCCACCCCGACATAAGTAAGGCTTCAGTAGAATGCTCCAAAAATATTAGGAAAAGGTTAACGAGCATGTCGCTATGGATACGGAAAGGCCGCAAATGAGTGAGCAACATAAAACCCGCATATATATGATACGCCATGGCAAAGCCGCCGCAGGCTGGGACGGTGATGCCGATCCGGGGCTGGACGATTTGGGGCGTCAGCAATCAGCAGCCGTGGCCGAGAAGCTAAAACAATTGATCAGCGCGCCCGTGCCGATTTTATCAAGCCCGCTGAAACGCTGCCAAGAAACCGCCATACCGCTGGCTAAGAGTTGGCAAGCTTCGGTTCGTATTGAGCCGCGCGTTGCTGAAATTCCGTCGCCGATTGAAGACTTAACGGCACGCACGGTTTGGTTGCGGCGGGTTATGGGCGGCACGTGGCAGGCGCTTTATGATGACCCCGAGAGCACCGGTCATGATTTTGCCGCTTGGTATAATGACGTCATTTCGGCACTGACCGATTTGCATCAAACCGAGGCCCGCGAGGTTGTTGTTTACTCGCATTTTATCGCCTTGAACGTTGCTTATTGCGCCGCCACTGGCGACGACAAGGTGATGTCTTTCGCACCGGATAATTGTTCCTTATCAATTTTTGAAACCGATGGCCAAACCCTGTCACTGGTGCGCAAGGGCGACGAAGCGCAAACCTTGGTTAACTGATTGCTAAGCTATTTTGGCATAGTGATATAGGGACTGGTGTTTGTGTAAGATGACTGCTATATGACCGCCAACGTTTTTTGCGGGCGTGGCGGAATTGGTAGACGCGCTAGATTTAGGTTCTAGTGCCGCAAGGTGTGGGGGTTCAAGTCCCTCCGCCCGCACCATTAATTGACCTGGAGACGAAAGTGTCCGGGCAGTGACGAATTAAGAAGAGGCAAAAATGAATATTAAAGAAGTAAAAGTCGAAGGTCTGAGCCGCGAGCTACAAGTGAGCATTGCAGCATCAGAATTGGTAAGCAAATTGGACGCGCGTATCGAAGAGATTAAAGGCGAAGTTCAGATTAAAGGCTTCCGCCCGGGCAAAGTGCCTGCTTCTCATGTTCGTAAAACCTTTGGTAACCAGCTGATGGGTGAAGTGATTCAGCAAACGGTGAATGAGACCAGTCAAAAAATGTTGAACGACCGCGACGAGCGTCCGGCCATGCAACCAGAAATTAAACTGGTTGGTGAGGTCGATGAGGTGATCGCTGGTACGGCTGATCTGGTCTATGACATGGTGTTTGAAATTATCCCGGCCATTACGCTAACTGATTTTTCAAAATTGAAATTATCGCGCCCCGTAGTTGACGTTGATGATGCGCGGGTGAATGAGGCGCTTGAACAACTTGGCGCCGCGCGCAAATCGTTTGCACCACGCGCTAAAACGGCGAAAGCCAAAGAGGGCGATCAAGTGAACATCGACTTCCTCGGTCGGGTTGATGGCGTTGCCTTTGACGGTGGTGCCGCAGAGGGGTTCGACCTTGAACTAGGTTCAGGCCAGTTTATCCCGGGCTTTGAAGAGCAATTGATTGGCAAAAAAGCCGGCGACAAAGTTGACGTGAAAGTGGACTTTCCGGAAGAATATGGCAATGCAGAACTGGCCGGAAAACCAGCGGTTTTCGAAGTTACAGTGCATGAAGTAAAAGAGCCAAAAGCGGCCGAAATCAACGAAGAATTCGCCACGTCATTGGGCATGGAAAGCCTCGATAAATTGAAGGAAGCCATGCGCGAACAAATTGGCAAGGATTATGGCCAAATGTCACGCGGTCATATGAAAAAAGAGCTGCTTGATCAATTGAGCGACAGCCACAGTTTCGAGTTGCCGCCATCAATGGTCAATCTGGAGTTTGAACAAATCTGGCATCAGTTCGAGCATGAGCTTGAAAATGCGTCGCAGAAAATCGAAGATCTCGACGAAAGCGAAGAGGATTTGCGGGCTGAATATCTTAGCATTGCCGAGCGTCGTGTGCGCACAGGTCTGGTGCTGGCGGAAGTTGGCGCCAATAATGAAATTCAGGTAACACAAGAAGAGCTGAACCAAGCCTTGATGCAACGTGTGCAGCAATTCCCTGGCCAAGAACAGCAAGTGTTTGAGTATTTCCAGAAAAATCCGGAAGCCCTGGCGCAAATTCGTGCGCCTTTGTTTGAGGATAAAGTGGTCGATTTCATTTGCGAGTTAGCGCAAGTCTCTGACCGCAAAGTATCGCTGGAAGAGTTAATGGTTGAGCCAGGCAGCGATGATGACGCGAAGCCTAAAGCGACGGCGAAAAAAGCCGCTGCCAAAAAGCCAGCCGCCAAACCAGCCGCCAAACCTGCTGCTAAAAAGCCAGCGGCAAAAGCTGCTGCTAAGAAGCCTGCTGCGACAAAAACAGCGGCAAAAAAACCTGCCGCCAAAAAACCAGCGGCAAAAAAGGCACCAGCGAAGAAACCAGCCGCTAAAAAATAGGCAAATTGAAAAAATATATGGTTTTTTCAATTTCCGGCTTGGCGTTTTCGGCAAACAACCCCATCTTATCATCAGATAAGAGGAGATGAGCATGCGTGATCCGGTCGATACATATATGAATACAATGGTGCCGATGGTGGTTGAACAAACCAATCGGGGCGAACGGGCGTTTGACATTTACTCACGCTTGCTGAAAGAGCGGGTGATTTTTGTCACTGGCGGCGTTGAAGATTATATGGCCAGTGTGGTCACGGCGCAGTTGTTGTTTTTGGAAGCCGATAATCCGAAAAAAGAAATCTCCATGTATATTAATTCACCGGGCGGTGTTGTGACCTCCGGCATGGCGATTTACGACACCATGCAATATATCCGCGCGCCAGTATCGACTGTATGTATCGGTCAGGCCGCCTCAATGGGCTCGCTATTGCTAACAGCGGGCGAAAAAGGCATGCGTTTTGCGTTGCCAAATGCGCGCATTATGGTGCATCAGCCGTCTGGTGGTTTCCAAGGACAGGCCTCTGACATTGAGCGCCAAGCGCAAGAAATTTTGGATATGCGGGCGCGGTTGAACAAAATTTATGTCACGCACACGGGGCAAACTTTGCGTAAAATCGAAGAAGCTCTTGAGCGCGACACGTTTATGACGTCTGAACAAGCCAAGGATTTTGGTTTGATTGACACTGTCACCACCAAGCGCGAAGAGACAACAAAAGCCGAATAGTAAAGCGACAGGGCTTGCATGCGAGGTCTGCTTCATGGTGAAGTGGAATCTCGAATCAAAGAAAACTGATTTATGGCACGCATAAATCTTGAAAGGGCAGCACAATGAGCAAAGTAAGCGGCGGAACTGGCGACAGCAAAAGCACACTTTATTGTTCGTTCTGCGGCAAGTCGCAACACGAAGTGCGCAAGCTTATTGCTGGCCCAACTGTATTTATTTGCGACGAATGCGTCGAACTTTGCATGGATATTATCCGCGAAGAAAGCAAAGCGTCTTTGGTTAAAACTCAAGATGGCGTGCCAACCCCGCAGGAAATTCTCGAAGTGCTTGATGATTATGTCATCGGCCAGCCGCACGCCAAGCGCGTGTTGTCGGTGGCGGTGCACAATCACTACAAACGTTTGAACCACGCGTCTAAAACCAGCGATATTGAGCTGGCCAAGTCGAATATTTTGCTGGTCGGCCCAACCGGGTGCGGTAAAACGCTTCTGGCGCAAACGCTGGCCCGCATTCTTGACGTGCCGTTCACCATGGCTGACGCTACCACATTGACCGAGGCCGGTTATGTTGGTGAAGATGTCGAAAACATCATTTTGAAACTATTGCAATCAGCCGATTACAATGTTGAGCGCGCGCAGCGGGGCATTGTTTATATCGATGAGGTCGATAAAATCAGCCGCAAGGCCGATAATCCGTCGATCACTCGCGATGTGTCGGGCGAGGGCGTGCAGCAGGCGTTGCTGAAAATCATGGAAGGCACCGTCGCTTCTGTGCCGCCGCAAGGTGGCCGCAAGCACCCACAACAAGAGTTTTTGCAAGTTGATACGACCAATATTTTGTTCATTTGCGGCGGTGCGTTCGCCGGTCTGGAACGGGTTATCTCCAAGCGCGGCAATGAAACCTCCATCGGCTTCAATGCCCGCGTTGATGTACCCGAAGACCGCAACACTGGCGAATTGCTGAAAGATCTGGAACCAGAAGATTTGCTCAAATTCGGCCTGATTCCAGAATTCGTCGGCCGTCTACCGGTTCTGGCGACGCTGGAAGACCTTGATGAGACCGCTTTGGTTACCATTTTGAGCCAGCCGAAAAACGCTCTGGTGAAGCAGTATCAGCAACTTTTCGATATGGAAGATACCAAACTAACCTTCAGCGATGATGCGCTTTTGGCGGTTGCCCGCAAAGCCATTGAGCGGAAAACCGGTGCCCGTGGTCTGCGTTCGGTGATTGAGGGCATTTTGCTCGACACCATGTTCGAGCTGCCTGCCATGGAAGGCGTGGAAGAGGTTGTGATCAGCCATGAAGTGGTCGCCGGTGAAGCCAGCCCGCTTTATATTTACTCGAAAAAAGTTGAAGAAGAAGCTTCGGCCAGCGCGCCATCCGCTTCGTAGTCTAATCAGCGTCTCGATGCGCAAGCTGGCGGCCTAGTTGGGGCAGCGGTTTTCTGCGTTTCCATTGTGATATTTAGTTGTTTTTGTGTTCAATTTGTCGCGCACCTATTTCGCCTGCGGCATTGAAAAGTTAGTGGATGAACACCACATAGTCTTTGACGGCTTGTTCGGAATCGCAAGTAAATGAGTCTAGACAGATAAAGGTAAAAGCAATGACTGATGAAAACGACGTGAATAAAGAAATACCTGTAGTGCTTCCTGTGTTGCCCTTGCGCAATATTGTAGTGTTTCCGGGCATGATTGTGCCGTTGTTTGTTGGCCGCGAAAAATCCATTCGGGCACTCGAGGACGTGATGTCTGACGAGAAAGAAGTGCTTTTGGTCAGCCAGCGCGATGGCGATCTTGATGATCCGCAGCAAAGCGACATGCACCAAATCGGCACCATTGGCACGGTTTTACAAATGCTGAAATTACCGGATGGCACGGTCAAAGTGCTGGTCGAAGGCAAAACCCGCGCCCGTATTTTAGATTATCTTGAAAATGACGGTTTTTTTGAAGCCAGCGCCATTGCTCTGGATGATGACCTCTCTGAGGATGAAGAGCTTGAGGCATTGATGCGCTCGGCCGCCAGCCAGTTTGACAATTATGTAAAATTGAACCGCAAAATCCCGCCGGAAGTGCAGGCCAACGTTGGACAGATCAAAGATCCAGTGAAAATGGCCGATACGATTGCCGGACATTTGAATATTTCATTGGAAGAAAAACAAAGCCTGTTGGAAATTTTATCCGTCAGTGGGCGCTTAGAGGCGATTCTTGGCCATATGGAAGGTGAAGTTGGCGTCTTGCAGGTTGAGAAGAAAATCCGTGGCCGTGTGAAACGGCAAATGGAGAAAACTCAACGCGAGTACTATCTCAATGAGCAAATGAAAGCCATTCAGAAGGAATTGGGTGAGGGTGAAGAAGGCGGCGGTGAATTGGCCGAGCTGGAACAACGCATTGCCGATACCAAATTCTCAAAAGAGGCCCGTGAAAAAGCGGAATCAGAGCTGAAAAAACTCAAATCAATGAGCCCAATGTCTGCTGAGGCGACAGTGGTGCGCAATTATCTTGATTGGCTGCTGTGCTTGCCTTGGGGTAAAAAGAGCCGCATCAAAAAAGATTTGGCGCATGCAGAAAAAGTGCTGAATGCGGATCACTTTGGCTTGGAAAAAGTCAAAGAGCGAATTCTCGAATATCTCGCAGTGCAGCAGCGCTCGAAAAAATTACGCGGCCCAATTTTGTGCCTCGTTGGCCCGCCCGGCGTCGGCAAAACCTCTTTGGGGAAATCAATTGCCGCCTCAACAGGCCGCGAATTTATTCGCATGTCATTGGGTGGGGTGCGCGATGAAAGCGAGATTCGCGGTCACCGTCGCACCTATATCGGTTCAATGCCCGGTAAAGTGATTCAGTCGATGAAAAAAATCAAAGCCAGCAATCCGTTGATGCTGCTTGATGAGATTGATAAATTGGGCGCTGATTATCGCGGCGACCCGTCATCAGCCCTGCTTGAAGTGTTGGATCCGGAGCAAAATAACACATTTGCCGATCACTATCTCGAAGTTGATTATGATTTGTCGAATGTGATGTTTGTGACCACGGCCAATTCGCTGAATATTCCGGGGCCCTTGCTCGATCGCATGGAGATCATTCGCATTGCTGGTTATACCGAAGATGAGAAGGTCGAAATTGCCAAACAGCACTTGCTAGGGCAGGCGATTGAAGAACACGGCCTGCGGTTCGGTGAGTTCAGCATTGACGATGCCGCCATTCGCAAAATTATTCAGAATTATACGCGCGAGGCCGGTGTGCGTGGTCTGAAGCGTGAGCTGGCTTCTCTGGCCCGTAAGGCGACCACTGAAATCGTTAAGGGCGAGAAGCAAACGATTGCCATCACGGTTGATAATTTGAGCGATTATGCTGGCGTCGAACGCTTCCGTTTCGGCCTTGCCGAGCTCGAAGATCAGGTTGGTGTGGTGACCGGTTTGGCATGGACAGAAGTCGGTGGCGAGCTGTTAACCATTGAAGGTGTGATGCTGCCAGGCAAGGGTCGGATGACGACAACCGGCAAATTGGGCGACGTCATGAAAGAATCAATCAGTGCCGCTTCGTCATATGTGCGCTCGCGCAGTACGGTTTTTGGCATTGAACCCCCACTTTTTGACAGAAAAGATATTCACGTTCATGTGCCCGAAGGCGCCACACCTAAAGATGGCCCATCGGCAGGTGCTGCCATGGCGACGGCCATTGTGTCGGTGATGACCGGCATACCGATTCGCAAAGAGATTGCGATGACCGGTGAGGTGACCTTGCGTGGACGCGTCTTGCCAATTGGTGGACTCAAAGAAAAACTCTTGGCGGCACTGCGTGGCGGTATCTCTAAGGTGTTGATTCCATTGGAAAATGAAAAAGATTTGGCGGATGTTCCAGATAATATCAAAGAGGGACTGGAAATTATTCCGGTCGAAAATATGGATCAGGTTCTGTCGCACGCGCTGACCCGCATGCCAATTGAGATTGAATGGGACGAAGAAGCGTATTACGCGAGCCAACAAATTGCCGCAACGAATGTTGGAAACGCCTCGACGACTCACTAAATTTCAAGCTGAGCGTGGGCCTTACCGCATTTTTTGTAACATTTTTGTTTTGACCTGAGTGTGAATCGGCGCATAGGCTTATGGTGTAAAAATTACACAGACCTATCTAGGAGGGGTTGTTATGAACAAAAATGATTTGATTAGCCAAGTCGCAAGTGACGCTGGCATTACGAAAGCCGACGCTACCAAAGCGGTTGATAGTGTATTTGATAATATTGCCGGTGCTCTTGGCCAAGGTGGCGAAGTTCGTCTGGTTGGTTTTGGAACGTTCTCTGTTTCACACCGCAAAGCCACAACTGGCCGCAACCCACGCACGGGTGAAGCCATTCAAATTAAAGCCTCTAACCAGCCTAAATTCAAAGCTGGCAAGGCCCTTAAAGACGCCGTTAATTAGGTCGTTTTAGGTTTCAGAAGCGTCGGTAGCTTTTTTTTAAGCGGCCGGCGCTTTTTTTTTGCTTTCTGCTTTCTAATGCGCTACATCCACCTGCGTGGGGCGGTTAGCTCAGCTGGGAGAGCATCTCGTTTACACCGAGAGGGTC
>CALEFA010000028.1 GCA_937876775.1 uncultured Rhodobiaceae bacterium | reverse complement strand
GCTTGTCGATTTGCGTGCGCAAATCAGCGTGGGCTTTGGCGGTCAACGGAAAGCGCACGGCCATGACAATCGCCAGAATGAAAAACAGCGCCGGAACCAGCGCATAGAACACACGTAAATAGAACAAATCATCAAACGCATTATCGGCCAGTAATTTGGCGTTGAAGTCGGTCATCGACAAGGCGCGAATGGCAAGAAATGTCCCAAGCGCCGTCGATATTTTCGCCGTCATACTAGCAAAGGCGATATAGGAGCCAGCTCGGGCCTTGCCCGTCTCGGCGGTTTCAACGTCTATCACATCGGCCAGAATCGCTAGCGGCAAAAACTGCAAGCCGCCAAAACACGCGCCCTTGGCAAGGAAGAAAATCACAAACACGGTGTAGTCGCTTTGGTCAAAGGCCATATTAATGGCCGAAATAATGGCCACGGTGATGAGCGTGATAGAAAACGCAATATGCTTGCCCAGCTTGCGCCCCAGCCATAGCCAGAAAGGCACGGCCAAAAGACCGGCGGTGAAGTAGCCGAAATATAGCGTGCCGACATCGCTGGCCTGAATAACCGCGCGCATGAAAAACAGCGATAGCGCATTGCGGAAAGCTTCGGCCATGGTGACGATTAAAATCAGCCCAATGACGATGCGCATGGGATTGTTGGCCCAAATGCGTTTGACCCCTTCGACGAACGGTATTTCATTTTTGCCGCTGACATTTTCTGGTGGTGTTTCGCGAACAAAGATCGCCAACAACAGGGCGCTCACCGGGGCGGTGAAGCCAATTGCTATGGCCATGCCGCGCATGATGCTTTCAATTTTGCCATCGCCATATTGCTCAACCAAAAACGGAATAAAGGCGGCGACCAATAGGCCAATTAAAGTGAATTGCTCGCGCCATGCGGTGATCCGCGCGCGTTGATTATAGTCGGGCGAAATTTCAGCCCCCCAAGCACCATAGGGCAGGCCAATCAGCGAGGTGCCAACATACATGCCAACGATACAGACCAGCAGATACCACTCGCCAACCTCCGCCGGTGGCACGAAGAGGAACCATATGGACACCACCAGCACCGGCGTGC
This sequence comes from uncultured Rhodobiaceae bacterium, assembly GCA_937876775.1. Classification (GTDB taxonomy): domain Bacteria; phylum Pseudomonadota; class Alphaproteobacteria; order RS24; family RS24; genus JAHEGN01. Next base: position 92 of record CALEFA010000028.1, on the reverse strand, counting down.
CGAGAAGAATAAGTGGCCGCCGTCGCCCCCACGGTGTGCGCATGCGATCGGATATTACGCCAATGATGGGATCGGTGATGACATCTGACAAT
>CALEFA010000027.1 GCA_937876775.1 uncultured Rhodobiaceae bacterium | reverse complement strand
CTGTCCGCCATCATTCAGACTCGGGGCGTTTAGCTCTATTAATAAAAACGGCGAGCCATTGGCCCGCCGTTTGTGATTGAGCGCTGGTGCCTGTTTTAATTGGCAGGGCGATAGAGCGAGCGAGAGATCCATACACCGCGTGTGCTGTTGAATGGTGCCGTAACCAATGTCTCGGCGGCTGCGGCTGATGACGTCGACGCTGGTGTGGCGGCGGCTGATGAAGCGCTGGGCGCCGGTGCTGTATAGCTGGACACGCGGCTTTCGCGCTCCAAACCGCCAGCCAAAGCGGCGGATGAAAAGACCAGTGAGCTGGCAATCAGAAGGGTGGATTTTTTAGGCAAGTGGGTGAACATAAGACGCATCCTTTAATTAACGCTTAGACATTACATAACCTTAATCTGGAACAAAAATTTGTTCGAATTAAGGCGCTTGGGTATTGCTTTATCAACTATAGGCTGACGGCGCAATGCGCGTTGAGCCTATACTCGATACTATCGGCGACAATCTCGCGCGACAATCGGCTTGCTGAAATTTGCATCGGCCATTGCAATCCTTTTTGTTTTTGTTGCTCTCTATCGGAACCTTCTCATGAGAGGTGTTTTAAAATCTTCTATCGGGCTATTTTTTGTCAAAGCACTTTAGGCCCTAACAGCCTTTGAGATTTTTTAATAAGCATTCCTCGGCAAGTCGAATAGCTCGTCGGAGTTGACGGGGCCTCATTGTATCAGTCAGGATTTTTAAGGCATTTCGGGCTTTTAGGGCATCTTCATCATCGGATAAGTTATCGGATGCGGCAGCAATATTTATCCACATATGCGCGGGCACAAGATTTCGACGCAAGCCGCCCTTCCAAATATACATCACACCAAGATTGTATTGCGCCTTCGCCAACCCCTTTTCTGCCGCGCGTGAAGTCCACTTCATCGCCGTCTCATAATCCCTCGTAACACCCCGTCCCTTATAATACATCACGCCAAGGTTGAATTGCGCCCCCGCATGACCTTGTTCTGCCGCGAGGCGATACCACTTCACCGCTGTCCTATAATCCTGCGAAACACCTCGCCCATTGTCATACATCACGCCAATGAGGTACTGCGCCTGCGCATGACCTTGTTCGGCCAGAGGCAGCCATTCTCGCAAAGCCGCGTCATCATCGCCGCGCTCATATGCGTCGCTATCCGGGTCAAAATCGCCGCGCTCATATGCGTCGCTATCCGGGTCAGAATCAGCCGCTAGGCTCTGCGTTAACAGAAGTGGGGTTAGAATGATTAGGATGAAATAATACTTCATGGCCATTTTTTTTGGTTTTTATTGCCTTATTATTGGCACATAGAGGCACCCATGTCACGCACCTACCGATAATATTTGGGCACATATGTTTGACCCGAGACACCGGCCCATTCTTTTGTATCATTTGTATCCCCCGAATAACTGGCAGTGTCAGAAAGCCGCGTTTTCGACAAGAGGCCGAGTTGTCTAACAGGCGTATCAAGTGCTATCGTTCCGGCAATTAAAAATACTCTGAAAAGGAGAGAGGCGATGGGCTTGATTGTTGATGTTCTTCTATTTGCTGCGTCACTGTTTATTTTCGCCATAGGTTGTGGCGCGTTATTTTTGGTCTTGGTCTATTTGCGCGACCGTTTTCAAACCACTAATTCCATACATCGTAACTACCCGATATTGGGCCATTTACGTTATATTCTGAAAGAATTAGGGGTTTTCTTGCGGTCATATTTTTTCGCTGCTGACCGCGAAGAACTGTCGTTTAACCGGTTTCAGCGCGATTTCGTCAATGACATGGCCGACAATCGCGGCGGGGTTATTCCCTTCGGCTCGAATTATAATACGCAAGGCGAGGGTGCGATTAGCTTTGCCAATAGTTTTTACCCCAAGCTGGAAGAGGATGTCTTGCATGTGCGCGCGGTCACTTTTGGGCCTGACACCGCTTACCCTTATACGACTGATAGCTATTTGAATATTTCCGGCACCTCCTATGGCGCCATGTCTTCCAATGCGATTTATGCTTTATCGCGCGGCGCCAAATTGGCTAATGCGTGGCACAATACCGGCGAGGGCGGGTTTAGCGAGTATCATCAAAAGGGCGGCGCCGACACAGTGTTTCAAATCGGCACGGCTAATTATGGTGTGCGCGATGAGCAGGGCAATTTGGATTATGACAAACTAGCGGCTTTGGCCGAAAACCCGCAAATTGTTATGTTTGAAATAAAATTGTCGCAAGGTGCCAAGCCCGGTAAAGGGGGTATTCTACCGGGCGCAAAAGTCACGAAGAGCATTGCCGAGACGCGCGGCATTGCAGTTGGCGAGGATAGTGTCTCTCCCAATCGGCGGCCTGATGTTGCCAATGCCGATGAACTCGCCGCTTTGATTAAACGGGTAAAGCAGGTCACCAATAAGCCGACCGGCATTAAATTCGTTCTTGGCTGTAGCGAAGACCTCGACGACTTATTGAACAGCTTCATTAAAAATGATGTCTACCCAAGCTTCATTACCCTTGATAGCGCTGACGGCGGCACCGGCGCAGCACCGGCAGCCTTAATGGATCATGTGGGGCTGACGATTAATAAGTCACTGCCGCTGCTCATGGCGCATTTGTCGGCTAGCGGTTTACGCGAGAAGATTCCTGTTTGCGTGTCTGGTAAGCTGATTATGCCTGCTGATATCGCTTGGGCCTTGGCGCAAGGGGCGGTAGCCGTCAATACAGCGCGTGGGGCGATGTTCGCCTTGGGCTGTATCCAAGCGCTGCAATGCCACGCCAACACATGCCCAACTGGCATCACCACGCATAATAAACGGCTCAAAAAGGGACTTGATCCCATCTCCAAATCACAGCGCGTGAGTAATTTTATTATCAATACCAAAAAGCAGGTTGGCTATATCGCCCATTCAACGGGTGCCGCGTGTGCTCGCAGCATCGACCCAAGTCGGGTCATGCGAAATGACTGAGCCGGTGCAAGATATGATGTCGGAGGGCCAGCATAAGATTGACCAAACGCTGTATATGGTGACGCGCCTATCGCATGTGGTCAAACGCGGTAATTTAAGGCAGCGAATCTTCGCTGCGACCTGGTCGATCATCATTTACACAATTATCCAATTGCATCTCAGTTTCACCATGTCGATGCCGGGCAATATATGGCTGATTTTATTATTGGGGAGCGTTTATGTGCTTTGGGTCGGCTATAGCGTTTATCAAATCCATCAATTGGACAAAGAATATGAGGAGAAAATGAAAAATATCCTCAACTAGGCACCGCATCATCTGGAAAGGGCTGGTCACCCGCCCTGCTTTCTGGCTATAAAGACCAGAATTAAAAGTATGTTTATAGGAGCGCATGATGAGCCAAAGAGAAACCATTTCAGGCCTAGAAATTGATAAGCAATTGGCTGATTTTGTTGCCAATGAAGCGGTCGCAGGCACCGACCTATCAGCGCAAGAATTCTGGGATGCCTGTGCCAGTGTTTTGAACGCCCATCGCGACACGAATAAAGCGCTTTTGAAAAAACGAGATGATTTACAAGAGCAGATCAATCAATGGCACATCGCTCGCAAAGGCCAGCCTCATGATAGCGCTTCCTATCAAGCCTTTCTCGAGGATATCGGATATTTGGTTCCGGAAGGCCCAGATTTCACCATTGAAACAAACAATGTTGATGATGAGATTGCTAAGATAGCTGGTCCACAATTGGTTGTACCGGTGAAGAACGCGCGTTTTGCTGTCAATGCCGCCAATGCGCGTTGGGGCAGTCTTTATGATGCGTTTTATGGCACGGATGCAATTCCACAAGAAGGCGACTGGGCACCTGTTGGCTCCTATAATCCAGAGCGTGGGGTCGAGGTTATTCGCCGAGCTAAAATGTTGCTGGATGAAATTGCACCGCTTGATGGAGCCGTACACGCTGATGTGACGCATTATGCCATCGTTGAAGGCGCTTTGCAGGCGAGCCATGCTGGCGGCGAAGCTGGGCTGAAAAACCCGGAGCGTTTTGTTGGTTATCGTGGTGCCGCAGATGCGCCAGAGGCTGTTTTGCTGAAAAACAATGATTTGCATGCAGAGATTTGGATTAATGCCGCGCATAATATTGGCAAAGACGACATTGCCCATGTTGCTGATGTCTTTTTAGAGTCAGCGGTGACGACGATTATGGATTGCGAAGACTCCGTCGCCGCAGTTGACGCTGAGGATAAGGTCGAGGCTTATCGCAATCTGCTTGGCCTGATGCGCCGCGATTTGTCGGTCGAAATGCAAAAGGGCGGGCGGACGCTGACCCGCAGCCTGAGCGCCAATCGCGATTACACCAGCCCAGATGGCGGCCAGTTCACCTTGCCTGGTCTGTCGACCATGCTCATCCGCAATGTTGGTCATCTGATGACCAACCCGGCGATTTTGGATGATCGCGGCGAGGAAATTCCTGAAGGTATTATGGATGCGGTGATGACCGGCCTTTTGGCCAAACACGATCTGAGTAAAACAGATGCGTCGCAAAAAAATAGCAAATTAGGTTCGGTTTATATTGTGAAGCCGAAAATGCATGGGCCTGAAGAAGTGGCCTTCACCAATGATTTATTCGCCGCCGTTGAAAACGCTCTTGGTCTGCCAGCCTTGACCTTGAAAGTTGGCATCATGGACGAAGAGCGTCGCACGACGGTGAATTTGAAAGAATGTATCCGCGCTGCCAAACAGCGGGTGATTTTCATCAACACTGGTTTCCTTGACCGCACGGGCGATGAAATTCACACCTCCATGGAAATGGGCCCAATGATCCGCAAGGCTGATATGAAAGCCTCTGGCTGGTTAAACGCTTATGAAGATTGGAATGTCGATATTGGTTTGGCCTGTGGTCTGCAAGGCCGTGCGCAAATTGGTAAAGGCATGTGGGCCATGCCAGATTTGATGGCTGCCATGCTGGAACAAAAGATTGCCCAACCGCGCGCAGGCGCCGATTGTGCATGGGCGCCATCACCAACAGCGGCAACGCTGCACGCGATTCATTACCACCAAGTGGATGTCGAAGCGGTGCAAAATGAGCTGAAATCGCGGCCACGTGCGCCCTTGTCAAAAATTCTGACCATGCCAGTCGAAAGCCACCCGCAGTGGTCGCCGGAAGATGTGCAACAAGAGCTCGACAATAATGCGCAAGGCATTCTGGGCTATGTGGTGCGCTGGATTGACCAAGGCGTCGGCTGTTCGAAAGTGCCTGACATACATGATGTTGGCCTGATGGAAGACCGCGCCACTTTGCGTATCTCCAGCCAACATATTGCCAATTGGTTGCATCATGGCATTTGCACGCAAGAGCAAGTCATGGAAACCATGAAGCGGATGGCGGCTGTGGTCGATGGACAAAACGCCGATGATGCGGATTATATCCCGATGGCTGATAAATTGGATAATTCCATCGCTTTTGCGGCGGCTTGCGATCTGGTTTTCAAAGGCCGTGAGCAGCCGAGCGGCTATACGGAGCCATTGTTGCACGCACGGCGTCTGGAATATAAAGCCAGCTAGAATTTAGGCAGTTGGCGAAAACCGCGCTGATAAACGCTGGAAAACATAACCACTAAGCGCGCCAATCAGGCAAAAGGCGAGGTATCCATCCCACTGGCGGGTGGCGACAATGACGGTGATATCGAGCACTGAATTCAGGCCCTTCGTCGTGACCGCAATCGAGGCAAAGCCGGCGAGAGCGAAAACAACGGCTGGCAATATGCCAACCAGGCGAGATATGTAATTGCCAACGGTGAAGGCAATCAACAGGCCGAGGCTGAAGATGATGCCCACCAATGGGCTCATTGATTGTAAATCATGGATTGTGGTTTGAAGCCGAGTGGCGAAGGAAATATCAACGCCAATATCGATTAAAGCGCCCAAAGCAAATTGCGTTGAGGTGACAACCAGAAAGAACGTCAAAAACAGGCAACTTAAGACAAATCCAAAAATGGTGCCGATTGATGGTATGAATTTTTTCATAATCTCGCTCCTCGATAGTTTTGATATGTATAGAGGAGTTTAACCGCAGATGGCAACTGCAAGAAAATTTGGTTTTCTCGGCTTGAAGTGATAAAACAAAATTCATTCTGCTCAGGGGTAACATATGCAATCGACACTAAAATCAAAAATTGGCCAGAAACTTGCCCAAGTGGCGCTTGCCTTCGGCTTGCTGACATCTGCTGCGCACGCGGTTGACTATCAGCTTGATGAGGTCGTGACCGGTCTGGACCGACCTTGGGCGATGGCCTTCCTGCCGAATGGCGATATGTTGGTTACTGAGTTGACGGGTCAACTTCGTATCATTCGCAATAATAAATTGGTCGCCATGCCAGTGGCAGGTGTGCCAGCCAGTATTTTTGGTGGCCAAGGCGGTTTGATGGATATTGTCCTGCACCCTGATTACAGCAGCAATAAATTGATTTATCTGTCTTTGTCGGTCGGCACGCCAGAAGCCAAAACTTTGCGGGTTATCCGCGCCCGTTTTACCGGTGATGCCATCGAGGACATTCAAACGGTTTTTGAAGCGGCTCCCAAGCGCGATACTTATGTTCACTATGGTGCGCGGCTGGCATTTCTTGCCGATAAAACACTGTTGATTACCAATGGCGATGGCTTTGACTATCGTGAAGAAGCGCAAAGTCTCGGCAATCATTATGGTGCTATTGTGCGGGTGACGGATAACGGCAAAGTGCCGGCAGACAATCCTTTTGTGAAAGATGACGCGCCGCTTCCAGAAATTTGGTCATATGGTCACCGTAACCCACAAGGTATTTTGGTTGATCCGCAGACCGGTACTGTTTTTGAAACCGAACACGGCCCACGCGGTGGTGATGAGCTGAATATTATTGAGCCGGGACAGAATTATGGTTGGCCGATCGCCACCTATGGGCTGGATTATTCCGGCGCTCGTGTCAGCCCCTATACAGAATATGAGGGCACGAAACAGCCAGAGCTTCATTGGACACCGTCAATTGCGCCTAGCTCAATGACGCTTTATCGCGGGTCTCAATTCCCCGAATGGGATGGCGATATTTTCGTTTCCTCATTGGTTTTCCAAAATGCCACGCGGGTTGATATGGATGGCACTAAAGTGATTGGCCAAGAAACTTTATTTGCAGAGATTGGCGCGCGTTTGCGCAGTATTAATACCGGCCCAGATGGTGCCCTTTACATCTTAACTGAAGGTGAAATTGGCAAATTGTGGCGGGTTTCTGCCAAATAGCCTAAATCACTATTCGATTAAGGCTAGACGACACGCATAGGATGGCGTATATAACGCCAAATCTAAATTCAGGAGTTACAGCATGGCTGTTCCAAAACGAAAAACAACCCCATCAAAGCGCGGCATGCGCCGCTCTGCTGATGCGCTGGCAAACCCGACTTATGTCGAAAACCCAGATAGCGGTGAATTACATCGCCCGCACCATATTGACTTGAAAAGTGGTATGTACCGCGGTCGTCAAGTCTTGCCTGCGAAAGACTAAGTAAGCGCTTAGCCGTTAGGCATTCAAAAATGGCAGTTTGTCGACAAGACAGGCTGCCATTTTTTGCGCCTGCTGTTTGGAGCTGCCGCGCGGCCTATTGGGCGCATAATCGCAGGCCAAAACTTCCATTATACTATTACTCATGACGATGAATTGCGCCTCACTGACCATTTGCCGGCTCAAGGCGGCTTCGTCGATACGCCATTGCTGGCCGTCCATTTCAACAGTCTTTAGCTGCAAAATCTGTTGCCGGATAATACCTGGCAGCGCGCCATCACGCAGGCGCGGTGTTAGCAAGCGATTATTGATGCCAATAAATAAATTGCCCGCCGGTGCACCAACCAAATCGCCATGCTGATTAAACAAAATAGCATCATCGCCGCCAGCCTTGAGCGCGGCACGGCGCGCGCGAATATTCTCTAGATAAGATGTGGTTTTATAAGGTGGGCGATTGGCATCGCCTAGCGCCTCGCTATCAACCAAATGCCAAAGCGCCGGCACCGGCGTCGACGGGCTTACTTGAACCAGCCAATTGGGCGGGCTGACGGTTTGAGGCACAAGGCCTCGGCCACCGTCGCCACCGGTAACAGTGATGCGCAAGACATGGCGTGGCGCAGATGCCGTCTTTGCCATAAGCGAGCTAACAGCTTGCTGCAAGACCTCAGGTGCATAGGGGGTCGACAAATCGGCATAGGCGCAAGCTTGCCAAAGCCGCTGCAAATGTTCTGGCCAAAACTGAGCGACGCCGTTTTTGATCAAAATCGTTTCGAATACGGCTTCGCCCAAAAGCAGCCCCCGATCATTGGCCGATACGGCACCCTCAGCGGCGACGATATTTCCGTTCAGCCAAATCATGCAGTGGCCCTGTCTGCCCTAACATCAGCCAAGGTCAAGAAATTATTAATCATCTGCCGGCCTTGCGGCGTCAGAATGGATTCGGGATGAAATTGCATGCCATAAATCGGCCGATTGTTATGCGCGAAAGCCATGATTTCACCGCGTGCACTGCGCGCGGTGACGTGCAGAACCTCGGGCAGGTTATCAACAATCAAAGCATGGTAGCGCCCGGCCTCGAAAGTTTCTTCCAAGCCGTCAAACATGGCATGGCCATTGTGCGTAATCGATGACGCTTTACCATGACGCGGCTCACGCGCGTGGGTCACCGTGCCGCCAAAATATTGCGCCAAGGTCTGGTGGCCAAGGCAAACACCCAATATCGGCAGGTCGTCGCGGCAATTGGCAAGCAAGGCATTGGTTACGCCGGTATTCTCCGGCCTCCCGGGCCCTGGGGATAGAATGATGGCCTCGGGGTCATGGCAGGAAATATCCTCCAAATCAGCATCTTGGCTAATGACGACTGTGTCATAGCCGGCCTCGCGCACATAGCGCGCCAAGGTCTCAACAAAACTATCATGGTGGTCAATGACGATAATCATGAGGCTTTGGCCTGTTTTAACCGCGCCAAATCAAGGCCCAGAGCGGCTATTAAGCCACCCGCCTTATTCAGGGTTTCCTGATATTCGCGCTGGGGCTGGCTATCAGCGACAATGCCACCGCCGACATGAAAGGCGAGATCTTGGCCGCGAATTAACGCTGTGCGGATGATGATATTGACGTCCATTGTGCCATCAAATCCAATATAGCCGAGACTACCATAACTCGGCCCACGTGAATTCGGTTCCAGTGCATTGATAATTTCCATGGCACGTATTTTAGGCGCACCGGTGATTGAGCCGCCGGGAAAACTGGCCAGCAATGCATCAAGTGGCGATTTGTCATCGGCCAAATGCCCGCGCACGGTGGACACCAAATGATGCACGTTAGAAAAGCTTTCCAACACACAAAGCTGCGGCACTTCGATCGAACGGTCGCGGCATGATTTGGCCAAATCATTGCGCAGCAAATCGACAATCATAATATTTTCAGCCCGATCTTTTTCACTGGCCATCAGCCGCTCAGCAATGGCTTTGTCTTCAGCCTCAGTTGCGCCACGCGGTTCGGTACCTTTAATGGGACGGGTTTCAATTTGACGATGGCGGGCTTGTAAGAACCGCTCCGGCGAGGCAGACGCCATTGACCAACCGTTGAAACAAGCAAAACTGGAAAACGGTGCCGGACTGATGCGGCGTAAACGCTGGTAGTAGCTAAAGGCGGTGTCTTTTGGGTTCAATTGTGCGGTGAAGCGTTGCGCCAAATTGGCTTGAAAAATATCGCCATCAAGAATGTGGTCGATGACCCGTTGCACGGCGGTTTGATAGGTCTGGGCGGTGAAATTGCTTTGCAAATCCTCGGCCAGATCTGGGCAATTATCGGGGTCCGGCAGGGCCGCGCTCGGCAGGCCGATAAGATTTTGACGCCAAAAGGCAATCTGGCTATGGGCCCGATCGGCGCGCGCGGCGGCTGTGGTTTCGGGCAGCCCAGTAGCGATGATAAAGCAGCGTTTAGCGGCATGGTCAAAAGCCACAACTGTGTCGTAAAACCCAAGATGGAAGCTATCGAAAGACGATGTTTGGCGCCCCATGTCATAGCCAAAAAACCCCGCTAAACCGCCGCGAAATGGCGGTAGCCATTGGTCAATTTCATCTGGCAAACCATTCCAAAGTGCTTGGTGCGCCTGCAGCTCCGCTTTAATTTCGTTCAGTTGTTCAATTTGATTGTGAGACTTCTGGTAAGGCGCAATGGCAATAAAACTATATTGTGCGGCTTGGTGCTTGAGGTCGCTGCTGTCGAGCCATAGAGCCCCAAATTTATCGGCGTGCGGGGCAAATGCAGCCTCTGGGTCGACCCACGCATGTTCCTCAATAATTGGGCCATTGGGGTGAACATAGCGAAATGGAGTGGCTTGTATCATGACAAACCTAATGCGGTCGCGGTCGCGGAAACCAATCAGCGGCGGCTTTTTCGATGCTAAGCGTCGGTTGTTGCGTGTGGCTGCTGATTTGTACCAATGACCATTGTCCCAATGTTTCGCTCGTGTGCCAATGATCAGCGGCAATGGTGAGATCTGGATGAATATGAGGGCGTGTGGCGTCGCCTAAATGGGTGGCGGCCGCATCATGGCCATCAGGCGATGTGGTTACCGCCAATGGCGCGCCTGCCAACCAATGCCAAACCACTTGCTGATTGCGTTTTTGCCAAGGGTAAATTTCTCCGACCGGCAAACATAGCCATTGAATACGGTCGCTGCCGTCATTGATATCGGCAAAGCAATAGCCATCTGCATGCGGCTGTAAGGACAGGTTCCGGCACACATCGTCAAAGGCAGCATCAGCGAGGCGTTGTGCCAGAGAGGCGGCTGGCGATAGCGACATTAAAAACTGTCCTTTCGAGCGCGAATTTCGGCGAATACGTCAGCGTCCGAAGCGCCGACCATATTGAGGTGCTGACGAATACTGGCGTCGGCTGGTCGTAAAAATGGATTGGTATCCAATTCAACTCCAATGTCGGTTGGCACGGTTGGCTGGTTCTGCGCCCGCAAGGCGGTAATTTCGGCAATGCGCTGCTGCAAATTCGGATTATCCGGGTCAATCGTAGCGGCAAAAGCGGCATTTGCGGCGGTATATTCATGGGCGCAAAAAACTTGTGTTGCGCGTGGTAGGGCCGCGAGTTTCTGCAGACTGCCCCACATTTGCGCCATGGTGCCTTCAAACACCCGTCCGCAGCCGAGGGCAAACAGGCTGTCGCCAACAAAGGCATGGGCCGTGGCTGGTAAATGATATGCAATATGGCCGAGTGTGTGGCCGCCGACGTTTAAAATATGTGCTTGATGGGCGCCAAGTTGCACCACATCCCCGTCATCAACCGCACGGTCAATACCGGGGATTTTATCCGCTTCACCAGCTGGGCCGATGATTTGGCAGCCGGTGGCCTGTTTGATTTCCAGATTATTACCAGCATGGTCATAATGATGGTGGGTGTTCCAAATATGGCTTAATACCCAACCTTTTTGTGCCAATCGATCTAAAATGGGGGCCGTTTCCGGCGTGTCAATACAGGCGGTTTCGCCGCTTTCGGGATCATGAACCAAGTAACCATAATTATCGCTTAGACAGTTGATCTGCTCGATTTGTAGATTGCTCATTTGTTTCTCCCAAGCTCACCTTGCAATGCCGTGGCCCCAGTATAAACTTCTGAGCATGAGTGTCGACATTGTAGATTTGGCAAAATTTTATGCCACCCCTTTGGGCCAATATGTGCAGGGGCATCTGGCGCAAAGTATCTATGATATATGGTCGCCACCGCATGGCGATGTGCTGCTTGGTTACGGTTATGGAACGTCTCTATTTTCTGATGTGTGGCCCGATGCCGAATGGCAATTTCTCATGCCTGCGCAAACCGGTGTCATGGTTGAGCCTGAAGGCCTAGCTGGTCATGTGACGCTGGTCGAAGAGAGTGGTCTGCCGCTGCGTGATGATAGCGTAAACCGGTTTATCGGGATGCACGCCTTAGAGACGGCGCGCCATGTAGAAACTTTACTGGATGAAGTGTGGCGCGTGGTTACCCCCAATGGCCGTGTGCTGTTGGTGGTGCCCAATCGGCGCGGCCTATGGGCGCGTGGTGATGCGACGCCTTTCGGCTCAGGGCGTCCCTTTAGCCGGTCGCAATTACGGGTGCTTATGACTGACGCCGGATTTAACATTTTGCGGCTGCAGCCAGCCCTGATGCTACCTCCCATTATGCCCATAGCGTTCATGCAAAAATTGAGCAGTGTTGACCGTGCTTTGCAATTATTAGTGCCGCAATTAGGCGGTGTGTGGTTGGTTGAGGCGGTCAAAAAAGTGCCGGCGCCCTTGAAGAAAAAACGCCGGTTTGGTTTGGCGGCGGGCGGTTGGGTGCGGCCGGTGTTTTCACAAAACCTACCGCGTCGGTAACCACGCTAACTGCGCTGCAAGACAAACACCGCTTGTTCGGCGGTGAGGTTTTTCCAGCTACCGGGCGCCTGCGTCGATTGATGCGCTCGTCCATTGGTCAAGGTAATGCACTGCGCTACTTTTAGGTCGAGTTCGGCACATAAATCGGTGAAGTCGAGCAAAGTGCACAAATGAATATTAGCTGTCTCATACCAGCTCGACGCCAGCGCCTTTGTTTCGGGCATGCGGCCTCGCAAGGCCAAATGCGCGCGCACCCGCCAGTGACCAAAATTCGGAATAGAGACGATAAGCTGTGGGCCGATGCGCGCCATTTCGCGCAAAACTTCACGCGGTTTTTGCGTCGCTTGAAGGGTCTGACTTAAAATCACCGTGTCGAAACCATTGTCCGGATAATATGATAAATCAGTATCGGCATTGCCTTGAACAACCGAAAGGCCGCGCGCCACACAGGCGTTTACACCGGCTTGGCTGAGTTCCAAACCGCGCCCATCGGCCTGCCGTCGATTGACCAAGAGGTCAAGCAACTCGCCTGTGCCGCAGCCAATATCAAGCACACGCGAACCGCTCTCAACCATGTCGGCGATAAGTTCCAAATCAATACGCTTGTTGCCGAGATTGCCATCGGCACCGGCTTTCGGGTCAATCATGACAGCCCCCGATCACGTGCGGCGGCGCGCAAAAAGCCATCTAAAGTGGCAAACATTTCCGGCTCGTCGAGCAAAAATGCGTCATGGCCTTTATCGCTTTCAATTTCGACAAAGCTAACATTGGCGCCAGCTGCATTCAAAGCCCGCACTAAGGCAATGCTTTCACTGGTTGGAAACAACCAATCGCTGGTGAAAGACATGACACAAAACCGCGTCGACGTGCCTTGGAAAGCTGCCGATAAATTGCCGCCATGGTCGGCCGCAATATCAAAATAGTCCATAGCCCGCGTAATATAGAGATAGCTATTGGCGTCGAAACGCTCAACGAAAGTCATGCCTTGGTGACGCAAATAGCTCTCAATTTGGAAATCCGCTTCAAAGCCATAAGTTACCGCGTCACGGTCCTGCAAATTGCGGCCAAATTTACGTTGCAAGGCGGTCTCTGATAAATAAGTGATATGAGCTGCCATGCGCGCGACGGCTAAACCCTTGCGTGGCCGTGCGTCATATTGTTGATATGCGCCGGCATGAAACTCTGGGTCGGCCAGAACAGCTTGCCGCCCGACTTCGTGAAAGGCGATATTCTGCGATGAATGGCGCGCGGAAGTAGCGATTGGAATGGCGCAGAAAACCCGCTCGCTATGGGCTGCTGCCCATTGCAAGGTCTGCATGCCTCCCATAGAACCGCCAAGCACACAAAATAAATCTGGAATCTCTAGATAATCGAGCAAAAGATTTTGCGCCCGCACCATATCGGCAATGGTAATGACCGGAAAATCAATTCCATAAACTCCTGAACCGTCGGGTTTCATAGATGTTGGGCCAGTCGAGCCGGCGCAGCCACCAATGACGTTTTGGCAAATGACAAAAAATTTATCAGTATCAATTGGCAGGCCGGGGCCAACAATGGAACTCCACCAACCGGGCTTGCCATTGGTGGGATTGTCACCGGCGACATGTTGGTCGAGGGTGAGGGCATGGCAAATCAAAATCGCATTGGACTTATCTTTATTGAGCTGGCCAAAAGTGCGGTAGGAAATAGTTATTTGGTCAAGAATTTGGCCGCTATCGAGCTGTAGGGCGATATTCTTCAGCTCTACAGTGGCAAGACCGTCAAGGTTTTTCCCGCCATTTTCTACCTGCTCAGTGTCACTCACTGTCCGCATCCTCGTCATATCGATGGCGCCCAAGGCACTCAAAACATAATCACGATTTTCGCGCCATTGCGATAAAACGTAATCTTTCCTTTGATTTACACCTTATCAAGCCTTATGACTAGGCAAAGAAATCAGCCAATTGGTTTGGTTGGTCTTTGAGCAATGAGTATTTAGGTTAAAAACATGAGCGCGCCGACAGATTTGGCTGACATTCGTGATCAAATTGACGGGCTCGATGGCGAGCTTCGCGATTTGCTGCTGGCGCGTGCGAAATTGGTTGACCAGGTCGGCAAGGCCAAAGCTGCGTCAGGCGATACGGTAACCCTCAGGCCACAGCGCGAGGCGGCGCAAATCGCGAAGCTCGCTGAATGGCAAAAAACTAATGCACCCGATATGTCGCTTGCCGGATTAGTCGCCATTTGGCGGGAAATTATCGGCATGGCTTTGTATCAGCAAGGCGGTTTGGAAGTGCTGTGCACGGCCGAGGGGGAAGCCAGTGCGCGCGCCCATTTTGGTGCCAGTTTAGGGTATCGGGTGGTGGCTGATGCGGCTCAGGCCTTGGCCGGTGTCTCCGAAAATTCTGTTGCCGTGGTTGCTTTGTCGCAAGCTGCGCCAGCACAAGACGCGGCGCAAGTGGTGGCGCGTTTGCCAGCCACGGGGCCAGCACAGGCGCTTTGCTATGGGCTTGGCGTTGATGAGGGCGCGGATGACCAAGTGACGCTGGTTCTGAGTGGTCAGCCAGTCGGCATCGGGCGTGAAATTTATCAGGCCAATGACATGGTTCTCAGCGAAATCGACACCGCCTTATCGGCTGTTCAAATTGCCGATCAATTTGCCAGCAAGGCGATTTGGCTCGGGACTTATCGCCGCCCAATTTCCGATCAAGGAGAGCAGTAATGGCTGGACCGCGCGCAAAAGATGGCATTTTAGATATGCCTGCCTATGTTGGTGGCCGCCATTCCATTGAAGGTGTTGCTGAAACATTCAAAATGTCGGCCAATGAAAACCCTCTGGGAGCCAGTCCGTTGGCACTTGCGGCTTTGCAAAAGCTGGGCGACCCGTCGCTTTATCCAGATGGCGAAGCGCTGCACTTGCGGACTGCTTTGGCAGATCTTAATGGCCTAAAAGCTGAACAAATTGTTTGCGGTAATGGGTCGGATGAAATTTTACACCTTTTGGCGCAGGCTTATTTGCAATCTGGCGATGAGATTCTGCACACGCAACACGCTTTCCTGATTTACAAATTGGCCAGTCGCGCGGCGGGTGCGCAACCGATTGAAGTTGCCGAAACTGATTTAACCGCCAATGTGGACGCGTTACTAGCGGCGGTGACTGAGAAAACCAAAATCGTATTTCTGGCCAATCCAAATAACCCAACCGGCACAATGATTAGCGCCGAAGAGGTGGCGCGGTTATACGCAGGCTTACGCAGTGATATTTTATTACTGCTCGATGGCGCTTATGCGGAATATGTCGATCCAGCGGTTTATCCGGCTGGATTTGACATGGTGGAAGCTCATGACAATGTGGTTGTCACGCGGACATTTTCAAAAGCCTATGGTCTGGCCGCCTTGCGTCTTGGCTGGGGCTATTGCCCGCCAGCCATTGCCGATGTGCTGAACCGATTGCGCGGGCCGTTCAATGTCAATCAATTGGCTTTGCAAGCTGGCCTCGCCGCCCTGCAAGACCAAGCCCATATTGCTGAAAGCCGCGCCCATAATCATCATTGGCGCGATTGGCTGGTGCAACAAATCGGCGGGCTCGACTTATATGTTCGTACCACACAGGCTAATTTCATTCTGGTTTCCTTCGATAGTCAGCAAACCGCGGCAGCGGCCGAAGCGTTTATGTGCACGCAAGGGGTGATCCCACGCGGTCTGGTGGCCTATGGTCTGCCAACATCTCTGCGCTTATCGGTTGGCACAGAGGCCGGCAATCGCGCCGCCGTGGCTGCCTTGCAAGCTTTTATGGCAAGGGGCGGCAATGACTAAGCCGCATATTGCATTAATTGGCATGGGGCTGATTGGCTCATCGCTTGGCCACGCGCTGAAGAAAAATGATTTAGCGGCGCATATTTCAGGCTATGCACGCTCGCCTGAAACCCGTGCTCGGGCATTGCAATTAGGTTTTGTAGACAGCGTACATGACAGTGCCGCCGCAGCCAGCAAGGGCGCAGATATTGTGTTTTTCAACACGCCGCTTAGTGCCATTAAACCCTTGGCCGAAGAGATTATTCCGGTGTTGGATGATCACACGATTTTAACCGATGTTGGCTCGGTTAAGAAAACCGTGCTCGATGAGCTCACTCCTTTATTGCAAGGTCGTATTCATTTAGTGCCCGGCCACCCAATTGCTGGCACGGAATTATCTGGCCCAGATTCCGGTTTTGCGGAATTATTTGAAGGGCGTTGGTGTATTCTCACACCAAGTGGCGACACCAGCCTAATCGCCGTTGAAGAAATAGCCAAACTATGGCGCGCAATGGGCTCGGAAGTCGAATTTATGGAAGCCGGTCATCATGATTTAGTGCTCGCAATTACTAGTCATTTGCCGCATTTGATCGCCTATAATATTGTCGGCACGGCAGCGCAGTTGGAAAGCGACACGCGGCGCGATGTGATTAAATATTCAGCGAGCGGGTTTCGTGATTTTACGCGTATCGCGGCCTCGGATCCCGTCATGTGGCGCGATATTTTTATTCAGAACAAAGAAGCTGTGCTGGAGATGCTCGGTCGTTTTAGCGAAGACTTAACCGCTCTGCAGCGCGCCATTCGCCATGGCGACGGTGACTATTTGGAAAATATTTTCACGACGACGCGCAGTATTCGCAAAAGCGTTGTTGAAGCCGGTCAAGATACTGACCAGCCGAATTTTGGCCGCGACCAAACGCCCAAAAATTAGGGACGCCAACGCGGCGCGCTGGCCAGTTTAATATCCCCAAAATAGGTTTGGCCTTTGCGGAAGTGAAGCGGCAGATTGATGCGATCTTGAGTGCTTCCTGCCAGAGCGGTGCCAAGCCCGCCAAGAAATAGTATTTTTTTGCGATCGCGTGGCTTCGATAAACCAAATTCTTCCAAAGCATCGACGAAGGCATTTAGATTAATAAAGTTTAGATCTAACTTGCCTTCGACAAAGCCATTGGCGGCAAGCACAAGCGTGCCGCGGCCAGCTAGGGTCAATTTCTGGCGCGTTAGATTTAATTTGTCGATAACAATACGTTCGCCAATCAACTCATCAATGTGGCTTGCCGTTAAAAGGTTGAGGGCGACATCAAACATGGCTGTAAGGCGGCCGATTGTTTGGTGGTCATTGTAAATCAAATCTTGCGTGGTTACCGACACGTCATAACGGGCCGCATCAGTGGCCTGCCGGCGCATTTGTAAATCGATATTGGCGGCTGTAATATTTGCCGACTGGTCGCCGATCTGGCCACTCAAACGCGGCATTTGAATATCCATTGAGGAACGCACGAGACCACTAAAGTCAGCCACGAGGCTAGCCATATGGCCTTTATGAGCAAGCTGAAAGGCCTGCTCTCCATAGACGATATTGTGCGCGGCAGTAAAATCGACAATCGCATGTTCTTGGTTAAAGGGCATGAGGGTTACAGACATATCATCGCTCTGCCACGAAATGCCTTCGCCTTGCCAGCTTGGCTTTTGTAGATCAAGCGTCAGTCGAGCGGGAAATCCGCTGGCGTGGATTTCTTGCCATGTCACGCCATTATCGGCCATGCCGTTACGAATTTGGCCGATCAGGAATTGCCAAATGGCCAAATAAGTGAGGGTCAAAAAGGCGAGGGTAATAAATGGCGCAAATAGCCAAAACCGTGGGTGGCTCGGCTTTAAGAAGGCTAAGATGTGCGACATGATGCTATCCTTTTTGTTTATTAATAATTCCGTGGCAAGCCCGCCAAGGCCCAAAGGTAGCGCATATATTCGCCGATCAACAAGCTCGTCGTGCCCGGATAGGCCCACCAATCGTCAAGGTGTACTTTATCGGTGACCACTGACCAAGACGACAGGCGCGCGGTTGGCATGGTTCGGCGCAGTTCTAAAAAGGCGCGCGGCACGTGATGTGCGCTGGTTACTAAAATCAGAGATTGATAGCCATGTACCTCAGCCCACAGCGCGGTTTGTTGCGCATTGGTCAATGTATTGTCTGCGATGTAATCCAGGTCGACGCAGCAGTTGACCCAATGCTGCTTATCGGGTGCTAGGGTCGACAGCGTGTTAAAATTTTGATTTTTGTACATGCCGGAAATTAAAAGTCTTTGGCCTTTGCCCTGCGCCAGCAAATCAAGGCCGGTTTCGATTCGCGCTTTCGCTGTGCCAGTGAAAATAACAATGGCATTGGCATTGGGTACATCGTCTGGCGTGGATTTCAGATTATTGGCAAAAATCACAAAAAACATGCCGAATAGGAAAATGCCAGTGAGCGCCATCGACAATAAAGCGCTGCGATAACGACGAAAAAAACTGGCTTTGGGCTGGTAAAATGATGACATGGCGGGCCTATATGCCAGCTTTTAGGCGGCGCATGACATAAGTGCGTGTGACGACCCAACTAATCAACACCGCGCCCACTGGGATTGGCGTTAACGTGAGTAAAAACGGCAATGACCCGGCCTCCGCCACTAAGGCACTCACGACATAGAAAAACCCCCAAGCAGAAAACAAGCCGGCCAACGCGGCCCATAGAGTGGAGCGTGTGAAATGGGCCTCAAAGCGCCGCGAGATGAAGCCGTCTTGCGCCCCAATTTGATGCAGCACGTGAAGGATTTCTTCATTGGCCAAAAGCCCGGCCCGCGTGGCGAATAAAATAACCGTACCAGTTGCCAGAGTGACCATGGCCAACACCAAGACTGCAATCAGCCGCAAGGCAGCGGCTGTGGTTTCCAGAGTCTGACGCCAGCGGCCATGTGTATCAAGACGGGCACCCGGCGCTACAGCCTCAATTTCCGCTGCCAAGGCTTGCGTGTTAAGCGGTTGCTGGGGGTCTGGTGTGATTTCAATCAAAACCGGCAACGGCAGGTCATCGGCAATATTGCCGGCTCCCAGCCATGGTTCTAGCAAACGAATAAGGTCTTCTTTTTCTAATTGTTTGACCTGTTTAATCCCCGGTGTGTCGCGCAATTGCCGTAGCACGTTTGGCGCTTGTTCTTCAGCTGTCTGGGCTGCGGTTTCAACAATTTGAATGCTCATCGCACTGGTGGCGCGGGTCAGCCAGCGGCTGGCGGCGCTGTCGGCAAGCAAGGTGCTGCCAAGTGCCAAGCAAGCGAGAAAAGTCATCACCATCGTGACCGCCATCAGCGCTGGCCCAGCAAGGCTTTTGGAGGGCAGAATAGGGGTTTTTGAAGCGGCGCGTATATCTGTCATGGCGCCTCCGCTGGCTTGGCCAAGTGAACTTGGGCCGCCTCAAGATGAAGTCGTGGATGAGCAAAATGTGTCCACAATTGTTGGTCATGTGTAGCCAATAAAATTGTTGTGCCCATTTTATTTAATTCGTCTAGCAGGCGAATAAGGCGCAAACCCATTTCGGGATCAACATTACCGGTTGGTTCGTCGGCCACGATAAGACGTGGACGCGTTATGACGGCGCGGGCAATCGCAGCGCGTTGCTTTTCGCCCCCCGATAAAGTGGCCGGCAAAGCGTCGATGCGCTGACCAAGCCCAACCCACTGAAGCAGCTCCAAAACATCCTTTTGATAGCGGCCTTCGCGCTGGCCTGCGATTTTCAGCGGCAGCGCCACATTTTCATAAACCGATAAATGTTCAATAAGTCTAAAGTCCTGAAAAATTACACCAATTTGGCGACGTGTAAGGGACATTTGATGCCGAGATAGGCTGGCAATGTCATGGCCCATAATACTGACACGGCCCGCACTGGCGCGGTGGGCCAGAAAAATTAACTTCAGCAAAGAGGTTTTGCCAGCCCCTGAGGGGCCAGTTAAGAAATGGAATGAGCCTTCCGCGAGATGCAAATTAACATCGTTGAGCACGTCGGGCCCATCTTCATAGCGCAAGCTAACATGGTCAAGCCGGATCATGGCGCAGTGTCCTTTCTTGTCGAGACCATTGTGCCAGATTTGCAATCATAATACAGCAATTGCCTGAGTTGACATGTAAGCTAACCGAGCCAATCAGGCAGGCTTTCGCTACGCAGCATGTCTTCATAATTGGGTCGTTTGCGGACAATCTCGAAACGCGCACCGTCGACCAAAACTTCAGGGGCAGCGGGGCGCGTATTGTAGTTTGAGCCCAATACAGCACCATAGGCGCCAGCTGTGAACACGGCCAATAAATCGCCGCTTTGCATTTCCGGCAAGCGCCGTGCCAGACCCAGAAAATCGCCGCTCTCGCAAACGGGGCCAACGACATCCCATTGGTCATTGTCGTTATCATTATCATCGCCGGTCTGGTCAACTGGTGCGATATGGTGGTGTGCACCATATAGGGTTGGGCGCAAAAGTTCGGTCATGGCGGCGTCAATAATCATGAAGTTTTTCGCTTGCCCGCGCTTGGCTCGCACGACAGAGCTCACCAAAATGCCAGCATTGGCTGCAATTAACCGGCCCGGTTCAAGAATAATCTGACAACCTGCGTCGCCCAATGTCTCATGAATCATACGCGCGTAAGCAACAGGGTCGGGTGGCGTTTCATTGTTCTTCTGATACGGCACACCAAGCCCGCCGCCTAAATCGAGGCGCGTGATACGATGTCCGGCAGTGCGCAAACGGCTTAACAAATCGGCGGTTTTTTCAAAAGCCGCGCGAAACGGCGCCAAATCGGTAATTTGGCTGCCAATATGAATATCAATACCACTTGCCTCAATGCCATCAAGCGCAGCGGCATGGGCGTAGGCAGCTTCAGCGTCTTCCCAGGCAATGCCGAATTTATTCTCTGCTTTGCCGGTAGAAATCTTTTCATGCGTCCCAGCGTCGACATCTGGATTGACCCGTAGGGCGATTTGCGCCGTTACCGACATATCTTGTGCGACGCGCGCCAGCACATCAATTTCATCAAGGCTCTCGACATTAAATTGCGCAATGCCAGCGGCCAGCGCGGCGCGCATTTCTTCGGCTGTTTTGCCAACACCGGAAAAAACAATTTTCTCAGCAGGAACACCGGCTTTCAGGGCACGCGTAAGCTCGCCTTGTGAAACAATATCAGCGCCCGCACCCAGCTGTGCCAGCGTGCCAATAACGGCAATATTAGAATTGGCTTTGACTGAAAAACAAATCAATGTGTCGGGCAGGCCTGCCTGTGTCATGGCATCCGCCAAGATATGATAGTGATGGCGCAAGGTAGCGCTACTGTAGCAATAAAACGGCGTACCAACTTGGGCGGCAATATCGCTAATTTTCACGTCTTCGGCATATAGGGTGGCGTCACGATACTCAAAGTGATCCATTGTGAAACTCCGTCACGTCGGTTTGAACAGCAGGCAATGTCAACTTGCCGCGTTTTCCGCAGGCTGTCAGAGGCATAACGGTTACGCCAAGCAAACAAGCGATAATGAGAACACGCATCATGCTGGGGTCTCTTGGGTCTCGAGAGCTGCCAATTCTTTGTGCCAAGCAGCAACGGCGGCGCGCACATTATCTGGCGCCGTACCACCATGACTGGTGCGGCTGGCTACTGAATTTTCAACACTCAAAACGGCATAGACACCATCGGTGATGCGGCTATCGGCTTTTTGCATATCTTCAAGGCTCAGATCTGCCAATTCGATGCCTTTCTGTTCGGCCTCGGCAACCAGTGCGCCTGTCACGTGATGGGCTTCCCTAAACGGTAAACCGGCTTCGCGTACTAGCCAGTCAGCCAAATCGGTCGCCGTTGAAAAGCCGCGCCCAGCAGCGGCCCGCATGGCATCGGTATTGGGCGTCATGGTCTCCATCATTCCAGCCATAGCGGCGAGGCACAGCGAAAGACTATCCAAGGCATTGAAGGTACCTTCTTTATCTTCTTGCATGTCTTTGGAATAGGCCAGCGGCAGACCTTTCATAACAATCATAAGGCCGGTGAGAGCGCCAATAATACGGCCAGATTTGGCGCGCACCAATTCGGCGGCATCGGGGTTGCGTTTCTGCGGCATGATTGAAGAGCCAGTAGAATAGGCGTCAGGCAGGTTAAAAAAGCCAAAATTCGGTGAGGCAAAAACCACAATTTCTTCAGCTAACCGCGATAAATGCGTGGCGCAAATGGCCGCCGCTGAGAGCGTTTCCAAAGCAAAGTCGCGGGCCGACACACTGTCCATTGAATTACGCGTTGGCCGCTCAAAGCCAAGCGCCGCCGTTGTTTGATGCCGGTCAATTGGAAATGACGTTCCAGCCAGAGCCGCCGCCCCTAAAGGGTTCTCATTCAGCCGGTTTCGGGCATCGACAAACCGCCCATAATCGCGCGACAACATTTCCACATAAGCCAGCAGATGATGACCAAAGGTCACCGGTTGGGCAGGTTGCAAATGCGTAAAACCAGGCATGATGGTATCGGCATGGTGCTCTGCTTTGGCGACAAGAACTTTCATGAGATCAAGAATTTGCTGGCTCAGATGATCAATCGTGTCACGCACATAGAGACGGAAATCTGTGGCCACTTGGTCATTGCGCGAGCGGGCCGTGTGCAAACGTCCAGCCGTGGCACCAATTAATTCAGCAAGCCGCGCTTCAATATTCATATGAATATCTTCCAGCGATCTGGTGAACGCAAAGTCCCCCGCTTCGATTTCGGCTAAAATTTTGTCTAACCCGCCGGTAATCGCCGCCGCGTCATCTTTGGAAATAATCGCATTATCGGCCAACATGGCGCAATGCGCCATCGACCCTCGGATGTCCTGCGCAAATAGGCGTTGGTCAAATCCGATGGATGCGTTAATTTCTTCCATTATGTCGTCGGGACCTCCGCCAAAGCGGCCACCCCACATGCGATTACTCATTTCTAACTCCGCCAGCAGGAAACATATTATGACAGATAGATTGCACCGAATCGTCAGCCAGATAAAGCCACGTCTCATCATTATTCTGCTGGTGTTGATGGGCGGTGCGCTCATCCTATACCTGAACCAGGGCGGTGAAAGCAAGTCGCCAAACCAACAAACTGAATTGGTCGCACCTCAGGGGCTGAAAAACTTTGTCATTCACGGCCAGAAGCGCGCCCTACCGGACTTAAAACTGCAGTTTGAAGATGGGAAAACTGGCGGGTTGGCGCGTTTCGAAGGCGAGGTTTTGGTGCTCAATTTATGGGCCACATGGTGCGCGCCGTGCCGCAAAGAAATGCCGCAATTAGATGCTTTACAGGCGCATTTCGATGGCCGTGTTGTGCGGGTGATTGCTTTGTCGCTGGATCGTGGCACTGGTGATAAGCCGAAAGAGTTTTTGCAAGAACTGGGCGTGAAGCACCTCACATGGGTGCATGATGGAAGCTATAAATCAGCCCGCGCCTTGGGGCTCATTGGTCTTCCCACGACTTTGATTATTGATACAGATGGCTATGAGATTGGCCGCTTGGCTGGAGAAGCGGATTGGAACAGTGCGGCGGTGCACCAATTGATTGAGCAGGTTTTGGCGAATTAGCGCGTGGGTACTGGTGTATCGCCACTATAGTCATAGAACCCGCGTCCAGTTTTGCGGCCAAGCCAACCGGCTTCAACATATTTGACCATCAAGGGGCAGGGGCGGTATTTGCTGTCACCGAGGCCATCATACAGAACTTGCATAATGCTGAGGCAAGTATCGAGACCGATAAAGTCAGCCAGCTCAAATGGCCCCATGCGGTGATTGGCCCCGAGGCGCATCGCTTTGTCGATGCTGGAAACGCTGCCGACGCCCTCATAAAGTGCGTAAACCGCTTCATTAATCATTGGCAATAAAATGCGATTGACGATGAAAGCTGGGAAATCTTCAGCAACGCATGAGGTTTTACCGAGGGACTCAACAATGCTGACGGTTTTTTGATAGGTTTCATCATCGGTGGCAATGCCGCGAATGATTTCGACCAATTCCATCACTGGAACGGGATTCATAAAGTGCATGCCAATGAATTTTTCCGGCCGATCCGTTGAGGCCGCCAGACGGGTAATAGAAATTGATGATGTATTAGAGGCAATCATCGCTTCAGGAGCCAGAACAGCACTGACTTCACGCAAAATAGCGATTTTGACATCTTCATTTTCGCTGGCCGCTTCAATCACCAAATCAGCATCGGTCATTTTTGTTAAATTAGCGGCTGACGCAATATTGGCGAGAGCCGACTTGCGGGCCGCTTCGTCAATCCGTTCAGAAGCGAGCTGGCGGGCTAAATTACCACCAATGGTGGCAATGCCCGCCTCAATGCGCTCTTGCGATACATCATTGAGTAGGACTTTATATCCGGCTAAAGCAAATACTTGAGCGATACCGCTGCCCATTTGCCCTGCGCCAATAATACCTACTGTTTGTTGCATCACATCTCCTGTGTCGACCTAAAGGCCGATTTTTCCAAGCTCGTCTTCCAGCTCAGGGACAGCATTAAACAAGTCCGCTACCAGACCGTAATCCGCCACTTGGAAGATTGGCGCTTCCTCGTCTTTGTTGATGGCAACAATGACTTTCGAATCTTTCATGCCAGCCAAATGCTGAATGGCGCCTGAAATGCCAACAGCAATGTACAAATCTGGTGCCACAACTTTACCGGTCTGACCGACCTGATAATCGTTGGGTACGAAACCGGCATCAACGGCGGCGCGTGATGCACCGACGGCGGCACCCAATTTATCAGCAATTTTTTCCAACATTGGGAAGTTGTCGCCTGATTGCATGCCGCGGCCACCTGAAACAACGATTTTCGCTGAGGTCAGCTCCGGCCGGTCTGACTTGGTCAATTCTTCGCCAATAAATTCTGACAGGCCAGAGTTTGCTGTCGCGCTGACCGCTTCTACGGCGGCGCTACCAGTCATTTCAACAGCCGCAAAAGCTGTGGCCCGGACGGTGATGGCTTTTTTAGCTTCAGATGTGCGCACGGTCTGAATGGCGTTACCAGCATAGATGGG
Source organism: uncultured Rhodobiaceae bacterium (assembly GCA_937876775.1). Classification (GTDB taxonomy): domain Bacteria; phylum Pseudomonadota; class Alphaproteobacteria; order RS24; family RS24; genus JAHEGN01. The sequence goes on along the minus strand of CALEFA010000027.1, from coordinate 19,017 downwards.
ACGCTCAAAAGTATTGGCGTCAATCACTGCAGTAATGTCAGAGATTTGTGAGCAATCAAGCAAAGCAGCGATCCGTGGCATGAAGTTTTTGCCATTGGTTGAAGCCGGCGTTGCAATGGTGGCATAGTCGCCAGCCAGCGAAACTACCAAATCAGCGATTGGCTCGGCCAATTGTTTTTCAAATTGTGCGTCATCAGCCAGCAATACTTTGCTAACGCCTGCCATTTTGGCAGCTTCATCAGCGACAGCGGCGCAGCCAGCACCGGCCACTAATACGTGAACATCGCCACCCATTTGAACGGCTGCTGTGGCAGACTTAATGGTTGATTCAGATAGTGATTGATTGTTGTGTTCGGCAATTAGAAGTGTGCTCATTAGATAACTCCTGCAACGTTTTTCAGCTTGTCGACAAGCTCGTTAACGGTTTCCACTTTAATGCCAGCTTCGCGTTCGGCTGGCTCAGTGACTTTGACGATTTCAAGGCGTGGTGCTGCATCTGCGCTATAATCGGCGATGGTTTTTTCATCAATTGGCTTTTTCTTGGCTTTCATGATGTTTGGCAGCGAGGCGTAGCGAGGTTCGTTGAGGCGCAGGTCAGCAGTAACAATCGCCGGCATTGCCAGTTTGATGGTCTGTAGACCGCCATCGATTTCGCGGGTGACAGTCAATTTGTCGCCATCCAATGCGATTTCTGAAGCAAACGTACCTTGCGACCAACCTAAAAGTGCCGCCAACATTTGGCCAGTTTGATTGTTGTCGCCGTCAATGGCTTGCTTGCCGAGAATAACCATGTCTGGTTTTTCTTCTTCAATTACACCTTTGAGGATTTTAGCCAAACCAAGTGGCTCAATTTGATCATCGGTTTGGACCAAGATGCCACGGTCGGCACCCATGGCCAATGCCGTACGAATGGTTTCTTGAGCCTGTGTTGGGCCTACTGAAACGACAATAATTTCAGTTGCTGTGCCAGCTTCTTGCAAGCGCACAGCTTCTTCAACGGCGATTTCACAGAATGGGTTCATCGACATTTTGACGTTTGCCAAATCAACACCAGTTTGATCCGCTTTGACGCGGATTTTAACGTTATAATCAACGACCCGCTTGACGGGGACAAGAATTTTCATAAGTCAATCTCCATGATATAGCGCATATCGGCGCTCATAGGCCAAACACTTAAAACTTCGGCCCCCATAAGTCAATTATCGAAAGCAAATGGGCATGCGTCAAAATGGCGTCATTTCTCAGAAAAAATGCGCTTATTTATTGCCACCCGGCACCCATAACACATCGTTCTTGCCTTTATTATTCGCCAGACGCGCGGCCACGAATAATAAATCTGACACGCGGTTGATATACTGCCGCGCAGCTTCAGTGAAAACCTCGTCACCCAAGTTCAAAGCGGCACTTAAATGGCGTTCAGCGCGGCGAATAATGGTGCGGGCCAAATGTAAGTGCGCCGCCGCAGCTTGCCCGCCCGGCAGGATAAAACTATTGAGCGGTTCAAGTTCGGTGTTGATCTCGTCAATTTCTCTTTCCAACCGCGCCACCTGCTTCGGGGTAATGCGCAGCGCTTCAAAAGCGTCAGTTTCTGGCGTTGCCAGATCGGCTCCTAAATCGAACAAATCATTTTGCAGGCGTTGTAAAATCGCGTCGAGAAAACCATCATCTTTGGTGTGCAAGCGCGCCAAACCAATTGCGGCATTGGCCTCGTCGACATCGCCATAGCAGGCAATGCGTGGGTCATGCTTAGGACGCCGCGACCCATCGGCCAGACCTGTCGTGCCGTCATCGCCGGTGCGGGTATAGATTTTATTTAGTTTGACCATGCATCAAGCCTTTTCACGCTCTGTGATAACTAAACGCCTATCGGCCTGCAATGTAAAGGCTGAGCATGACCACAATAATGGTGACAAATTGTAAACCGACGCGCCAGCGCATCAATTTTTGTGAGGTGCTGGCACTGCCACCGCGCAACATATTGAACAGACCAGCCAGCAGAACTATGGCAACGGCGCCAAGGCCGATAGGAATAAGATAGGTTACAAAACTCATAGGATTTATCCTTTGGGAGGTTAATCGGATAGGCGGCGCGCGATAATGTCGGCCTGTATTTCTGCCGCGCCCTCGAAAATGTTTAAAATGCGGGCATCGCACAGAACCCGACTGATTGGGTATTCGAGGGCAAATCCATTGCCGCCATGAATTTGTAACCCATTGTCAGCGGCCGACCATGCCACACGAGCAGCCAGTAATTTAGCCATACCGGCTTCAAGGTCACAGCGTTGGCCATCTTCTTTGCGTTTGGCGGCGAAATAGGTTAATTGCCGCGCGGCTAAAATTTCCGCCACCATCATGACAATTTTGCCGCTGACGCGTTCGAAGTCATAAATCGCCTTGCCAAATTGCTTGCGGTCTTGGGCATATTGGAAGGCCAAATCAACGGCTGATTGGGCCACGCCAATGGCGCGGGCGGCAGTTTGAATGCGGGCGCTTTCAAAGGTTTTCATCAATTGTTTAAAGCCATTACCCTCAGCTTCGCCCAGAACCGCATCATGCGGTACGGCAAACCCATCAAAGGCAATGTCATATTCCTTCATGCCACGATAGCCAAGCACTTCAATCTCGCCACCCTCCATGCCTTCAGCCGGAAACGGGGTTTCATCTGAGCCACGCGGCTTTTCAGCCAAAAACATACTAAGACCACCATGGCCCTTATTGTCGGTATCGGTGCGCGCCAAAAGCGTCATGACGTCAGCCCGTGCGCCATGGGTAATCCAAGTTTTGGCGCCAATAATTTCATAGCCGGTTTCGGTTTTGACGGCCCGTGTCGAAAGGCTGGCCAAATCTGAACCTGTGTTGGGTTCGGTAAACACCGCTGTCGGCAACATCGACCCGTCAGCAATGGCTGGCAGATATTTCTGTTTTTGCGCTGGCGTGCCATTTTGCAAAATCAACTCGGCGGCAATATCTGTCCGCGTCCCCAAAGAGCCAACGCCGATATAGCCGCGCGACAATTCTTCCGACACCACACACATGGCTTGTTTGCCCAACCCCATGCCGCCAAACTCTTCTGGTACGGTCAAGCCAAACACACCTATTTGGGCCAATTGGCTAATCACCTCAAGCGGGATGAGTTGGTCTTGTAAATGCCACTCATGGGCGAAGGGGCGCACTTCAGCTTCGGCGAAACGGCGGAACTGATCGCGGATCATTTGGTGTGTATCGTCAAGGCCGGCGTCGGCCTCTGGCATGCCTGATTGTAAAATTAAGGCGGCGATATGCTGGCGCCGCGCTGCCGTATTACCATGCTCCATCAACCGTTTTAGCGAAGGGCCGTCAAAGCCCGGCAGGCCGTCGGTAAAACCAATGTCGGCGGGACGCACGATTTCGCCTTGGCTCATCGGCAGACCACCACTCAACTGGTTGAGATATTCGCCATAGGCAACCAGCGTTAGATTTATTTCTAGATCACCAAGGCGGTCGGCCTTCTGCATGTTTTGGCTATAGGCCGATAATTGCTGCAGGGTTTCAACATAGGTCGCCGCCCAAGCGCGCCCATGTCGGGCAAACTGACTATCGGCCAAATTGTCTGGCAGCGGCCCGCGCAGGGCTGCGTGCAATGCCGTCAATTCTTCTGCTGCATTGGGTAAAAGCGCCAGCAGGTCGCTGGTGTCTGAGCTACTATATGTCATGGCGACAATTTACTTGCTTATGGCGCTAGTGCAAGAGCGCAAATGTCTCACCCTAGGGAGGATTAAACCGGCGGCGCGAGGGGCCATGAAATCGGCGGGAGGAGTGCCAACACATCTTGCCGGCTCATGCCCTGCTGGCGCAAATCGCGAAACCCGAGGTCTCCTGCTTGTTTCGATAGTCGGCGGCCGGTCACGTCGCGGATGAGCGGGTGATGAAAATAATCGGGCTCGGGCAAATCTAATAGAATTTGCAGCAGGCGGTGGATGGCGGTGGTTGGTTGTAAATCCTGTCCGCGTGTGACTTGAGTTACCTTCTGCGCGGCATCATCAACCACCACGGCAATGTGATAGCTGGTTGGCACATCTTTGCGCGCCACAATTACATCGCCATAGGCGCGTGGATCAATGGTGTGGCGCTGAGGCTGGCCACTTGCCATTTCAGTATAGGCAATAGCCTCGGAGGTTTTTTGCGCTGCGAGATCACAGGCCCGTTGCATATCGAGCCGCCACGCATAACTGCCGCCACGCCACATGAGTTCCTGGCGTTGATCCTCAGAAATATTGCGGTAAAGCCCCGGATAAACCAGCGCCCCATCGGGGTCGCGCGGCCAAGCAGCACTGCCGATCTGGCTGGTCTCAATCGCTTGATTAATCTCTCTACGTGTCGCCCAACATGGATAGACAAGGTGCATGGCTTGCAATTGCGCCAGCACTTTTGAATAAATCTCAAACCGGCTTGACTGGTGAATGACTGGCTTCGGCCATGTAATTCCGAGCCAGTCGAGGTCTTGCTCTATGCCGTCGACAAAATGTGGCCGGGCGCGCCCGACATCTATATCTTCAATACGCAGTAAAAATTCACCGTCATTGGCTTGGGCGCAGGCCTGCCCGATAAGTGCCGAATAAGCATGTCCGAGGTGTAACCAGCCATTTGGGCTCGGCGCAAAACGGGTAATGAATTTTTGTTTCGCTTTCATTGTTATTATCCATGCTTCATAATTAATCGTGATGCAAACTTATAAATCACAATCCGATATTGATCTGGCAGTTGAGGTATTGGCTGCCGAGGATGAGGGCATGGCGCGCGCTTATGCCGAATATGGGTCACCGCCATTGCGATCTGGTCAGTCTGGGTTTGAAGGGTTGGTTGGCCTTTTAATTAGCCAGCAAGTATCGACCAAAGCGGCCGCCGCCATTCACGCCCGTTTTCATGCGGAATTTCCCAATGCGGTGCCGCGCGATGTGCTCGCTGCCTCAGATGAAGCGCTGGCTGCGTGCGGCCTATCGCGACCCAAGCAGCGTTATTTACGTATTTTGGCGCAGGCCATTGACTCGGGTCAATTGGACATCGACAAAATGGCCGAGGCAGAGGATGACAAAATATTTGCTGAATTGACGGCATTGGTCGGCATTGGCCCTTGGACGGCAGATTGTTATTTATTATTCAATCTTGGCCGGCGCGATCGTTTTCCGGCTGGTGATCTGGCTTTGCAGGAAGGTTATCGTTTATTGTACAGTCTCAATGCGCGCCCCGATGCCAAACAATTGGCCGGTTTGGCCGAGCGGTTTCAACCTCATCGGGCGGCTGCAGCGCGAATGATATGGCATTTTTATGATGGTGAGCGTGCAAAAGTAAAACTTTTGAAACAGTAGGGCGCTATTTTAAGCCATAATTGAGGAACAGCGTGATTCGTTCGACGTTTCGTTAATTTGAACCAGAGGATAAGGACCATGCAGACTGCGAGATCAGATGTAGCCGATTTTGTGAAAGCGCAAGCACCAGACTTGCGCAATCCTGAGAGTTGCCCGGCGCTGGTGCTGAACGCTGATTTCCGGCCCCTCAGCTATTACCCGCTCTCCCTTTGGTCATGGCAAGACACGGTCAAAGCGGTATTTATGGATCGCGTAAACATTGTGTCGGAATATGAGACTGTTGTGCATTCGCCATCGACAGATTTTGTTCTGCCCAGCGTGGTGTCGCTGAAAACTTATGTGAAACCGCCACGCTATCCGGCTTTTACGCGATTTAACGTTTTCCTGCGCGATGGTTTTTCCTGCCAATATTGCGGCGCACCGCATGAGTTGACTTTTGATCACGTGATTCCCCGCCGCGCCGGTGGGCGTACAACTTGGGAAAATGTGGTGGCGGCCTGTTCGCCGTGCAATTTGCGTAAGGGCGGGCGAATGCCCAAGCAGGCCAGTATGGTGCCGCGCAACAAGCCAATTCAACCAACAGTCTATCAATTGCATGAGACAGGTCGGCGTTTCCCCCCCAATTATTGCCATGAAAGTTGGCAGGATTATCTATATTGGGACACGGAGCTGGAACCGTAAGCCAGTTATATTTTCTCAGAAACTGAGATTGCTGTGCGGCAGCCAAAGCGGATGATTTTGGTCATCAGCTCGTAGCCAGGTGCCTCGCTGGCGCCTTCATCAAGTGCTGTTTGTTTGTGCGCGGCCTCATCGGCACGGAATTTTTCAATCGTTTTTTGCAAATCTTCATCAGCACCACTGGCCGCCAATTCTTCTAATTGGGCCGCATAATGGGCATCGATTTCGGTTTCTACGGCTGCGGTACAAGCCATGGCGGCTTTTTCGCCCATAAGCGCCGTTGCCGCGCCAAGGGTGAAGCCAGCAATATCCCAAAAAGCGCCAACTGCGGTTGGGCGTATTTGCCGCTCGACAATCAGTTTATCAAAATGGTTGAGATGTTCTTGTTCTTGCTCGGCCATGTGGCGGACTAAATCAGCAGTTTTTTCCATGCCTTTGACTTTGCCAAAAATCGCTAACTGGCCGTCATAGATGCGCACAGCACCGTGCTCTCCGGCGTGGTCGACGCGGATCATTTCGGCGAGGCGTTTTTGACTGGCATAAGACATTGTCATTTAGTTTCCATTGGTTCTGACCGCAGCATAACCCAAACCGCTGAGGGCGGCTAGGCCGAGGCTGGCGAGAAAATTATAACCGGCCATGGAAAGCCCGAATAGGGTAAAGGCGACTTCATCGCAGCGGACGATTTTTTCATTTTGCAGCGCCTGTAAAAGAGCCTCCGTATTATCGGCAAGGCCAGTGCCACCGCCGCACCCTGAGGGGCCAGCCCACCATTTATATTCAACACCGACGTGATAGCCGGCCAGTCCGGCGCCGATGAGGAAAATCAATGCGATCAGCGCCAAAAGCGGCGCCGAGCTGGTCGGCATAGAACCGCGGGCCAGCCGACAAATCACCAGCAACGGAATGGCGATATAATAAGGCCAGCGTTGTTGGAGGCATAGGTCACAGGGCACTAAGCCGCCGAAAATCTCGCTCGCCAAGGCCGTGGCGATAACTGCGGTGGCGCATATGATTAGCAGCCCAATATATCTTTCTACGCGCATGGTCGTCATTGGCCATATCTCATGATCACAACAAAAAGGACGATGAGGCCAACCAGCGCTAATGACAAGAGGTTGAAGTAACGGTCGATAAAGGTGCGAATTTGCGCGCCGAAATAATACACGAGGCCAGCGACGGCATAAAATCTGATGGCGCGGCCAATCAAGCTGGTGATGAGGAAGGGCATAAAACTCAGACCAGTAAGGCCGCTGGCGAGGGTTGCGACTTTGAATGGCAAAAAGCTGATAGCTGCGGCTAAGACAATCCAAACGCCCCACAAGTCGTAAAAGCTAGTAAATTTCTCAAATGCCGCTTCGGCGCCGTAAAAAGCGATGATTGGTGCCCCGACCGTGTCCCACAAAAACACGCCAATGGCATAGCCCAGTATGGCACCGGCGACTGAGGCCAGCGTGCAAATCAGTGCGTTGCGCCACGCGCTGGCGCGGTCGGCTAAAACCATGGGAATAAGCATAACATCGGGCGGTATCGGAAAAACTGAACTTTCGGCAAACGACACACCCGCCAATCCCCATGCGGCGTGGCGGTGGCCGGAAAGATCGATTGTTTTGTCGTAAATTTTGCGTAACATCGCTCGACACTAGCGGCAGTCGGCGGAGCTGCAAAGTGGTTTTTCATTTTCGAATCCGCTAGGTTGAAATGATGAAAATAGCTTTCCCCCAATTGCCGGATAAAGCCCTAGCGCGATCAGCCCGCGAGCTGACGACGCGCCTTGGTCACGGGCTGACGATAACCGCTATTGGCGTTTTGCTTGGGGTTTTAGTGTCTTTATCAGCGGTAGCTGTCTTTGGCCTGACCGATGGCCTTTTGACGAGCTGGCGGCCAGACGGCGAGGTCGGTCATGTCGGCTATACTGGATTTTACCCTATTTTGTTTATCGTGCCCGTTGGCGCCGCGCTTATTGTTGGGGTTTTATTGGCCAGTTTAGCTCCCGACACACCAGTCGAATTGGCCGATGTTGTGGCCATTGCTCACCAACCAGATCCGGCCGTGCCGCAAGTTAGCGGCTATGCCAGTCTGGTCAAATCTCTTTTGTCGGTCGGCTCAGGCGCTTCGGCGGGTTTGTATGGGCCATTGCTGGTACTCGGTGCCAGTCTTGCAGGCTCGGTGCGCAAACTCTTGCGGCTGTCACCGCAACACGCCGAAATGGCCTTGGGGGCTGGCGTGGCGGCGGCTATTTCTGGCACATTTTCGGCGCCATTGGCTGGCATTGTTTTCGCCCATGAGGTGGTGTTGCGCCATTATAGTTTGCGGTTTTTTGCGCCGGTTACCATTGCCTCGGCCACTGCCTATGTTATCAGCGGCCAAATGTTTCCCGACCACGCCAATTTACTGCCGGTGTTAACCACCAAAGCTTCTACTGCTGTCGATATTATTATGCTCATCCTGCTTGGTATTTTTGCTGGCCTATTGGCGGTAGCGACCATGCGCTTGTTGGCCAATATGCGTATGCGGGTGCAAGTCAGCGGCTTGCCCGTTTGGGTGCGACCAGTCATTGCCGCTCTGGGTGTCGGCGCCTTGGCGCATCTGTCGCCTTCCATTCTCGGCCCGGGTCTTGATGTCATCGCCGCCATGCTGCAAGGCGGGCTGGCGGCTAGCGATCTTGTAATGCTCACCGGCTTGAAAATTATTGCCTCGTGTTTGTGTCTGGCGCTGTTCTTCCATGGCGGTATTCTCGGCCCTAGCTTATTTATTGGTGCTGGGCTGGGTGGTTTTATTGCCGCTTTATTGAGTGCGCTAGCCCCGCTGACCGGTTATCAACCTGACGCCTCTTTATTTGCCCTTGCGGGCATGGCGGCGGTGGCGAGTTGTGTGATTGGTGCGCCATTGGCGATGATTCTAATTAGCTTTGAGCTTGGGCATGACTACAGCGCTACCACCGCCTTAGTGGTGACGATTGTCATTGCCAATCTTCTATCATCACGGCTTTATGCGCGTTCAACGATAGAGCCGCAGTTATTGGCCAAAGGCATAGATTTATCTTTGGGGCGCGAAAGCCGCTCTTTGCAAACCACATTGGTTACTGAAATCATGTCATCGGATTATTTAACTCTGCCAGCCAATACTTCGGTCGGCAAAGCGATTGAGGCAATGGCCAGCGCGCAATGTTCAGAGGCGCATTTGGTCGATGACGATGGCCAATGGGCCGGTAAATTATGTCTGTTCCATTTGGTCAATCAAGACCCACATGCTGCCTGTTTGGTTTTGGTTGAGGCGTCACCGCTGATCTTGCAAGCCGATGAGAATGCTTTGGTGGCGCAGAATGCCATGGCTGATTTTATCGGCGAGGGCGTGCCGGTGCTCGACAAGGGCAAGCTATGCGGCATTATTCATGAAGCAGACCTGTTTCGGCATGCTCGTATGGTCACTCGATCTGTCTGGCAACATGATCATGAAGACGCCCCCATTGACCTGCCGCGTAAAATCGGGCATTAGACCTTTTCGCCGACCTTATATTTGTTTATAAGTTGCGAATGCCCTCGTGGTGGAATTGGTAGACGCGACGGATTCAAAATCCGTTGCCTTAACGGGCGTGTCAGTTCGAGTCTGACCGAGGGCACCATTTCCTTTTATTGGACCTGTTGTCGCATGCATTGTTGACGTCGATGGTGCGTGGTATAAACTTTGTCTTAAGCGGGTGTGCCGTTTGGAGAAGATGATGAAGAAACCTGGAAAAATCCGTCGTATCGCTACAGCAATCAACAAATTGCTGAAGGATAAAGAAGATACATCACAAGTTTTTGTGATTCTGGAAGCCTTGGCGGGCAAGTCCGGCGAGCGTTCATTTCGACGTTTTAAAAAATCACCTCATGCGAAAAAAATCCTCTCTGCTGAAAAGCCTCTGATGTCTTTTTTGAAAGACCGCGAATGGCTCGGCAGCCTGCCAGAAGGCAGTCTTGGGCGGGCTTATTATAAATTTACCGAAGTCGAGCAGATCACTGCGGATGGGCTGGTCGAGGCCAGCGAACAGGGACGTTCGCTTGATATCGACTTGCCGCAAGAGGCGATTGTTTATCAAGAGCGCCAGCGTGACGCACATGATTTATGGCATGTGGTGACCGGTTATGGCCGCGATCCTTTGGGTGAGCTGGCTTTGCTGGCGGTGACTTGGCGCCAAACCGGCAATCTCGGCTTTTTGCTGATTATTGGCGTGGGCTATCGGGTGATTGGTAAAGCTGCACCAGGTCTGAAAATTGGCCGTGTATTGCGCGAGGGTTTCCGCACTGGCGCTAAGGCGCAATGGTTGCCGGCAGCTGATTGGGAAACGCTTTTGACTCGTCCCCTTTCTGAAGTGCGCGAGACATTGACCATGCCTGCCCCCGAACACTATCGCCAAACGGTTCAGAGAATACCGGAATTACAAACCCCTGGTTTTGTTGCGGCTGAATAATTTAATCGTCATGAGCACTTTGATCTACGGCATCACCACTTGCGACACAGTCCGAAAGGCGCGCAGATGGCTTACGGATGAGGGCATTGAGGCGACGTTTCACGATTTACGCAAAGATGGACTGGACGCGGCAACGCTTGACCATTGGTTGCAATCTCACCCTATAGACATATTGCTTAATCGGCGGGGAACAAGCTGGCGCAAATTATCTGATGCTGAAAAAGCAGATGATGGGCTTGCCCATTTAAAGGCTTTAATTCTCAGCAATCCGACGCTGTTGAAGCGACCGATTATCGAACACAAAGACCATATTACGGTCGGCTTTACCGCTGCTGAACAAGCTATTTTACGCGGCTGAATTTTTTCGTACTTGGAACAATAATAAATCCATACCGCCCGGCCCGGCTCCCTCTTGGGTTTCTGAACTGAGCAGTTCATGACCATTTTCATTGCAAAAATGCGGCACATCAATCACCGCCATTTTGTCGGTCGCGTGCAAGGTCACCTCGCTGGCGGGCGCAAGCTGGCGCAAGGTCTTTTGCAGCCGTAAAACAGGTATAGGGCAGGTCAAACCCGTCGCATCGATTAGCATGTTAGGCTTCGGGTGTCGTTTGCGGACGGGCTGTTGCATATTCTGCCATGCCACCAAAAAGCGCCGCTATATCTGGTTTGTCTGCGGCGCCAAATTCATGGAACAGTGTGGCGCAATTGACTACGACGCGTTCGCGGTCGCCCCAATCGTCGAACACACCGAGCGCAATATCAAACGCCGCTTCTTTATAGTTCATGCCGGCTTCATAGCGCCGTCGTGCTTCATTGCGTAGGGTCACCAAATAGTGCCGCATTTCCTCAACGCCTTCTTTGGTGGTGATGGGCCCGTGTCCGGGGACAATTGTTTCAACATCCATAGCGATGATTTTATCGCAGGCATTAATCCAGTTTTGCACCGGCCCTTCCCAAATAATTGGATGGCCGCCAATGAATAGAATATCGCCTGTATAGACTGTTTTATCAGCTGGCACATGAACCAGCGTGTCGCCTTGCGTATGGGCCGGGCCAACATGAATGAGGTGCACGGTTTTGTCGCCGACTTTAATGTCGAGGTCGCCGTCGAATAAAGTATCAGGAATTTTTTGGTCAACTGATTTGAAATCAAATGGCCCGAAACAACTGGTCAGATATTTCCCCATGTCACCTAAATCGGCCGCCGCATCTAAAAACCCTTGCACCAATTCTGGGGGTTCGAGCAACATATGCTCAGCAGTGGCGCGATGGGCGATAATCTGCGCATCAGGGCAGCAGCAATTGCCATTGCAATGATCACCATTGTGGTGCGTGTTGATGACCTTATTGATTTTTTTAGCGGCGCTCTCGGCATCGGCATAAGCGGCCAGCATATCTTGCGTCAGCGGCACGTCGAATAAAGTATCAACCACAAGAGCTTGATCATTATCGACAATCAGGCCTGAATTCGACCACCCCCAGCCGCCGTCAGGTTGCAGCCATGCGTAGGCGCCGTTCCCAATTTGGTGCAGGCCTTTTTGATAGGCAAATTTTGGATGTGCAATGGTCATGGACGCCTCCCTTTGACTAAACTCTACCCAGAATCAAAGCCTTTACATAGCTTTTTTCGCAGGTAAAATTCTTGCAGGGAGGACTTCACGTGACAGATTTTACATTGATTGACGCTTTGCGCAGCAAAGCCCAAGAGCGCGGCGACCATACGGCACTGGTTTTTCAAGGCCGCGAGACCAGCTATCGAGATTTAGATGCGCGCGCAAGCCAAGTGGCGCAATCGCTTCTTAAACAGGGCATTCAACCACACGCACGCATTGCCTTTATGGGCAAGAATTCTGATCGTTATTTCGAGTTGCTTCTCGGTGCGCAAAAAATACGTGCCGTTATGGTGGGCGTCAATTCCCGTCTCGCTGGCCCAGAAGTGGCCTATGTATTGAACAATGCCGAGGCTGAAATGGTGTTTGTTGGTGAGGATTTTGTCCCGCTTATTGAAAGCATCATGCCCGACTGCACGACCGTGAAAAAAGTTGTTGCGATGAATGGCGGCCACGCGGCATGGGATGATTTCGAGCAATGGCGTGACGCGAGTGCGGCCGAAGATCCGATGATGCAGGGCGCGCTTGACGATGATTTTATCCAGCTCTACACGTCTGGCACCACCGGACATCCCAAAGGCGTGCAATTGACCAATGGCAATATGCAAGACGCTTTGGTGCAAGTCCGTGCCGATTGGGGGGAATGGAATACCGAAGACCACGCCTTATTGTGCATGCCGCTTTTCCATATTGCCGGGGTTAATGTCGGGCTGATTGGGCTACATTCCGGCAGTAAAGTAACCATAATGCCAGATGTCGATCCGGCGGAAATTCTACGCTTGATTGGCGAAGAAAAAATCTCCGTCCTGTTTATGGTGCCGGCGGTTATTCTGTTTGTGATGCAGCAGGAAGCGTTAGCGGCGACTGATCTATCATCGGTACGTCAGGTGATTTATGGGGCTTCACCAATTGCGGAAGAATTGCTGGTGCAAGCCTCTGCCGCTTTCAAATGTGATTTCATGCAAGTCTATGGCCTCACCGAAACCACCGGCTGTGCGACCCATTTGCCGCCTGCCGACCATGATCCAGCACGCGGAAAATTGCGCTCATGCGGCAAGCCCAATACGGGTGTCGATATTCGCATTGTCGATGAAAATGGTAAGGATGTGCCGCAGGGCGAGGTCGGTGAGATTATCATGCGCGCTAAAAGCAATATGAAGGGCTATTGGCACAATGATGCGGCCACGCAAGATGCTATTCGTGACGGCTATTTCTACACTGGCGATGCGGGGTTCCTAGATGATGAAGGTTATGTGTTCATTCACGATCGGGTGAAAGACATGATTGTGTCGGGGGGTGAAAACGTCTATCCGGCGGAAGTCGAGAACGCACTTTTCGCGCACCCGCAAATTACTGATGTGGCGGTGATCGGCGTGCCAGATGAGCGTTGGGGCGAAGCGGTGAAGGCTTGCGTCGTGCTTGAGGCGGGGGCTGAGGTGCAAGCGCAAGAGATTATCGATTGGGCCCGCGAGCGTATCGCAGGCTATAAATTGCCCAAGTCGGTTGATTTTATTGATGCATTGCCGCGTAATCCATCGGGCAAAATTCTGCGCCGCGAATTGCGCGAACCCTATTGGGACGGCCAAGAACGTCGCGTTGGCTAGGGTTTGGTCGGTATTGCCAAGCAAGCTGAAACTTGGTCACACTGGCGTTGTTTTTCGTCTTCTGACCAAGCAAGTTGTTTGGCCATATAATCAGCGATGATGGCGATTTTTGCGGCTGACATGTCGCCGGTCTGCCCAACGATCAATCGCCGTAAAATCACATCCTCAAGGGTCTGTGCCATTTCGTGTTGGACGGCAAAACTGACGCATGCCGCCAGAAGCGGATCTTTTAGCTTGCTCAGTCCTACTGGTTTTTGTGCCAAGAGATCGGGCAGCAATCGGCCATAGAGGCGCGCTAGCCCATCTAATTTATCGGTTTGCACCTGCGGATAATCAGCCCGCATTTGATCCATAAAGTCGGCTATGTTTTGGCGCGGTGTGCAAGCCAGCAATGTGTCGCTGGTGCGGCATTTGCCGTTGCCAATACCCAAACGGGCACCAACCAAATCGACGACCTCTTCGGCAAGGCGGCGGCTGGTTGTCCATTTTCCGCCCAATGCTGAGAATAATCCGGCAGGCCCTCCCTGGTTTTCATGGTCGACAATTTCGCTACCGCGACTGAGCCCATAAGTGACCTTATCGGGTGTCGCTGGGTCGGCGACCAGCGGGCGTAAACCAGCATAGACATAGTCAATATCTTTTACCGTCAACTCAAGTCCCGGTAGGGCTTGATTGGCTTTGCCGAGCAATTGTTCAATATCAGAAAACTCTGGCGTCACCTTATCGGGGTCGCCATTGTAAAATGTGTCAGTGGTGGCAAACAGGCTTTTGCCTTGCCACGGAAGAACGAATAAATGTTCATCACCAATCGGTATGGTGAGGGCGGTGCCACGGGTGACGTCACGGGTTAAAAAATGAATACCTTTTGAGCGCACGAGTTTTCTTGGCGGCGGTGCATTGAGCGCATTTTGCATCACCATATCGGCCCATGGCCCAGCTGCATTGACCACACAATCAGCGTTTATACTGGCCGCTTGCCCGGTTAATTTATCGCTCGCACGGACACCCGTAATGCGTCCTTGTTCGACAATGAAATCGTTGGCTTCGACATAGTTAATGACCCGCGCGCCAGCCTCGTGGGCGGTGCGCAATATGGCGAGGCACAGGCGCTCAGGGGACAGCATTTGCGCATCGTGATAAACCATACTGCCCGTCATATTATGGCGCTGTAAATGCGGCATCAAACCCATAGTTTGCGCGACATTGAGCGAACGATAACTGGGCATGCGCTGCATGGCATCCATGCCGAAATTGCGTCCAAAAGCCAAGAAATCATAGGCTGAAAGCCCGAGCCGAATGATAAACTTGCTTTGCATCCGCGTTTTATAAGTCGGCAGAAGAAACGGCAAGGGGCGCACAAGATGTTTCGCGACACGTTGCCAGACACGCCGCTCGCGCAGGCCTTCGCGCACTAAACCAATTTCCCCATTGACCAAATAGCGCAAACCACCGTGCATGAGTTTCGATGAGGCGGCCGACGTAGCGCCCGAGAAATCGCCTTTTTCCAACAAGCCGACGCGCAAGCCGCGCAGGCTGGCATCAAGTGCAATCGAAGCACCAGTTGCGCCGCCGCCAATGACCAGCACATCAAAATGGGTCTGTGCGAAGGACGCAAAATCTCGTTGCATGGGGTGAAGCATAAACCAACCTATGGGGCGGCCAATCGGCCTGCTTGTTACGTGAAATTCTGCAGTATAGACTATTATTTACATTTTAGGGGGAGAGAAAATGCCGCAAATTTTGGTCAATGACATCAGCCTTTATTACGAACATCGCAAGCCAGAACGGGCCAGTGGTGCGGCGCCGTTGATTTTAATTCGTGGGCTTGGCACACAGCTCATTCAGTGGCCGGAAGCCTTTCTTGATTATTATCTCGACCTTGGTTTAGAGCTCATTTTATTCGATAATCGCGACGTTGGGTTAAGCCAAAAGCTGGATGCTGCGGGGGTGCCCGATATCGGCGCCCTAATGGCTGGTGCCAGCTCTGGGGCGATGTTTCCTGTGCCTTATACGATTGCCGATATGGCGCAAGACGTGATTGGCTTGATGGATGCGCTGGCCATCGATAAGGCCAATATATTTGGGATGTCTTTGGGCGGCATGGTGGCCCAGCATTTGGCTTTTTCACATGGCGCGCGTATGTCGCATGTAATTTGCGTCATGTCATCGTCGGGCAATCCTGATTTGCCGCCACCCGACGCTGGCGCATTGGCACCGAGTGGGGCTGAAGATGAAGCGACCTTAATCGATGAGCTGACCGCCAGCCTAGGACAATTTATGAGCCCGGGGTTTCCAACACCAGAAGCTGACCGCCGCGCTTTGGCTCAGAAGATTGTTGCGCGCAGTTATCACCCTCAAGGGGTTATTCGACAAATGGCTGCGGCTTTGGCCGATGGCAGCCGGGCCGACCGACTGGCGACGATCAAGGTTCCTTTCATGGTGATTCATGGTGATAGCGACGCATTATTGCAGCCGGTTTGTGGCCAAGACATTGCCGATCATGTGCCGCATGCCACATGGCTATTAGTGGCCGGCATGGGCCATGATATTGGTCCGGGGATAGAAAATATTATCGGGCCAGAAATCGCCAAATTCTTAAGCCTCGCTTGACAATTGGCGGGCTAAATTGTGATATGCGCGTCTCATCATAGAAGGCGTTAATTCAGGGGAGCAAGAAATGTCTGTATGTATCGTTGGCTGGGGCCACACAAAATTCGGTAAATTAGAAGACCAAGGTTTGGAAGATTTGCTGGTCTCAGCGGCCAATGAGGCAATGGCTGATGCTGGTGTCGGGCCAGAAGATATTGATGCGATTTATGTCGCCACTTTTAACGCCGGTATGTCGGAGCAGGATTTCATTTCGTCTATGGCTTTGCAAGTCAGCGACGCCTTCCGTTTCACGCCATCAACGCGGGTTGAAAACGCCTGTGGCTCCGGTTCAGCGGCGGTTTTCCAAGCGGCCAATTTGATCGAAGCCGGACGGGCTCGTCGGGTGTTGGCTATTGGCGTTGAAAAAATGACACATTTGTCGAGCGCTGATGTGGGCCGCTGTTTATCGCGTGCCAGCTATATGCCTGAAGAGGGTGACCAAGGGCTGACCTTCCCCGGAATTTTCGGCGTCGTGGCTGGTAAATATTTCCAGAAATATGGCGACCAAAGCGATGCTTTGGCCCAGATTGCGGCGAAAAACCACAAAAATGGCTCAGTTAATCCATTGGCCCATATGCAGAAAGATTTTGGCTTTGATTTCTGCCGCGCCGAATCTGACAAGAACCCGATTGTCGCCGGCCCATTGAAGCGCACGGATTGCTCAATGATTTCGGACGGTGCCGCAGCCATTATCTTGTGCGATGAAGAAACCGCGCAAGACCATGACAAAGCAATTGCCTTTCGTGCGCGCCAACAAGCTAATGACTTTTTGCCAATGAGCAAACGCGATGTTACCGCGTTTGATGGCCCGGCCACGGCTTGGCGCAATGGTTTGGCTGAGGCGGGCGTTTCGCTAAATGATTTGAGCTTGGTCGAAACACATGACTGTTTCACCATTGCCGAGCTTATTCAATATGAAGCCATGGGACTTGCCGAGGCCGGCAAGGGCGCCGATGTGCTGGCCGACGGGACGGTTTATAAGGACGGCAAATTACCTGTGAACCCATCAGGTGGCTTGAAAGCCAAGGGTCATCCGGTTGGTGCGACAGGTGTTTCTATGCATGTGATGGCTTCGCGTCAGTTGATGAATGATGCTGGGGAAATGCAGGTAAAAGACGCCAAGCTGGCTGGCATTTTCAACATGGGCGGCGCTGCAGTGGCCAATTATTTGTCAATTCTTGAGCGGGTCAAATAAGCAAGGCTGAGCCACTCGAAATAACTCGTTAAATACAAAGAGCGCGGCATGCCGCGCTCTTTTTTGTTTTAATATGTGGGTGTTTTATTTTGACGCTTGTTTCAAATACGCAATGACATCGTGACGTTGTGAGTCTTTGCGTAAGCCAGCGAAAGCCATGCGCGTGCCTTTTACTGTTTTGCGCGGATTGGCCAAATAAGCATCCAGCGTCGCCTCGTCCCAAACTTTCGCGGTTTCAGCAAAGGCTATCATGCCTTTGGAGTAGGTATAATCTGAGAGGACAGCAATCTCGCGACCAATGATACTGTTTAATTGCGGGCCAACGAGATTTTTGGCGTCAGCGCCAACACGGTGGCACGATACGCATTTTTTGAAAACTTTGGCGCCTTTTGTCGCGTCGCCATCAGGATATGGCGCGGCAAACGCAAGGCAGGGGGCTAACATTAGGGCGGCAAGGGTCAGCGTCTTTTTCATCATTATCTCTCTCATTAGAATTCGTTAATGTAGATAAATCGTTTGGCTGTGCCTGCCAAGCGCTATGCTGTCGCAGGCTAGCAGGATTAAGGTACCAGCCATTGCAATTTGGTTTCACCATTTTGAAAATCAAACAAGGCGCGACGGTGGCCTTTGGCGGCCAAATAAAGCCACTCAATGGTCTGTATATCGGCGCCAATTGGTACAAAGAAATCGCGGCCATCATTAGTTGCAGTGGCATCAAAGGTAACGTCACTTGGCGTTTGTAAAGCGGTGCCGGGCCCTTGCGTGACTTGATAACACTCGCGGCTCATGGGACGGGTCGCAGCCCAAGCGGCTTCCAACTCATCGCCGGACAGGGGCTGCAAATGCACGGTTAGCCGCAATTGAATTTTAGCCTGCGCATCATAAAAATGCATGGCAGCAATGGGGTTTTGTGCCAGTTGCGCGACTTTCGAAGAACGCGTGTCAGTGTGAAAGCGCAAACGACGCGCTTCTGGGTCACAGGCACGCAGCACAATTGTACGCATATGCGGCTGGCCATTGGCATCAACGGTGGCAACAGTAGGGGTATGAAATGGTGCGCGCGCGTCTTTCACACCGCGGCTCAGCATTGACCAAGCATATTCGCAACTGTCTTCTAGGCTGTCATAGCATGATAGAAGCGGAGGCCCGCGCCGTTGCTTGTCAGGTTTTTGGTCAAATGGAACATCACTCATAATCCACATATAGCCCGCTGGCGCTTATTGTCTAGGGGGATGGCTGGTGATCCCGGGTGGATTCGAACCACCGGCCCCCAAATTAGGAATCTTAAGTGCGTGTAATAAAAACAAACACTTAGATATAACTGTATACCTTTACTGTATACCATATTTCAGAGGGTCGTCATAATCCATCCGTTTCTCTGCCCCATCATTTGTTTACTATTTCTGCTTCTACTTCGTCTCCAATCGCTAAACTTATTTGATCTGGCATATGAACATCTAAGACCTCACCATCCGGAAGT
>CALEFA010000026.1 GCA_937876775.1 uncultured Rhodobiaceae bacterium | reverse complement strand
AGGTAACGAGGACGACGACACGCGCGCCATCGTTTCTTGGGGCACGTCATTCTAAGCCTCTAAACGTCTAAAATTTGAGGGCTCCCGATGTTCGGGGGCCCTTTTTTTGGCTAATGACAGGCTTTGCCGAGTGCTTTCAAGCGCCAATAATTATACGGCAAAGGCGTGATAAAACCGGCCAGCAGCATTAACGGCACGACCCAAAGCGTCAATATCGCCCCGCCGGTCACCGCCACATCCACCATATTCATTGCCAATTCCATCGACACCATTGAGATCAGCGACATGCCGATAGCTGTCTTAAAGGCCAAGTTCAGCGCCATCTGCCGCGATAAAATGACGGTTTCCAAAGCAATCGACGTCAGCAGGCCGTTGACAATCGCTAGGCTCATAATTGCCCACACCGGCCAAGCAATGCCGGTCAGCTGAAAATATAAAATCGTCCCGAAATCACCAATGGAGCACCCCAAAAGGCACCAAAGCGTATTCACGCTGGCGGTTCGCCAAGTGTGCTTGCAGCGCCAGTTAATCGCAAAAATATGGGTCGCTTGGTGTTGTGCTTCGCTCATCATCTCAAAAAACACATGTTAAGCCGAGCCGTCAAGAGCCTGAGACCGGCGGCAATCTCGGCGCTGACCATCTGGCACTTGAGATTTTCACGCCAATCCTATTCACTAGGCCTTTCAATACGAATAGGATGGAAAAATGTCTGACGAAAAAATATTCTTAAACTGCCCGTTTGATGACAAGGAAGAATGCAAATCTCTGGGCGGCAAATGGGATGGCGACGCCAGAAAATGGTACATCACCGACGACATGGAGGCCGCGCCGTTCGAGAGGTGGATGCAAGGCGACACCACGCCCGCCCCCGCCGCCGAGGAAGACGCCCAAGGCGAAAAGACCTATTTAAATTGTCCGTTTGGCGACAAAGACGAATGTAAATCATTGGGCGGACGCTGGGATGGCGATGTCAGAAAATGGTATGTTCCAGCCGGCGTCGACCCCGCCCCATTTGCCAAATGGATTGACTAAATAGCCCAGCCCGCCTGACGCTTACTGCTTTTGGCGGCGCCGATTGAGAATATCGTCGAATTTTGACTCGCCGATAATTGTGCCGTCTTTGGCCAGCGACTCGGCCAGTGAATTATCCACCGCCTGAAGATTAAACAGCACCAACGCCCCCTCGGGCCCACCGCGCTCCATATGCACATCCCCCGGCTCTTTATGGGCATAGTCACCGGCATGACGAATTTTTGTCTGCACCACTTTGCCGCTGCGCGGGTCGATGATATCAACATGCAATTCGCCAGCCAAAACCGTTGACGTCGTGGCCGCCGTATGGCGATGAAAGTGGCAATAGCTATTGGGCGCCCAGCGATACAGCAAATCGACATGCCCGTCCTCGCGAATGGACAATAAAGCGGCTTCATAATCAATCGGGTAATCAAAACTGTCGTCGCCGGTAAAACGGCGCCATTTCAGATTTTCATTGTCGAACACATTCATCGGTTTCTTCCCTTCATCTCCCCCTATCCTAATCGCAAGCGCTGTCCCAAGACAATATCGCGCGACAATAGATATTGAACCAGATCGCGCAATGATCCACGGCCATGCACGAGCGATATTTCATGGCGATAAGCAAAAAAATCACTTTTCTTTTAATTTGAAATATTAAGAACACTCTCTACATATAATTTTGGGAATTTGCTTCCCTTCATAGTTGTAAATAGAGTTCAATAGTTGTTGGAGTAAAAATGATTAAAAATTTAGTAATTAGCGGAGCCGTCTCACTCGGCGTAATGACCTCCGCATTGGCTGGGCCATACTATGGCGGCATATCTTATGTAGATTCTGAAGCATCGACATTGGAGTCCAGTGGTTATGCCATTACCGTTGGTCGCAAACTTAACCTTCTGTCAAATTTCGAAACGGCAGTTCAAATTACCTACGCCGAGCATGGCGATGATGATTTCCTTGGTGACGATGGCGAAACCCAATTAAATGGTGAAACCACATCAACTGAGTACGCCGCCATCATTGCCTATGAAGCAGGTTTTGCAAAACCTTTCATTGTTTTAGGCTATGAAGCCACTGATTTCGATTTTTCCACTGCAGAGGGTTCAAGTTCAATTGATGATGATGGTTTTTACTATGGCGTAGGCTTAGACTATGCATTGAGCGAGAACCTCGGCTTGAGATTCGAAATGACATATGACGAATTTACTGACGACACCGGTGAAGAATCTGACATTGAGACGATCCGTCTAGGCTTTATTAGAAATTTCTAAAGCCTAATCACACGTTAGAATTTAAGAGGGCGCTTCCATGCGCCCTCTTTTTTGCTTCTAAACCGTCAAAAGGGAGCGTCAGTTTTACCCGACTTTACTCGCCCCACGCACCGTGGAATTCAAAAGCAATGGCTTCTTCATCGCCAACCACCCAAGCGTCGTGCCC
>CALEFA010000025.1 GCA_937876775.1 uncultured Rhodobiaceae bacterium | reverse complement strand
TGCCATATCTGGCTGATGCGCATTTTAATTTTGTTGCCGAACCCAGCCTTGCGCGCGGTGACATCATTCTAAAATTCGCCGGTGTCGAATTGCATGATATTGCTGAATCTCGCCTTGGTGGGCAATATGCCGAAACCGCAATGGCTGCGGCCAAAACGCCTATTGATGCTGTGGATCTTGCTCCCGAGGCAACACCAGCTGAAATAGTGCCAGCCGAAACAACACCAGTGGAAGCCGCCGATGCGTCCAGCCCTGACCAAAATGTAGATAATGCCTTATCTGATAACGATGCAACTGATAACGATGCAACTGATAACGATGCAACTGATAACGATGCACCTGATAACGCCCAAGATGATGGGCGGCCTTCGCCGTTAGATGAGGCATCATCATGAGTGCACTTCTGGGACAATTGACAAGTGATATTAGCGCGCTTGATTTTGACAAGCCTATCCGCCTGTCGGGCCGCGTTAGCCGGTTTGACGGCCATATTATTGAATGTGATGGTTTTCCCGCAACGATTGGCACGCTTTGTCAGGTTGATACCCAAAAGGGCGAAACAATCAATGCTGAAGTGATTGGTTTTCGAGATAATAACAATCTTTTATCGGTTCATGACCATAATGCGCAAATCAGCGTTGGTGCCAAAGTCACGGTGAGTGATGACGGCCATTCTGTCAAGGTGGGACCAGAGTT
Source organism: uncultured Rhodobiaceae bacterium (assembly GCA_937876775.1). Taxonomy (GTDB): domain Bacteria; phylum Pseudomonadota; class Alphaproteobacteria; order RS24; family RS24; genus JAHEGN01. Next base: position 467 of record CALEFA010000025.1, on the reverse strand, counting down.
GCTCGGCCGCGCGATTGACGCGCTTGGCCATGCGCTTGATGATGGACCGCCAATGCATCTTAGTGATAGCTGGCCTTTGAATGGCAGAAAAACTAACCCGCTTGCGCGTCGTCCGGTCGATAAGCAGCTCGATGTTGGTGTTAGGGTAATCAACAGTCTTTTGACTGTTGGCCAAGGACAGCGTGTTGGCATCATCGCCGGATCCGGTGTTGGTAAATCGATTCTTTTGGGGATGATGACGCGGTTTACCGAAGCTGATATCGTTGTGGTTGGCCTGATTGGTGAGCGTGCGCGTGAAGTGGCAAGCTTTGCCGCTGAAGTTTTAAACGGCGCATCCCGCGACCGAACGGTGATTGTGGCAGAACCGGCTGACCGTTCGCCTTTATTGCGGATACGTGGCGCAAATCGAGCAACTGCCATTGCCGAATATTTCCGGTCAAAAGGAAAGAACGTCCTTTTAATCATGG
>CALEFA010000024.1 GCA_937876775.1 uncultured Rhodobiaceae bacterium | reverse complement strand
GGCGCCGTCTTTTTTGCCGACATTCTTCAAAAATGGCAGCAGAGAAAGATACTTGACCGGCGCAATGCGGCGAATGAAGTCGACGAAGAGAGCGTCTGGGCCAACCAAGACGCGTGCTTTATTTTTGCGAATGGCTTTGAGAATAATCTGCGCGGCTTTATCCGGCTGCGTCATGGTTAATTCTTGGAATTTGATAATGGCTTCTTCATGTTCGGCTTCCGCATTGGGGCCTTGGCTCAAACGTGCATGACGCACGATATTCGTGTTGATGCCACCCGGATGGATGACCGTTACGCCGACATTATGCTCAACCATTTCGTGGCGCAGCGCTTCTGAGAACCCGAGGACTGCATATTTAGCGGCATTATACGCGCTTTGAGATGGCACACCGATAAGGCCGAAAATGGACGACACATTGGCCACGTGGCCACTACCGCGTTTTAGAAAATGTGGCAGAAAAGCTTGCGTGCCGTAAACCACGCCCCAGAAATCAATGTCCATCACCCAATTGAAATTATCCATGGTCATGTCTGCAACAGTCGCTGAATGGGCCACGCCGGCATTGTTCAAAATCAGGTCAGCGCCACCATGTGCTTTGTCGACCTTATCGGCTAAGGCAAACATGGCGTCGCGATCAGAGACATCAACAATATGAGTTTCGGCGCGCCCGCCAGCTTCAACAATCGCCTTATGTGCGGTTTCCAGCATATCGGCACGGATATCCGTCATCACCACATAAGCGCCTTCAGCCGCTAGGGCCTGCGCACAGGCCGCACCAATTCCGCTGCCAGCACCCGTCACCACACAAATTTTATCTCTGAAATCTTTCATTGCTCTTCCCCTCATCAAGCTGACAGTTAATCACACCTTCGCCTAAAGCAAAAAAGAAAAGCCCCGAAGGGCTTTTCGAATTTTGATTAGAAATCCGCGCTTAATTTTGTCCTGAACGACGGCGGCGGCGTTCTAGCGGCTGATAGGCTTGCGCCGCATGTGTCGTACAATAAGGGCTGCCAGATTTGGCGCGCGCACCGCAGAAATGAAACTCTGTGGTGCCAGGATCGCCAATTGGCCATTTGCATGTGTGTTCGGTCAAATGCAAAACGCTGGCGCGTTCTTCCGGGCTCAAAATTGGTTCTGGAATAACTTCTTCTTTCAGATCATCCATGCTGCTGTCGCGGAAACGAGACCGGCTATTGGCTAATGACGGCGTAGATGAACGCACGCGGCTGGCGCTGGTATTCACCCGCGCTGTCGACACCCGCGCCGGAGTAGCTCGACCCGACAGGCCCAGCCGGTGAACCTTACCAATAACTGCGTTGCGGGTAACCCCGCCCATTTTACGCGCAATCTGGCTGGCACTTAGGCCATCCGTCCATAACTGCTTCAGTGTTTCAACCCGATCATCCGTCCAAGCCATTTTTATCTCCAATGTTCAAAGCGCGTGGTCTTGCCACATCTGGTGTTGCTGTTTTTATTTTCTACTATATCTAGTGGCTCTCGAAAATCATTCAGAATCATTTATCCACATGATTCGATTCGAAATTTGTTGGTATGCAGACCTAATCGGCTGCCATCCCCGACGCAAAAGAACTTGTAAACACACGCAAACTAATTACATTCGCCTGATGACACACATAACTCACGATACCGTAAAAGCCGCCGCCCCCGAAGCCTATCCGGATTTGGGTGTGCGCCAATTCGGTCGCTTTAACTATCTTGGCCTTTGGACCCTTTATCGCAAGGAAGTGCAGCGTTTTTTGAAAGTCTGGATGCAGACGCTGATGGCGCCGATTATCACCACACTTTTATTTTTGGCGATTTTCTCTTTGGCGCTTGGTGGTTTGCGACCTGATATTAATGGCGTGCCTTTTGTCGAGTTTCTGGCCCCTGGCCTGATTATGATGGCGATTGTGCAAAACGCATTTGCCAATGCCTCGTCGTCTTTGCTGGTCGCTAAAGTGCAAGGCAATGTTGTCGACTTTCTGATGCCGCCGCTGTCGCCGGGCGAGTTGAACTTGGGTATTTCACTAGGCGGGCTAACCCGTGGCCTGTTTGTCGGTGCCGGCACGTTCCTTGGCATGAGCGTATTTATTAATCTAGGCATTTACAGTTTCTTTGCGGCGTTATTTTACGCCTGTATTGCTTCGGCATTGATGGCGCAAATTGGCCTCTTGGGTGGCATATGGGCTGAAAAATTTGACCATCTGGCGACTGTGACCAATTTTGTCATTACACCTTTATCATTCTTATCGGGCACTTTTTACTCGGTTAATCAGTTGCCGGGCTTCGCTTATGAGTTGACGCAATATAATCCGTTCTTTTACATGATTGACGGCTTCCGCTTTGCCGTAACCGGACAAGCCGAGGGCTCACTATTGTTCGGCGCCAGCCTATTAATCGGCCTGACGGTGTTTTTGGGCATTATTTGCCAGATTGTCCTCACTCGTGGCTATCGCCTCAAAAGTTAAATAGTTTGCGGTTATCGCCGGTTTTGCTATAAAGGAAGTCATCGTAAGGGCCGCCTAAGGGCGGCTTTTTCTGTTGCAGGATGAAAGTGATGAATGAGACGAAACAAAGTCATGTGATGGCGACCTATAATCGGACAGCGCTGCGCTTTGAGCGCGGTGAGGGCGCGTGGTTGATCACCGATGACGGCGATCGGTATCTCGATTTCGGCTCGGGCGTGGCGGTCAATGTTCTTGGCCACGCGCATCCAAAATTAGTGGCGACATTAAAAGCGCAAGCCGAAAAGCTCTGGCACGTCTCAAACCTGTATACCATTCCCGAACAAGAGGCATTGGCTGATGCGCTATGCGCCCATAGTTTTGCCGAGCGGGTTTTCTTCTGCAATTCCGGCGCCGAAGCTGCTGAAGGCATGATTAAAGTCATGCGGAAATATCATGCGGTTAATGGCCGGCCAGAAAAAGTAACGCTGATCTCCTTCGCTGGCGCTTTCCATGGTCGCACATTGGCGGCTTTAGCGGCGGCTGGCAATCAGGCTTATCTTGAGGGGTTTGGCCCGCCACCAGCCGGTTTTGTGCAATGTCCAGCGTTTGATATCGGTCAGCTTGAAGCGCTGATTGACGATACGACGGCTGGCATTTTGATTGAGCCGGTTCAGGGCGAGGGCGGCGTACGAGACACCGGCACTGGTTTTTTAAGGGATTTGCGCACGCTGTGCGACAAGCACGATATTTTGCTTGGCTTTGATGAAGTGCAGTGCGGTATCGGTCGTACCGGCAAATTATTTGCTCATGAATGGGCTGAAGTAATTCCAGATGTGATGGCCATAGCCAAGGGTATTGGCGGTGGCTTTCCACTTGGGGCATTTTTGACAAGTGAAAAACTCGGCGCTGCCATGCAGGCGGGCACGCATGGCTCAACTTATGGCGGTAACCCATTGGCAACAGCGGTTGGCGCCGCGGTACTGGAAACTGTCGGCCAACCGGCTTTTCTCGAACATGTGCAAGATGTATCCAGTTTTTTCCGTCAGCAATTGGCGCAAGTGATTGACGAGAACAATGATATTTTCACTGAACTGCGTGGCCTTGGCCTCTTGATCGGACTCAAATGCACGCCATTGAACAGCGATGTCGTGGCCGCTTTGCGTCACCATCACTTGCTCAGTGTGGGGGCTGGTGAAAACACGCTGCGCCTATTGCCGCCGTTGAACGTTACGCGCGAAGAAGTTGCCGTTGCGATTGCGGCGCTTCAGGCAGCGTGCGTTGATTTACGCGCCGCCAAAGATAAGGCTTAAGAATGATGACCTATCAAAATTTCATTGATTTGAATGATCTGACCAAGGCGCAGGCGCACCAGCTCTTGGATGACGCGCATCAGCGCAAAGCGGCACGCGCCGGTCTGCCTAAAGGCACGGTCGATCCTGATGCCCCCTTGCGCGGCTATGCGCTGGCCATGGTTTTCGATAAGCCATCGACCCGCACGCGCTTGTCCTTCGACTTGGGCATGCGTCAGCTTGGCGGTGAGACAATGATCATTAATCAGGCCGAAACCCAGCTCGGTCGGGGCGAAAGCATGTCCGATACGGCGCGGGTGATTTCGCGTTTTGCCGATATTGCTATGGTGCGCACGGGTCCGCATGAAAAACTCACCGAATTTGCCAAATATGGCAATATTCCAGTGATTAACGGCCTGACAGCCTTTAGCCACCCGTGCCAAATTCTGGCCGATTTAATGACCTTTGAAGAACATAAGGGGCGGTTGAAAGGTCAGCGCATTGCTTGGCTAGGTGACGGCAATAATGTCCTCGTCTCATTCATTCATGCCGCGGCTCTGTTTGATTTTGAACTGGCAATCGCCTGTCCGGCCGATTTCATGCCACCGCAAGCGGTCTTGGATGAGGCGCTGGCCAATGGCGCCCGTATTGCGGTTTGCACAACCCCCGAGGCGGCGGTCACGGGTGCGGCTTGTGTGGTCACGGACTGTTGGGTGTCGATGAGTGATGACCCGGCAACGGAACAAAAACGGGCGGAAGCCTTTGCCCCTTATCAGGTAACGCAGAAACTCATGGATATGGGCGATGACGCAATTTTTATGCATTGTCTACCAGCCTATCGCAATAGTGAGGTCGAGGCTGAGGTTATCGATGGGCCACAATCGGTTGTTTTCGATGAAGCGGAAAATCGGTGCCACGCGCAAAAAGCCATTCTGACTTTTTGTTTGAACCTGACAGCAGGACAATAATATGACCGATAGCGTAGATTTCGCCCTCCCATTTCGCATTGAAGGGCAGAATGTTAATGGCCGGATTGTGAAACTCAATCAATTGGCCAGCGACGTGCTCTCGCGCCATAATTATCCGGAAGAAGTCGGGCGCCTGCTCGGTGAGGCTTTGGTTTTGGCTGCCATGCTTGGCACGGTTTTGAAGTTTGATGGGCGGTTTATTTTGCAATTGCAGGGCAAGGGGCCGATATCCATGTTGATGGGCGATTATGCGCAAGGCGGTGCTTTGCGCGGATTTGCGCAATTTGATCAAGAAAAGCTTGATGCGGCGCTGGCCAATGGCGACAGCGGTTTGGCGCTCTTGGGTGCCAATGGTCATATGGCTTTCACCGTCGATCAAGGCGCTGATATGGAACGCTATCAAGGCATTGTGCCGCTTGAGGGTGAAAATTTGGCGCAGGCGGCCTTGGAGTATTTCCACCGCTCTGAGCAAATCGCCACCAGCTTGCGGCTGGCCGCTGCGCCTATGATTTTGCCCGGTGGCAAAACCGAATGGCGTGCTGGCGGTATTCTATTGCAGCAAGCGGCTAATGAAGGCGGCACCGATAGTCCGCCGGATCGTGAGTTGCGGGTCGAAAGCGATGATTGGCAAAGATTGACCATCTTACTGCAGACCACGGAAGACAGTGAGCTTCTTGACTCCGAGCTTGAAGCTGAAACGCTGGCTTATCGCTTGTTTAATGAGGACGGCGTTAGAGTTTTTGACGCGCGGCCATTGCATTTTGCCTGCCCGTGTTCGCGCGATCGGGTAAAAAATATGCTCTCCAGCCTGGCCGAAACAGACCAAAATGAGATGCAAGAACAAGAAACGATTGAAGTGCGCTGTGAGTTTTGTAATGAGCTTTATCTGTTCTCGCCAAGCGATGCGTTTTCAGCATCAGGTGGGTAGATAAAATCCAACAAAGCTGACTGGTAAAACAGTAAAATAACGTTATATCCATCATGGTTGTCAAAGGGGTGAGTAAGCGTGTTCGAGAAAATTAAATCAGTTTTGTTGGGGCGCTCAGACGCTGCCGCTGAAAAAGGGAAATTGCGACGCATGTTGAAGAAATTGCCGCTGCCACTGATTGTCTTGCTGGTCGGTTTTGTTGGCTATTTTACCCTTGTCCAAACCAAGCCCGAAGTGTCACCGGTTGAGAGCCTCGAGCGGGTCTGGTCTGTGCGCACCATGAAAGCCGAATATGGCACGATTATTCCTGAAACATTTGCTTTCGGTGAATTGCGCGCCAGCCGTCTGGTTGAGTTGCGCGCCTTGGTTGGTGGTGAAATTCTCGCCACCAGCGAAAATTTTGAAAATGGCGCCCGTGTTGCCAAAGGCGATGTGTTGGCTGAGATCGATCCCTTCCAGTATCAATCAGCGGTCAATGATGCCAAAGCCCAATTGCAGGGCGCGGTCGCGGTGCAAATGGAACGCGAAGCTTCGGCTGAATTGGCTAAGCTCGAAAAAGAACGGGCTGAAACCCTGTTTGAAAAAGGCACAGTATCGAAGAAAACCTTAGATGATAAGACTGTCGAATATGCCATTCGTAAAGCCCGCCTTGACCAGCAAGCGGCGCTGATTGAGCGCGAAAAAGTGCGTTTGTCGCGCATGCAACGCGATTTGAAAAACACCAAAATCATTGCGCCATTTGATGCCCATGTCGGCAATATCATGGCCCGCGCTGGGCGCGTGGTTGGTCTCAATGATCGCGTAGCAACCTTAACCAGTTCGGATGATTTTGAAGTGGTGTTCAATTTGTCAGATGATCAATATGGCCGTTTTCTGGCGCGCAATACGGAAATTATTGGTCGCCCTTTAAAAGTATTTTGGGATGTTGGCGGTGAGCGTATAAGCATGCAGGCCAGTATTCGTCACGTTGGTGCGCAAATCAGCCAAGCCACGCGTGGGGTTGATGTGTATGCGAAAGTGACTGGCAAATTACCATCTAATTTGCGCGCTGGTGCTTTTGTCAGCATTGTCATGGCCTCGCAGCCTGAAACGGATGTGGTCGCTATTCCCAAAGACGCACTTTATGGCGACGACTTGATTTATGTCATTGAAGATGGCCGTCTGGCGCCCTTGCGCTTAACTGACTACGTCGATATCGGCGATAGAATTTTGGTGCGCACAGGTCTACGTCAAGGCCAAGAAATTTTGCTAACACAATTTAACGAAGCGGCGGCCGGTGTCGCCGTGACTAGTTTTGAGGCGCAATAATGGGTTTTAGAGCTGCTATCGAACTTTTCTCCCGCCATAAAAATGCGGCTAATCTGTTGTTTTTCAGCATGATTATGTTTGGCGCATTTGGTCTGGCACAACTTAACACGCAATTCTTTCCGACCGTGGAAGTCAAAATCATCAATATTCAAATTCAATGGCCGGGTGCGTCGGCGCAAGACATTGATAAGAATATTGTCGGCACCATTCAGCCGGAAGTAAGGTTTCTCGACGGTGTAAAAGAATTTAACGCCCAATCGCGCGTTGGCTTTGCTATAATGACGGTAGAGTTTTATCCTGACGCCGATATGCAGCGCGCTCTCGGGGATGTCGAAGCGGCGGTCAATAGCATCACCACCCTGCCCAAAGACGCCGAACGACCAATTATTTCTCAGGCGACTTTCTATGAGCCCGTCGCCTCCATTTTATTGGCTGGTGACTTGGATGAGCGCTCTTTACGCAGCTATGCCAAGCAGATCCGCGATGGCCTGTTAAATGCGGGCATTGATAAAATCAGCCTATCTGGTTTCCGTGATGAAGAAATTTGGGTTGAGGTGAAGCCAAGCCAATTGCGCCGTTACGATATGACCACGTCAGATATTGCCAGCAAGGTGGCGTCGAGCTCACTTGACGTGCCGGGCGGCGTTTTGCGTGGCAATGTCGAACGGCAGGTGCGTTCAGTCGGCCTCGCTTTGACAGCGCGCGAAGTCGAGCAAATCAGTTTGCGTACAGCCAATGATGGCACGCAAGTACGGGTCGGTGATGTCGCCAATGTCTATGAAACTTTTGACGCCAATGCTGAAACGGGTTGGAGCGGCGACGAACACGCCATTCGATTGACAGTGCAGCGCACCAAAAACGCCGACGCCCTCGACGCAACGGCTATTGTACGAAAATATCTTGACGAAATCCGGCCAACACTGCCACCGACGCTGCATGTTGAATTATTTGATGTTAATGCCAATAAAATTGTTCAGCGCATTAATGTGCTTCTCTATAACGGCCTGACCGGCATGGTCTTGGTGCTGGCGATTTTGTTTCTATTTCTCAATGGTCGCATTGCCATTTGGGTGGCGGCGGGTATTCCAGCGTCAATGATGGCGACTTTTGGTGTCATGTGGGCGGTCGATTTAAGCATCAATATGCTTTCCATGTTCGCCTTGATTATGACGGTCGGCATTATTGTCGATGATGCGATTGTTGTTGGTGAGCATTCAGCGACACTGATTAGCGAGGGCTATGGCGCAGAGGCTGCCGCCGAGGGTGGCGCTATCCGTATGACTATGCCGATTATTGCCGCTGCTTTGACGACCTTAGCGGCCTTTATTCCAATGCTGCTCATCGGCGATACGATTGGCCAGATCGTGCGGCCAATTCCGCTGGTTCTATTCTGCGTATTGGTCGCTAGTTTGGTCGAATGTTTCCTGATTTTACCGGGCCATTTGAGCCATGCGTTGAGAGTTAAGTCGAAGCCACCAAGAGGCTTTAAAAAGCGCTTTCTGGAAGAATTTGAAGCATTCCGCGAAGGTCGATTCCGCCGCTTTGTCACCGTTGCCTATGACCGCCGCTATACAACATTGTCAGTCGGCCTAGCGGTATTGATCATTTGCATTGGATTGCTGGCTGGTGGGCGTGTGCCGTTCCGGTTTTTCCCGTCACCGGAAGGTGAAGTCATTAAAGCCTATGTTTTCTTCCAACCAGGCACCACGCGGGCTGAAACCCAAGATGGTGTACGCTCGATTGAAGACGCCCTTTATCGTGCGGCGGAAAAATTGAAGGTCGATGATGCGGCTTTGGTGAAAACGGTTTTCACTCAGATTGGTCGCACGGAAACTTCATTTGGTGACGAGCGCGGTCTGGTTTATGCCGAACTGAGCGCCAGTGAAGACCGTGAAATACGCACGCGGCAAATCACCAAACAATGGGAAGAGGAAATTCCGGATATAGCAGGTTTGCGCTATGTCTTTGTCCGCGAACAACGTGGCGGCCCTCCGGGGCGCGATATTGATATTCGTCTCGAAGACGCGGAACCTGAAGTGTTGAAAAAAGCCGCCATTGAATTGCGCTTAGCGCTGGAACAGTTTGGTGGTATTTCGCGCGCCCGCGATAACCTGAATTACAACAAGCAAGAGCTGATTCTCGATGTTAACGATCGTGGTGCCACTTTGGGCTTCACCAATCAGATCGTCGGCAATCTAACGCGCGGCAGTTTGCAAGGGGTGATTGCCAAACGCTTTGCCCGCGATGACGAGGAAGTCACCATTCGCGTCTTACAACCGCGCAGCGGCGAACGCCCCAAACAATTGGAGGATATTTCCTTGCCCGTGCCGGGCACCATGCCGGTGCGTTATGTGCCGCTGAGTGCCATTGTGGATATTAAATCGCAACCCGGCTTTTCAACCATTCGCCGCACGGATGGCAAAGTGTCCGTCTCCGTGATTGCCGATTATGATGATAATGCCGGCAATCCCAATGAGGTGATTGCGGCACTCGAAAAAGAGACCATTCCGAATATTTTGCAAAAATATGGCATCTCCTACAGTCTTGGTGGGCGCTCGCAAGAGCAAGCTGACACGTCGAAAGATCTGGCGGCTGGCGCTTTGATTGGCCTTGCCTTGATTTACGTTATTCTGGCGTTTGTTTTCGCCAGCTACTCGCGACCGGTGATTATTATGTCGGTGATTCCTTTTGGTCTGGTGGGCACGGTGCTCGGCCACTATGTCCAGGGCTTTGATTTAACATTCTTGAGCCTTGTCGGACTATTGGGATTGTCAGGAATTTTGGTTAATAATTCGATTATTCTGATCAGCCGAATTGAAGAGCGGCGCCTTCAAGGCGAAGGTCTGCGAGAGGCGGTTATCAATGGTATTTGCGATCGTTTCCGAGCCGTGATGTTGACCTCTATGACAACGGTTTTGGGCTTAGCCCCTCTATTATTCGAAACCAGCGTACAAGCACAGTTCCTGCTGCCAATGGTGATTACCATCGCTTGGGGCTTGGCCTTTGCGACCTTTATCGTCTTGCTATTGGTTCCATCTGTGCTCGGTGTGCAAGAAGATTTCCGCGCCTATATCAACCGTTTGCGGGGCAAGTCGGAAATCGAAGCTGCGCCGGAAGCGGCCGAATAATTAGCGGCGCCAGAAACTTGGCGAGAACATGACAAGCACGGCAAGAAACTCAAGCCGACCGAGCAGCATGCCGAAACATAAAATCCATTTGGCACCATCAGGCAAGCTGGCATAAGTGCCGGACGGCCCAATGATGGGTCCTAAGCCAGGTCCAACATTGGCCAAGGCCGCTGCTGATGCCGATAGGGCGGTCAGAGTGTCCAGACCCATGAGGGTTAGGCTGGTGCCGATTAAGGCAAAAGAGAGAATAAAAATCAGCACAAAAGCGACAATCGAATTGGCTACATCATTGGCGAGCGGGCGACCATTATAGCGAATGACAAAAATACCATGCGGCAAGGTCATTTGGCGGACATAGCGCCAGCCAGTTTTGATCAAAACCTGAAGCCGGAAAATTTTCAAACCGCATGAGGTCGACCCAGCACAGCCACCAATGAAGGTCAGAATAAAAAATACACTGATTGCGAACGGGCCCCACAGTCCATAATCAGTCGTGGCATAGCCGGTGCCGGTCAAAATAGAGGTGGTATTGAAGGCGGCTTGTAAAAACGCTGTGCCGCCGTCAGTTGGATGGTAACTCATTTGATAAAGCCACATTGAAACCGTGGCCAAGGCCAGTAGGGTAGCGAACATGCGCACTTGTGCATCGCCCCAAATGACTGAAAATTTGCCATTTGCGGCTTGCAGATAGGCGACGAAAGGCAGCGAGGCAGCAATCATGAAAAATGTGCCGACCACTTCAACACCAGAGTTTTGGAAGGCGCCAATGCTGGCGTCATGGGTCGAAAAACCCCCGGTGGCAATGGTTGTCATAGCATGTGCCATGGCGTCGAACAGCCCCATGCCGGCAACCCAATAGGCCAACATGCAGGCAACAGAAATGGCGAAATAGAGTTTTGTAATCGACCCAGCGATTTGCGCCGTACGCGGCAGAATTTTTTCCGATGTATCAGAGCTCTCCAAACGGAAAAGCTGCATGCCACCAACATTCAGCATAGGCAGAACAGAAATTGCCATCACAATAATGCCGATGCCACCAAACCATTGCAGCATGGCACGCCACAATAAAATGCCAGCCGGTGCATCATCAAGGCCAACAATAATCGTTGCCCCCGTGGTTGTCAGCCCCGACATTGCCTCAAAGAAAGCATCAGTGTAGCTCAATCCCAAGTCGCTGAACGCCAGCGGGAGAGCAGCAAAGCCAGTCAGCGCCAGCCATGAAGAACTGGTCAACAAAAACGCCTGTTTCACTGATAGCGGTGGCAAGGAACCGCGATTGGTTAAAATCAAAGCGCCAGCAATGAAACCAGTGACCAAGGCACTGGCGATAAACACCAGCCAATCGTTCTCGCCGCTGATATAGTCGACCATGGCTGGTACCAGCATACCTAGCGCTAGAGCAGCCAGAAGATTGCCAATCAAGAAGAATATGGTGCGATGGTCACTCATCGTGCCAGCCTAATGCAGCTGTGGAGAGTCATGCGGACTATCCAAAGAAAAGGCCGGAATGTCGACGTCGAAACGCTCGCCGTCGTCGCTTTGCATTTGATAGCTTCCATGCATAAAGCCAGAAGGTGTTTGCAGGGGTGTGCCGGATGAATATGTATAGTTGGCTCCGGGCTCTAAGATCGGTTGTTCGCCGATCACCCCTTCGCCACGCACTTCTTGCACGCGCCCTTGGCCGTCGCTGATTCTCCAATGACGGCTCAATAATTGCACAGTCTGGTTGCTGTGATTGGCAATGGTAATACGATAGGCCCAAACAAAATATTGCTCGTCCGGGTCTGACTGTTTTTCTAAATAACTGGTTTCAACAGTTACAGAAATATCGCGTGTTGTTGCGGTTACCATCTCAGCTCATGCCTTTAGGCCAGTTGCGCCAATGCTTGATCAAAATCGTGAACTAAATCATCGCTGTCTTCAAGCCCGATTGATACGCGCATGCTGCCGCCAGTAATGCCTAATTCGGTTTTCGCCGCATCATCGAGTTTGAAATGCGTGGTAGTCGCCGGATGTGTAATCAAAGTTTTAGCGTCGCCGAGATTATTTGAGATCAAGGCTATCTGCATCGCATTGGCGAATTTGAAGGCATTGGCTTTGCCGCCCTTAACGTCAAAAGCGATGAGGTTTCCGCCTCGGCTCATTTGTTTCATCGCGAGTTCATGCTGCGGATGACTAGCGTGACTTGGGTAATAGACGCGCTCAATCTGTGGGTGATTGACCAAAAGTTCGGTTACTTTCTCCGCATTGTGGCAATGGGCATCGACGCGCAAAGCGAGGGTTTCTAGAGCTTTGAGCATCACCCACGCATTAAATGGGCTGAGCGACGGGCCAGTTTGGCGCAGGAAATTTGCCAGCTCATCTTGAATGAAGCTCTGATCGCCCAAAATTACCCCGCCAAGGCACCGTCCTTGGCCATCAATATGTTTGGTGGCGCTATAGACGACGATATCGGCGCCGAAGTCCGTCGGTCGCTGCAAAATTGGAGTGGCAAACACATTGTCAACCACCAGCCGTGCGCCATTTTCATGTGCCAAATCAGCCACCGCCTGCATGTCGACAATTTCGAGCAGCGGATTGGACGGGGTTTCCAGAAATAAGACTTTGGTTTCTGGGCGGACAGCGGCCTTCCAAGCGTCAATATCGCGGCCATCAACTAAGGTGCATGCGACGCCGAATTTTGGCATGAGTGTTTCTACAACATAACGGCACGAGCCAAATAGAGCGCGCGCGGCAACAATATGATCACCAGCTTGCAATTGGCTCATCATCGTGGCGGTGACGGCGGCCATGCCAGTGGCGGTGGCGCGTGCATCTTGCGTGCCCTCGAGTGCAATCATTCGTTCTTCAAAGGCACGAACCGTAGGGTTGCCGAAACGCGAGTAAATGAACCCAGTGTCTTCCTCGCGAAACCGCGCTTCAGCTTGCTCGGCGCTGTCGTAAACATAGCCCGAGGTGAGATACATGGCCTCTGCGGTTTCACCATGTGGCGATCTGTTATGACCTTCATGAACCAACCGCGTTTGTTGTTTCCAATCATTTTTAACCATCTCGTTTCTCCAACAGTCGGCTAATAAAAAACCGACCCATTTTGGCCGGTTTCCACCCGGCTTATTTAGCTGCTTTTTTATTGTGGCCGCAAGCCAGCCGGCTCAAATCACCACATTGGTGAGAATATGTTTAAAAATGCGCTAAACGTCAAGACATCTTGCTCTGTGGCGCATAAGATAGCGGCAATTAGGAGATTCGTATGAGCCGCGTTACATCCTCGGATGACACAACCACAAGTTCGTTATTTGACGATAATGAGAGCCAGCAACCTGTGTTGTCGCCGGGTCAAACCCACGCTGTCGGTGTGCTACCGGCGCATGGCATTGTGAATATGGTGCGCGAAAAGCAGATTTGGGCGTCTGGCGGCGTGTTGGATGATCAAATTCAGCCTGCCAGTCTTGATTTGCGTCTCGGCGACACCGCCTATCGTATTCGCGCCAGCTTTCTGCCTGGCGAAAATGGTCAGGTGATGGATAAGATTAATCGGCTGGCCTATCACAAAATTGATCTAAGCCAAGGCGCGGTGTTGGAAACTGGTTGCGTATATTTGGTGCCGCTGATGGAAGCTCTAGCCTTGCCAGAACGCACAGCTGGTTTCGCCAACCCTAAATCATCAACCGGTCGTATTGATGTGTTCACCCGATTGATCACTGATTTTGGTGTCGAGTTTGACAAGGTGCCGGCAGGTTATAAAGGGCATCTGTATCTCGAGGTTAGCCCAAGGACGTTTCCGATTTTGGTGCGCTCGGGCTCGCGCCTTTCGCAAATTCGTTTTCGCCGTGGCGCCGCCAATCACTCGGACAGCGAGTTGAAACGCTTGCACCAAGAGCAAGGGTTGGTGGACGGCCCAGCCAATATTTCTGGCGGTCTTGGCCTGTCGATTGATTTGAAGGGCAACGCTAAAACTGGACTTATTGGTTATCGCGGCAAACGTCACGCTGGTCTGATTGACGTCGATAAGCCCGGTGAACTGACCATCAGCCAATATTGGGAACCGCTTTATCACGGCGACCAAAATGAGATTATTCTCGACCCGGATGAGTTTTACATTTTGGCCTCGCGTGAGGCCGTCACGATTCCGCCAACCCATGCGGCGGAAATGATGCCGTTCAATCCATTGGTTGGCGAATTTCGGGTTCACTATGCAGGCTTCTTCGATCCTGGCTTTGGTTGTGGCGAGGCCGGTGGCAAAGGAGCCCGCGCCGTTTTGGAAGTGCGCTCGCGCGAAGTGCCATTTATTCTTGAGCACGGGCAAGTGATTGGTCGTTTGGTTTATGAGCGCCTCACTGATGTGCCTGAAACCCTTTACGGGGCTGGACTAAACTCGAATTATCAGGCGCAGGGTCTCAAATTATCCAAACATTTTAAGTCGAGCTAATATGCAGCTTGTGGCCGGTATTTTGCTTTTGGCGGCTATTTTGGCGTTCAGTGAATGGGTCAAAATAAGCGCCGGCTGGGCGGTGCCAGCGCCGGTTTTGGCGATTGTTATTTTGGTTATGATTTTGTTGGCGCGCGGCGCTGTGCCAAGCGGTTTGCGTCGCGTTAGTGCCGTTTTATTGCGACACATGGCGTTGTTTTTCATTCCCGCCCTTGTCGCCATGATCGGGCTTTTGGATGTGCTGCAAGCAAACATTTGGCCTCTTTTGCTGATTATTATTGTTAGCACCATCGTGCCCTTATGGCTGACGGCTTTCATTTTCGATCGCCTCGCCCCGCGCTTAGATGATGAGGGCCGGCAATGAGCCTATTGTCACTGCCAGACGTCCCCGGATGGGAAGGGCTATTTTGGCTAGCCGCCACCTTGGCGCTTTATGGGTTTTTTCTGCGTTTGCGTCGCCATTTCAATGATAGCGGTCTGTTACAACCTTTATTATGGGTGTCGGCGCTCCTGATTGCGGTGTTGCTCATAGGCGATATACCCTTGAGCAGCTATCAATTGGGCGGCAATTGGATGGTTGTCATACTGGGTCTGTCGACAGTGTCTATTGGCGTGCCGATTTATGACAATTTACCGATCATCCGGCAGGCGGTGGGGGCTTTTTTCGTGGCCATGCTGCTTGGCTCTGTGAGTGCCGTGGGGACGGCGCTCGTCATGGCCTATTTTTTACAGCTTGATGCGATGATATTTGCGACGCTGGCGACCAAGTCGATTACCTCGCCGCTAGCCTTTGGTGTATCCAATGAAATTGGTGGCTTGGCCGCCTTGGCTATGGGGGTGGTGATTATTACCGGCAATTTCGCCGTGCTCATTGGGCCCAAATTATTTGCCATGACGGGAATTTCTGATATCCGCGCACAGGGTCTGGCTTATGGCGTGGCGGCACATGGAATTGGCACCGCTGAAGCGATGCGCCGATCAGCGCTGATGGGCAGCTTCGCTGGCCTTTCTATGGGGTTAAATGGGGTTTTAACAAGCCTTGTTTTACCGGTGGCTTTCAGCCTATCTTAGGCGCTTGCGGGTGTAGCTCAATGGTAGAGCAGAAGCTTCCCAAGCTTAAGACGAGAGTTCGATTCTCTTCACCCGCTCCATCTCATTCATAGGGTCGATACGAGGTTTTCAACCAACCAAGGTTGTTGGTCAGAATGCGCCAGCAGGCACTGAGCAAGGCCAGAGAGGTGAGCGCCCAATAAAACGGCTGGGTCAAGCTCAGCCAGATTTTATGAGGCCATGTAGGCGCCGAGGAATAAATAGGTCCGACGCTGAACAATATGATGGGAATGGGCGTTGCCCAATAAATTATCAAGGACGTCTGAGGGCTGATCAAGTCGGGCCAGGCGAATAGAAGATAAATTAGATAGCTGGCATGAAGCAGACCAGAAAATAGGCGGCCAAGAATAATCGCGTTAAAACCGAGGAAATTTCGCCAGCCAATCAATCTTAGCGTATCGCGCGGATGGCGCATGTGGATACACCATGTTTGAATATGGCCGGTGAGCCATCGTGTGCGTTGGTTAAGCCAAATAGATAGGCTATGCGGTGCATTTTCGATGGTCGGCGGCGAAAACATTTGCGTGCGAAAACCATTTTTCGCAAGCCGCACAGATAATTCAGCATCCTCGGTTAAGTTAAATGCGTCCCAGCCGCCGATTTTACGCAGGCTTTCTGTGTGAAAATGATTGGAACTACCGCCGAGCGGCATCACCATGTTGAGATTACCTAATACCTGCAAGGCCAATGAAAACAATATTCTATACTCAATCGCAAATTGGTTCTGCAGCCACTTGTTATGAGCCAAATGAATTTTCAGTGGGGCTTGCAGACATACCAATGAGGCATCACGCGTCGCAAAAATGGCGGCGGCCATGCGGAGTTGGTCAGCATGCGGTTTGTCTTCAGCATCGAAGATCACAATAAATTCGCCACGCGCAAAATTCAGCGCATAATTGCACGCACGCACGCGCTTTGGTCTTTGGTAGCCCCGGCGGCACACTAATTAAATGAATATGCGTGTCCCAAGCGACTTTCGCCGCACTGGCCATGGTCGCGTGATCATGCGCCTCCATCAAAATAAATATTTCCAATCGCTGATGCGGATAGTTGATGTTCGAAAGACTGTTGGCGATTTGTTGCATCATCTCGGGCTCAACAAGTACGGGCACTAAAATTGAATAAAATGGCAGCTCGAGGGCATCACAATCGGTCGGCAGGACGGGCGGGTTGGTTTTCGGGTGGCGCAATTTGGGCCTGAGCAGGCATAAGAAAATCGGAAAATTACCGGCCACGACAAAAGCAGTCAGGCCGAAATAGACATAAGTTAAGTTAACACCCGACCAAAGGATGAAGAGGGTGAGGGCTACAAAAATATAGAGGGTGGTGCGCAAAGCGGCCTTTTGTGAGCCGGAATCATTCAAATATTGTGCTGCTTCAATATGGTCCCGCGTGATCTCACGGCTCTGGGTCACATCACTAAACCCGTCAGCTCGCGTTTTTTGAGGTGCGGTCGAAAATAGGTCGTCTTGCTTCATTCATCAAAGTCACATTTTTGGTGAATGAAGAACACTAGCTCACGGTTGCATCTATCAAAATGTTTCAACCAATTGGATTAGTGTTTCTGAAACCATTGTCGCCATGGGCGGTTCAATGTAGCCGTCAGTCCATCATCTGGCATGTCATCGAGGCCAATAGACATTTTTTGATGGCCGCTTTCGGGCTTCGCCTGCCATGTGCCGAATAGCCGATCCCAAAACGAGATAAAGAACCCGAAATTACGATGGCTTTCATGCGCGACGCGCGAATGATGGATGCGGTGCATGTCAGGGGTCACGATAACCCAACGCAACCACTCGTCAACCCGCCCCAAAGCCCAATTGGCATGAGTAAATAAAGACGCCGCGCTGAGGATGATCTCAAAAGCAATAACCGCCGCTAGCGGCGCACCCAAGGCTAGTATCGCGGCCGCTTTTATGGCCGCACTAAACAGCGCTTCGGCGGGGTGAAAGCGCAAACCAGAGCTGACATCAAGCGCCCGGTCGCCATGATGCGGCGCATGTAGTGGCCATAAAAATGGCAGTTTATGCAAACCGACATGTTGTCCATAGACCACGAAATCCAGCGCAATGAGACTCATGAAAAAAGCCAACCAGCCGCCAATGCCTAACCAGCCCATCAAGCCGCCGCCGTCGCCGAAAACAGCCACAGCCATCAAGCCGCCCGGTAGAACTATGCGCAATAGAATAATATTGGCCGCGCCGAGGAATAAGTGATTGAACCAGCGTTGCGGGCGTCCGGTTATCACCCGTCGTGGCCGAATGATCTCAAGCGCTGCTAAAGTCATCAGCGCGGAAACAAATATGCCGCTCCGCCAGCTCGACTGATGGGTCACCAAATGGTCAAAAAACCCGTCCATTAATCCAAAGCCTTCATGCGAATTCGGGTTGCCGTATCAATGGCCGCGCGGGTTAGGGGGGCCAGTTTGAAACGGTCAACCAGAATATCTAAAAGCCGCATTTCGGCGGCGCTAACGCGACCGCGCCGAACGATAAACTCAACCGTCAACGCATAGAGAACTTCGCCATTGGCGGGCGCTTCTTCGATAAGCTCTAAAACTGTTTCCAGCCCTTCATCGGCATCCAAAAAATCTTGTAGGCGCTGAAAAAGGCTTTGGTCGCCGGCGCTATCACCCCTGCTCAGGGCAGGCGTGCTGGCGATAACGGCTTTAATCAACTGGTGATCCGTGTCGCTCATTGTCCCGTCGACACGGGCAGCGATATACAGGCAGCTCAGCCCCGCTTCACGCGGGCTCAGTGATATCGTTAAGGGTGATTCGACAGCCATGATAAATATATGCCGCGATGCCCGCCGCTTGGCAATAGGTTTGCTGAACCAGCTGATTTGTCTCGATTGACTTTAATGGTTAGGCTGGTAGTTTGCCGCCAGATATATGAGTTTGAGGTTTTGAATGTCCGTTCCCACATCTTTGCAAGCATTGGCCGAAACCAGCAAGGCTTGGCCCTTTGAAGAGGCCCGTAAGGCGCTTGCACGGGTGCGCAAACTCGGCCGCACTGAAGCGGTTTTTGAAACTGGTTATGGGCCCAGTGGCTTGCCACATATCGGTACTTTTGGCGAAGTCGCGCGCACCACCATGGTGCGGCAGGCGTTCCAAATGCTGGCGCCAGATATTAAAACCCGTCTGATCTGTTTTTCCGATGATATGGATGGCTTACGTAAAGTGCCGGACAATATTCCCAATGGCGAGCAATTGGCGGCCTATTTGGAGCAACCGCTGACCAGCGTGCCAGATCCATTTGGCACGCATGATAGTTTTGGCGCGCACAATAATGCACGCCTGCAAGCCTTCCTTGATAGTTTTGGTTTTGACTATGAATTTGTCAGTGCCACGCAAATGTATCGTTCCGGCGCTTTTGATGAGACGCTGTTGAAAGTATTGGCTAATTATCAAAAAGTCCTCGATATTATTCTGCCGACTTTGGGCGAAGAACGCCGCCAAACCTATTCCCCCTTTCTGCCGCTATGCCCGGATTCAGGGCGTGTGCTGATGGTGCCGATCACGCCAGTTGATGTCGAAGCTGGCATTATTAGCTATCGTCACCCAGAAACCGGCGCGGTCATTGAAACCTCGGTCACCGGCGGCGCTTGCAAATTACAATGGAAAGCCGATTGGGCCATGCGCTGGACGGCGCTGGGCGTTGATTACGAAATGGCCGGGAAAGATTTATCAGAGTCGGTGAAATTATCGTCGCGCATCACCCAGGCCTTGGGCGGACTTGCGCCAGAGGGGTTTAGCTATGAATTATTCCTCGACGAGAATGGCGAAAAAATATCGAAATCACGCGGCAATGGGCTGACCATTGAACAATGGCTGACATATGCGCCGCCGGAAAGCTTATCGCTTTATATGTTCCAAAGCCCACGCAAGGCCAAGCGGTTATATTTCGACATTATTCCGAAGGCGGTCGATGAGTATCTGACCTTTGTCGAAAAATACGACGCCATGGAAGAGGCGCAAAAACTAACCAGCCCCGTGTTTCATATTCATAATGGCCAGCCACCGAGCCAAGCAGCACCTGTCAGCTTTGCGTTATTGTTGAATTTGGTCAGCGCCAGCAATGCAGAGAACAAGCAAGTGCTGTGGGGCTTTATTGATAGTTACGCGCCTGGCACCACAGCCGCCAGCCACCCGCTGCTTGACCAACTCACTGATTATGCGTTGACTTATTATCGCGATTTCGTCGCGCCGCAGAAATCTTATCGTGCCGCCACGCAAGCCGAGCGTTTAGCATTGCAAACACTTTTGACGCAGCTACAAGCCCTGCCAAATGATAGCGATGGCGAGACCATCCAGACGGAGATCTATGCCGTCGGAAAACAGTATTTTGAAGAAGATTTACGCGGTTGGTTCCAAGCGCTTTACGAAATCTTATTGGGCCAAAGTCAGGGGCCGCGCTTTGGTTCTTTTGTGGCGCTTTATGGTGTGGAAAAAACCTGCGCGCTAATCACCGCCGGACTGAATGGCGATTTGCAATAGTATAATCGTCAAAGCGAGACGCGATGACTGAATGGGTTTATAAAATTCTACCTGCCGCCCACTGGCTGCAGATGCAAGCAGATGGCGCTTTGATTCCGCAAGGTCTTGATGCCAGCGATGGCTTTGTGCATTTGTCGTCCGGTAAACAAGTGGCAGAAACACTGGCGAAACATTTTAGCGGGCAAAAAGATTTAATGCTGTTGCGATTTCAAGCCGCTGCTTTTGGTGAGGCTTTGCGATGGGAAGTGTCACGCGCCGGCCACCTATTTCCGCATTTATACGCCCCTTTGCGCCAGCAAAATGTCGTCCAAGTGCTTGCTTTGCCGCATTGTAAGGGGGATAATTTATTGCCAGATGACTGGCAGCCAGAGGAGACAGGCTAATGGGTCTTTATAAATTTCTGCGTCCTGCTTTGTTTACTTTGCCGCCGGAGCGCGCACATCGCTTAACCATTCATAGTTTGCGGCTTGCCGCTTTTCTCCCAGCGCATCACGGCGACGATTATATTTTATCGCAACGTGTGTTGGGGCATGATTTCACCAATCCGCTCGGCATGGCGGCCGGTTTTGATAAAGACGCCGAAGCCATGGCGGGTGTCGGCAGGGTTGGTTTTGGGTTCGCTGAAGTTGGCACGCTGACGCCGCTGCCGCAGCCAGGCAACCCGCAACCGCGGGTGTTCCGCCTGACCAAGCAACAAGCGCTGATCAATCGGCTCGGTTTCAATAATCAAGGGCAGGTCGAGGCATTGCACCGTTTGTCGGTCTATCGGGGAAAACCAGATAGTAAAATCGGCCCCATAATTGGGGTAAATATTGGCGCCAATAAAGAGTCGGAAGATCGTATTGCTGATTATGAAACCGGTGCTGCCCGCTTTGCCGGCTTAGCGGATTATCTGACGGTGAATATTTCTTCGCCGAACACGCCGGGCCTCCGCGATTTACAAGCCAGTTCAGCCGTGAGCGAAATCATGCAACGGGTTCGTGCGGCAGCGCCTGATTGTCCGATATTGGTCAAAATCGCGCCAGATTTAGCCATTGAACAGGCGCAGGAAATCGCTTCATTGGCTGTGAAATTCAAAATAGACGGGCTGATTATTTCGAACACAACATTGTCGCGCGATGGTGTGGCTGACAGTAAATATGTTGCCGAAGATGGCGGCGTGTCGGGGCAACCAGTGTTTGACATGTCGACCCGTATGCTCGGCGATGTTTATCAAGCCAGCCAAGGCGGGCTGACGCTTATTGGCGTCGGCGGCGTTTCCAATGGTCGGCAGGCTTTTGAAAAAATTTGTGCTGGCGCTAGTCTGGTTCAGCTTTACACGGCGATGATTTATCATGGGCCATTTCTAGCCAGTCGCATTAAGCGCGAATTGGCGGAAATTCTGCGAGCCAATGGTTTTGCCAATATCCGCGATGCCGTTGGTGCCGACTATAAATAGGAGAAGACAATGGGGCTCACGATTTACCATAATCCGCGCTGTTCTAAATCGCGGCAGACTTTGGCGTTATTGCAAGAGGCGGCGACAGATTTTACCATTGTCGAATATTTGAAAACGCCGCTGTCTGTTGATGAGCTGGCGGCGCTACAAAAATTAATGGCAATTGGCGCGCGTGATATGATGCGTCGCGGTGAGGAAATTTATAAGCAATTATCGCTGGCCGATGAGTCGGATGAGGCGACGCTTTTAGCCGCTATGGCCGCGCATCCGATTTTGTTTGAGCGCCCTGTGGTTAGCAATGGAAAAAAAGCTGTGATTTGTCGTCCACCAGAGCGTGTTCAAGAGGTTTTGTAAGCAAAACTATTTGATATGAAACAATAAATTGTGTTTCATAGAAAACGAATAGGGGATGGAATGAGCTTACAACAACAAGCCGCAGGTCGAACGCGTCGGGAGACTAATCGCGAAAATAATCGCGATGCGATTTTAGAAGCAGCGCGTGTGGTGTTTACCGAGCTTGGTCATGGGGCGACCACGGTGCGCGATATTATCCGCCGCACCGATTTGGCGTCTGGCACCTTTTACAATTATTTTGAAAGCAAAGAAGCGGTCTATCAGGCTTTGACTGATGAGATTGGCAATGAGCTGCGGGCTAAATTGAGTCTGGCACGGGCCAAGGCTAAGAATTTCGAAGAGTTTGTTGAAAATAGTTTTTTCACTTATTTCCGCTATTACGCCGAAAAGCCGCAAATATATAATTTAGTGCGCGCCAATCGAGCATTGGATGCGTTTCCTTCATCAATCACTGGCCAGCAGGCACAAGATGGTTTGAAAGAAATGCGCCGCGATATGGAAAAAGCAATGGCCGATGGGGTCATCCCACAGGTTGATGCCGGTTACGTGACTGTCTCTATGGGCGGCGTGGCATTTTCTGTGCGTGATGAAATGATGGCCCGCAAGCCGCTTGATCCGGATGGGGCGGCGCGCTTTGCCACGCGCTTGTTTTTGTCAGGGCTGTCTGGCATGGGTGATGAGAAATAATCAGTCGTTAAACTTGGGGAGAAGAAAATGAGTAAAGATCGGGTCATTTTGGGAATTTTGAAAAATTTACCAAATTTTATTATCCAGCGTCTGGCTGGGCCAGCTGTTGAAATTGATGGCAATCGCCTAGATGCCAATATTCAACTACTCGCAAAAATGGCCGGCAATCCGGAGCCTGAGACCGACATCAACCAAATGCGTGCCAACATTCATGCTAATTTTGCCAATCTTGATGGCAAACGCCGCGCCACTGTGAAGTCGCGCGAGGCTCATATTCCTGGGCCAGCCGGAGACATGCTGGCACGGATCTATGAACCAGCAAATTTGCCAGACAATGCGCCGGCGGTTTTGTTCTTCCACCAAGGTGGGTTTGTGGTGATGGATTTGGACTCAGATGATGCGTTCTGCACTATTTTGGCGGATGAATGTAAGGCGAAAGTGATTTCTTTGGATTACCGCTTGTGCCCTGAGCATAATTTCCCCGCGCCCATCGATGATGCCATGGCCTTGTGGGATTATGTTCAAGCTAACGCCGCCTCTTTCGGCATTGATGGCACCCGCGTTGCAGTGGCTGGTGATAGCGCCGGTGGCTTGATTTCATCGGTCATTTGTCAGCAAATTCGCGATGCCGGCGGCGTGCAACCAGCGGCTCAGCTTTTGGCCTATCCATGGGTTTCATCACAATTGGCAGAAACCGGCTCAGCCGTAAGCTGCGCTGAGTGCTTCCCGCTGACCACCATCACGATGGAATTTTTCAATGCAACGGTTTTCCCTGAGGGAAAACACATTGACCATTTATTTGCCAATCCATTGCACAATGACAATCTTGCCAATTTGCCACCGGCGATTATCGGCACGGCTGGCTTCGACCCAATTCGTGATCAGGGCAATGATTATGCCGATCGCTTGAAAGCGGCGGGCAATCAGGTGACGCATTATTGTTTCACGACGCTATCTCACAGCTATTTGTCTTTGGGTAATGTATCGAAAAATGCCGAAAAGGCTGGCATTACGCTGGCGCAAGATTTGGCCAAAATTATCTGATTTAGCGCAGCAGCATTTCGACCAAGATTGAGGTTAAGGATAGGCAAACGCCTGTGCTTAAGACTATGCGTAAAGGGGCGAACCACGATTTTAATTGGCCTGCATTGACGGCTAGGATATCGGTGAGCGCTTGCGACATAAAAATGATAATCAGCAGCACAAGCCCTGATGTAATCGGCAAGGTGAGCGCAACGAAACCCAGTAGGGTGGGAATAATACTCATCACCAGATAGCGGGGTTGTTCGGCCGTTACACCATTTTGCATGGTCGCCCCCCAGCGTACACCGCCGAGGAAACTGGCAATCAAGGCGCCGTAAATCAATACCAGCATTGGCAAGGCATAGTGTAAATCACCAAGGCCGTTGAACCAGACACCAAGACCGCCAGCGGCAAATGGCACAAGGCCCAATAGGCCAAGAATAAGTGCCATGGGCGGTGCGGTTTTTAACGCAGTCATCAAACTCATCATCCTAAGGTTGAAAGGGCTGGAAACCAGTCCAGCAAATAGCTGGCAATGGATTGCAATGTGCCAAACATAATCAGGGCGCCAGTTATCACCAACAAGCCACCGGCGCCACGCTCGACCCACACCATATTCTGTTTGATGCGGCGGCTGGCCGCCATGAAGCGACCAATGCCGAGGGCCGCCAGAATAAATGGGATGCCTAGGCCAAGCGCGTAAATCGCTAACAGGCTGATGCCTTCGCCAAGACTATCGCGGGCTGCAGCTAGCGCCAGAATGGTTGCCAAAATTGGCCCAATGCAAGGGGTCCAGCCAAAGGCAAAAGCCAAGCCCATGGCGAAAGCGGTGAACAATGGCGCGTTAGAGGGCTTTTGCGGCCCGCTTGATAATAGCCGTGCCTCGCGACCCAAATACGGCAGGCGTATGATCTGTGCCATATGCAGGCCAAGCAGGATAATAAACCCGCCCGCTACTTGGGCGAGGATTTCTTGATTGGCGATAAGCAGGGGATTAACCGCCGCCGCGCCAGCACCAAGCGCAATAAAGACGGCCGAAAAACCGGCGACAAAAGCCAATGCGCCGGGCAAGATGCGCCGTGCTGCCTGATTTTTTTCTTCGATTTCTGCCAATTCGCTAAACTGCAGACCGGCGGCGAAACATATATAGCCGGGCACCAGCGGCAAGACGCAGGGCGAGAGAAAACTCAATGCACCGCCAGCAAAGGCGGCAAAGGCTGAAGCCAAAAACCCATCCATTAGCGCCGCCTAAATAGGGTCGCAACACCCCATCCCATGAAGCACGCCATCACAACACCCCCAATGCCATAGACCAACGGCATTTCATAGGCGGCTTGGTGGAGAATATGTCCGGCGCCGACAATATCGACAGGTAGCTCGCCGGTTTGATAACCGACAAGGCGACCATTTTGGAAGGCGAAAAACTCGGTCACATAAGTGCCAACTGGCATGCCCGACGGCAGGTTGATTTCTGCTCGGAACAGCCGACCGCCAATAATCTGCACGCCGTTCTCCGCCTCGGCATAAAGCGCGCGAGCCTGTTTTAAGCGAATGAAACCAGCAATCGCCTCGGCTTGTTCGCTTGGCTCAATATTCGATGACAGAAAATTAATGCTCATGGCATTGGCGCCGATACTGTGTTCGCGCAAAACATTCGCCGGCGCCATCTGGCTCAATTTTCTGGTGCTCGCCACGGCATAAAACCCCGGCAGCGGACCAATGTCATAGGCCGCATTGTTAACCCAAACACCCAGCTTTTTTTCCTTTTTACGCAGGGTGAAATTCTCTCCCGGGCCGCGCAGGATAACAATAATATCGCTAATTGGGCCATCCACTGTGGCCTCAACAGCGCCGAAAAGGAGCAGTTTTTCACCAGCGAAATTCGATTTGATGGAAATATGATCTTTCGATAAATCGGCAATAATCGTATTGGCTCGTGCTGCCATCGGCGCCAGAGCAAAGCTCGTCAACATGACGACCAGAAGGATTTTGCGGCCATATCTCATCCGCCGAACCCCATGCGTGTGACAGAAAATAATTCGTCCGGCCGGCTGATCAGATCAAGGAATAATTTGAGGCCAACGCTGAGAACAATCAAAGCCAAGAGGGCACGCAATTGCTCGCCGCGCAAACGTTGGCCAACAATCGCCCCAAATTGCGCCCCAATTACCCCGCCAACCATTAACAGAAAGGCCAGTAAAATATCGACGGTTTGGTTTTCCACCGAATGCAAAATCGTGACCGATGCGGTGACAAAAATAATTTGAAACAATGAGGTGCCGATAACCACATTGGTTGGCATGCGCAGCAGATAGATCATCGCCGGAACCATAATAAAGCCGCCACCGACCCCCATAATCGCTGACATGGTGCCGACAAAAAATCCGATAAGCAGCGGAGGTATGACGCTGATATAAAGTTTTGATTGGCGAAATCGCATCCGCAAGGGCAGGCGTAAAATCCAGCTATGGGTGCCGGGGCGTCGGGCCCGCAGCGGCTGACCACGCCGTGTGGCGGCAATGGCGTTCAGGCTTTCGCGCAACATTAAGCCGCCTATAACACTCAAAAACAGTACATAGCTGAGCGAAATCAGCAAATCGACTTGCCCCAATTCGCGCAATAATTTGAATAATTGAACGCCAGCATAAGAACCGGCAATACCGCCAGTCATCAAAATGACACCCATGCGCACGTCAACCGCTCGGCGTTGCCAATAAGCCAGCCCGCCAGATACTGATGAGGCAACAATTTGATTGGCCTCAGTCGCCACAGCGACAGCTGGAGGGATGCCAACAAAAATCAACAACGGAGTCATTAGAAAGCCGCCGCCAACGCCAAACATGCCAGACATGAAACCAACCAAACCGCCCATGCCAATCAGCGTCAAAATATTGACACTCATCTCTGCAATTGGCAGGTAGATTTGCATTTGGGCCCCCTTGTCAAACCGCCCGCGGGGCATGACTAGATTTGGCCGATGGGTAACACATTATCGCCATGATGACCAGCATGATGGCGTTGGCGTCGAACGCTGGCTTGCTCGCTGGCTTGCCTTTTTTCGACAGCGGTTCATATTCCTTGTCATAAAGGCTCACCCAGCCTCAGGCTGAGATTTGAAGGTTAAAATGCAGAGATTTGATTTCCCGCAGTCGACAGGTACGACATCGGTTTGCCATTGGTCATCTGGTGGTGCCGGAAAGCCAGTTTTGCATTGGGCGCATGCCAATGGTTTCAATGGCGAGACTTATGACCCCTTATTGGCACCATTGGCCGATGCCTTTGACATTTATGCCGCCGATGCGCGCGGCCATGGGCTAACAAATTTGCCCGCCGAGCCAGAGAAAATGACCGGCTGGGATATTTACCGCGATGATTTAGTTCCTTTAGTTGAACATTTAGCCGATAAGGCTGGCGAAAAAATTTGGCTTGGTGGGCATTCCATGGGCGGGTGCGCAAGTATTATGGTGGCCGCCAAACGCCCTGACTTGGTAGCCGGTTTAATATTGGCCGATCCGGTAATTGTGCCGAGCTTTGGTGCTTACTTGTTCAAACTTTATTCACGTCTGCGCAATACTGGCGGTCATATGCTGATGCGAATGGCGGCCAAGCGGCGGGCTAACTGGCCAGACGCGGCAACGCTGGAGGCCGCCTATACGGGGCGTGGCGCCTTCGCAACCTGGCAAGATGGGTTTCTCGCTGCCTATGTGCGCGGTGGGGTCAAACCGATTGATGACGGCCAAGGCAACAGTGTCACGCTGGCTTGCGCACCGCTTTGGGAAGCCGCCAATTTCAAAGGCCCGCAAGTGGCCAGTATTCCATGGGTGAAGAAATTGCGCGTGCCCTTTACTTTGTTAATGGCCGAGCACGGCTCGACGACACGCGGCGCATCGGCGTTTCACAAGCCGCAGGTAGCCAAAACCATTTCTGTGGTGGCCGGCAGTTCGCATTTTTTGCCGATGGAATTTCCCGACCGCTTGCGTCATGAAATACGCCAACGGGCGGGTCTGATTTAGTTTCAGTGGATTTATTTATTGCCCGGTGTGTTTGGTAAATTTGCCTCAATGCGGGCATAGACATCATCGTCCCATGCGGTGGCGCGCCGCGTTGCGAGGTCAAAATGCACCGCTCGGACTAAAGAGGTGGCCGCCAATTGACCGGTCTCGGTATTATATAGGCGGTGCTCTGCCAAAACGGTTTTTTCTTTCAACTCGCGCACGCCGCTCCATGTTTCAACAATATCGCCCTCAAGCACTTCATTGACATAGCTCATACAAATTTCACCGACGACAAAGCCACGCTGCTTGTCCCGCATATCACTTAAATCAATGCCCAGATTGTGCCACATATGCGGCACCGCCTCGGTTTGCCGGCGCATATAAAACATCGTGTTCATGTGCCCAAATTGATCGCACTCCCAAGCATTCACCGTATTGCCGCCCGTGCGAGCAAAACCAGCATCTTGCGTTTCACTCAAACTTGGCGGCTTTATGCGGCCACCAGCTGGCACATGAAGCGGGGCTGCGTGGTCGGGTAGATCGATTCTTGCCGCTTGCGCTAATTCAAGAGTTGTATCGGTCCACGGCACTAATTTGCGATTGGCGGTGTCAAAATGGCCAATCACGGTTTTGAAACTGGTTAGCAACTGGTCGTCTGAATCACGAAACTCTTGATAAACTGTCATTGTGCGCTCGCCGATTTCCACCGGTGCGCTGCGCCCAACCATCATGCCACCGGCATGGACTTCTTTATGAAAACGGGCGTGCTCTTCAAGCGCCACTGTGCCGCGATGATTGGCGACCATGTCGCGCGGCGCCATGCCCAAGTTAAGCCGTGTAAAGGAAGCGTGGTCCGACGATCGGCCAAAATAATGCGAGACATTTAAGTGGCCCATTAAATCACATTCCCATGATTGCGCCACGCCGCGATAGCCGGGCATTAATTTGGCAATAAGAGATTGTGTCGCTAAGTCGGTCATCTGCTCTCCATGATGAAACCTGAGGGGAGCCAGCAAAATGCCTAAAAAACACGGTCTCGGCAAGTCGCGGGGACGCTTTTTTAGAAATTATATCCGGCTTTTTTGAAGGGGGCGATATAGGCGCCATAGCCTTGTGCGCGCATTTCCGAAAGGGGCACAAAGCGCAAAGCGGCCGAATTTATGCAATAACGCAAGCGGTCAGGGGCGGGGCCGTCTTCGAAAACGTGGCCCAAATGGCTATCGGCCAATTTGGAGCGCACTTCAATACGTTTGGAAAACAGGCTCCAATCATCGCGCTCAACAATTGACTGGGCTTTCAACGGGCGGGTGAAAGAAGGCCACCCCGTGCCGCTGTCATATTTGTCCAGAGAGGAAAAAAGCGCCTCGCCAGAAACCACATCAACATAAATGCCGGGCTTTTTCATGTTCCAATAGCGATTACTGTAGGGCCGTTCGGTTTTATTTTTCTGAGTCACGGCAAATTGAATCGGCGTTAGTTGCTGTTTCAAGGTTTGCCGGTCAGGTTTTTGATAGTTGGCGGCGGTCGGCTCTTCCGCTTGGGCTTGCAAGGGGAGCGCGATGGCGGTCAGCGAGAAAACAAAACCCAGCGCAATCAATAACCGGCTGGTGAACGACCAAGGGAGGTGAGTAGGAGATTTGTGCGACTTATTTTCCATGCTTCTAACATGGCAAAAAAATAAGGCGGCAAAAAGGCAAACTTTGCCTTTTCGCCTAAAATGCCGCTTAACTTCTTTTTCTTCTATCTTGTTTTTATTATCGCAGCGGCACCAGCTTGCGGCCTAAGATATTAAAATAACGTAAAATTTTCAGTTCGCATTGAGGCTTAAAAAAAACGAAGAATTGTTTTGAAAAATGGGGGCTGATGTCGCATTATCCGCCCAGTCAAAAAAGGAGACTATTATGAGCAGAGAAGCAGTTATCGTTTCAAGTGCCCGCACCGGTTTGGCCAAATCAGGCCGCGGCGGATTTAACATGACCCATGGTGCAGCCATGGGTGGTCACGCCATTAAACACGCGATTGAACGCGCCGGAATTGAACCAGGTGATGTCGAAGACGTGATCATGGGTTGCGGCACACCAGAGGGCGCTACAGGTCAAAACGTTGGCCGTTTGGCTGCCATTTGGGCAGGCTGCCCGGTCACCACCTCGGGTGTTACCGTCAACCGTTTTTGTTCGTCAGGCTTGCAAACCATTGCCATGGCAGCGGGTCGCGTCATGAACGAAGATGTGCCGATTGCTATTGGCGCTGGTGTTGAAAGTATTTCTCTGGTGCAAATGCAGGGCGCCAATTACAACAACATCACGGAAGAAAAATTAATGGCGACATATCCAGCTCTTTGGATGCCAATGATTGAAACCGCTGATATTGTTTCTGAGCGTTACAATGTATCGCGCGAGTCGCAGGATGAATATGCCTTGCTCAGCCAGCAACGTATGGCCGCCGCTCAAGAAGCCGGTCTGTTCGCTGATGAAATTGTGCCAATGGAAACCAAAATGAAGCAGGTTAATCGCGAGACTGGCGAAGAAACCATTGTCGATTACGTTGTGAGCGGCGATGAGTGCAACCGTCCAGACACGAAACTGGAAGGTCTGCAATCGCTGAAACCAGTGCGTGGCGAAGGCCAATATGTAACGGCTGGTAACGCCTCACAATTGTCTGATGGTGCGGCTGCTGTTGTTGTCATGGAAGGCAAAGAAGCTGAGCGTCGTGGTCTTGAGCCATTGGGTGCGTTCAAAGGTTTCGCCGTTGCTGGTTGTGAGCCTGATGAAATGGGCATTGGCCCAGTTTTCGCGGTGCCACGTTTGCTTGAGCGTCATGGTCTTAAAGTTGACGACATTGATTTGTGGGAGTTGAACGAAGCTTTCGCCAGCCAAACACTTTACTGCCGTGACCGTTTGGAAATTGATCCAAGCAAATATAATGTCAATGGCGGCTCAATCGCGATTGGTCACCCATTCGGGATGACAGGTGCACGCCTCGTTGGCCATGCGCTGATGGAAGGCAAACGTCGCAATGCTAAAAACGTGGTTGTGACCATGTGTATTGGTGGCGGCATGGGCGCAGCAGGTCTTTTCGAGGTTCTGTAAGCCAGCCACGACGTTTACGTCGACTATTGAAACCGCGAAGGTGTTGGCCTTCGCGGTTTTTTTGTGCGCTAATAGGGTGCGAAGGAGAAAGCAAATGCGATTATTAGTGAGCTTGGCAGCAATTGGGTTTTTGGTGATGTGTGGTTATGCCTATCTGCAGGTTGGTTTAACCGGTTTTGACAATGTTTTGTCTGAACCTTGGGGGCTTGTTACTTTGCTGGACGTCAGTCTGGGGGCGGTTTGTATGAGTGCGGTTATCTTTCATTATGAAAAACAATGGCCGGTGGCAGCCCTTTGGGCGCTATTGATTTTTCCGCTCGGACATCTTGTCAGTGCGGCCTGGATTGTTTTGCGATTTGCGCGTCTGAATCAGGCTAAATAGGTCCTCCATGAGCGACTGATTTGGCAAATCTGCAGGCTGTGGATAACTACTGTATGAAATGGTCTGTCAAATGACCTCCAGCCAAGGCCTGAAGAAAAATCAAAGCGCTTGAAATTATTGGATTTTTTGTCGCAGGCGAAAAAAAATAAATTTTCTTATAACTATCTGTTGACGTCTGATGGGTGTTTGGACACTATATGTTGTGTCTGGTGCTTCTGATTTGGTTAACAAGACTTTTGACCGCCTAGTTAGAAAGCAGCAAAACTAAAGACCAACCCGTGATATTCTTACCGGAATCGCGGCGCTATTAATCGCGCCAACGGGATAGCTATCTCTGCTAAACGGTCGTTGGATTTGCGGTTATCGGACGGTAATGGTTGGCCGGTCATTTGGGGGCGGCGACACGAGGAAATAAAGGCGGAGAAGATCGTATGTTCAGAGATTCAGATATGAGCGATAGCAATATAAAGCAGGCTCAAACAAAAGAAGATGGCGACAAATTGGAACAAGAACTTTTGAAATCAGGCTCTGATAGCAATCGCGCGCAACGCCGCGCGGAAGGCGATCCGTCAAACAGTGAACCACGGATGGATTTTGATCGTCAGGATCAGGCGGTTCAATTTGTATCGCGTCCACGGGTTAAAACCGACCCATCACGCGACGCCTTGCTGACGACTTTTGGTAAAGCCACTTTG
Organism: uncultured Rhodobiaceae bacterium; assembly: GCA_937876775.1. Lineage (GTDB taxonomy): Bacteria > Pseudomonadota > Alphaproteobacteria > RS24 > RS24 > JAHEGN01. The sequence continues at coordinate 7,894 of CALEFA010000024.1, read as the reverse complement.
ACCGACCGCTATTTAATGCCGGGCGAAACCTTCCAAGATTTGTTCGCTCGTGTAGCTTCTTATTATGGCGACGACGAAGCGCATGCGCAGCGTCTTTATGATTATATTTCCAAGCTTTGGTTCATGCCAGCGACGCCAGTTCTGTCAAATGGTGGCACCGATCGTGGCCTGCCGATTTCATGCTTTTTGAACGAAGCCAATGACAGCCTTGGTGATATTGTCAATTTGTGGAATGAAAATGTTTGGCTAGCCTCACGCGGCGGCGGCATCGGCAGCTATTGGGGCAACTTGCGTTCGATTGGCGAAAAAGTCGGCGAGAATGGCAAGACATCCGGCATTGTGCCGTTTATTCGGGTGATGGACAGCCTGACTCTGGCGATTTCGCAGGGCTCTCTACGTCGCGGTTCTGCGGCGGTTTATCTGCCCGTGGATCACCCTGAAGTTGAAGAATTTATTGAAATTCGTCGTCCAACGGGCGGTGACCCAAACCGCAAAGCGTTGAACCTACACCACGGTATTTTGATTACTGATGCGTTTATGCGGGCTGTTGAGCGAGACGAAGAATGGGCTTTGCGTAGCCCGAAAGACGGTTCGGTTCAGGCGACCGTGCAGGCACGCGACTTGTGGGTGCGTATGCTGACAGCGCGTATTGAAACCGGCGAGCCTTATATGGTGTTCAAAGACACGGTGAATAATATGCGCCCTGAGCAACAAAAATTGCTCAATCTGGAAATTAAAACATCGAATTTGTGTTCTGAAATTACTCTGCCAACTGGCCAAGACCATTTGGGGCAAGACCGGACAGCCGTTTGCTGCTTGTCGTCCTTGAATGCTGAAAAATTCATGGAGTGGAGCAAGGAAGAACATTTTATCACCGATGTGATGCGCTTCCTCGATAATGTTTTGGAAGATTTCATTCAGCGCGCCCCTGACGAAATGGCGAAAGCCAAATATGCCGCTCAACGTGAGCGCAGCGTCGGTCTTGGGGTGATGGGTTTCCATTCGTTTTTGCAGGGCAATATGATTCCATGGGAATCTGTCATGGCGAAAGTTTGGAACAAACGCATTTTCACGCATATTAAAGAAGGCGTGGATGCGGCATCGGTTGAACTGGCCAATGAACGTGGCCCATGTTTGGACGCGGCTGAGTGCGGTATTAACGAGCGCTTCTCAAATAAAACAGCGATTGCGCCAACCGCCTCTATCTCAATTATTTGCGGCGGCACAAGCCCGGGTATTGAGCCAATTGCGGCCAATAGTTTCACTCATAAAACCCTGTCTGGCTCATTCAATGTGCGTAATCGTCATCTTGATAAATTGCTTAGCGAAAAAGGCCAGAATACAGATGAAATCTGGTCATCAATTGTTACTTCGGGCGGCTCTGTGCAGCATATCGACTTCCTAAACGAAGATGAGAAGTCAGTGTTCAAAACAGCTTTTGAACTTGATCAGCGTTGGTTGATTGATTTGGCCGGTGATCGCTCACCGCTGGTTGATCAGGCGCAATCTCTGAATGTGTTCTTGCCAGCCAATATCCATAAGCGGGATTTGCACCAAGTACATTACCAAGCTTGGAAAAAAGGCGTGAAAAGCCTGTATTACTGCCGTTCCTTGTCGATCCAGCGGGCCGAGAAAGACAACGGCAATACAGCGGCAATTCAAGAACCAGTGGTTCAGGCGCCGGTCGAGTCCAATGATTACGAAGAATGCTTGTCTTGCCAATAGGCGACGGCAACTAACCCCTAATGAAAGCTCCTTTGCCCATTGAAGAGAGCGATGAAAAGAGAGAGAAAATTTATGTCTTTGCTTGAAGAGCGTATTGTTTACAAACCTTTCCTTTATCCATGGGCTTATGATGCTTGGTTAACCCAGCAGCGTATCCACTGGTTGCCTGAAGAAGTGCCATTGGCCGAAGATGTCAAAGACTGGCACAAAAAAATGACCGGCGCCGAGCGCAATTTGCTGACGCAAATCTTCCGGTTTTTTGTGCAGGCGGATGTGGAAGTGAATAACTGCTACATGAAGCATTATTCGCAAGTGTTTAAGCCAACCGAAGTGCAGATGATGCTGGCGGCGTTTTCAAATATGGAAACCATTCATATTGCCGCCTACTCGCATTTGCTGGACACGATTGGCATGCCAGAAATCGAATATGAAGCCTTCATGAAGTATGGCGAAATGAAAGACAAATACGATTATATGCAAGAATGGGGCGTCGAAACCAAAGCCGACGTTGCGAAAACCTTGGCCGTATTTGGTGCCTTCACGGAAGGTTTGCAGTTATTTGCCAGTTTCGCGATTTTGATGAATTTCCCACGCTTCAATAAAATGAAGGGCATGGGGCAAATTGTGACATGGTCGGCACGTGATGAGACCTTGCACACCAATTCAATTGTGCGTTTGTTCAACACATTCATTCATGAGAACCCAGAAATTTGGACAGACGAATTACGCCGTGATTTGTACAAAGCCTGCGAAACTGTGGTTACCCACGAAGACGCATTTATTGATCTGGCGTTTGAAATGGGTGGCGTTGAAGGTCTGGAGCCACAAGAAGTGAAAGACTATATTCGCTTTATCGGTAACCGCCGCCTGGCGCAGCTCAACCTCGAGCCATTATATGACATTGAGAAAAACCCCCTGCCGTGGATGGACGAAATGCTTAATGGTATTGAGCATATGAATTTCTTCGAGGGTCGGGCGACAGAATATGCCAAAGCCTCAACCGAAGGCACATGGGATCAAGCTTTCGATTAAGCGCTCTTGGCGTTCAAGATTAAGGGGAGCCTCGGCTCCCCTTTTTTAATGTCTTGATAAATAATCATAAAACCCTCAAATCACCCTTCTTTGGCTGATTTGTTATACTTTCTGCATGCTCAATTTATTCCGCAAAACAGCGACCGATCCCTTGGATATCATCGGCAGTGTTCTGGACAATTTATTCACCTCAGACGAGGAACGCCTGGATAAACAGGCCGTCCTGGCACGCATTGTCGAGCAACCGCACTTGGTGCAAAGCGAAATTTGTAAAATAGGAGCCATGCATCGAGACGTTTTTGTTGCCGGTTGGCGCCCCTTTATTGGTTGGGTGTGCGGTGCTGCTCTGGCATATAATTTTATCGTCCGCGAATTATTGATATGGGCAATGGCGATGAGTGACAAAAATATCCTGCCGCCACCGGCTCTGCAATTAGAAGTGCTGACCACCATTCTTTATGCGCTGCTTGGTTTGGGCGGTTTGCGGACATTTGAAGAATTACGCGGTCGGGCGCGCTAAGCGATGATAGGGCTGGCGCCGCGGTTACACTCTTTCGCTCAAATTGCCAAAGCTGCTTATCAAGAAGACGCCGCGCCATTTCACAGTTTGGGCTTTGAGCGTGCGCGTTTGGTCAGCCGCCAAGGGGCGCAATGCTGGGTTCTGGAAAATAGCACACAGCTGGTTTTTGCATTTCGCGGCACGGAGTTCGACCAATCGAGCGATATAAAAGCAAGCCTCAAAATCGCCCTGCGCCCTGCGATGACGCGGCGCCATGAGGATAATGCCGCCGCCCGTGCCGCCTATGCTTGTGGTCGTGTACACCGCGGCTTTGCACGCGAGCTGAGCAAAATTCATCACTGCGAGACGCTTAAATTGCCGCCTGAAAATGCCCGGCAGGTGTATTTCTGCGGTCACAGCATGGGCGGGGCAATGGCGTTATTGGCGGCGGGTCGCTGGCGTACTAATTATCAGCCAGAGGCGGTAATCAGTTTCGGCGCGCCGTGTCTTGGTGATGCCGTGTTTGTTTCGGGCTTGCCGGAGCGCCTTTGGCGTGTGGTTAATGGTGCTGATTGCGTGCCGCATTTACCCTTTTGGGTGCTCGGTTATCGCCACCATAGTGCGGCAATACATATTGGACAAAACAGCTGGCCGCGCGGCATGTTCGGTGACCATCGTACAAAGCGCTATTCGGCAGCGCTTGCAAAATATCTTGAAAATGGTGCTGCCGGAGAGAATTGAACTCTCGGCCTCTCCCTTACCAAGGGAGTGCTCTACCCCTGAGCTACGGCAGCATTCAGGCCCTGTAAGTGCCACAGCCGCGAGGCGGATGCAAGTCATATTGGAGGTTTTCACGCCCATTATCCCGTTATCAAATGAAACCGCTTGCCAAGGCATTCATCCGGTGATCATAATCGTTCTCTTTTTGTTCTTTGGTAGTGTAAAGAGGATTGCGTGGTTCAAGATGGCGTTGCGTTTCAGCCGGTTCGTTTAACTTGGTTGGTCGAGAAAAAATTGGCAGTTTGGCTGTGGTGCGAGCAATGTAGCCATCATAAAAGCCTCGACTCGGTGCCGCTTCTAACCCGTTTTGGCGACCTTACCCTGTCTGATTTGCGACGCAAATGTCGCTGTTCGACCTGCCACAGCCGCAATGTTTTCATTCGCCCCGATTGGCATAAATCAAGCTGGACGCGCGGTGTGGTGTCGCGACACGACATCTTACCCGACTAGCTCACCATTGGCGCTGCATTGGGTCTCTCAGGCTTGCCGCAAAGCCGCCACAAAACGAGCCTAAACCTCTTGACCAGAACACTTTCCAACGGCAAACAAGAGAGATGGAAAATAAGTCACAAGCTGAGGATAAAGCCTCAAAACGCCGCGATCGGTTGGCCGAGGCTTTGCGCGAGAATTTAAAACGCCGCAAGCAAGCCCGTCGTGCCGATAATCCCAAAACCGAAGATAAAGCAAGTAAGTAGCGAGCAGTAACATGGATGAAATTATTATCGAAGGCGGCGTGGCGTTGTCAGGTGACCTGGCGATTTCAGGGTCAAAAAATGCCGTTCTGCCGCTGATGGTGGCGGGTCTACTCAGCGATGAAAAACTGGTCTTACGTGGCACACCGCGTTTGGCAGACACCCGCACATTGGCCAGTGTGTTGCGCGAATTAGGTGCTGAAGTCGAAGAATTTGGCAGCGGTCCAGGCGAGGGGTTGAGCGTGCATGTGCCCCATTTCACCAGCACGAAAGCATCGTACGAATATGTCTCGAAAATGCGCGCCAGTTTTTGGGTGCTGGGCCCGCTATTGGCGCGCGCCGGACAAGCGCAAGTCTCCTTGCCCGGCGGTTGCGCCATTGGCACCCGACCGGTTGATTTATATTTGAAAGGGCTGGCCGCCATGGGCGCCGAGATTGACGTCGAAGGTGGCTATGTTAATGCCAGCGCGCCATCAGGGCTGGTTGGGGCGCGGCTGGATATGCCTTTTGTATCCGTTGGCGCCACGCATGTGTTGATGATGGCGGCGACGTTGGCCAAGGGCGAGACAATAATCACCAATGCCGCCATGGAGCCGGAGGTTGTCGATGTGGCTCATTGTTTGGTCGCTATGGGCGCCAAAATTGAGGGTATTGGCACGCGAATTTTAACCATTCAGGGGGTTGAGCGACTGTGCGGTGCCGACCACACTGTCACCCGCGACCGCATTGAGGCCGGAGCCTTTGCTCTGGCAGTGGCCGCCAGCAATGGCGATGTGCGCCTTACCGGAATTGATGAAATCGTGCTTGGCGCTTTGGTGCCTGCCATGCGTTTGGCTGGTGCCGAGCTAACACAAGAAGATAGTGCTGATGGCCCTGCATTGCGGGTGCGCGGGCCGCAGGGGCGAACTTTGGCAACGTCGGTAACCACCGAGCCCTATCCCGGTTTTGCAACTGATTTACAGGCTCCTTTCATGGGGCTGATGTGCTGTGCGACCGGCGTCAGCCGCATTCGTGAGACGATTTTTGAAAATCGTTTTATGCACGTGCAAGAATTGGCGCGGCTTGGCGCAGATATCAGCCTGCAGGGTGATACGGCGATTGTGACCGGTGTCGATGAATTACGCGGCGCGCCAGTGATGGCAACCGATTTGCGCGCCTCCATGACTTTGGTCATCGCTGGGCTAATGGCGCAAGGCACGACCCGCATCAGCCGCGTTTACCACCTTGATCGCGGTTATGAGCGGCTAGAAGAAAAACTATCGGCTTGCGGCGCGCGGATTTGGCGCGAAACGGCGTAATTGCATGACCACGATTTCTTCATCTGAGCATGTGCGGCTGAAATTATTTGCCCGCGACGCGGCTGATATTGAGGTGATGTCGGCCTATGTGCAGGACATGGTGCTGCAAGTGGCCGATATGGCGCATGTCAGCGACCAGAAACGGTTTGTTTTGCTCGGCAATCGCTTTTGCTGGGAAGATGAAGAGCACCCCATGCGCGTGCGTACTGCCCTGCAAATTGCCAATGTACAAAAATCGCAGGTTAAGAACATTGAACTGGCGCATGGTGAGGCAATATTGTCGATTCTAGCCCTCACGTTTGAACCAGAAGATGCGTTGGCCGGCCATTTGCGGATAATATTCGCAGCTGGGGGCGAAATACGCTTGGCGGTTGAGGCTTGCGAAGCCATATTGGAAGATATAAGTGATGCATGGTTGGCGCGTTCGCGTCCGACCCATGAAATTGATTAGGATTGGTTATGGCGTGTTTTCTACAGACCCACATTGGCGATAAGGATTTCGCCGACCGTTTTGGGGCGCTGCAAAATATGAAGCGCGAGCAATCGGTCGACGTCAATGCTGCCGTCGCAGCGATTATCGATGATGTGCGCCTGCGAGGCGACGACGCTTTGATTGCGCTAACAGCCAAATATGACCGCCTGACATTGAGCCGCGAAACATTACGCATTAGCGACGCTGAAATCGCCGCCGCCGAAGCGGCCTGCGCTGAAGACACCAAAGCCGCCTTGCAATTGGCGGCTGACCGTATTGCTGATTTTCATGCCCGTCAAAAGCCTGAAGACGAGCGTTTCACCGATGCGCAAGGGGTTGAGCTTGGGCACAGGTGGACGCCGGTTGATGCGGCCGGTCTTTATGTTCCCGGTGGTTTGGCCAATTATCCGTCATCGGTTTTGATGAATGCGATTCCCGCCCGCGTCGCCGGTGTCGAGCGCGTCGTCATGGTGGTGCCGACGCCTGATGGGGCTCTTAACCCCTTGGTTCTGGTCGCTGCCAAATTGGCTGGTGTGGATGAAATTTATCGTGTGGGCGGGGCGCAAGCTGTGGCCGCTCTTGCTTATGGCACATCGTCCATTGAGCCGGTGAATGTGATTGTCGGGCCTGGGAACGCTTATGTGGCGGCGGCCAAAAAACAAGTCTTTGGCCAAGTTGGCATTGATATGATTGCGGGCCCGTCAGAAATTTTGGTGGTTGCTGATAGCGCCAATGATCCAGCGTGGATTGCCGCTGATTTACTAAGCCAGGCTGAGCATGATGAGGTGGCGCAATCGATTTTGATCTGCGATGATTCATCGTTTGCGGCGTCGGTCAGTGAGGCTGTGGAGACCGCTTTGGCCGTTATGCCGCGCCAGCAAATCGCTCGCAAGAGCTGGGAAAATTTTGGGGCCATTATTGTCGTCGATGATTTGCTTGAGCAAGCGGGCGAGCTGATTAATCAGCTTGCGCCCGAGCATTTGGAATTGGCTGTCGAAGACCCTGACCGATTGGCGGCGAAAGTGCGCCACGCGGGAGCTATTTTTCTTGGCCGCTATACCCCTGAGGCGATCGGAGATTATGTGGCCGGCCCCAATCACGTTTTACCGACCGCCCGCGCTGCACGCTATGCCTCTGGCCTTTCGGTTTTGAATTTCATGAAACGTAGTTCTTTGGTGCGCTGCGATGCGGCGGCACTATCTGAAATTGGCCCAGCCGCTTTGCGTTTAGCCGAGGAAGAAGGCCTGCACGCGCATGGTCGCTCAATCGCCATTCGCCTCAATATTGCGCAAGAGGACCCGCCCGAAAATGGCTGATTCTGAAGCTAAAACCCGCATTGTGCACATATCTTTAGATGATCCGGCCTTGGCACCGCGCAGTCCAGATATTGAGCACG
>CALEFA010000023.1 GCA_937876775.1 uncultured Rhodobiaceae bacterium | reverse complement strand
GGGCGGACTGGCAAGCACGATTTTCTGGGTGGACCCGGTCGAAGATATCACGGTTATTTTAATGACCCAAATGATGCCATCGGGCTGTTATCCTTTGCGTCCGCAATTGTCACAATTGGTCTACGCCGCCTGCGACTAGGAGCTTTTAGCCGCCAAAAAGCGTGAGAAATACTTGCTTTGCGGTGTCATCGACCTATTATCTTGTCTAACTTCTTACCCATCGTTTAATGGAGATATACATATGGCCCTTCCCGATATTTTGAAAAACAACCTGCGTGTGCCTGTTGTTGGTTCCCCGCTGTTTCTGGTCTCTGGCCCGGAACTGGTCATTGCCCAGTGTAAGGCTGGTATTGTTGGCTCATTTCCAGCTCTGAACGCGCGTCCCGCAGAAGTGCTCGACGAATGGCTCACCCGCATCAACAGCGAGCTGGAAGCCTATAAAGCCGACAACCCAGACGCTTATGTCGCGCCCTATGCCGTCAATCAAATTTGCCATGCCTCAAATGACCGCCTGATGCAGGACATGGAAACTTGTGTGAAGCACAAAGTGCCGATTATCATCACCAGCTTGCGCCCACCCGCCGAAGTGGTTGAGGCGACGCATAGTTACGGTGGTCTTGTGTTCCATGATGTGATCAGTGTGAAACATGCCAAAAAAGCCGCCGAGCAAGGCGTCGATGGCCTCATCTTAGTCTGTGCCGGTGCGGGCGGCCATGCCGGCGCGCTCAGCCCATTTGCTTTGGTGCGCGAAGTGAAAGAATGGTTCGACGGCACAATTCTGCTATCAGGTGCAATTGGCGATGGCTATTGCGTCGCTTCTGCCTTGGCCATGGGCGCTGATTTGGCCTATATGGGCTCACGCTTTATTGCCACAGAAGAAGCCAATGCTGACCAAGGCTATAAAGACATGCTGGTCGAGTCAGCGGCTGATGACATTGTTTATTCATCGCTGTTTACCGGTGTTGATGGCAATTACCTCAAACCATCCATTGCCGCTGCCGGTCTAGACCCCAATAATTTGCCAGATGCCGACAAGTCGAAAATGAATTTCGGGTCGGGCGGCAATATGAAAACCAAAGCATGGAAAGATATTTGGGGTTCAGGTCAGGGCATTGGCGCCATCGCCAAGGTCGACTCGGTTGAAACCGTGGTCAGCGAGCTGGAACGCGACTATAAAGCCGCCGTCAGCAGCCTCGTGTCGCGCGCCTCTTAGAGACCCTCGGAGACCATGCTTGACCCGCTGATGCGCCGTCTCATAGACCCGCCGCTGAATAAGGCGGCGGGCTATTGGCCATTGGCTATTTCTGCCAATCAAATCACCGTCGTCGGTTTTGGCTTCGGCCTAGCCGCTTGCTGGGCCGTGGCCAATCAGGCCTATGAGCTGGCGTTGGTGCTGCTCTTAATCAACCGTTTCGGCGACGGGCTTGATGGCGCTGTGGCGCGACGCAATGGGGCGACCGATTTGGGCGCCTATCTGGATATTGTTGCCGATTTTCTTTTATGGTCGCTCTTGCCATTGGCCTTCATCGTCGGGGCGCCGCAAAATGCCGTCGCCGCCGCTGTGTTACTTTCCAGCTTTGCGATGTCGATGGTGGTGTTTCTGGCCTTTGCCATTATGGCTGAGAAACGCGGCGTCAGCACAGAAAGCCAAGGTAAAAAAAGTTTTTTCTATATGGCCGGCCTCGCTGAAGGCACCGAAACTATTGGGTTTTTTGCCTTCGTCATGATCGCGCCGACTTATTTCACACCCGCCGCTTATGGTTTTGCGGCTTTGGTTTATTTATCTGTCATTGGCCGCCTATGGACCAGTGTTATCGCCCTGAAGGAACCCGAACATGGATGATCACAAGTCAAAAATCGACGCTCACGAAAGCGTCTGGATTCACGATACGGCGCGGCTTTATGGTCACATTAAAATCGCCGAAAACGCCTCGGTCTGGCCCTATGTGGTGATGCGCAGCGAAATGTATCATATCGAGATTGGCGCGCGCAGCAATATTCAAGACTTTGTCATGGTGCATGTTGGCGCCGCCACCCCAACGATTGTCGGTGCTGATTGCTCCATCACCCATCATGTGACGTTGCACGGTTGCACCATTGGCGACCGCTGTCTGATTGGCATCAATGCGACGATTATGGATGGCGCCACGATTGGCGCCAATTCGATTGTTGCCGGTCATTCGATTGTTTCTGAGAACAGCCATTTTCCGGAGAACTCAATCATTGCCGGCGCCCCTGCCAAGCTCATCAAAACCCGCGACAACGGTCAGGCCAATGCCATGAACGCCGCCTTTTATGTCCGCAACGCAGAGAATTACGCCAAGGGCATACACCGCAGCAGCGAGCAAGACTTGCGCGACCTTGGGTTCATCTCCGACAAATAACCACCATCTCGCGCAGGCCACAGCCTCGCCAAGGCGGCCCCATCGGGGGAATTATTTTTTAAGAGAACTGGCTGGGGTGGCAGGATTCGAACCTGCGCATGCCGATACCAAAAACCGGTGCCTTACCACTTGGCCACACCCCAACTGAGCCGGAAAATACATAATGCAGGGCCCGCGGTCTAGCCCTCTTTTTAACTTTATGGTGCGTCAATTATGCCGATGGCATTATTTAACAAACTACCAAGGAAAAGCTGGCCTTTATGCTGCAAAACACTGGTCATCATATAAATATGCCCGCTGTCATCTTCCAACGACGCCAGCACATTGCCGTCGGCGTCAAATTTCACCGCATAGCTGTGCATTTGCACGGGCGAGTCGCCCGTTAGCTGCATCACCCGCCAAACAACTTTGCGCAAAAATGGCTTATCAACCAAATTGTCCATCTCCGCCACACGCGGCGCTACCACAGCCAGCCAGAAGCCGCCGTCCGGTGCTTCCGTGATGTTGTCGATATAACCGGGCAAGTTGTCGGCAAATACATCAGCCGTGCCAGCTTTCGGGCCTTTCAGCCAATAGCGCATGATGCGGTGGTCAAAAGTTTCATTGACCAGCACAAAGTCTTGCGCCTTTGACAGCGCCACACCATTGGCGAAATATAAATCATCGAGCAAAAGCTTCATCTCACCATTGGCAGGATTATACGTAATCAAACGCCCACTAGGCCGACGTTCGAATAATTCGATAAGATCATGGCCATAAGCATATCGTTGCGTCGCATCAGAAAAATAAATAATGCCGTCCCTATCAATCGCCACATCATCGACGAAAATCATCCGCTTGCCGTCAAACTCGGTGGCCAGCTCACGAATGATGCCGTCGGGTGACATGGCAATCAGCCCCTTATTGGCGTCGGCAATAATCAAATCACCATTGGCGTCAAATTCTATGCCCAAAGGCCGACCGCCAGTATTGGCCAGCTCTTCAATGGCGCCGCTTGCGACATCAAGGCGCAAAATACGCCCATCGGTCAGGCCGGTGTAAAGCCGACCTTGGGTGTCAAAGGCTGTGCCTTCTGGCCCATGGCCGGTTTCAATCATTTTGGCCGCCGCTAAAGCATTATTTTTGGCAAAAATGCCAGTGCCCGCCGGATTGGCCGCACGCGGCGGGCCAGCCACGGGATCAAACGGCACCGGCCAGAGCAATAAATAACCGAAGAAAATGCCTAAAATGGCCAGAAACCCTGCCAAAACTGGCCGCTTTTTTACACTATCCATAACCTTAATCCCTCTATGACAAACGATAGTTACTGGCTGATTTCGCGGCGATAGGCCAGCAGAATAATCCCCGTCACCACTTCAAAAACTACCGCCGGAACGATCAGCTCGGCGTCATAAAACTGCGCTGATGTCAGGCGGAAAAGCGCCGCGCTGAGCAGCAAGAATGCTGGCACCAGCAGAAAATCTGGCCGCTTTTGCCAAACCCCAAGCAGAATGAAAAGGCTGGAGGTGGCGAAGAACGCCGTCATGTCGCCAATTTGCGTATTGCGCCCCATGCCGGTCAGCAAGTCCATGCCAAGCCCAGCCGCCGCCGCCTGCGGATCAAACATCCAATTAAAAGCTGAAACAGCCAGAAACACGCCGGTAAGCGCGCTAAGAATTTGTAGAACACGTTGCATTGAATTGGCTCCCTTTTGATAACCAAGGCTATGTCAGCAAACCCGCCCTGACAAGCTCCAGATACCGCCAGCGATGATTTATTTCTCGCCCCAAAGGGGCTGTTTTTGCTTTGCACAAAGCCCAAGATGGCTATGGTGGTGGCAGAGTAAATGCGAAATGATAGGCGAGATAATGGCGGGTATCCCATTTGTAACTGAATTCGATTTTGAATATGGCCGGTGCGATCAACTGTCACCACTCATTCGGCGGGTCATTGCCAATAATCCAAGTCCGTTTACCTTCACCGGCACAGGCACTTATATCATCGGCACCGGCAATGTCGCAGTCATTGACCCCGGGCCGTTGCTGGATGACCATGTCGACGCCATTTTGGCCGCTCTCGGCCCGGATGAGCGCGTCAGCCATATTGTGGTCACCCACACACATCTTGATCACTCCCCAGCCTGCACGCCCTTACAACAGCGCACGGGCGCGAAAATTTACAGCTACGCTCCCCCCAGCCCCGACCAATTTGACGGGCCACGACTTGAAGAAGACGCCGATGATAATTTCCGTCCCGACCATATTGTCGCCCATGGCGATATCATTGCCGGTGATGATTGGACCCTCGAGTGCGTGTTCACCCCCGGCCACATGGCCAATCATATGTGCTATGCGCTGCGTGAAGAAAAAGCCCTGTTTACCGGCGACCATGTGATGGGCTGGTCAACCACGGTGATTGCCCCGCCCGATGGCAATATGAATGCCTATATGGCGTCGTTGGATTTGCTGCTGAGCCGCGATGATAAAATTTACTGGCCAACCCATGGCACCAGCATTGATGACCCACAAAATTTTGTGCGCGCCTATATCACCCACCGGCGTGGGCGCGAGGCGCAAATTATTACCCGCCTCGAAGCCGGTGATGAGACGATCCGCCAAATGGTGGCGACCATGTATGTTGATGTAGACAAGCGCTTGCATCCGGCCGCTGCCCTATCGGTTTTTGCCCATATACAAGATTTGGTCGAACGCGGCAAAGTAAGCTGCGCCGACAAGCCAAGTCTTGACGCAAGCTACCAGCTTGTCGACTAGTTGAGCCGTTTAATCAGCCTATTGAATGGCGTCCAAAAACCTTTGAATGCGGGCCGCATTGGCGCCCAAATCACTTTGCCCAACGCGTGAGACGGAACGTAAATCAATTTGCGTGCCGCCGTCGACAGCCGTCATCCGAATGGCCACATCATCTTTGAAGCCAAACAAGAGAGTCGTGACAACCGCTTCAATTTGGCCACTCGCGGCATCGCTATGAACAATCTCCCAGCCCATATCTTCAGCCGTCAAAACCGCCTGTGCAAAAGCCTCGGCCATACCAACCTCTAAAGTAACAGGCCGCAGATTTGTATAATGCGCCTTTTGCATGTCCATCACTTTGCTATCGAGCGCCAAACTATTGTCACCGTCAGCCCGCAAAGATGGCACATGGCTGAACACTGGCGGATTGGCCAAGTCTGTGCTGATGTCATGAATTGGCGGCACCGTCATGGCTTTACGAAGACCATTGAGCGGGGCAAAGACGACGACCAAGGATACAATAAGCCCCAGCAGGGCGCGATTGGTTTGCGCCCCATCGCCGCCCAAGCCGCCGACCAGCGCCAAGACGCTCATAAGCAAAGCAACCAGCGCAATTATCGTTGCCACGGCGACAATCAACAAAGGCCCGCCAAACGTCATCACGCCCGTACGGAATAACACCAGACCCGAAATCGCGATAATCGGCGAGGCAATCGCCAAGCGAGCGCCCCAGTGAGCTAAAAATTCTACACTTATGCCTAGCATCATTATTCCGCTGCAGATTCTATTGTTGGTAATTTGTAATCAGCAAATTGCTGGCGCAGGGTCAGCTTTTGAATCTTGCCGGTTGCGGTGTGAGGAATTTCATCAACAAAAACAACATCGTCAGGCATCCACCATTTGGCGATTTTACCATCCAGATAAGCCAATACTTCTTCCTTGGTCACCTCGGCATCAGGGTTTTTCACGACAATCAGCAAAGGCCGCTCATCCCATTTCGGATGCTCAACACCGATCACCGCTGTTTCTTGCACTTTGTCAAAACCAACGGCGATATTTTCAATCTCGATAGAAGAAATCCACTCGCCGCCTGATTTGATAACATCTTTGGCACGGTCAGTGATTTGCATAAAGCCGAGAGGGTCAAGTGTGGCGACATCGCCGGTATCGAAAAACCCGTCTTTGTCGAGAATTTGACCGCCATCGCCTTTGACATATTCGCCAACAATAAACGGCCCACGCACCATTAAATGACCGAAGGCTTTACCGTCACGTGGCAGCTCATTGCCCTCATCATCGGTGATTTTCATCTCAACCAAATAAGGCGGACGGCCCTGTTTAACCTTAATGTCCATTTGCTCGTCAAAGCTCATATGTTCCATGCCGGATTTGAAGCTGGCGATGGACCCGAGCGGCGACAATTCTGTCATCCCCCAAGCGTGCTTCACCATCACCCCATAATCGCGCTCGAATTTCTCAAGCATCATGCGCGGCACAGCTGACCCGCCAATGGTCACATTATTCAGTTTCGGTAGTTTCAGATTATTGGCTTCCATATGCTGCAAAAGCATCAACCAAACCGTCGGCACGGCGGCCGAGAACGTCACCTCTTCTTCGGTCAAAAGCTGGTAAATGCTCTCGCCATCCATATTCGGGCCGGGGTTCACAATTTTCGACCCAACCGCCGGCGCACTAAAGGCAAGCCCCCAAGCATTGGCGTGGAACATTGGCACGACTGGCATCACACTATCTGTGCTGCTCAGACCCATGACGTCACTTGAGAGGCTGGTCAGTGTGTGCAGCACATTTGACCGGTGCGTATAGCAAACGCCTTTAGGATTGCCGGTGGTGCCAGATGTGTAGCACATGCCGGACGGCGCCCGCTCATCGACTTCCACCCAATTGAAATCGCCATTATTGCTATCGATCAAGTCTTCATAGCACAGCACATTTTTCAAGCTGGTTTCTGGCATATGCGCGGCATCGGTCATAACGATGATGGCCTTCACATTAGGAATGTCTTTTTCAATGCCTTCGAGAACCGGCACAAAGGTCAAATCCGTCAGAATGATTTTATCTTCCGCGTGATTGATAATATAGCTCAGCTGCTCAGGGAACAGCCGTGGGTTCAAAGTGTGGTAAATACCGCCAACGCCTGTGATGCCATACCAAGCCTCAAAATGGCGGTGGGTATTCCAAGCCATGGTAGCGACGACATCGCCAACACCCATGCCCAAAGCCTGCAAGGCTTGCGATAATTTGCGGGCCCGCAAATGTGCATCGGCATAAGTTTCGCGGTGAATGTTTCCCTCGACAAGGCGCGAGACAATCTCGCGTTCGCCATGATTGACCAGCGCATGGTCTAAGATCCGGTTGACCAGTAGTGGCACGTCTTGCATTTGACCGAACATATTTTTCTCCCTAAAGTTTTCACCAACACATTGGTTTGACTGCTAACTTGCCGCAAACTGGTCGTCTGTGTCCATAGGGGGAGAGTGAAAAATGCCAATTAACCAGAAAAATGCACATCAATTAGGCCAAGATATCGCCAAAGGTGTGCTGAGCGCGCACGAGGTGACGCAATTCTTTATCGACCGCATCAAAAAGCATAATCCGGCCCTGAACGCGGTCGTCGCCGAACGCTTTGATGACGCCCTAAAAGATGCCGATAAAGCCGATGCGGCGCGTCAATCGGGTCAAACCCTCGGGCCTTTGCATGGCGTCCCGATGACCATTAAAGATGCCTTTGAAGTTGACGGTTTGAGTTGCGATGTGGGGGCGCCCCAATTTGCCGGCACAGTGTCAACATCCGACTCGCATGTCACGGCACGGCTGAAAGCCGCAGGCGCAATTATTCTCGGCAAAACCAACACGCCCTTTATGTGTGGTGATTGGCAGAGCTTTAATGACATTCACGGCACAACTAACAATCCATATAATCTGGATCACACGCCGGGCGGATCATCGGGTGGTTCGGCTGCCGCTTTAGCCGCCGGCCTAACGCCGCTTGAATATGGCTCTGATATTGGCGGTTCGATTCGTGTGCCGGCGCATTTTTGCGGATTATTTGGCCATAAGCCAACCCATGGCCTCGTGCCGACAAACGGTCATGTGCCGCCAACACATGGCGCGCTGGCCTCCAGAGATTTGAATGTTGTTGGGCCTTTAGCGCGCAGTGTCGACGATCTTGAACTGGCCTTTGACCTAACCCTTGGCCTCTTGCGTCCGGCCTCTCAGGCCATGCAAATCAGTTTGCAAGGGCCGCGTTTTACACGCCCTGAAGGCCTGCGAATTGGCCTGTGGGCCGACGACCCCTATTGTCCGGTGGATAGCGAGATGGCCAGTAACATTGAAGCCGCTGCCCGTACGCTGGAAAAACAGGGTGCCAGTGTTGTGCGCATTAAACCGGATTTCGATTTAGCGCACCACACCGAGACATTCATCATTCTGCTGAGTTCCATCATGGGGGCTGATTTTCCAGCGCCCGTGCATCAGTCGCTGCAAGCGATGATTGATGACGCCGATAGTGATGATAAATCACTGCGCATGATGCAAGCGCGCGGCGTGCGCCTCTTACACAAAGATTGGCTTTATTGGGATGAAGTGCGGGCGCAAATGGCCGCCAAATGGCGCGCCTTATTCGAGCAAGTCGACGTTTTATTCTGTCCCGTCACACCAACACCGGCCATGCCTCACACGCAAGACGCTGATTTTCATGGCCGCGCCTTTTCGGTGAATAGCGCGCCGCGCAATTACATGGAAAACGTTGTTTGGCCCGGAGTTAGCACCCTATGCGGCCTGCCCTCAACCGTTGCGCCACTGGCGCGGCATTCGTCAGGTCTTCCGATGGGTATGCAAATTATTGGCCCAGCCTATGAGGACAAAACACCCATTGCCGTGGCCCGCATGTTGGAACAAAACGGTCATCACTTCCAGCCACCGGCCGGATATGACGATTAAACGGCGGCAACGGGCTTATCGTTGTTCAAGCTCAGTAAGCGGCTCTTGGCCTTCTGGGTCTTGGTGCAACAGCACTTCCGATTGCGGAAATTTGGCCAGCACCAAGGCCTCCACAGCATCAGAAATTTGATGCGCCATGGTCAATGACATGGCGCCATCAAGCTCAATGTGGCATTGAATAAAACTTGTCAGACCGGCGCGGCGTGTGCGCAAATCATGCAGGCCCCGTACTTGCGGATGCGATAAAATCAACCGTTTGATTTCATCACGATCGGCATCGTCAAATTCACGATCCATCAACTGATCGGCGGCATTAACAAAAACTTGGCGTGAACTGTTGATCAAAATCAGCGCCACCACCATCCCCAGAATAGGATCAGCATAAGGCAAGTCGAAATTGCCGGCCAAAACCAGCGCCAAAATTACCCCAAGATTGATAACAATATCACCGGTGTAATGTGCGCTATCAGCGGAAATGGCAACCGATTGGGTGGCTTTGGCTACGCGGCGCTGCACCACAACCAGCGCCAGCGTCAAAATAATCGACACCACCATAACGCCAATACCAATATCACTGGCCGCGATCGGCTGCGGCGCAAGAATGGCTTGCAGGGCTTCATAGAGCAAAAACAAAGCCGCCGATAACAGCATGGCAGCCTGCACCAGCGCCGCTAACGCCTCGGCTTTACCGTGACCAAACCGATGTTCTTCATCCGCCGGTGTTTGCGCATGGCGAATGGCGAAAAAATTCATCACCGACAAAGACAAATCCATCACCGAGTCGAGAAACGAGCCGAGCAAAGCCACTGAGCCGGTCAACATCCAGGCGCCGGCTTTGATGACAATCAACACGCTGGCAACAACAATCGCCAGCAGCGCCGTGCCGCGCACTCGCATGCCCGGCTCTAGGCCGATATGGTCGTGTGACAAATGATTATGTGACTGGGTCATGGCTTGTTGTATCAGATATTCGTCAAGGCACCAATGATGCGCTTACGGATATAAAAGTCGGGTCGACCAAGCGTCGGTTGGCGCCGCCCGTTGATAGACCAAGCGATTGTGCAGACGATGGGCACCATCCTGCCAGAACTCGATTTTCAATGGCGTAATGCGTCGTCCCGACCAATGCGGTGGGCGGGGAATATTTTCCTCGCCATATTGTGCCAGCGCGGCCTCATAGGCGGCGTCCAGCGTGGCCCGGTCTTGCAAGGTTTGCGATTGCTGCGACGCCCAAGCACCGAGGCGGCTTTCGGCCCCGCGCGAGGTGAAATAAGCATCGGCCTCTTGCTCGCTGACGGCGCTCACCGGCCCCTGCACACGCACTTGCCGGTGCAGGCTTTTCCAGTGAAAGCACAGCGCGGCGCGCGCATTGTCATGAAGCTCGGCGCCTTTTTGGCTGTTCAAATTTGTATAAAACACAAAGCCGCGCTGATCGTGGCCTTTCAACAACACCATGCGGGCATTGGGCATGCCATCGCCATCCACTGTTGCCAGTGACATGGCATTGGCATCATTGAGCTCAGACGCCGCCGCTTGGGTCAACCATGCGTCGAAAACCGCCATCGGATCAGCCGCTGGCGCATCAAAAATCTCGTCAAATGCACTCATCTGTTGCGTTCCTCTTTGCTTATAACTGTATTATATATAGGCGCATGACCCGTGCGTCCAAATTTATTGCGCTTTTTACCTGCCTCGCCATAGCAAGCTGCGCGTCACCTGTTCCGGCGCCAAAAATGGATGATTTATTTGCCCAAGGCACCGCCGCATATGATGCCGGAGACTATCGTGGAGCACGCGCCCATTGGCAAGCTTTGGCCGATAATTACGACCTCGCTGCCTTACGCAATATCGGACATTTATACCGCCGTGGTTTGGGCGTTGAAAAAGACCTTGAAATAGCCCGCACTTATTATCGTCGCGCCGCCCGATTGGGCTTTGCGCCAGCGCAATTCAACCTCGCCATGATGTATTTTGACCCGGAAGGCATCGGCTACGACGGCGAGAAAGCACGCAAATGGCTAGCTCAAGCGGCGGCGCAAAACTACCCACCGGCTGTTGAGTTGCAGCAAATTCAAGATATGCCGCTGCAAAATTTCGACCAATAGCCATTAAATTTGCCGCTGACACCTCTAGGCTTTCGCGGCAGAGCAGTTTATACACAAATAAGAGACAAACGAATAAAGGATAAGGTTCATGACAAATGGATTGATGAAAGGCAAACGCGGCCTGATTATGGGGGTCGCCAATCAGCGCTCAATCGCTTGGGGCATTGCTCAGGCCTGCGCCGATGCCGGTGCTGAATTAGCCTTCACCTATCAAGGCGAAGCGCTGGAACGGCGTGTCAAACCACTGGCCGACAGTATTGGCGCCAATCTTGTTCTGCCATGTGACGTCACCGATGAGGCCAGTATGGACGCGGTGTTTGACACACTTAAACAACAATGGGGCGAACTGGACTTTGTCGTCCACGCCATTGCCTTTGCCGATAAGGATGAATTGACTGGCCGTTATGTCGATACCTCGCCAGGCAATTTCGCCATGAGCTTGAACATTTCTTGCTATAGTTTCACCGCAGTCGCCAATCGGGCCGAGAAGCTTATGCCCAATGGCGGCTCGCTCCTGACCCTGAGCTATTTCGGGGCCGAAAAAGTCATCCCGCATTATAACGTCATGGGCGTGGCCAAGGCAGCGCTGGAAGCCAGCGTGCGTTATTTGGCGGCAGATTTGGGCAAGCAAAATATTCGCGTTAACTCCATTTCGGCTGGGCCAATTAAAACCCTCGCCGCCGCCGGTATTGGCGGTTTGCGGATGATGCTGAAATGGAATGAAGAAAATGCACCAATGCGTAAAAATGTGACGATTGAGGAAGTTGGTAATTCAGCGCTCTACCTATTGTCTGATTTGAGCACTGGCGTAACCGGCGAAAATCATCACGTTGATGCTGGCTATAACGCCATTGGCATGCGCATGATTTCCGACGAGGAAGGGGCTTAGGCCACATAATGTCGCATAATCGTTTCGGGCATTTATTCACCATCACCACATGGGGCGAAAGCCACGGGCCGGCGCTTGGTGCCGTGGTCGACGGCGCGCCTGCGCGTCTGCCGATAAGCGAAGCTGATTTGCAACACTGGCTCGATCGGCGCCGCCCCGGGCAAAATCGTTTCACCACGCAACGCCAAGAACCAGATGCGGTAAAAATCCTATCTGGCGTGTTTGAAGACCCTGACACGGGCGAGCAAGTCACCACAGGCACGCCCATTCAGTTGTTGATTGAAAACACCGATCAGCGTTCAAAAGATTATGGCGACATCAAAGACAAATATCGCCCGGGACACGCTGATTACACCTATATGGAAAAATATGGCGTGCGCGATTATCGTGGCGGTGGTCGTCAATCAGCCCGCGAAACAGCAGCCCGCGTGGCCGCTGGCGGCATTGCCCGCAAAGTCCTCGATGGGGTGACCATTCGCGGTGCTTTGGTGCAAATGGGGCCGCATAAAATCGACTACGACAATTGGGATTGGTCGGAAGTTGAAAAAAACCCTTTCTGGTGCCCCGACAAGCAAGCGGCGGCGCAATGGGAAACCTATCTCGACGGCGTGCGCAAAGCAGGTTCGTCTTGTGGCGCCGTCATTGAAATTATTGCCAGCGGCGTGCCCGTCGGCTGGGGCGCACCTGTTTATGGCAAATTAGATGCCGATTTGGCCGGCGCCATGATGAGCATTAATGCCGTTAAAGGCGTGGAAATTGGTGAAGGTTTTGACGCCGCTGCGCTCACCGGCGAAGCCAATGCTGATGAAATGTACGCCGATGGCGCAAACGCTGGTTTTGACAGCAATCACGCCGGCGGCATTTTGGGCGGCATTTCAACCGGCCAAGATATTGTCGTGCGCTTTGCCGTCAAACCGACCTCATCAATTTTGACACCGCGTAAAACCATTTCGCGCGATGGCGAAGAAACGGAAATCATCACCAAGGGCCGTCACGATCCGTGCGTCGGCATTCGCGCCGTGCCGGTTGGCGAGGCGATGATGGCCTGTGTTCTGGCTGACCATAAACTGCGCCATTTTGGCCAACGCGCTGGCAAATAAAATGGCGCGCCCGCCGACACGTCTTTATCTCATCACCCCGCCGCAAATTGACTTGGATATATTTGCCCCAATGCTTGAGGCCACGCTGGCGGCTGGCGATGTAGCCTGTTTGCAATTGCGCCTGAAAACCGCCGACGGCGGGCCGCAAGACCATGAGATTATCGGCCAAGCGATTGACCTATTAAAACCGATTGCTCTGGCGCATGATGTGGCCTTCTTAATCAATGACTCCCCTGCCCTTGCCAAGCAATATGATTGCGATGGCGTGCATATTGGCCAACAGGACGGCACGGTGAAACAAGCGCGAGAAATTTTGGGGGCCGATAAAATTATTGGCGTCACCTGCCATAACTCGCGGCATTTGGCGATGACCGCCGGCGAGGCTGGCGCCGATTATGTTGCCTTTGGCGCCTTTTATCCGACCCAAACCAAACAGGTTGAAGCCACCGCAGAGCTTGACCTGTTGAGCTGGTGGCAAGAAATGATGGAACCGCCGTGCCTCGCCATTGGCGGCATTACGGTTGATAATGCAGCGCCTTTAATTACCGCTGGGGCTGATTTTCTGGCTATCTCTTCCGGCATATGGAATCACCCCGAGGGGCCGGAAGCGGCGGTCATCGCACTTAATCAGCTGATTGGCGCGCAGTTTGCCACCCTATTTGACAAATTAGATCGCGATTAGTCGCCGCGCAGTAAAGTTTGGCTTTGTTTCACACGCCAAGGGGTGCTATCAGAGCGCATCTGAGAAAAAAGGTAGTCGCCATGAAAATCAACGGAAACGAAATTCGCCCCGGCAATGTCCTCAAGCATAATGACGGCCTGTGGATTGCGGTGAAATTGCAGCACGTCAAACCCGGCAAGGGCGGCGCGTTTGCTCAGGTTGAGTTAAAAAACCTCGTCACCGGATCAAAACTCAATGAACGTTTTCGTTCATCCGAGACCATTGAAAAAGTTCGTCTGGAACAACGCGATTACCAATTCCTTTATGAAGCCGACGGCGCTTTGACCTTTATGGACACTGAAAGCTATGACCAAATTGAATTGCAAAGCGATTTCGTTGGTGAGCGCGCCGCCTTTTTGCAAGACGGTATGATGGTCGTGGTGGAGATGCACGAAGAAAAAGCCATTGGCGTGCGCCTGCCCGATCAAGTGACGCTGGAAGTGACCGACACGGAGCCGGTTGTTAAAGGCCAAACCGTGTCATCATCATACAAGCCTGCGGTTTTGGAAAATGGCGTGCGCCTCGGCGTGCCGCCCTTCATTTCGATTGGCGATAAAATAGTCGTTGATACAACCGAAGTCACTTATCTCAAAAGGGCTGAATAACTTATGGCTCTGTCCCCTATTATGAATGTGATGATTGCCACGGCCGAAAAAGCTGGCCGAGCTTTGCGTCGCGATTTCGGTGAAATTGAAAACCTGCAAGTGTCACGCAAAGGGCCTGGCGACTTTGTCACCAATGCTGATTTGCGGGCGGAAAAAATTATTTTCGAAGAATTGCAAGAAGCCCGTCCCGGCTATGGATTTTTGCTTGAGGAAGCTGGCGAGATTGAAGGAACCGATAAATCACATCGGTGGATTATCGACCCCTTGGATGGCACCACTAATTTCATGCACGGTATTCCGCATTTTGCCATCTCAATTGCGCTGGAACGCGACGGCAAACTAACCGCCGGTGTCGTCTATAACCCGATTACCGATGAGCTATTCCATGCTGAGCGCGGGCAAGGTGCATTTTACCAGCATGGCCGCCTGCGCGTG
This sequence comes from uncultured Rhodobiaceae bacterium, assembly GCA_937876775.1. Taxonomy (GTDB): domain Bacteria; phylum Pseudomonadota; class Alphaproteobacteria; order RS24; family RS24; genus JAHEGN01. The sequence continues at coordinate 24,564 of CALEFA010000023.1, read as the reverse complement.
GCCGGGCGCAGCGCCCTATCAGACGCGGTTTTGGCTTGCGGCGCACCACATGGTGAGCGCGCTGGTCGCCCTGAATTTATTGCTGAAATGCAAACCCTCCTGCCAAAAGTCGCGGGTATTCGTCGCTTCGGTGCGGCCTCGCTCGATTTGGCTTTTGTCGCCGCAGGTCGTTTCGACGGTTTCTGGGAACGCGGTCTGGCACCATGGGATATGGCGGCTGGCATTATGTTGGTGCGCGAGGCAGGCGGCATGGTATCAGATGCCACCAACCGTAATCGGTTTATGGAAACCGGCACAGTGGTCGCCGGCAATGAAGCGATTCACGAAGCCCTGCTCAAACATCTCGAAAAATAATTACTCGGCGGCGGCCTGACCAAATTGCAAATCAGCGAGCCGCGCGTAAAGTCCGCCATCGGCCAGTAATTCACGGTGTTTGCCACTGGCAATAATCTGCCCGTCTTCCATCACCACAATACGGTCGGCTTTCAACACCGTCGCCAAACGGTGAGCAATCACCAACGTTGTGCGCCCGCTCATCAGCGTGCCCAAAGCCTTTTGAACCAGAACTTCACTCTCGGCATCCAATGCGCTTGTCGCTTCATCAAGCAGCAACACGGGCGCATTGCGCAAAATCGCCCGCGCGATCGCCAGGCGTTGGCGTTGACCGCCAGATAAGGTCACCCCGCGCTCGCCCAATTGCGTATCATAGCCTTCCGGCAAGCGGCTCAAAAACTCATCGGCCTGCGCCGCCTGAGCAGCGGCGATGACATCCTCACGGCTCGCATCTGGGCGTCCAAAACGAATATTCTCCAGCGCCGATTTGGCAAAAATAACAGTCTCTTGCGGCACAATAGACAGGGCTTCGCGAACATCTTCCGGCGCCGCTGTTTTAATGTCGACGCCGTCAATTGTAATGCGCCCCGATTGCGGATCATAAAACCGTAGCAAAAGCTGAAACATGGTGCTCTTGCCCGCGCCGGAAGCGCCAACCAAGGCAACGGTTTCGCCGGACTTAACCTGCAGCGAAATCTCCTGCAAAGCCGAGACACTTGGGCGCGACGGATATTGGAAGGTCACCGCCTCAAAGCTGACATCGCCATGCGCTGGTTTCGGCAATAATTGCGGGTTGGCAGGGGCTTTAATTTCTGGCTCGACATCAAGAATTTCCATCAGGCGTTCGGTGGCGCCAGCCGCCAGTTGAACCTCGCCCCAAACCTCAGATAGGGCGCCAATCGACGTGGCGCATAAAACCGCATACAGAATGAACTGGCTTAACGTGCCGCCGCTCATTGTGCCTTCCAGCACATATTGCGCGCCGACCCATAAAATGCCGACAACGCCGCCAAAAATCAGCACAATGGCAATGGCGGTCATACCGGCGCGGGCCAGAATACGCAAACGGGCGGTTTCAAATGACTGCTCAACCGCCACCCCAAACACACGCCGATCCTCAATCTCATGGGTGAAGGATTGCACTGTCTGCATGGCCGAAATGGTCTCCGCCGCATGGGCGCTGGTATCCGCGATACGATCTTGGCTGGCGCGCGCCAGTCGGCGCACCATACGACCGAATAAAATCACCGGTATAATCACCCCCGGCAAAGTTAAAGCGGCCATCGCGCTCAGCGTTAAGCTGGTATAAACCAACATGGCTGCAGAACCGACAAACATGAAAGCATTGCGCAAGGCAATCGAAGCAGAAGAACCAACAACGGTTTTAATCAAGGTCGTGTCAGCCGTCAGCCGCGACAAAACTTCGCCCGTGCGAGTGACTTCAAAAAACGCCGGGCTTAATCTGGTAATATGATTATAGACGGCGGCACGCAAATCAGCGGTGACCCGCTCGCCAAGCCATGAAACGAAGAAGAACCGTGTCGCACTGGCCAGCCCAAGCACAATGGCGACCACTAACATGGCTAAGAAATAACGATCAATGGAGCTGGCATCGGCATTGGAAAAGCCGTTGTCGATCATAAAGCGCACCGCCACCGGCATCGCCAATGTCGCGGCTGTCGCCACAATCAGCGCCATAAAGGCGGCGCCAATCATTAATGGATAGCGCGCGATAAACGGAATCAGAGCGCGCAAGGGCCGCATATTGCGGGCCCGTGGCCGGCGTTTTGCGTCTTCTTCAATTTGTTCGACCACATCAGCGGCGTCATCTCGCGACATAATTACCATTCCTCAGATTGGCTGCTTTATAACAGTGTCAACATCTTCACGCCAGTGCGTAAACAGGCTTGCACCCAGCCTTGGTTCCAGCTATATAAGCCTCAAACCGCAATAGAAAAGGAATGCACCTATGAAAAAGGACATTCATCCAGAATATCATATGATCACCGTGGCCATGACAGATGGGACCACTTATCAGACGCGCTCGACCTATGGTGAAGAGGGCACGACACTGACGTTGGACATTGATCCGACAACCCATCCAGCTTGGACAAAAGGTTCGCAAACGCTTGTTGACCGTGCCGGTCGCGTTAGCCGCTTTAACAAGAAATTCGACGGCTTTATCGGCTAATCGCGTTTCCAATGATTATTTGAAAAGGGCTTCTGCATCGCTGTGGGAGCCCTTTTTGCTTTCTATCATTGCCAAAGCGCGTTCAATCTCGGCCTGCAGGGCCTCTACGCGCAACGATAATTCATCCAAACTCATTAAAGCCAAATCCTCGGCCACTAAATCGCGTAACGCAGAGCCGAGACTAGTCCTGATTTCTTCTTCCATCATGCCATCCTCCTGCCTATAGTCTGAGCTTAAATAGAGAGGGAATTAAGGTCAATGAGTGCAAACCTACCAGCAACCATGCAAGCGATTACAATCGGCTCGGAAAAAACCGCAGAAAGCCTGACCTGTGACGCCTATCCGCTCCCCGCATACAACGCCGATGAGGTGCTTGTAAAAATTGCCGCAGCCGGCGTTAATCGCGGTGATTGCTATCAGCGCATGGGGTTTTATCCACCGCCACCCGGAGCCTCAGAGATTATGGGTTTGGAGTTTTCCGGCACCATCGTCGCCTGCGGTGCCAATGTCAGCAAGTGGCAAATCGGCGCCCGCATCGCTGCGCTTGTGGCTGGCGGTGGTTATGCCGAATATGCCGTTGTCCATCAAGACCACATCTTACCTGTGCCCGATGAGATGAGCTTTGTCGAAGCGGCCGCCCTGCCAGAGACGATTTTCACCGTTTGGGCCAATGTCTTTGAGCTCGGCGGGTTGAAAAAAGACGACTATCTGCTCATCCATGGCGGTTCCAGCGGTATTGGCACCACCGCCATTCAAATGGCTAAAATGGCCAGTGCTAAGGTTATGATAACCGCGGGCAGCGCCGAAAAATGCGCCGCTTGCACAGCCCTAGGCGCTGATCTGGCGGTCAATTATCGGCAAGACGACTTTGTCGAGCAAAGCGTGAGTTTCAGCGATGGCCACGGCATGGATATTATTCTCGACATGGTCGGCGGGCCATATTTTCAACGCAATATTCAAGCTGCAGCGCGCGGCGGACGGATTGTCAATATCGCCCATTTGCAAGGCAGTCAGGCGGAAATTGATATGATGCCGGTGATGCTGAAAAATTTGACATTGACCGGCTCGACCTTGCGAGCGCGTGCGATTGATGAAAAAACCCGCCTCACTCAAGCCATTGCTACCCATATTTGGCCGCATATTGGCGACACGGTGAAACCTATTGTCGACACGACATTTCCCCTGTCACAAGCTGGTGTGGCGCATCAATTAATGGAATCGAGCGCACATATTGGAAAAATCATTCTGACTTGCGACAATTAAAGTGTTTTACAGCCAAGCCTTTTGTCGGCTATACAGACGCCATAGCTTTAATTCTTAGGTTCTGAATTGGTGCATGGGACGTGCATCAAAGCCTTGCGCGACATTACTGTTGGAGACGAAAATGACAGCCCCACTCATGCCAAAAGCCACCGCCGTTTGGTTGGTCGATAACACCGCCCTTACATTTGACCAGATTGCCGTTTTTTGCGGCTTGCATCCCTTGGAAGTCAAAGGCATTGCCAATGGCGATGTTGCCCAAGGCATTAAAGGCTTGGATCCGATTTCCAATGGTCAATTGACCCGCGCCGAATTAGAGCGTTGCCAAGACGACCCAAGCGCCTATCTCGAATTAGCTGAGAGCAAACGCGATGTGCCAGCCCCGAAGCCGCGCAAAGGTGCGCGCTATACGCCATTGTCAAAACGCCAGGAACGCCCTGATGCCATTGCTTGGTTGGTGCGTAATCACCCAGAGCTCAATGACGCAGAAATTGGCCGACTGGTTGGCACCACCAAGCCCACCATTCAAACCATTCGTGACCGCACGCACTGGAATATGGGTCAAATTACACCGGTTGATCCGGTCACCCTTGGTCTGTGCTCACAAATTGATTTGGACGGCTATGTCGCCAAAGCGGCTGGTCGCGAAGAGCGTCGTTTGAAAAAACTGGCGAAAGAAAATGGCACACCGGAAGGTGATGTGTTGAAAGACGCGGATACCACAACGGCGATTGAAGCCGATACGCCATCACGGCCCGTCGCAGAGCCAACGGCGTCAGACGTATTTGCCAATATGGGCAGCAGCGCTGATACAGCCGCAGACGATAATAACGACGATGATGATAATCTGACAGCTGATGACGTGTTTGGCCGGCAGTAATCTATCGCCTGTATTTTACTGAATTGCGCTTGATAAGCGTGCGCAAATAGGTAAAACTCCGCGCTTCTCAAGATTCCGCGCCCTTGCGGTTGATTGTTGAGAAACCGTTTGAGAGGAAGCCCTATGGCCTCGACTATTGATGTTGGAATTATTATGGGTAGCCAGTCTGACTGGAAAACCATGAAGGCTGCCGCAGATATTCTTACCGAACTCGGCGTCACCTTTGAAAGCCGCATTGTCTCTGCCCATCGCACACCTGACCGCCTTTATGATTACGCCAAAACCGCCAAACAACGCGGTTTGAAAGTGGTTATCGCTGGCGCTGGTGGGGCGGCGCATTTGCCTGGCATGGTGGCTGCCATGACCAGCCTGCCGGTGCTTGGCGTGCCGGTTCAATCGAAAGCCCTATCTGGCCAGGACAGCCTTTTATCAATCGTACAAATGCCGGCGGGCGTGCCGGTTGGTACATTAGCAATTGGCGAGGCTGGCGCCACCAATGCCGCGCTTCTGGCGGCTGCCATTCTGGCGACCAGCGATGAGGCATTGGGCACACGGTTAGAGGCGTGGCGCGACGCGCGCACCCAAGCGGTTGAAGAGACCCCGCGTGACGCCTAAAACGCTCGTACCCGGCCACACGATTGGCATTATTGGTGGTGGCCAATTGGGACGTATGTTGGCCTTAGCGGCGGCGCGCCTTGGCCTCAAATGCCATATATTCTGCCCCGAAGATAATGCCCCAGCCAGCCAAGTGGCCCATCACACAACCATTGCCGCCTATGATGACGTTCAAGCCTTGGCTGATTTCGCCGCCGCTGTCGATGTCGTGACCTATGAGTTTGAGAACATTCCCGCCGATAGTGTCGCCGTGCTGGCCGCCAGTAAACCAGTATACCCATCCGCCAAAGCGCTCGCGGTCTCGCAAGACCGACTTGATGAGAAGTCTTTCATCAGCCAGCTCGGTATTGCTGTGGCAGATTTTTATGACATCACCAGCGCCGAGACCTTGGCGCACGCCTTGCAGCAAACCGGTGGCCACGGCATTTTGAAGACCCGTCGTTTTGGTTATGACGGCAAGGGTCAGTGGCGCTTGTCACCCGATAGCGACCTCGCCGAAGTGATGGCACAACTGGACGGCCAGCCGGCGATTTTGGAGGCTCTGGTTGAATTCGAGCGCGAAGTATCGGTCATCGTGGCACGCGACCTCAACGGCCACATCACCTGCTATGCGCCGATTGAAAACCAGCATGAAAACCATATTTTACGCCGCTCACTCATGCCGGCACAGGTTTCTAACGCGGTGGCGCAAACCGCCGTGCAATTGGCAGAAAAATTGGCGACGGCGCTTGATTACATCGGCGTGTTGAGCATTGAAACTTTTGTCACCGTCGACGGTCTTGTGGTTAATGAAATCGCCCCGCGCGTGCATAACTCCGGCCATTTAACGCAAGATGCCTGCGCTGTAGGACAGTTCGAACAACATATTCGTGCCATCAGCGGCTGGCCCCTCGGCGACACACAAGCGCATAGCGATGCGGTCATGACCAATTTGCTCGGCGACGAGATTGACCAATGGGCCGATTGGGCCGCGCAAGCCAATACTGCCGTTCACCTATATGGTAAAGAACAGGCCAAGGCTGGACGAAAAATGGGTCATGTCACGCAATTAAAAGCCAAATAGACCGGCGACATTTATGGGGCTTTAGAGCCAAACCGCCATTGCGCCAATTTCGTTAAAGCATCAGCAAAACCAGAGCCATCCGCCTGCATATCCGACGTCATTTTGGTGACTTTAGCTTTGGCTTTTTCAAACTGCATGACATTATCAATGCGCCGATCGAGAAACCCGCGCGTTGCCGCCAAATCTTCGCTGTCATCGTCAAACCACACCACACGCGTGGTGGCAATCACCCCGCTAAGAATGGTGCGTTTGGAATAATAGTTATAGTCGGTCGCCGTATCACCAGCCCAATGCCACATATGGTGGGCGCTGGTGAACAACAGCCGCGCCGCCAAAGCCTGTCGACCTGGTACGCTCAGCCAAGCCGCCGCCCGCCGCGCCGCATCGCGATATGGCGCATCGGCCTGCAAGCGCGCCATCACGGCATGGCTAATGCGCTGGCGAATTTTCAACCCTTCAGCTTCTGGTAAATGCGCCTGCATGGCCAGATCACCGGCTTTAGAAAAACATTTAATCAGCCCAGCCACGCCATCAGGAAACGCCAACAGCGCCATATCGGCGTCAACATCAGCATTTTGCACGGCCAGCTCGAGGGTTTTTGGCGTCCAGCCGGTAAAACTCACTTCATCCAAAGCGGCGGCGAGGATTTGCGCTTGTATGTCGGCATAGGGATTGGTGTTTTCCATCCGCAGATAATGGCCATAATGCCCCCGAAAAACAAGCGACAAAACGCCAGATAGACTGGACAAGCTGTCGCTGGTTTGCTAAACCCACGGTAATCGACGTGGAAAGCGCGTCGCAATCGATATTTAAGGAGTGATGAAACGTGCTAGTTTCCGTTCGTGATAACAATGTTGACCAGGCCTATAAGGTTCTGAAGAAAAAGCTGCAGCGCGAAGGTGTCTTCCGCGAAATGAAACTGCGCGGTCATTATGAAAAGCCATCTGAAAAGCGCGCCCGTGAAAAGGCAGAGTCAGTGCGTCGTGTACGCAAACTGGCCCGTAAAGCCGCTCAGCGTGAAGGCTTGGTTATCGGCAAACGTAAATATTAACCTTTGCCCCATAACGCTCTGCTGAACAGCAGTACGCATAAAAAAAGCGCCCCCGAGAGGGCGCTTTTCTTTTGCCTAAAGCAAATTCTTTAGAACGACTTCACAATGCTCTCGACCATTTTCTTGGCGTCAGCAAATAGCATCATCGTATTATCGCGGAAGAATAATTCATTCTCCACACCGGCATAACCAGACCCCATGCCACGTTTGATAAACAGCACAGTGCCCGCCCGCTCAACATCGAGAATCGGCATGCCATAAATCGGGCTTTGCGGATCGGTTTTCGCCGATGGATTGGTCACATCATTGGCACCAATCACGAAAGCCACATCAGCTTGCGCAAATTCGCTGTTAATGTCTTCCAACTCAAAGACTTCATCATAAGGCACATTGGCTTCCGCCAGCAGCACATTCATGTGACCCGGCATACGGCCAGCCACGGGGTGAATCGCATAGCTTACTTTGACGCCTTCTTTTTTCAGCTCATCGACCATTTCACGCAAGGCGTGTTGGGCTTGCGCCACCGCCATGCCATAGCCCGGCACGATGATAACAGATGAGGCATTTTTCATGATAAAAGCGGCATCTTCTGCACTGCCCTGCTTGACCGGACGGGTTTCAACCGCACCGCCAGCGCCAGCCACGGTTTCGCCGCCAAAGCCACCGAGAATAACTGAGATGAAAGAGCGGTTCATCCCCTTACACATAATGTAAGACAGAATCGCACCCGACGAGCCAACCAGAGAACCGGTAATAATCAGCGCCAGATTGCCCATGGTGAAGCCGATACCAGCCGCTGCCCAACCTGAATATGAATTTAGCATGGAAACAACCACAGGCATATCAGCGCCGCCGATTGGAATGATAATCAGGAAACCGATGACAAAAGACAGCACCGTAATAAACAAGAAGACCTCGCCAATTTGATGGCTGGCGCCCTCGCCGGTGCACAGATAAATAATACCACCAACAATGCTCAAGGCCAAAATCAGGTTAATCGCATGGCGTTGCGGCAACATAATTGGCGCCCCAGACATCGTGCCCTGCAATTTGGCAAAGGCGATAACTGAGCCAGAAAATGTGATCGCACCAATCGCAACGCCCAATGACATTTCAACCAGGCTGGCAGCTTGGATCACGCCATTTTCGGCAATGTTAAAGGCGTCCGGCGACAAAAAGGCTGCCCATGCCACAAGCACGGCGGCCATACCAACCAAAGAGTGGAAGGCAGCAACCAATTGCGGCATATCGGTCATTGCAATACGACGCGCAATCACCGCGCCAATAATGCCACCAATCGCGATACCTGCAATGATAATGCCCCAAGTGTCGAGGCTTTGCGTGTCCATCACCGTCAACGTTGTGACCACGGCCACCAACATACCTGCCATGCCAAAATAATTGCCTTGGCGAGCGGTGACCGGCGAACTCAGTCCACGTAATGCCAAAACAAAAAGCACGCCGGAGACGAGGTAGAGAAGAGAAGAAATATTTGCGCTCATCGGTCTGGCCTCACTTGTCTTTTTTACGATACATGGCAAGCATGCGTTGGGTTACGAGGAATCCGCCAAAAATATTGACCGAGGCCAGAATGACCGCGCCAAAGCTCAACCAGCGGGTCAAATCAGCATTTTCATTGTTGGCCGCTGTCTCGGCGCCAATGGCCAAAAGCGCACCGACGATAATCACCGAAGAAATCGCGTTGGTTACTGACATCAGCGGTGTATGCAGTGCCGGCGTTACCGACCAAACAACGTAATAACCGACAAACACGGCCATCACGAAGATGCTCAAGAGGTAGATAAATACATCAGCTTGCATTTTGTTCTCCATTATCTTTGCTTGGTGCCTTTTCAGCGGCAACCGGGGCTGCCAAAGCTGGGTGCACAATGGCGCCATCGCGCGTCAGGCCAATACCTGCAATAATTTCATCTTCCCAATCAATCGCCAATTTAGAGCCTTCAGCATCATAAAAAGCGCTGATAAAATTGAGAATATTGCGCGAATAAAGCTCACTCGCATTGCCCGCCAAACGGCCCGGCACATTAGCATGGGCAACAATTTTCACGCCCTTGTGATGGCTTACTTCGCCGAGTTTCGACAATTTACAATTGCCACCCTGCTCAGCCGCCAAATCAACGATCACCGAACCCGGCTTCATTTTTTCGACCATCTCAGTGGTCACCAATTCAGGGGCGGGACGCCCGGGAATAAGCGCCGTGCAAATCACAATATCTTGCTTGGCAATATGCTCGCTCACTAAAGCCGCTTGGCGCTTTTGATAATCGGCGCTCATTTCCTTAGCATAGCCGCCAGCGGTTTCGCCGCTGTCTTCTTCATCAGCTTCAACCATCACAAATGTGCCGCCAAGGCTTTGCACTTGCTCAGCCGCCGCACGACGTACGTCTGTAGCGCTCACAATCGCGCCCAAACGTTTGGCGGTGGCAATCGCCTGCAAGCCAGCAACACCAGCACCCATAACAAACACCCGCGCCGCTGGCACAGTGCCCGCTGCCGTCATCATCATCGGCAGCGCACGGTTATATTCCGAGGTCGCGTCCAATACCGCTTTATAGCCAGACAAATTAGATTGCGATGACAAGACATCCATAGATTGTGCCCTTGTAATGCGAGGCATCAGCTCCATCGCCATTGCATCAACCCCTTGGGCAGCATAGCTTTTGACACCATCGGCGTCTTGATACGGATTAAGCTGGGCAATCAATAAAGCGCCTTTTTTCATCGCCTTCACAGTGGCGTCCGACGGCGCTTTAACGCCAACAACAACATCCGCTCCAGCAATAGCGCTGGCAGGTGAGCTGGCAATTGTGGCGCCCTCTTCTTGATAACGTGCATCGCTAAAGCCTGAGGCTTCGCCGGCACCGGCTTCAACGGTCAAACTAAAGCCAAGGGCGGTTAGTTTTTTGACGGTTTCCGGTGTCGCGGCGACACGCGTTTCGTCGCCTTGCTCTTTTACTACAACTAGGCTGACGGCCATGTCGTTCTCCTTCAAGCTGAATTAGGATGTCGTTTAAAAGTAAACGAAAATCAAAAGGCCCAATAAAATAAGGGTAACAGCGACGCTGCCCCATTTAGACATTGAGATGAAAGTATTAAATGTGTGCTCATGTTCCGAACGGTCCATTTCCTGGCCCCATTCTTGTGAATTTTGTTCTTCAGACATTATTTCCCCTACTGATGTAAAAGTTGCTCGGAATATAGCAGACAGGCCTCGGCTGGCAAGCATCCATTAGCCGTTTGTGACATCATTTACCGAACCAAAATACTGATAGGTGGCAATCTCCGCTTGGCTGACGGCGCCTCGCAAGAAATCAACCAATCGCGCCGCCCAGATCTCTTGTTGGGCATTTGTTTCAATCTCATCTTGGCGCAATTCGATAATCGCATGCGGCAAACCATTGCTTGTGCCATGACGATATAAAGTATCGTGAATCAATTGCCCGTCATAGGGCTCATTATCGCCAAACACCAAATCTGGTAGCTGCGCCATATAAGACATCATCAGCTTGGCAAGTCGGGGGTCTTTGTCCCATAAAACGCCGGCGTGCCACGGTCGTTTGTCACCGCGCCAAATCGGCGTAAAACTATGAACAGACAAAATAATCGGCGCAATACCTGCGTTTTTGGCCGTTTGCAGGGCGTTTTCAATGGCCGTGTCATAAGGCTTATAGAATAGATCAATGCGCCGCTGCCATTCGGCTTTGTCGCCATAAGGGTCAACATGCTGATTGCCGGGAATCACCGCCCCGTCAGATAATTTCATCACCAAAGTCGGGTCGTCGAGGCCGCGATTGGGGTCAATCAGCAAACGCGAAAATTGCGAGGCCACCAGCGGACAAGTGAGGCTCTCAGAAATTTTGCGGGCCACCGCAAGTGCCCCCAAATCCGAGGCAATATGCCGATCGAGCTGTTCGGGCGACAAGCCAAGATTGTCATATTCCGGCGGCAAATAATTACTGGCATGGTCGCAAATCACCAAAAACCGTTGGTCACCATCAAGATGCGCCGTGACGAAAGGTGGCAGGTTTTGAGCCGGAGACGCGCGCTGATCCATCAATCCGCCTGCCTTTGGCCAAATTCATGAATGCCAGCGTGCACCTGCCGTTTGGCAAGCCGGTGGGCGGCATCGACAATTTTGTCAATTTGCGTGTGATGCAACATATGTCCGACACCGCGTAAATAAATCAGCTCCGTCTGTTTCAACGTATCGTGCAAGCGGTGCGAATTGCGCTTTGTGTGCACCGTTTGGTCACGGTCGCCACCGATTAAAATCAAGGGTGTGCTCACCGATTCATACGCCGCCTGCATTTCCGCCAAATGACCGCTCAACTGATTAGCGTAAATCGCATTGGTGATGAAATTGCGCGGCATCAAAAGCCCAGCCAAACCAACTTTTTCGCTATAGCCATCAAAAATGCGTTCCGGATATGCGGTCGCGGCCACACCGGCTTGCAATTGCCCCAGCCCATATTTAGTCACCACGCTATGCGCCAATAGCCGCCCGATTAATGGCACGGTGACCGCGCGATTATACCAAGTTGGCTTACTGTCCCAAGGATAAAGCGGCGCTGCCAAAATCAGGGCGCCGGTAATGTCATCGCTGTGCCGCTGCGCATAGGCCATCGCCACACTACCGCCCCAGCTATGGCCAATGATGATTGGGTTTTTATAGCCCAACTGGCGCACTGCCAGATGAAGTTCATCGGCCTGTTCACCCGGATGCGCCATTGCCTCAGCCGAAACTTTTAAGCGGCTAAGCCCAAGCCCAGGGCGGTCAAACGCCAGCACCGTGCCAAACGGTTGCAAAGCCGCGCCCATTGAAGACATCACATCATAGCACGAAGCAGATGAGCCATGAATCAGCACAAACACCGGTTGCGCGTCGCTCCCCGTTTCGGCTTCAGATTTGAGATAATGTAAAGTGGCGCGCGGTGTTTCGATAAATTGACCCGCAGCCGGCAGGCGCGCCTTTATTTTTCGGCGCAAGTAACTATCGTGCGCCCACAAAAGCGCAAAAATAAGGAGTAAACTTAAGGTAGATATGATTAACATTTGGCCAAGCCAAATCAAGTCAACCCTTAGCCTTGGCGGGCTTTGAAGCGCTTGTTGACTTTGTTAATCACGTAAAGACGACCTCGCCGGCGCACCAGCTGGTTCTTTTGATGACGGTCACGTAGTGACTTAAGCGAATTCCGGACTTTCATCGACGGCTCCATGGGCACCCAGTGGGTGGCAGTAAAACACCCTCCAATACGGAGAGCAGGAAAAAGGGCAACGCCCTCTAGAAGCGCGGAAACTACGCGACACGCGAGGCGCTGTCAAGCACCACAAGCCGCCGATTTTGACTTGGCATAAAACAAATTTTATGTAGTGTGCGCTCACCAATAGGGAGTATGCGAAATGAAAACCGATAATGGCGGGCAACAAGGGTTAATTCCAGCCCATGAACTAATTTTACAAGCCCCAACATGGTTTGAAAAAGCCATTGAAAACAAGCCCACAGACCATTTTGTTGCCTTTCGCGGCTCGGAAATTCATTACAGCGCATGGCAAGGCCCGTCGGCTGAGGCGGCCAATATTGTGCTGCTTCATGGCGATGGCGCGCACGCCCATTGGTTTGACTTTATCGCCCCGCTGCTCACCCCCTATTACAATGTGATTGCACTGGACATGCCAGGCATGGGCGAAAGCGGTTGGCTTCAGAGCTATTCGCGCGACATCATGGCCGAGGCGATGATCACCATGATCCGTGACGCGGGCTTTACCAGCAAACCGGCCTTTATTGCCCATAGTTTCGGTGGTTTGGTCGGCCTTTTAACGGCCCATCATTATGGCGATGAGCTGGCGGCTTTGATGATTTGTGATTTTCACGTCAAATCGCCCGAAACCCATCACGAATGGTATGCAGATATTAAACAGGCCCGTCCGACCCGCGTCTACGCCAGCCGCGACGAAGCCGAGGCCCGTTTCCGTTTGGCCCCTGAACAGCCATGCGAGAACCATTTTATTGTCGAATATATTGGCGCCCATTCCATTCGCCAGATTGAGATTGGTGAGAATGGACGACGCGGGCATTCCGATGAGGCCGGTTGGACATGGAAATTTGACCCGTCGATTTATCCCGGGTTTGTCGTTGGCACAGATTTACCGGAAATTTACCGTACAATTGATATTCCGATGACCGCCATGTTTGGCGCTGATAGCCATAATTTCGACGCCGTCACCCGCACTGATGTGATTGCACATATGCGCAGCTTGCGTCCCGATGTGCCGCATTATGACGTCGCCGGTGCGCGCCATCACATTATGCTCGACCGGCCGCACGGTTTTGTCGCCTCGGTCATTACCCAAATGGAAAACTGGCGCGCCGGCGGGGCTTTCGATCAATAATCCTTAGGACGATCGATCCGTGACAGCGTCTCTTCCTCGACCTCGTCTACATCAATTGGCGACTCGAGAACATCAAGGGCACTTGAACGCGACAGCAGCAGCATCGCAATCGACAGACCAAATGCAATCCAAAACGGGCCGGTAGGCAAAATCAGATAAAGCGGCATGGCAATGATCGGAACAAAAATAATGCCAACCGCAGCGGTTGAACTATTAAGCCCAGCCACAGCTCCCTGCTCTTCAGGCGACACCGCCAGCGATCCACCGGCCGCCACCGCCGGACGCATCAGCCCCATACCAAAGCCCTGCAAGGTCAAGGCACAAATGAAAACCCCCACGCTCATCGGAATAAGTAAGAGACCAACGCCGACAATGTTAAAGCCAATGCCATAGGTCAGAAGAGCGCGCACCGATAAATTGGCGCGTGGGATAATCACCAATTGCGCAAATAAGGTGGCAATTGCCATGCTCATCATGCCGCCGCCAACCAATTGCGCGGTCTCGGCGCCGTCTAGCAGTAAAATATCCATAACGAAAAACGCCGCCACTTGCATCACCGCCGCTTGAATCATCGACACCGCAACACCCATGAACAAAAAGGGCCGAATGCGTTTATCGCTAATTTTCAAATATGGCCGTTCGGTCTCGATTTCGGTCGGGCGACGGCGCTCTGGTAAGAACAGGGCAATGGTGATGGCCCCGCCGAGCGCAAATATCGACAAGGCGAAAAACGGCGCAAGTAAATGAAATGTGGCCAGCACAGCGGCAAAACCCGGCCCTAAAATCGTCCCCATGCCGAACGCCGCACCAATCGCAGCCACCCCGGATGTGCGTTCCTCGCGCGATGTCCGATCGGCGATATAGGCTTGCGCCGCCGACGGTGTGCCGGAACCAAAAAGCCCAAAAATCGCGCGCACGAAAATCATCATGGCATACAACGTCATCAGCGGCATCACACCTTGCTGGCCCAAAACCAGCAAAACACCAAATCCGCCAGTGGAAATGCCAAACCCCGTCAGCCCCATTAAAATCACCGGCTTACGGCCCCAGACATCGCTGCGCCGACCCCAAAATGGGCTCATGACCACCCACATAACCGCCGACAGGGTAAAAATCGCACTCACTTGCACTTCGCTCAAACCAAGGTCGCGGGCAATTGGAGGCAGCAGCGCAAAAAACAGCGACTGCCCCATGCCCAATGACAAAAGACAGATGAACAAAAGGCTTAAACCGCGCGTCCGTTCTTTAGGTGTGGTTGTTCGAGATGGAGACGACATGGGAATCTTTCAATTATGCTTTGCCAAGCGGCAAACGCAGAGAACGCCACAGACTTAGTGCAGCAAAATACAATGACGCAAGCGCAAAGCCCAGATTGGCCATCCAATTCTGCGTCAAACTTGGCACCAGTAAATACGCCAACGAAAGTGACAGCCATAGCATGCTGACCAAAACCGTATAGGGGCGCAAGGCAACCACGCGAAACGGATGAACCACCAAAATCGGCGCGAAAATCATCAGAGATAAAAACACACAAAGCGCCGCATTGAACATATGGGGCGTATCAAACACGATGAGATAAAACACCACAATATTCCACAGCGCCGGAAAGCCGCGAAAATCATTTTCAGCGGTTTTCAAATTGCGATTGGCGAAAACGTAAAGCGAGGCCACTAAAATCAGTCCGGCGATCGGCAATTCAAAGCCCTCTGGCACCAGTCCAAAACGGTAAATCATCACCGCTGGCAAAACGCAATAGCTCATATAATCGATGATATGATCAAGAATGGCGCCATCAATATTTGGCAAGTGCTCAGACACTTTGGCCCAGCGCGCCAGCGGCCCGTCAAGCCCATCAATCAGCAGCGCCGCCCATAGCCACAACATGGCAAGCATGGCATCGCCCTGCCAAATCGCGTCCAGCGACAGCAGCACGGCTATCATCCCGGATGCGGTAAAGCAGTGGATAAAAAAACCAGTCAATTTCATTAAAACCAAACCTGTCCGTCGCGGGCGCGCCGCATATCCTCATCGATCATCATTTCGACAAGACTGTCAAAACTCATCGTTGGTTGCCATTGTAAGTGTTTTTTTGCCTTTGTGATATCGCCAATCAGCGCGTCAGGCTCACTGGGACGGTAGAATTTGGCATCGACACCAACCAATTGGCGGCCGGTTGTGCGATCCAGCCCAACCTCATTCACCCCGGCGCCCTGCCAAACGATATCCAGTCCGGCGGCTTGGCCAGCCCGTTCAACAAACGCGCGCACACTATGTTTGTGACCGCTGGCGATAATGAAATCATCGGCCTTATCTTGCTGCAACATCCGCCACATCGCGTCGACGTAATCTCCGGCAAAACCCCAATCGCGGGCATTATCTAAATTGCCGAGCGATAAGATTTGTTGCCCGCCGCAAGCGATTTGCGCCAATGTGGTTGTAATTTTACGGGTCACAAAATCCATGCCACGCAACGGGCTTTCATGGTTAAACAAAATCCCGGAGGCGGCGAATAAATCATAGGCTTCGCGGTAGTTTATCACGGCCCAATGGGCATAGAGTTTGGCGACACCATAGGGCGAACGCGGCTGACATGGTGTGTCTTCGGTCACCATTGGCATTTCCACATGACCAAAAATCTCACTACTTGAAGCATTATAAATGCGCGTGTCCGGCTTCACCAAACGCACCATTTCCAGCAAACGCAACACCCCAAGCCCAATCACTTCACTGGTATAAATCGGCTGCTGAAAACTCGCCTGTACGGAGCTTTGCCCACCAAGATTGTAAATCTCATCGGGGGCAAATTCCTCAATCGTCCGCGCGACATTGGTCGGGTCCAACACATCAAGCGTGCACAGTTCAATATCTTTGACGACATCCAAAGCGGCAAGGCGCGGCAAGTTGAGCGTTGAGGCACGGCGCGAAGCACCGATTACGCGGTAGTTTTTGGCCACTAATAATGCCGCCAGATAGGCGCCATCTTGGCCCGTTACGCCGGTAATCAAGGCTGTTTTTTGTGCCGTCATTTCCCACTCACCCTTTTCCGCCCGAAGCTAGACTGCAACGCCCGAAAACGCTAGCCATCGATTTTATGCTGAATCGCTAATTTTCGTGCAAGAGATTGGCCCAATAGGTAAACATATGTGAAAACTATTCCGTTCTGCGCAAACTGCATTATGCTGTCGCTATTCTGTACAGGGCACAAACTTAGGCGAAATATACATGATGGTTTTTTCACCCTCCGCGAATCTCATCGCTGTCGTGCTGGCAATCGGCGTCGCCCTGCCTGCCAATGCTCAAGCACCAACGCCCAATAATTCAATGGAAGCCGACACATTATCTTTCGATGATGGACAAAGCACCATTAAGGCCAACGGCAATGTTAAAATTGAAAAAAACGGCCAAACTTTATTGGCCGATAAAGTCATATGGAAACAAGCCGATGATGAGATGAATGCTGAAGGCAATGTCATCTTGCGCGAACCCGACGGCACCTTAACCGAGGCTCAGCGCATGGTGCTTGATAATCAATTGTCCGAGGGCGAAATTTATACCTTCCGCCGCACCATGAGCAATCAGGCGCGCTTGCAGGCCGATAGCGCTTTGCAGTCAGATGAGGGGCTTTTATTGCAAAACGTAGGCTACACCGCCTGCCCGGAATGCGAAGACCCAACCGCCGACCCGCTATGGCAGTTGCGGGCCCGCGAGATTGATTACGACAAGGCCAAAGAAGACGTAATTTATCGTCACATGTGGCTGGAAGTGGCCGGAACGCCCGTGTTTTACCTGCCATATTTTACCCACCCCGGCCCTAAAGTGGAGCGCCGCAGTGGCTTTTTAAGCCCGCGCATTGCATCCAATAAGGCCTTCGGCTTCGGCTTTGAAACGCCGTATTATTTTGATCTGGCACCCAATTATGATCTGACGCTGACACCGCGCGTCAGTGAAAAACAAGATCCCTATCTGGTCGGCCATTGGCGCCATTTGGTCGGCGCCGGCAGCTATGACATCACCACTTATGCCCACCAGTCGGACGACCCCTTGCTAACCTCAGACCCGTCGGAAGACCTGAATGTCGGCATTGAAGCAAAGGGCAATTTCTCACTCGGCCAATGGCAAACCCAGCTGGTGTTTAAAGACGCCAATGATGATTTGTTTTTCCGCCGCTATAAAATCGACAATGACGATCAGATGGAAAGCAAGGCGGTATCCACACGATTTACCGACAATGGCTATATCCGCATTGCGGCGCATAAATATCGCAGCGTGTTGAACAATCAAACCGACAGCACGGTGAATGATATTCTCCCCAGCATCACCCATCAGCAAAATTTCGAAAACCCAATTGCTGGCGGTCAGCTGACGATGACCAATCAGTTAAGCCATAACCGACGCGCGCTTGGACTTGATATCACCGCCGCCAAATCCAGTTTCGAGTGGACGCGCGAATTTGCCCCGCGCTATGGGGTGGTGTGGGAAGTGCAAAATCTTTTGCAATTTGATGCCTATCATTATGACGACAAAGACAGCGACCCAATTCAAAGCGATGATGCGCCGCATACTTTAGCGGCCAATTCGGTAAGCTTAAAAGCCTCTTATCCCATGGAAAAACTGGCCGACAGCCACACCCAAACATTAACCCCGCAAGCCCAGCTGGTGTTTGCCACTGACAATGAACGCTATCAAGACGTGCCCTATATCAGCGCGCCGGTGCTGGATTTGACGCGCGCCAGCCTATTCCAATTGGCCGCGCCCAATGATGAAGCCAGCCGTGTGAACCTTGGTGTGTCGCATGGTTTGTTGCATACTCGGGGCATTGAGACCGACCTGTTTATCGGCCAGTCGTTCAACATTTCCGATAGCGATTACACCTTGGCATCCGGCTATGGCGACGGCAGCTCGGCTTATGTGGTGCAAGGCAATCTTGCCTATCAATCGGCGGTTTCAAAAATAGCCCTAACGCAAAACCTGCGCATTGATCCGAGCGACAATGCCACTTTGCGCAATCAGGTCAATGCCAGCTACCAGCGAGCTGGTTTTAGCACCAGTGTTGACTATTCATTTTTCGCCGACGGACAAACTGCCACGGGGGCGAAAAAAGAGCAGACGGTGACGATGAATTGGCAAATGAGCGATTACTGGCAAGTCGAAGCACTCAATCGCCGCGATTTGCGCAATGACCGAGATGTGCTGTCGTCGCTGGATTTTGTTTATGAAGATATTTGCACATTGGTGCGCGTTTCCTTCAGCCGCGATTATGCCGAAATCGACAATATCGAGCCGGAAACCAGCATTGGCATCACCTTCGTCCTAAAAACCCTCGGCGGTACTGAGTAAATCTAACGGCAAAGGCCCCTTGCGCCTTGACGATAGAATTGGCTAGGCTTGGGAGATAGGGAGATGCCCATGCGTATAAAAATTACCTCTGAGATTGCTGGTCAAGTGTGGAAGCTGCTTGCCCAACAGGGCGATGAGTTGGCTGCCGATGCGCCGATTGTCATTTTGGAATCAATGAAAATGGAAATCCCAATTCTGGCACCAACGGCTGGTAAAATTATCGAATTGCATGTGGCAGAAGAAGATATGGTCGCTGAAGACCAGCTGATTTGCGTCATAGAAAGCCAATAGAGCGATGAGTTGGCAAGACGAAATTGATGAAGTCAACAAACGCCGGACGTTGGCCAAACAACAAGGCGGCGCCGAGGCGGTGGCCAAACATCATGAAAAGGGCCGCCAAAGCATTCGCGAACGCATTGACGCTCTGGTCGATAGCGATAGTTTCGACGAAATCGGCCAAGGGGCTGGCGTGCCGGAATATGATGACGACGGCAATCTCAGCAATTTCCAACCGGCCAATTTTATTCTCGGCTTTGGTAAGCTCAATGGCCGCAAGGTGATTATTGGCGGTGAAGACTTTACCGTCAAAGGCGGCTCGCCCAATCCGGCGGGGCTGCGCAAGAGCGTTTATACCGAACAACTGGCGCTGCAATATAAACTGCCGCTCATTCGTCTGCATGAGGGTGGCGGCGGCTCGGTTGGCGGCACGGGACAAGACAAAAACCGTCGCCCGCTGGGGGAGCCGGTATTCTCAACCTCGCGGTTTTTGCCGCTCGCGCAAACTTTAGGGGCGGTGCCGGTGGCGACGGCGGCGCTTGGCCCAGTGGCTGGATTGCCGGCGGCGCGCTTGGTGGCGTCGCATTTTTCGGTGATGACAGAAAATGCCGCCGTGCTGATTGCTGGCCCGCAAGTGGTCAAACGAGCTCTCGGCCATGATCTGACAAAAGAACAATTGGGCGGCCCGCAAGTTCATTTGAAAAGCGGGGCAATTGATAATCTGGCCAGCGATGAGCAAGACGCTTTGCAGCAAATTGCGCTGTTTTTATCCTATGTGCCGGACAATGTTTGGTCGTTTCCGGCTCACCAGCCGAGCGCCGATAAAATAGACCGCTGCGAGGATGAATTGGCGCACATTGTCCCACGCAATCGGCGCCAGCCCTTTCAAATGCGTAAAATCATCGACATGGTGGTTGACCAGCAGGCCGATGGCGGGTCGAGCTTTTTCGAAATGGGACGCAAATTCGGCCCCAGCCTGATCACCGGATTGGCCCGCATGAATGGCCATAGTGTTGGCGTGATTGGCAATGATTGCATGTTTTACGCCGGCGCTATGACTGCCAGCGCGGCGCAGAAATTGCGGCGTTTTGTTGATTTCTGCAATAGTTTCCACCTGCCGATTGTCAGCTTTATCGACGAACCTGGCTTTATGATTGGCCCCGACAGCGAAATGGCGGGCACCATCCGACATGGCACATCGGCGATTTCTGCCGTGCTGCAATCGCGCGTGCCATGGGCCTGTGTGCAGGTTTTGAAAGCCTTTGGCGTCGCCGCGCAAGCGCATTTCGGCCCGGACGCCTATGTTTTGTCATGGCCCAGCGCAGCCAGCGGTGCCTTGCCGGTAGAGGGCGGCGTTGCCGTCGCCTTTGCCCGCGAGATTGCCGCCGCCGAAGACCCCGCCGCGCGACAAAAGGAACTGGAAGATATGTTGGCGGCCAGTCAATCCCCCTTCCCGCGTGCCGAGGGGCTTTCTGTCCACGAGATTATCGACCCGCGCGAAACCCGCCCCAAGCTGATTGCCTGGCTGGAAAACGCGCAAGCCGCTTACCGCACGCAAGCACCGCAACCCTATTTAACCACTATGCGTCCATAGGCTGGACCTATATACCAAATGCAGATTTATTCTCAGGAGATTGATATGACTAAGAACCTACAGATGTATTCAACCATTACCGCCAGCGGAGAGTTGAAACTCACCCTCAAGGAATCCGACATGCCAACACCTGGGCCGGATGATATTGTTGTGCGCATGGAAGCGGCGCCGATTAACCCATCCGATATGTGGCCGCTTTTCGGCCCCGCCGATATGAGCAAAGCCGAACTGCAAACCAATGGCAATGAAGCGACACTGAGCGCGCCGGTTCCGGAAGCCTTTTTGGGTGCGGTGCAGGCGCGCCTTGACCAAACCCTGCCAGTCGGCAATGAAGGCGCCGGTGTGGTCGTTGCCACGGGCGACAGCCCAGCCGCCAAAGCCCTTGAAGGCAAAGTTGTGGCGGTTATGTCTGGCCATTCATTCTCAAAATATGTCGTCGTGCCAGCGATGATGTGCTTGCCGCATAATGAAGGCACCACATCTGTTGAAGCGGCCTCATCTTTTGTCAATCCGCTGACCGTCTTATGTTTCTTGGAAACCATGCGGTTGGAAAATCACAAAGCGCTTGTACACACAGCGGCGGCCTCAAACCTTGGGCAAATGCTGGTTAAACATTGCGCCAATGAAGGTGTGGAATTGGTCAATATTGTGCGCTCGCAACAGCAAGTGGATATTTTGAAATCAGTCGGCGCTAAGTATATTTGCAATTCAGCCGATGATGATTTTGCCGAAAAACTAACCGATGCTTTGGAAGCCACGGGCGCCACGCTGGGCTTTGATGCGACCGGTGGCGGTGAGCTGGCACACACTATTCTTTCTTGCATGGAGCGGGCCTTGAGCAAAAACACCAAAGGTCTGAACACTTATGGTTCCAGCGAATTGAAACAAGTCTATCTGTATGGCGGCCTCGACGTTGGCCCGACTATTTTGAAACGCGCCTATGGCATGAGTTGGTCAGTCGGTGGTTGGTTGATGCCGTTACTATTGGCTCGCATCGGCCTTGAGCGGACGGCTGAGTTGCGCCAGCAAGTTGCCGATGAGCTGAAAACGACTTTCGCCAGCAGCTACACCGATCAATTGTCATTGGTGGAAGCTATGGATCCGAAAAACATTGGCCGTTACCTGCCGAAGAAAACCGGCGAGAAATATCTCATTGCCGCTCAAAAGGACGCCTAAACAATGAAGGCGGTGGTTCTTGGAGCGACCGGCTTAATTGGCACCAGTCTGATACGGCACTTAGCCGATCAGACTGCGTGCACCTCGGTGACCAGTTTGAGCCGCCGTCGGCAGATCGCCAACATAGATAAAGTCGATGAGCAAGTGATCGACTTTGACAATCTGGCGGCCCATGCAGCGCATATCACCGGTGATGTTTTGTTTTCAACGCTGGGCACCACGAAGGCGCAAGCCGGCTCGATTGCCGCCCAAAAAATCGTCGACGTCGATTACCAATTCAATGTCGCCAAAATCGCCGCCGATAATAAAGTACCGCATTATGTGCTTGTCTCATCCAGCGGCGCCAATGCAGCAAGTCGCAATCCCTATCTAAAAATGAAGGGCGAGCTGGAAGATGCCGTTAAGCAATTGCCGTTCGAGCGCATCAGCATTTTACAGCCATCGCTTCTCCTAGGGCCACGCCAGCCAGCCCGCAAAGGTGAGGTCATCGGGCAATTTATTATGCCCCTATTCACCTGGCTGCCGGGGTTGCGCAAATACCGCCCGATACATTGCGATATGGTCGCAAAGAAAATGTGGCGCGTATGTGAAGACCGATCCGATGCCATTGCCACCTATCGCTTGGACGAAATTTTCGACACCTAGCGGCGAATCGAAGAATCATTCACAAAAGTTTTACTTGTGGCCTGCCCAACTTTTCTATATCCAAAAGATATGCGCATAATGCTTTGCATTTTCGTTTGATGCGCGCCGACATCTACATGGTACTTCCTGAACTTGTCGACATTAAATTTTAGAACGCAGACGGTTCGAAACATAAAGGAAAAGTCATGATTGATGGCGTAGTGAAATGGTTCAATGCAACCAAAGGATACGGTTTTATTGAAGTTGATGGACATGACGATGTTTTTGTCCACATCACAGCAGTTGAAGCATCTGGCATTCAGATTGCAGAAAACTCAAAAGTCTCTTTCGAAAAAGAGCAAGGCAAAAACGGTAAATACTCAGCTGTTAACCTGCAATTGCGGGATTAATTTCTGAACCTACACGTGTAGGTTGAACGTTTGAAGTGCGGTGGGTTTACCTGCCGCACCTTTTTTTTGGCCAAAAATCGGCCACTGGCGACGCGCCGTGATGCCTTGTTTCGCTAATATTTGCTTATTTTTAGCGCGTTAGCTGCGCGTGACAACTGATTAAAAAGGTGATTTTTTACTTGATGCGACATTTTAGCACGCTACTATGATAGCCGACATAACGGGAGGAATGTTTATGTTTAATTTGCGTAATAGTTGCATCGCTGCTTTCGGTGCGTTGGGTTTAACTGCTTTGCCATCTATGGCCGTCGCGGCTGAAGCCAATTTACAGCCAAATGATTTCGTTGGTATCTCATTCTGGCTAATTTCAATGGCTCTCGTGGCCGCCACTGTTTTCTTCTTCATTGAGCGTGACCGCGTTCAAGCGAAATGGAAAACGTCTCTAACTGTTTCAGGCTTGGTGACACTGGTCGCTGCCGTGCATTATTTCTATATGCGCGATGTCTGGATTTCGACTGGCGAAACCCCAACAGTTTATCGTTACATTGACTGGCTGATTACGGTGCCGCTTTTGATGGTTGAGTTCTTCTTGATTCTCGCCGCCATCACCAAAGTGCCAACAGGCGTGTTCTGGCGTTTGCTAATCGGCACAACATTGATGCTGGTGTTTGGTTATTTGGGCGAAGCTGGCTACATCAACGTAACCGCTGGTTTCATTATCGGCACCTTCTTCTGGTTGGTTGTCCTGTATGAAATCTTCCTCGGTGAAGCAAGCCGCATTAGCTCAGCTGATGCTAGCCCAGCGGTTCAATCAGCCTTTAAACTGATGCGCAATATTGTGACTTTCGGTTGGGCAATTTATCCAATTGGTTATTACCTCGGCTATATGGGCTCAGGCGTTGATTCAGGTACCCTGAACATCATTTATAACCTCGCGGATGTATTGAACAAAATCGCCTTCGGCCTGATTATCTGGCACGTGGCGGTCACTGAAAGTGATGCATAAATACAACACTTACTCATGATCAAAGGGCCGGTTTTCTTGTAGAACCGGCCCTTTTTTTGTCTCCTCCCAGCTGGAACCCATAAACAGCCTCAAAAAAGTGACATTTTTGTCATTTTATTGTCACACTTTTGTAACATTTGGAAAAATCAGTTGAAGATAGCGTCGATTGACCGGTTTCCGAACACTCCATAGCGTCTCCTAATTGCGTTTGATTATTTGTAGAAAAGGATTTCACTATGCAAAAAGTAACTTTAGCGGCGGCTCTTATGGCAGGCACAATGCTGGCAACACCGGCTTTGGCCGTCACCATTAAAGGTAACATTGGTGCGACGACAGA
>CALEFA010000022.1 GCA_937876775.1 uncultured Rhodobiaceae bacterium | reverse complement strand
ACCTGCGCGACCCCGACACCATCTCGGCCATGGCGCTGGTTCACCAACGCTTTTCAACCAACACTTTTCCCACATGGTCGCTGTCGCAACCTTTCCGGATGATTTGCCACAATGGTGAAATCAATACTGTGCGCGGCAATGTGAATTGGATGGCAGCGCGCGAAGAAACATTGAAAACAGCGCTGTTCGGCGATGACTTGAAAAAACTTTGGCCGCTGATCCAGGAAGGCCAGTCTGACTCGGCGAGTTTTGATAACGCCCTCGAGCTTTTGGTCATGGGCGGTTATTCCATGGCGCATGCGATGATGATGTTGATTCCAGAAGCATGGGCAGGCAATCCATTGATGGATGAAAAGCGCCGCGCGTTTTACGAATATAATGCCGCCCTGATGGAGCCATGGGATGGCCCGGCGGCTGTCGCTTTCTCAAATGGTCGCCAAATTGGTGCCACGCTTGACCGCAATGGTCTGCGTCCAGCGCGCTATTATGTAACCTCAGACGACCGCGTTGTGATGGCGTCTGAAATGGGCGTGTTGCCGGCCGCAGAAGAAAAAATCATCGAAAAATGGCGCCTCCAGCCGGGCAGAATGTTGCTTATTGATATGGAGCAAGGCCGGATTATTTCCGATGACGAAATCAAAGCCGAATTATCCGCCTCGCATCCCTATGATGAGTGGCTGGCACGGACGCAAATCAAATTAGAAGAATTGCCCGTATCAAAAGGTGAGCCGCATGCCAGTTCCGTGCTGCCGCTTTTGGCACAACAAAAAGCCTTTGGTTACACGCAGGAAGATTTAAAATTCCTGATGACGCCTATGCTGCAAAATGGCGAAGAAGGCACCGGCTCCATGGGCACCGATACGCCACTAGCCGCCTTGTCAGATCAGTCGAAGCCGCTTTATGCCTATTTCAAACAAAATTTTGCGCAGGTGACCAACCCGCCGATTGACCCTATTCGCGAAGAATTGGTTATGTCATTGGTGTCCTTCATCGGCCCACGGCCAAACCTGCTCGACTTGGAAGGATCATCGGGGCAAAAACGCCTTGAGGTCGCGCAACCAATTTTGAGCAATGATGATTTGGAAAAAATCCGTTGCATCAGCGACGTCAGTGACAATGATTTCCATGCCGCCACTTTGGACATGACATTCAATGCCGCCGAGGGCGCCGATGGCCTCAAAACCCGCATTGATGCGCTCTGTGCCGAAGCGGAAAACGCCATTCGGAATGGCCATGAGAATATCATTGTTCTGTCAGACCGCGCGATGAGCGCTGAACGCGTGGCAATTCCTGCCCTATTGGCAACTGCGGCTGTGCATCACCACCTTATTCGTGCCAATTTGCGCACCTTGGCTGGGTTGATTGTCGAAACCGGCGAAGCCCGCGAGATTCACCATTTTGCCTGCCTCGCAGGCTATGGCGCAGAGGCCATTAACCCATATTTGGCGTTTGATACGATTGACCAATTGCGCGAAAAACTCGAACTCGACCTGACCCGCGAACAAGGCCAA
>CALEFA010000021.1 GCA_937876775.1 uncultured Rhodobiaceae bacterium | reverse complement strand
CTTCATCTAAGCGACGCACTAATACGCGATCATGCAAAGGACGAAATTTCATAATTAGATCTCCTATTGATCAAAACTCCGGCAGTTTATATCTGACGAAGGGTGGTTTTGGCACTTTCGGGATGAGAGTGCCAGTTACCTCATGGAGATAGGAAGCGCTGATGCTTGTGTCAAGGGATGTAGCGATAAAAAAGCCCGAAATCGGCAATTAAGTGAAATTATCGCCTTTTGATTGGTTGACTGGTGGACCAAGCCCACCAGTCTCCAATAAATTGGCCCGGGCGGAGGAAATAAAGTGAGATGATGGATTAGACCCTATTTCCACGGAACCATATTGGCTGCACAACCTGTGCGTGTTTAAACTGAACATTTCGTTGTTTAATTGCAACGGGGTAAATATCAACATTTACAATGGGTTAAAAATATTCAGCCCAATTGTAAATGTTTAATTTGAAGAATTGTAACCCATTAGCCCTAGGCGATGGTTTGACCGCCATCAATCACCACTTGTTGACCCGTCATGAAAGCGCCCGCCTCACTGGCTAAAAAGACCGCCGCGCCAGCAATTTCATCTGGCACACCAATACGTTTCAGCGGTGTTGATGAAGTCGACTGCTCAAGAATATCAGGATTGTCCCAAAGCGCTTGAGCAAAATAAGTTTTGATCAAGCCTGGGGCAATCGCATTAGCGCGAATATTTTTTGCACCATGCTCCACCGCAATATTGCGTGCCAGCTGGAAGTCAGCGGCCTTTGAAATGCCATAAGTGCCAAGCATAGGTGAGCCTTTAATGCCACCAATCGACGAAATAATGATGATCACGCCATCTTTGCGCGCCAGCATTTCTGGCAGCACCATATTGCTCAACCAATGGTTCGACTTCACATTATTATTCATGATTTTATCAAACGCATCATCTGGGCAATCCATGGAAGGCCCAAAATACGGGTTCACGGCGGCATTACACACAAGAATGTCGACTTTGCCGAAATGCGCCTTGGCCGTATCAATGAGATTTTGCAATTGCGCCTTATCACCAATGTTGCACGGCACCGTCAGGGCGCGGTCAGGGTATTGCTCGTTAATTGAATTGGTCACAACATCGCAAGCGTCTGCCTTTCGGCTGGAAACCACCACATTGGCACCATGCTCGGCCATGCGGCGGGCAATGGCTTCGCCAATACCGCGTGAGGCACCGGTTATAACGGCGTTTTTACCAGATAAATCAAATAGTGTCATTTCGCTCTCCATTAGAATTCGGCTCACGCTAGCAGAAATTTTCTTTCCGTCAAAGCGCGCTTAAGTCTTGACGTGAGGAATTTCACAGGCCAGCTTCCGATATCCTTAACCACACCCGCCATTAAGTGAGAATGCCAATGCCTGCCCCGAAAATCATCTCTAGTTTGTCGGAACTTTCGACCGCTTATAACGCCGTCATCTGCGATGTCTGGGGAGTGCTGCACAATGGCGAAACCCCATTTGCTGGCGCTGATGAAGCCCTTCTGGCTTTCCGCCAAGCCGGTGGCAAGGTTCTGCTATTATCAAACGCCCCACGTCCGGCCGCCACTGTCCAAGCCCGGCTTGATGAGATTGGCGTGCGCGGCGACGCTTATGATGGCATTTTGACATCTGGCGATGCAGCCCGCAGCCTGCTCGAGGAACGCGGCGCCTTAGGGCAAACATGTTTCCACTTAGGGCCCGACAAAGACGCCGATTTGATAGCTGGTATTGATATCGAATTTTGCGACATGGAGGCGGCCGACTTCATCCTTTTCTCTGGCCTTTACGACGACAGCGTCGAAACCCCCGATGACTATAAACATGCCATCGCCACATGGTTGGCGCTTGGCAAGCAGCTGATATGCGCCAATCCTGACCGTCTCGTGCAAGTCGGCGACAAGGTGATTTACTGCAGCGGTGCGGTGGCCGAGGTCTATGAGAACAGCGGCGGCGAAGTGATTTGGCTGGGGAAACCCTATCCGGCTGTTTATCAGCGCGCACAATCGATTCTGGCGCAAATGCTGGGCGTCGATACACCCGATGTACGGGCGCTGGCGATTGGCGATGGCCCGAAAACCGATATGCCGGGCGCGGCAAATGCTGGCATTGATGCGCTGTTCATCACCGGCGGTTTAGCTGGTGCCATGGGCCGCGCTATGGAGACGCCAGAAGAAATCGCCAAGGTTCTAGCCGAAGAAAACACCTATGCGGCTTTTGCCCAACGGCACTTGGCTTGGTAGACCATGACACCGAAGGTCTTGTGCGCATGCGCCGTGCAGGCTAAACATTTGCCATGAATGAGTTAACTGCCAAACCGGTCCGACTTTTGCGCCATCTTGATGAGCTGACCGACGCCCTTCGCGGCGGCTTAATTGCCATTGGCAATTTCGATGGCGTGCATTTGGGTCACCAAGCGGTCATCGCTAAAGCCCGTGAAAAAGCTGAGGCCATGAATTGCCCGTTGGGGGTCATGTTGTTTGACCCGCACCCGCGCCAGTTTTTTGCTCCCGATAGTCCGCCATTTCGCCTAACACGTCTAACAACGCGGGCGCGATTATTGGCTGATAAAGGTGTTGATTTCACCCTTGCCCTCCCGTTTGACGCGGCTATGGCGAGTTGTTCGGCGGAAAATTTTATCGACAATATTTTGGCCGCCAGTCTCAATATTCGCGGTGTCGCTATTGGCCATGATTTCCGTTTTGGCAAAGACCGTCGTGGCGATGTCGACATGCTTGAAGCTTTTGCCCCCAAACATAACTTCGAGGTCATTCGTACGCTGGCCGAAAACCAGCCCGATAGTGACACGCCTTATTCATCATCTGCCGTGCGGGCGGCTTTGCGCGACGGGGCGCCTCAAATCGCCGCCGCGCTGCTCGGCCATCATTGGTCGATTGAGGGCATTGTGGCACAAGGCGACCAACGTGGACGCACCATTGGCTTTGCAACCGCGAATATGGCCTTGGACGATTATTTACAGCCAAAATTTGGCGTTTATGCGGTGCGCGCTGAAATTCAAGATGGTGCTCTCGCCGGTCAGGTTTTCGATGGCGTCGCCAATTTGGGTTTGCGGCCAACTGTTGGCACCGATGCACCACGCCTGGAAACGCATTTATTTGATTTCGCAGATGATGTTTATGGCTGCACGCTAGATGTCGCGCTGATGCATTTTATTCGGCCAGAACAAAGATTTGACGGCCTTGATGCGTTGAAACAACAAATCAGTAAAGATAGTCAGCAAGCCCGCGAAATGCTTGCCGCAGACAATGCAGATTGCTAGGAACTCGACATGGATAAAATGGACAAACAAGCCGACACACAAACAGATCAGGGCCG
>CALEFA010000020.1 GCA_937876775.1 uncultured Rhodobiaceae bacterium | reverse complement strand
ATTAGGAATCTGGTGCTCTATCCAACTGAGCTACGGGACCAGCCTGAACACAGCCTATCGTAAAACTTGCCATAATTGAAGTTACAGGCGTGACATTTTGCCGTTGAGCCAGATGCCAAAAGGCTGGCGTGCTTTGACGCAACTGGTTAAGCTGAAAGGCTCATTGACGGGAGAGAGACATGACAGCTGTAGATCAAAAACAACTGCAAGAGTTTAAGCAGCAAGCGGAAGCTTGGTTTGCTGAGAACACGCCTCGAGAGGTAGATTTCATGCTGCCTTTGACCTTTATGGAGGTAGGCCAAGACCAGCAGTTTGAGTTTTTGCGCGATTGGCAAAATAAGGTCTATGAAGCAGGTTATTTGGGCGCCCACTGGCCAAAAGAATATGGTGGCGGCGGCCTTGATAGAGCTTTCCAAGATGTGGCAACCAAAGCCATGGCGGCTGAGCGCACACCGATTATGCTCAATGCTATCGGCTTGAACTGGACGGGGCCGCTATTGCTCGACCGCGGGTCAGAAGAAGAAAAGAAAAAATATATTAAAGGGATTTTGTCGGCCGAAGAAATTTGGTGCCAAGGGTTTTCCGAGCCTGACCACGGCTCTGACCTCGGCAATGCGCAGACCCGCGCCGTGCGCGAGGGCGATGAGTATGTCATCAATGGCTCGAAAATTTGGACGACGCAGGGCAATTACGCCGATTATATGATTTTGCTGGCTCGCACAAACCCAGAAGCCGAGAACAAATATAAAGGTTTGAGCTTTTTCCTCGCGCCAATGAAAGGGCAGGGCATTGAGACCGTGCCAATTCGTAAACTGACTGGGGAGTATGGTTTTACCCAAACATTTTTTGACAATGCCCGCATTCCCGCTTCGTGTTTAATGGGGCAAGAGGGCGAGGGCTGGTTAATTGCCATGCAAACATTGGAATATGAGCGCGGCGCGCGTTCGGGTCAGGCAGGTGGGCATGTGATGATGTCAGCCGACCCAGCCGATATTCTTGATTTGGCGCGCCATGCGCAAATCAATGGCAAGCCAGCGATTGAAGATCCGGCCATTCGCGAGGAATTAGTCGCCCTGATGACAGAAGCTCGCGCTTTAGGCCTGAATAGCCGCCGCGATAAAATTCAACCTTTGGCACAAGACCGGCCAATGTCGCTAGCGCTGGGAAGCAAGCTGGCCAGTACTGATTTTTATCAACGTCTGAATGCCTTTGCCATCGCTATGCAAGGCACGCGCGCCGCCTATTATGTCGGTGACCCGCAAGCCCATGACAATGGCGTTTGGCAGCGTGGCTATTTGAATAGTTTTTCGGCCACCATTGGGGGCGGAACGTCACAAATTCAGCGCAATATTATTGGTGAGCATGTTTTGGGCTTGCCGAAAGGCTAAGGCTCAACCGCGTCAAAGGAGAGACATATGTCAGCTTTAACTAATGCCGGCCTGACCCCAAGCATTGGATTGAGCGAGGAACAAGCGCAATTAATTGATATTGCCCAAAATTTCTGCCGTGATAAATCGCCCATTGATCAAGTACGCAAGCTGCTTGACGACGACACAGGTTTTGACCCAGCGGTTTGGAACGAAATTGCCGAACTGGGATGGTTGGGTATTGGTGTGCCAGAAGAATTTGGCGGTATTGGGCTTGGACTTGGCGAGCTGGTGCCGATTGTTGAGCAAATGGGACGCCAATTAATGGCCTTGCCATTTGTGTCCACCATCATTGCGGCGCAGGCTATTTTGCACGCTGGCACCAGCCAACATCAGCAAAAGTACTTACCAGCTTTGGCCTCAGGGACACCGGCAACTTTGGCGCTATGCGAAGAACACGCTGATTGGAACCTGGAAAATATTAGCTGTACGGCAAGTCAGACCGATCAAGGATTGGTCTTGTCGGGCCGCAAATTTTTAGTCACCGATGCGCTGCAAGCTGAGTTGTTTATTGTCTCTGTTCTCTATGATGACAAGCCTGCCTTGGTCATTGTCCCGCGCGCCGCCCTTGCCGAGGGGGCGATGAGCCGCGAGCAAATCATTGATGACACGCGTCGGTCTTATGCGCTTGATTTAAACGGTGTTTGTGTGGATGCCGATAGCCTGTTGGAACCGTCGAAAGCCACGGAGACATTGGCTCATATTGAGTTAGCTAGCTCATTGCTATTGGCTGCTGAAATGGTTGGTGGCGCATATAATGTCATTGATTATACGCTGGATTATCTCAAAACCCGCAAACAGTTCGGGAAGCTAATCGGCAGCTATCAGTCATTGAAACACACGATGGTCGATGCTCATATGGGCTATGAGCGTGCGCGCTCGCATTTATACAGTGCCGCTTATCTGTTTGATCAGCAAGGTGAAGGGGAAGTGGCTGTGCGCATGGCCAAAGCCGAAGCCAATGAAGCATTTTCTTTCGCATCTGACCGCGCCATCCAGTTTCATGGCGGTTTTGGCTTTACCTATGATTGCGATGCACAACTATACCGCCGTCGCGCCATATGGTGTTCGGCGCTGCACGGAGACGCTCGCTATCACCGACGCAAATTAGCCGATTTGATGCTGTAATTCATTTGCAATGGCGCACGGCTCTTGAAAAAATCCATGGCTTCAACGACAATCAGGTCAAAAGGAGACTGGTTGTGCCCGCTGTGAGCTATCTTGAGATAAAGCAAAAACGCAAGCCCGCGAAAGGCGTGCAGGCGCGGTTGCTGGGCTGTTTTCTAGTGCTTTTCTTAGCGGCTTGTGGGGTGCCGCAAATTGACCCGCAAGAAGAAGTTAAAATTGGTGCGCGGCTGCATCCCAAAATCATTGAAGAGTATGGTGGTGTTTACAATGATGCACGGGTAAAGGCCTATGTTGAGAATGTGATGCAGCGCATTGCCAATGCTTCTGATGACCCCAACCAAGCCTATCGCATTACCGTTTTAGACACGCCCATCGTCAATGCTTTTGCCTTGCCCGGTGGCTATACTTATGTCACGCGGGGACTGTTGGCGCTGGCCAATAACGAAGCCGAATTGGCGGGTGTTATCGGTCATGAAATTGCCCATGTAACGGCTCGCCATAGCGTAAAGCGGCAGTCGACGGCTCAGGGCACGGCCGTATTGGCGGCAGTACTTGGCGCGGTGGTTAGTTCGGCTAGCGGTGTTGATGTCGGCTTGACCCAAGATCTTATTAATATAGGCGGCGGCGCCTTGTTGGCGGGTTATAGCCGTGAACAAGAATATGAAGCGGATAACCTAGGCATCGCTGCTTTGGCGCGCGCAGGGTATGATCCACATGCGCAAGCAGATTTTCTGGAATCTCTGGGGCGTTATGCCGCTTACAAGTCTGGTCGTGATGGAAAAAGCTCTACTGGTTGGTTCGACAGTCACCCCAACACCCGCGAACGTGTTGAGAAAGCGAGTGAAAAAGCAGACGCCAAAAAATTGCCAACCAGCACGCAAGTCAATGCCTCTAGATATTTGTCGGTGATTGATGGGTTGCTATATGGCGATGGGGTCGAACAGGGGGTGGTTAATGGCCGTCGTTTTTCTCACCCCGATTTGCGCATTTCATTTAAAGTGCCGCCAGGGTTCCAACTCACCAACTCAGCTGACAAAGTAACGGCGGAACATCGGGTCGGTGTGAAAATTATTTTTGATGTTGCGCCGATTCCCAAGGGGCTAGGTCTGGCAGAGTATGTCAATGATATTTGGGGTCCAACAGGGCACGTGGGGCGCACTCAAAAAACCACCATCAACCGTCGCAAAGCCGCCATGGGCAAGGTCAAAACCAAGGAGGGGGTCGCCCATTTATTGGCCATTGACTATGAAGATGGAAAGGTTTTCCGATTTGGTGTGATTGCCCCATCAGGACAGCAGAGCAATGCCGAAAGCGCTTTTGCCAGTCTGCGTCAGAATATTAATTTCTTGAGCGAAGCGGCAGCTGAGGCCATCAAGCCTTTGCGCTTATCTATTATTACGGTGCAAGCTGGCGATAGCATTGCTAGCCTTAGCCGACTAATGGCCGATGGTGGTAGCGATAAGCAGTCACTATTTATGGTGCTCAACGGTTTAAAAAATGGCGACGTTATTGAGCCGGGTCAACGGCTCAAATTGATTGCCAATTAACTAAATCAAACCAGCGTGTTGCGGGTCGCCGTCGGTTTTTTCCAGCAGAATATTTTTCAACTTACCGAGCGCTTCATGCTCAATTTGGCGCACGCGTTCTTTAGAAATCCCCAATTCATCGCCAAGCCGTTCCAAGGTCACAGTTTCCTCGGTCAAACGACGCGAGCGAATAATAACCAGCTCGCGTGGGGTAAGGTTTTCAAGCGCATCGCTAATCCAGTTTTTACGCTGGTGCGTGTCCAATTTGTCGCCAACTTCATCGTCGGGCAGGGCGCGGTCGCAGACCAAAAGGTCTTGCCATTCGGTCACATTTCCATCGCCAGATTTGTCGGAGATGGTGGCGTTCAAAGAGCGGTCATTGCCCTCCATCCGGCCTTCCATGCGCTCGACATCCTCGACTCGCACCCCCAATTCGCGGGCTACGTAATCTCGGCTTTCGTGGGTCATATTGCTACCGATATCGTTAATTTTGGCTCGCAAACGACGCATGTTGAAAAATAAAGACTTTTGCGCAGCCGTTGTGCCGGTGCGTACAATTGACCAATTACGCAAAACATAGTCTTGAATGGCCGAGCGGATCCACCAACCTGCATAGGTCGAAAAACGGACTTCACGATCAGCGTCAAAGCGATTGGCTGCCTGCATCAGGCCAATATTGCCCTCTTGAATTAAGTCAGCCATGGGAAGGCCATAGTTTCTGAATTTGCTGGCCAGCGCGACGACAAGGCGCATATGGGCACTTGTTAACTCGTGGAGCGCCTTTTCATCCTGGGTCTCCGCCCATTTCCGCGCTAGAGCTTGTTCGTGCTCCAGCTCCAATAGCGGCAACTGCATCGCCTTTTTAATAAAACGGCGAGTTGATTGAACTGTTTCTTGCGTATCTAAATGAGCCATATGTGTATCTCCTATTAAGAGGTACGTCGCCGCGGGTCATTTGGTTCA
Source organism: uncultured Rhodobiaceae bacterium (assembly GCA_937876775.1). GTDB lineage: Bacteria > Pseudomonadota > Alphaproteobacteria > RS24 > RS24 > JAHEGN01. Next base: position 2,467 of record CALEFA010000020.1, on the reverse strand, counting down.
CATTTATTTCAGAAAAATTTCCTAGGCGCCATCGGTATCAGGCTGGCGACGCGCGCCACCGGTAGTTTTGGCAAGGATGGCCTCTAATTCGACAATCGCTTCATCCTCAGTCACTTTATCAATCGTTGCGACTTCACGCGCCATGCGCTCAAGCGCGCGCTCATAAAGCTGGCGTTCGGAATAAGATTGCTCGGGCTGATTTTCATTGCGGAACAGATCGCGGACAACTTCAGAAATGGCAATCAAATCGCCTGAGTTGATTTTCGCTTCATACTCCTGCGCCCGACGGCTCCACATGGTGCGTTTAACGCGAGCGCGCCCTTTAAGCGTTTTCATGGCGCCATCTAGAATGCTTGGTTCGGCCAGTTTGCGCATGCCAATTTGCGAGGCTTTATCGAGGGGCACGCGCAACACCATTTTCTCTTTTTCAAAATTGACGACAAACATTTCTAAAGACATGCCAGCGACTTCTTGGGTGACAATTTCCGTCACCTGACCGACACCATGAGCTGGATAGACAACATATTCAGCGACCTTGAAGCCCTGTGCTGAACGCCGCACCACCTCTTTGGCGGCGGGTTTCTTGGCAGCCGGTTTTTTAGCCGCAGGTTTTTTTGCAACTGGCTTTTTGGCGGTTGTTTTCTTTTCGACTGGTTTTTTCGCTACCGGCTTTTTAGTTGCGGCGGGCTTTTTGGCCGCTGGCCGCTTTGCTGCCGTTGTTTTTGGTGCGGTGGTTTTCTTTGCTGTTGGTTTTTTTCGGGCAGGGTTTTTGGCCGCAGGTTTTGCTGCAACTTTGCGCGTGGTCGCCATAATGAGCTCTCCGAGACGGTTTAGCCGTCAAAAATAGTTTAAGGCGTGACGCCATTAACAAATAAAGTGTGTATCACAAAAATCGGCAATTTTCAATTGTTGCGAAAAGTTGGACTAATCGCCTTCGCCTTCTTCGGCAGAAAAATGCTCTTCAAATTTATTTTCCTTGCCGAGGAAGTCGTCGGCATCCGCAGGCGCGTCTTTTTTGATCGTTATATTGGGCCAGATATCGGCATATTTTGTATTCAGGTCGAGCCATTTCTCAAGCCCCGGCTCTGTATCGGCCTTAATCGCTTCGGCTGGGCATTCTGGTTCGCAGACGCCGCAATCGATGCATTCGTCGGGATGAATAACCAACATGTTTTCGCCCTCATAGAAACAATCAACGGGGCACACTTCAACACAGTCAGTGTATTTACATTTAATGCAGGCGTCGGTCACAATATATGTCATTGAATAATCCTAATCTTTAGTCGAGCTTGGCGGTAAGGGCAGTTTCAGCGGCCTTGCGGGCTGCCCCTGCGTCTTGATCGCTCACATGTATAAGCCCAGCTACGCGGCGAAGCAAGTTGGCTTCATAATCATCAACCACACCATCGCTGAGCACGATTTGCCAGAGCAATTGCATCAACATTTGTTTATGGCTTTCGTCGAAATTGGTATTGATCAATTGAGTGAACTGAAACAAATCATTGGCCGCATCAACCGCTGCATGGGCCTGATCGAGCAATTCTTGTGCCTCAGTTTCGCTGAGACCAAAATAAGGGCCAATGAGGCGTTTCAAGAGTGCCGCCTCACCGTCATCAATGTGACCATCAATCTGCGCTGCCCGCACCAATAAGGCTGCGGCCGCCACATGCAGACGATCTGCGGTTTCAGGGGCGCTGCTCGTTGCAGGGCTATTAAAAAGTTTTTTCAATCTATCAAGCATGCCCATGCTTTTAGCTTGTTATGGCGCGTCTTACAATTGCTTAGAGAAATTTACTCGTCATCTACGCTTTTATCGATAAAGGCAGTTATTTGCCGACGTTGTTTTTTAGTTGGGCGGCCACTACCACTCGGGCGAAAAGCGGTTTTTTCCTCTGCTGTCTTAGGGCGCGGCGGATCATGGTCGATATATAGGGCTTGCGCTTCGGGTGCAGGGCCCCGTCGGCTGCTGAGGGCAACCACTTCAATGGTGCGGATATAGTCGTTCAAGCTAAAAACCAAAATATCGCCAACCCGCAATTGCGCGCTGGCGCGGGTCTGTTTGGTGGCGTTGATGCGCAAATTCCCATTGCCAACAAATCGCGTGGCGAGCGTGCGGGTTTTGAAAAACCGTGCGTGCCATAGCCATTTATCGGCCCGCATGGGGGCTGAGGCGGCAGGCAGACCTTGTTGCGTCATTGTTATCCGTCAGTCTCTTTGCTGTCCTTACCGCCCAAGGATAGCGATTGTAAAACCGCAAAGGGTGAATTCGGATCTGCTTGCTTTTGTCGTTTCGGCGGCGGCGCAGCTGCGCGGTTTTGGTTACCCCGCGTTTTGCCATTCGCTTGAGCCGGTTTTTTGCCCTTAGCTTTTGCGGTCCGGCGCGGCGGCTTAGGACGCCAGAAAACTTGCACAATTGCCGGTTCATCCTCGGTCTCGTCGCTATCTTGCTGGGGAGCGCCTTCTTGTT
>CALEFA010000019.1 GCA_937876775.1 uncultured Rhodobiaceae bacterium | reverse complement strand
GGCGAATTGGACTATCGCATTTCAATGGCCGTCGCTGGTTTTGACCGCGATGAAATCCAACTTGAACAACGCGGCAATATTTTGACCGTATCAGGTGTTCGCAAGACCGAACCCAGCGCAGAGAAAACCGAAATTCTTTATCGCGGCTTCACAAATCGTGATTTTGAGCGACAGTTTCATCTCGCTGACGACGTTAAAGTAAATGGCGCCGATATGGTGAATGGATTGCTGTTTATCGATCTGGTGCGCGAGATTCCCGAAGCCGAGAAACCGCGCAAAATCGCCATCGGACAAAGCCTCAAAGCCGCTTAAGGCGTGGCCCTCCGATAACCTTTGCCCCGACCAGTCCCCTCCCCGCTGGTCGGGGTTTTTTATCGCCAGCCGTTGGCTTTTGTCCTAATGTAAACGTTTATTCTCGTGAGGTGTTGCCAATGGCTAGTTTGAGATCAAAACTTTATGTCGCCTTATTGCGTAAATTATTGCGAGGTGGACTTTTACCAAATGGCCCAGAGGGCGTGCGCTTGGCGCGCGAAAGAATGAGCGGCGGCGGCCTATTGGGCTCGCTGACTCGCTCAAAGGCCCCGACGCGAACCGAGACCATTAATGGCTGTTACACCGAATGGCTCGGCGACCCGCAGGCCAAGACGGTTTTATTATATCTACATGGCGGCGGATATGTGATGGGCAGCCCAGCAACCCACCGCTCCATGGTCAGTCAATTTTGCGCTTATGGTGGCTTTCAGGCTCTGGTGCCAGATTATCGTTTGGCGCCTGAAAACCCGTTTCCGGCAGCCGTTGAAGACGCCGAAGCTGCTTATGATTTTTTGCTCAACAAGGGGTTTGCACCAGAAAATATTTTCCTCGCTGGTGATAGTGCTGGCGGCGGGCTGAGCATGGCTTTAATGCTGACCTTAAAACAAAAGAGCAAGCCGCAACCAAAAGCCGTCGCCTTATTATCACCATGGGTTGACCTGCTGGTCACCGGCGACTCGCATACCCAACGCGCCGACCGCGACCCAATGATTGATGTGTCGCGCATTGGCGAGGTGATTGATTTTTATCGCGGCGACGCGGCTGCCGATCATCCGCTTATTTCGCCTCTCTATGCGGACTTATCTGGCTTGCCGCCCATGTTTGTGCAGGTTGGCAGTGAAGAAGTATTGTTCAATGACAGCACCCGTCTGGTCGATAATGCCAAGGCGGCGGGCGTGTCAGCAGAATTGGAAATTTGGCATGACATGCCGCATGTGCATCAAATCGGCCATAAAATGGTGCCAGAATCGCGCGCGGCTCTGAAGTCGATTGCGGGGTTTTTCCGCCATCAGCAAGCTTAGAGTGCCAAAAAACCGCTAAACTGAACTGCGACATCTCGGCGCGATTTTATCAGCGGAGTAAAAAACCCCAGTTTTCCGGCGTTTGGATATTTATTTTCAGCAAATTAGGTCAACAACATTGACCAATTTACTTGAATTTTTACCCCACTTGCCCTTATAGTGCCGTTTGGCATCGCCACCGCGGTTTAGCCGCGGTGTGATGAAGATGAGTGCTCTGACGATAAACCAGAGTTTTTAGAGGATGATGAAGCCGACGTTGGATTTCTAGCCAGCCAAGCTTTGCGACGAGTGGAGACGGCAGCATGAAAAAGCAGCCCCTTAATAATTTGTCATCGCCCGCGTCAACCGCGCGCAACGGCTTGCCTGAACGCCAAGGTCTATATGATCCGGCCAATGAGCATGACGCTTGCGGTATTGGTTTTGTTGCCAATATTAAAAATGTCAAAAGCCATGATATCGTCCGCGATGGTCTGACCATTCTCGAAAATCTTGAGCACCGCGGTGCCGTTGGCGCCGACCCAAAAGCTGGCGACGGTGTTGGCATGTTGCTGCAAATTCCAGATGGGTTTTTCCGCAAAGTCACGGCTGATCTTGGCTTCGACCTGCCAGCCGAGGGCAAATATGGCGTTGGCATGATTTTTCTGCCACCAGATGACGCGTGTCGGGCAAAAATTGAAGCGCTTGTTGCCAGCCATATTGGGGCCGAAGGCCATGTGCTTTTGGGCTGGCGCGATGTGCCCGTCGACAATAGTGATTTGGGCTATTCAATTGTGCCAACCGAGCCAGTTATCCGCCAATTCTTCATCGCCCAAGGCAATGACGCAGAGCAAAATGCATTTGAGCGCGATCTATTTGTTATCCGCCGCTTGATTGAGCTTGATGTGGCCAAAGCCAAAATGGCCGAAGCCAAGAATTTCTTCTATATTCCGTCTTTGTCGTCCTACACGGTTCTGTATAAGGGGCTTTTGCTGTCGAGCCAGCTTGGGCCGTTTTACCATGACCTGCGCGACCCTGACACGGTCTCAGCCATGGCCCTGGTTCACCAGCGGTTTTCAACCAACACTTTCCCCACATGGTCGCTGTCGCAACCTTTCCGGATGATTTGCCATAATGGTGAAATCAATACGGTTCGCGGCAATGTCAATTGGATGGCAGCGCGCGAAGAGACTTTGAAAACAGCGCTGTTCGGCGATGATTTGAAAAAACTTTGGCCGCTAATTCAAGAAGGCCAATCTGACTCGGCGTGTTTTGATAACGCTCTCGAGCTTTTGGTCATGGGCGGTTATTCCATGGCACATGCGATGATGATGCTGATTCCCGAAGCTTGGGCGGGCAATCCATTAATGGATGAAAAGCGCCGCGCCTTTTACGAATATAATGCAGCCCTCATGGAGCCATGGGATGGCCCGGCTGCTGTTGCTTTTTCCAATGGTCGCCAAATTGGCGCCACGCTTGATCGCAATGGTCTGCGTCCGGCGCGCTATTATGTGACCTCTGACGATCGCGTTGTCATGGCCTCTGAAATGGGTGTGTTACTGGCCGCAGAAGAAAAAATTATCGAAAAATGGCGTCTCCAGCCGGGCAAAATGTTGCTTATTGATATGGAGCAAGGCCGGATTATTTCCGATGATGAGATCAAAGCCGAATTATCCGCCTCACACCCCTATGATGAGTGGCTGGCGCGGGCGCAAATCAAATTGGAAGAATTGCCTCTATCAAAAGGTGAGCCGCACGCCAGCTCTGTGCTGCCGCTTTTGGCACAACAAAAAGCCTTTGGTTATACGCAAGAAGATTTGAAATTCCTGATGACGCCAATGCTGCAAAATGGCGAAGAGGGCATTGGCTCCATGGGCACGGATACGCCACTGGCTGCTTTGTCTGACCAGTCAAAGCCGCTATATGCCTATTTCAAACAAAATTTTGCGCAAGTGACCAACCCACCGATTGACCCTATTCGCGAAGAATTGGTGATGTCATTGGTCTCCTTCATTGGCCCGCGGCCAAACCTGCTCGACTTGGAGGGCACATCGGGGCAAAAACGCCTTGAAGTGGCGCAGCCAATTTTGAGCAATGATGATTTGGAAAAAATCCGCTGTATCAGCGACATTGGCGACAATGATTTCCATGCCGCCACTTTGGAC
>CALEFA010000018.1 GCA_937876775.1 uncultured Rhodobiaceae bacterium | reverse complement strand
CTTTGCAAGACGTCGTCAAAGCCAGCAGCGGGCGCGTGATTATCACCACATTTGCCTCCAATGTTGCGCGTCTCGCCAGTATTGCGCAGGCCGCCGTGGCCAGTGACCGGCATTTATGTTTGGCCGGACGCGGCATGCACAAAATTTATCAAGCGGCGCGCAAAACCGGTTATTTGACGCAGTTTCCAGAATTGGTCGAAGAGGCTGACGCCGGTTATCTGCCGCCAGAAAAACTGCTGATTTGCTGCACTGGAAGTCAGGGCGAAAGCCGCGCTGCTTTGGGGCGCATGGCGTCGGGCACGCATCCGCATTTAACAGTAGAATCCGGCGATAAAGTGATTTTCTCATCGAAAATGATTCCAGGCAATGAAGCGGAAATCATGGGCATGCAAAATCAACTGGCTGCTTTGGACGTCGAAATTGTTTTGCCCAATGGCAAGGACTTGCACGTCTCAGGCCACCCGTGCATTGACGAGCTGAAAGACATGTATCAATGGGCGCGGCCACGTATTGCGGTGCCGGTACATGGCGAGCATCGCCATTTAATGGCCCATGCCGAGTTGGCCAAGCAATTGCAAGTGCCCGAACCTGTGCGTATTCACAATGGCGATATGCTACGCATTTGGCCAGGGGCGGCGGAGGTCGTTGATGTGGTGCCGCATGGCAGGTTCTATATTGATGGCAATGTCATTCTCGACAATAAGGCGTTGCCGGTCAAAGAACGGCGGAGCCTGTCGTATAATGGGGCCGTGTTTGTTGCCATACCACTTGATGCGGCGGACCGTTTGGCGGGCGTGCCGAGCGTTGAATTGGTCGGTGTTCCGGAAGATGATGGCACTGTCCGTCTGGCCGATTGGGCCTTGGATGCGGTTGAGCGAGCGATTCCATCGAATGGTCGATTGACACCGGAAAAGGCGGCAACCTCGATGCGCAATGGTATCCGTCGTGAAATGGCGCGCCGCTGGGGTAAAAAGCCGACGGTTGTTGTGAGTTTCGTACGCGTATAATAGTTTGAGCCGAAGGAGAGACGTTGATGATTGAAATTAGTTTTATATTTGGCTGTGCGATTTACGGCATGGTTTGGTTTCTAACGCTGTTTATGGTGCTGCCTTTCGGGGTGGTGTCGCAAGATGAGGCTGGCGACATTGTGCCCGGCTCAACCACCAGCGCGCCAGTTCAGCCACGTATTGGCAAGAAACTCCTGTGGACGACACTGATCGCTTTGGTTCTCTATGCCGTTCTATATTATGTTTTGACGTCAGATCTTATGGTTGATTTCAACCTGCCATTTTTGCCGACGCTCAAATCTTAGCGGTAAAACATCGGCGGCAGACAAAAAAATAGCGGAGCCAGAGGCTCCGCTATTGTGTGCCCCAGGAGCAATGCTCACCGGGAGGCTCCTCCCAAAACCTAGGAACTTAATTCCAATCCACGAAACAAAATTAGGAAATTAATTCACCCGTGTCACGAAAATAATGCAGGTGTATGAAGTTTGCTTGCGCCTTCTTGGCGACATGTTAAGACTTAAGATAAGATTCTCTCAGAAGGTTAACCTCATGCGATTAAGCAATTATTTCCTGCCGGTTTTGAAAGAAAACCCAGCCGAAGCTCAAATTGTCTCGCACCGGCTTATGCTAAGGGCTGGCATGGTGCGGCAAAGTTCTGCTGGCATTTACAGTTGGCTGCCCTTGGGGCTGCGCGTACTCAATAAAATCGCCGATATTGTCCGCCAAGAACAAGCCTTAGCGGGGGCGCTTGAAATGCTGATGCCGACCTTGCAACCGGCTGAAATCTGGCGTGAGTCGGGGCGTTATGATGATTACGGCAAGGAAATGTTGCGCATTACCGACCGCCATGACCGCGACCTTTTATATGGGCCAACTAATGAAGAGCTGATCACTCAAATTTTCCGCGATAGCGTGCGCAGCTATAAGGAATTGCCGCGCAATCTGTATCATATTCAGTGGAAGTTCCGCGATGAAATCCGCCCGCGTTTTGGGGTCATGCGTGGACGCGAATTTTTGATGAAAGACGGTTATAGTTTCGACATTGACGAAGCCAATGCGCGGCGCGCCTACCAAAAAATCTTTGTATCTTATTTGCGGAGTTTTAAGCGCATGGGATTGCAGGCGATACCTGTGGCTGCTGATACGGGGCCAATCGGCGGTGATTTGAGCCATGAGTTTATTATTCTGGCGGAAACCGGCGAGAGTGAAGTGTTTTGCCATTCTGATGTGCTAACCCAACCGGTGCCAGAAGCAGATTACACGGCGGATTTAACGCCGGTGATTGACGGCTATACGCAGCATTACGCGCGCAGCGACGAAATGCACGATGCCGCCAAATTTGAAGCCGAGGTGCCGGAAGACAAGCGGTTGACGGCGCGCGGCATTGAAGTTGGTCATATTTTCTATTTTGGCACTAAATATTCCAATGCCATGAAAGCGCTGGTCACCGGCCCGAACGGCAAGGATGTGCCGGTTCACATGGGGTCTTATGGGATCGGCGTGTCGCGGCTGGTTGGTGGCATTATTGAGGCCTGCCATGATGACGAGGGGATTGTGTGGCCTTGGGCAGTGGCGCCGTTTCATATTGGTCTGATTAATCTCAAACCCGGCGATGACGCGACCGACGCTCTATGCGAGCAGCTTTATCAGAACTTAACCGATCATAATTTAGATGTTCTCTATGATGATCGCGATGAGCGCGCTGGTGCCAAGTTTTCAACCATGGATTTGATTGGTCTTCCATGGCAGGCTGTGATTGGGCCGCGCGGTGCCAAGGCTGGTGAGGTTGAAATTAAAAATCGCGTGACCGGCGAGAAGCAAACGGTTGCTCTTGAAGCCGCCATCAAAATAATGTCGCAACCCCCTGCGTGAGGCATGAATGAAAGCATTTAACGCATTAGAATGGCAGATTGCGGGGCGGTATTTGCGCGCCCGCCGTCGCGAGAGTTTTATCTCGGTGATTTCTGCGATTTCTTTTCTCGGTATTATGCTCGGTGTTGGCACGCTGATCGTCGTGATGGCGGTAATGTCTGGGTTTCGCGCCGATCTTTTAGACCGGATTTTAGGGGTTAATGGCCATGCTGAAATTGCTGCCTATTCGGGGCAATTTAGCGATCGCCAAAGTCTGACCGACGCTTTGCAAGCCATTGACGGCGTGGTGCTGGCAACCCCCATGGTTGAAGGGCAGGCGATGTTTTCGTCGGGTAATACTGTGCGTGGGGTTTTGGTGCGCGGCATGCCGGAGGATAAAATCACCTTAATGCCGAGTCTGGCCAATGCCATTGAGGCCGGATCATTGCAGGACATGCAAGCGCAAAAAGGCGTCGCCATTGGCGTGCGTCTGGCGGAACAGGCCAATCTGAGCATTGGCGATAAACTCTCGCTGATTGCTCCGCGAGGTGCGGTTACCCCATTTGGCGTGGCGCCGCGCGTCAGGCAGTTTCCCGTGGTCGCGATTTTTCGTATTGGCATGTCAGAATTTGACACAAATTTCATTTTCATGCCGATTGCTCAGGCTGAAAAATTCTTTAGCACGCCGCCGCAAGCTGGCCGCATTGACGTGACCTTGACTGACCCCGATATGATTGATGCGCGATTGGGTGCTTTGCAGGCGGCCATCGGCCCCGATCACTATATTGCCGATTGGCGCCAACGCAATCAGACCTTGTCTGGTGCCTTGGAAGTCGAGCGCAATGTCATGTTCCTTATTTTGACGATGATATTGTTGGTCGCGTCGCTGAATATTGTGTCTGGCATGGTGATGCTGGTACGCGATAAGGGGCGCGATATCGCCGTTTTGCGCTCCATGGGCGCCACCCGCGGGATGATTATGCGGGTGTTTTTCATCACCGGCGCCAGCATTGGCGTGGTTGGTACTTTGGCGGGGCTTGGTTTGGGCACGCTATTTTGCGCTTATATTGAAGAAATCCGCCAAATGCTGATTTATTTGACCGGTGCCGAGCTGTTTCCGGCGCAAGTTTACTTCTTAGAGGAAATGCCAGCTCGCATGGTGGTCAGTGATGTGGTGCAAGTATTGGCCATTGCGCTGGGGCTTTCCTTCGTTTCAACGCTTTATCCGGCCTATCGCGCCGCTTCGCTGCAGCCAGTGGAGGCCTTGCGCTATGAGTAAGTCTTTCGAGCTGGTCAACATTCAACGCTGTTTTAAACAGGGTGGGGCGCTTTTGCCGGTCTTACAGGGGGCTGATTTAAGCCTTGAACCGGGCGAAGTGGTGGCGCTTTTGGGGCCATCCGGTTCGGGAAAGTCAAGCTTACTGCATATTGCCGGCCTATTGGAAAAGCCAGATGGCGGGCAAGTGGTGATTGATGGCACGCCAGTGTCGCTTGACGATGAAAACCATCGTACGCGCTTGCGGCGTCAGCATATTGGCTTTGTCTATCAGTTCCACAATCTGCTCGCTGAGTTTACCGCCGTTGAGAATGTGGCCATGCCCGCGCGACTTGCCGGCATGGCGCGTTCGGATGCGCTTGACCAGGCTTCGTTTTTGCTGGGCACGTTGGATTTGCAAGACCGGCTGACGCATTTACCGGCGCAATTATCGGGTGGCGAACAGCAGCGTGTGGCCTTGGCAAGGGCGTTGATGAACCGGCCAAAAGTGGTTCTGGCCGACGAGCCGACCGGCAGTTTGGACAGCAAAGCCGGCGGGCAGGTGGCTGAGCTTATGCTGGAACTGGCGCGGGCGCGACAAGCCGCCGTTCTTCTGGCCACCCATGATCTGCGGTTGGCTGAGAAAGCCGATCGTATCGTCCACATGGTCGACGGAAAAATTCAGGCACATTGATTTAACTATCTGAGAAAATTGAGAAAAATTCTCTGTATTTTTATATTTGACAAAAGAACAAAAAGTGAACATAGTGGGGAAAATGAGGAAGGAAAAGACCAATGAAAAATATGATTGAAGACGTAATGGCACTGGGCACACTTTTGGGTCTGTCTTATGTAATCTTGGTTTGGGGCTCAATCGGCGAGGCCTTGGCTGGCCTGTAAGCTGTAAGCTGT
>CALEFA010000017.1 GCA_937876775.1 uncultured Rhodobiaceae bacterium | reverse complement strand
TGACAAGCCAAGGGCATAAATCACACCAAGCGCGAGGCAAACCATAATCTGGCCACGCAAAAATCCGGACAACATGGCATCCATCTGGCTTGCTAATTGGCGAATAAGTGCCGCTTGATGGCTTGGCAAAAGCGCGTCAACGCCCGCCACCATACGATCCCAATCATTCAGCATATAAATGGTCACAATCGGCGTGATGAAAACCAGTGTCAGCAAATTAACAACGGTCAAACCCGACAAAACCAGCCCACGGGCCATGGATTGCAAACCATCCACGGCGGCTTGATTGAGGGAGGCGATAATTTCATTTTCTGGCAAACCCATTTGCTGGGCGTCTATCCAGCCCTGAAGCGCCTGCATATAACCAGGCACGGCGGCAACCAAAGCTAAAATTTGTTCAGCCAATACAGGCAAGCCCAAAGTCAGCGCCACAATGAGGCTGACCACAAAAACCAGCGTAATCGTCGCCGTCGCCAGAGCGCGCGGCAAGCCCAATGCTTCTAACCGATCGGCCAACGGGTCAAGCAGATAGGCCAAGGCAAACCCCAAAACAAACGGGAGAATAATATCGCCAAGCAGGTTAATGCCGAGGCCAACCAGTATAATACCAATAATAACAATTAGTTGCGCAGGCTTTAAGGGCATTTAATACTCCTGATTTTCGTTCAACTGCCAACCGTCTTCGGTTTGCAGCAACTGTAGACCGGCTTGATAAAGATTATTGCTCAATTGCTCAATCGACCCAATATAGGAGAACCGAACATAGGCATATTGGGCTGTCAATTCGACAATCGCCATTTGCCGAATAAGATTAGCCTGATTCAACCGCGCCAATTGACGCTGCCATGTCGCGAAATTAGCAAAACTTAATCTTACTTGAAGCTCTAACATATCGTCACTGGCGACCGCGGCAATGCGTTTCCATCGCTCATTTAATTCTTCAATCAGCGCATCAATCGCTTTTTCGGCCAGTTCGGCATGCGGTTTGGGCTCACGATATGTCAGCACCACAACATCGGCTTCTTCGGGAGCAAATATATAGGCGGTCAGCCCAAGCTGGCCTTCAACATCAGCCAGCGCATGGGCGACAACCACTGTATCAGTCCCATAACGGGCGTTTAATTCAGCCAATTTCATTGGGTTGCCAATCACAATATCCTCGGCGCTGATAAGCAAACTGTCGTCAATTCCCCCCAACGGCAAAGTCATTGGTGCGGGACTATTATCGAGGTCACGCGCCAACCAACCCTGACGCCACCAATTTTCGCCCCATGCTTGCAACCCGTTAATGTCTTCCAAAACCGGCAAGAGAAGAACCGACTGGCTCTGACTTTCCGTAATCGCCAAACCAAATTGGCGCAGAAAAAGGCTCAGCGCACGCGGCTTATATTGCACAGACAATGTCGCCAGATAACGGTTGTGACTGGTCTTTTCGTTGCTGACGCGGAAACCTTCAACAAAGTCTTCGACTTTAATCTGCTCAATCGGCGGCAGCATGGGCCATTCATCGCGCAATGTCAGGCGCCGCAGAACCATTTGCAGGCCGCGCTGTTGGCCATCAATTAAAGCCGCTGCGCGCGCTTCACTGGCCGAGCCGGAGGTGGTTACGTCGACAGCTATTTTTTCAACGGTAAAGACACTGCCTGCAAAAACGGGGGCGGCCAAGCCAACAAACAGCACAAGAGCGCTCAAAAAGAGAGGTAAATTCGGGTTTTTCATATAGCGAAACTAGCGCGACCGCCGATTGGTCGCAATCAAAAGCATCAATCGGTGAAAAACTTTAATGATTGCTCAGGCAACGGGTTACAAGGGCGCGCGAAAAGGCTAGTTTAGCAACAGTGATTCAGCCAAATGTGAAGGCGACGTAACAGTATGACAGATAACCCGACACACACCCCGCAAACCTATGCCGCCGCTGGCGTCGACATTGAAGCGGGCAATGAATTGGTTCGCCGCATTGCGCCCATGGCCAAAGCCACAGCGCGCACAGGTTCTGACAGCAAATTGGGCGGCTTTGGTGGTCTGTTCGACCTCGCGGCCTGCAATTTTGATGATCCGGTTTTGGTCGCCGCCAATGATGGTGTTGGCACAAAGTTGCGGATCGCGATTCAAGCCAATAAGCACGACACAGTGGGCATTGATTTGGTTGCCATGTGCGTCAATGATTTGATTGTGCAAGGCGCAGAACCTCTGTTTTTCCTCGATTATTTTGCCACTGGCGCGCTTGATGTTGAGACCGCCAGTGATGTTATCAGCGGCATTGCGGTCGGTTGCAAACAAGCCAATTGTGCGTTGATCGGCGGCGAAACAGCCGAAATGCCGAGCATGTATGGCGACGGCGATTATGACCTCGCCGGCTTTGCGGTTGGGGCGGTCGAACGGACGGCTATTTTGCCACGTAAAGATGTTGGCGCCGGAGACGTTGTTCTCGGCCTAGCGTCCAGCGGTTTGCATTCAAACGGGTTTTCACTGGTGCGCAAGTTAATTGCTGCCGACAATCTTCAGTGGCAGGACGCCAGCCCATTCACGCCGGGCCTGACGCTGGCTGAAGATTTGCTGGAGCCGACGCGTATTTATGTGCGCTCAGTGCTCGCCGCCCTGCAACAAACGTCTGGCATTAAAGCGCTGGTTCATGTAACCGGTGGCGGCTTTCAGGAAAACTTGCCGCGCATTTTGCCCGACAATTTAGCCGCTGAAATCAATCTATCAGCTTGGCGTTTACCGCCGGTTTTCGCCGGCCTGCAAGACATGGGTAATATTGAACAGCATGAGTTATTGCGCACGTTCAACTGCGGCATTGGCATGATTGTTATTGTCGGCGCCGATCAAGCGGCGGCGGTCAGTCAATGTCTCGATGCTCAGGGCGAAGAAGTCATTGAAATTGGCACAATCGCCCCTCGCCAAGGTGAGGCCGTCGTGTTTTCTGGCAGTCTTGAAAAATGAGCCAAAGCCGGCTGCCACTGCGGATTGCAATTTTATTTTCTGGCCGCGGTTCCAATCTGCAAAGCCTAGCCGCCTATATCGCCGGCGACGATGTGCCAGCCGAGCTTGTCATTGCATTGAGCAATCGACCCGATGCCGGTGGCTTGGCGTTTTGCGCTGAGCATAATATTCCCACCCACGTCATTGACCATAAGGCATTCAAACAGCGCGCCGATTTTGACGCCGCCCTGCACCAGCAGTTAACAAATGCGCGCATTGATTTGGTTTGCTGTGCCGGCTTCATGCGTCTATTGACGGCAGATTTTGTTAGCCAATGGCACGACAGATTGCTCAATATTCACCCTTCGCTTCTGCCTGCCTATAAAGGGCTGAACACACATCAGCGGGCGCTCGACGATGGCGCAAGCGAACATGGCTGTTCAGTGCATTTCATGCGTCCAGAAATGGATGACGGGCCGATAATTGTGCAGAAGAAAGTGCCAGTGCTGCCCGATGATACAGCCGACACATTGGCGGCGCGGGTTTTGCAGCAAGAACACATTGCCTATCCTGAGGCGCTGGGTCTTGTGCTCAAAAAAATGGCGGGCACTGCAGAGCAGACCCGCCAAATTTAATATTTGGATAAATTAGCCAACCAGTTCGGCATCTGAGAAGAAATATTTGATTTCTTCCGCCGCGGTTTCGGCAGCATCTGAACCATGCACTGAATTGGCTTCAATGCTCTCAGCAAAATCTTTACGGATGGTGCCGGCATCAGCATCGGCTGGATTTGTGGCACCCATGATTTCACGGTTTTTCAAAATGGCGTTCTCGCCTTCCAAAACCTGAACAACAACCGGGCCAGAGATCATAAACTCGACCAATTCGCCGAAAAATGGACGCTCTTTATGCACGGCATAAAAGCCCTCAGCTTGTTCGCGAGACATGTGAATGCGCTTAGAGGCAATGATACGCAAACCATTGCTTTCAAAACGATCAATGATTTTGCCGGTCAAGTTACGGCGTGTCGCGTCTGGTTTAATAATCGAAAAAGTACGTTCAAGAGCCATTGGAGCTTCCTTTCAGGTATCAAAAAGATATCAATTCTCAGGCCTTATAGGGAAGATATGCCCACGTTGCAAGAAACTATGCCTGCTTCTCCCAAACACCATCATTATTTTGCTGCCAATAGGTCATATCGTGACCCGCTTGCTTGAGCGCACTCCATTTTTTGCGCGCCTGCGACAAGCCCTCTTCGTCACGACCATTGAACATAAAGACACAGCGCTCGAAATCATCCAACGCCTGACGCTCTGCCCCTTCGACCAAAAAGAGCACTTGTGCATTATTCGGGGTCTCGTCTTTGGCGGTCACCCATATGGGTTGGTCGGCGGCAAATTCTTGCAAGCGTTCATCGCCAGCCGCCCCATGCGGCAGGAAACTATCATCCCGCCAACGCCACAAATGCTCATCCAAAGCCTTCACACGGGCCTCATCAGGAGCCTGAACGACAGCCTTCCAGCCACGTTTGAGCGACGCTTCAAGCAATTTTGGCAAAGCCTCTTCAAGCGATTGGCGCTCTAAATGGTAGAACAGAATTTCGCTCACCATAGCCCTATTCGTAGTGTGCTTTCACCAAACGGTCGAGCAAGCGCACGCCATAGCCACTGGCCCATGATCGGCTAATGGCCGTTTTCGGCGACCCCATGGCGGTGCCGGCAATATCTAAATGCACCCAAGGCACATTATTGGTGAAGCGCTGCAGGAATTGTGCCGCCGTGCTGGAACCGGCATAGCGTGCGCCGATGTTTTTCATATCGGCATTCGGCGTATCAATCATTTTGTCGAAAGTTTCGCACATTGGCATGCGCCAGACTTTCTCGCCCTCAGCGTTACCAATCGTCGTCAACCGCTCGGATAGTTCGTCACTATTGCTGAACAGGCCGGCATATTCCTGCCCTAAGGCGACCATAATAGCGCCTGTGAGGGTTGCCAGATCAATCATAAACTGCGGCTTAAAGCGCTTTTGTGTATACCAAAGCGCATCGGCCAAAACCAAACGCCCTTCGGCGTCGGTATTCAAAACTTCAATGGTTTGTCCCGACATTGAGGTCACAATATCACCCGGACGTTGAGCATTCGAGCCAGGCATATTCTCCACCAGCCCCAGAACACCGACGGCATTGACCTTAGCCTTGCGGCTGGCCAAAGCATGCATCAGACCGGTAACCGCAGCGGCGCCGCCCATGTCACCCTTCATATCTTCCATGCCACCCGCTGGTTTGATGGAAATACCACCCGTGTCGAAACACACACCTTTGCCGATAAAAGCCACAGGTTTTTTCGATTTGGCCGCACCATTCCACTGCATCACCACCATTTGGCTTGGCTGTTTACTGCCTTGACCGACGCCCAAAAGCGATCCCATGCCAAGTTTTTTCATTTGCGCCTCGCTCAACACTTCGACCTTCACACCAAGTTTGGTGAGGGTTTTTGCCCGCTTGGCAAATTCCGCTGGGGTTAAAATATTGGCCGGTTCATTGACCAAATCGCGGGCCACAATGGTCCCCTCTGCGATCGCCTTCAGCTCAGCAAAGGCCTTACGCGCAGCCGTTAGTTCAGGGGTCGCAATCGTCAGTTTTTTCGGCCCCGCAGGTGATTTTTTGACTGTTTTATAAGTCTCGAATTTGTAATCGCGCAACAGGGCACCGGTGGCTGCCCGAGCTGCAAAATCTGCCGCTGTCAGTGCGCCGCGCATGGGTTCGAGCAACAGTGTCACAGGTGCATCTGTTTTCTCAACTGCGCCCAGAGCGGTGCCGCCGAATTTTTCGGCATCCGTATTGCCGAGCTTTTTCGGGTCGCCCAAACCAATAACCACAATGCGATCAAGCGTCGTCTTTGATGGCGCCAAAAGCGTGAAAGAAGCGCCTGCGGCACCCGTGAACTTTTTCACTTTCATAGCTTGGGTAATTGCCCCGCCGGTTGTCTTATCTAACGCTTTGGCCAAAGGCGCCAGTTTGCCACCTTCGGTGACGGCAATAATCAGCGAACCTCTAGAGGGTGTTTTTTCAGCAGTGAAACTAATCGCAAGAGACATTTTTTTCTCCAAAATTGTGTTATGAGTGCGACACAAGTTATATGTGTGTCGGCAAGACTATGGCGAAAAGACTATAAGGTCTAGCAACATTTAGGTTTTGTGATGTCGCAGGCAAATGTGTTAAACAAAGGCTCAACCGAAGAGACAATTATGCGAAAACCTATGTTCCTGACTGCTTACAGCCTTTTATTGACCCTCGCCTTTGCGTTGGCACAACCGGCATGGGCAGCGATTGACCGTGACGTAGAGGGAATCGCCGCGATTGTTAACGATCAGGTGATTTCACTTTTTGACGTCGACCAGCGGGTTGACTTGGTTTTTGCAACATCAGGTTTGGAAAGATCAAATGACATGCGCGAGCGTATTCGCCAGCAGGTCTTGCGCTCTTTAGTCGACGAAAAATTGCAAATGCAAGAAGCCGACCGCGTCGAGATTGAAATTGAAGCCGAAGAAGTTGATAAGAACATCATGCGTATCGCGACCGAAAACAAAATGTCTTACGAAGGCATTCAGGAATTCCTCAAGGAAAATGCCATTGAGGAAGATACGTTGAAAGCGCAAATCAAAGCCGAACTAGCCTGGAACCAGTTTGTGCGCCGTAGCTTTGGCGGGCGACTGAGCATCAGCGATGAAGAGGTTGATGAGCAATTTGAAAAGGCCATGCGCTCGATCAATGAACCGCGTTATTACGTGAGCGAGATTCTACTTAATCTGGATAGCTTCGCTAATGACGAACAAATCAACGCCCTATCCAATGAAATTGTCGCGCAGTTGCAAAACGGTGTCGATTTTGGCGCCGTAGCAAGGCAGTTCTCAATTGCCCCATCATCAGCGCGGGGCGGGCAATTGGGCTGGTTATCAGCCGACCAGCTCGACAAAGAAATTGCTGCCATTATTGTGCGAATGCAGCCCGGGCAAATTTCGGCACCCATTCGCGCCCGCGCAGGCATTTATATTTTGGCATTGGGTGATGTTCAACAAGGCGGTTCAAAAAACCCCATGAAAAACCAGTTCGATATTTTGACTGTTGGGTTTGACAAGCAAACGCCGCCAGCCACGGTCAATAAATTCGTCAGCGCCTTCAAAACCTGCCGACAAGCACAGCGCGACGCCAAACAATTGCAGGCCGACGCACAGCGCTCTGGCCTGAAGGAATTGCAACAATTACCAGCCTTTCTTCATCCTTTAGTTGGCGGGCTTGAGGCTGGCCGTGTCGCGCCACCGCAAAGCTCTGACGACGGCACGCAAGTCTTCGTTGTCTGCGATCGCAAGGATGACCTCGGCGTGCAAATTTCTCGCGACGCCGTATCCGATAGTATTTACTCTCAGCGCCTTTCAATGATGGCACGGCGCCATTTGCGCGACCTGCGGCGCGAAGCCGTCGTCGAATATCGCTAGTCTCTATGAGTGAAGACGGACTGCCGCCTCTGCGTGATGTGATCGCGCATCACCAATTGCGGGCTGATAAGCGTTTTGGGCAGAACTTCATTCTCGATCTCAATCTGACGCGGCGCATTGCCCGCACGGCTGGCGATATTGCACAGTGTGATGTGATTGAAATTGGCCCCGGCCCGGGCGGTTTGACCCGCGGTTTGCTGATGGAAGGCGCCCGCAAGGTTATCGTTATTGAGACTGATCGGCGGTTTTTACCGGCGCTGGAAGATATCGCCGCGCACTATCCTGGGCGGCTTGACATTATTCAGGGGGACGCTCTGAAAATCGACCCGGCAAGTCTGACCGATGCCCCTTACCGCATTGTGTCGAACCTGCCATATAATGTCGCGACTCCGTTGATTATCGATTGGTTGCAGTCGGCTTGGCAGGATGGTAGCTGGCAGCCAAAGTTTTTGTCCTTAACCCTGATGTTTCAAAAAGAAGTGGCGCAACGCCTAGTCGCCAAGCACAAAGAGCGCGCCTATGGCCGTTTGGGGGTTTTGGCTGGCTGGCTGACCTATGCCGACCTCGTGTTTGAAGTTGACCGGCAGGCTTTTGTGCCCCCACCGAAGGTCACATCGGCCATTGTGCAGTTGACGCCACGAGCCCAACCACTGGCCGAAGCAGACCCGAAAACATTCGAAAAACTTACCGCTGCGGCCTTTGGTCAGCGACGTAAAATGTTGCGTGCCAGCTTAAAACAGATATGCTTGGACCCACATGATCTTCTGGCACGCGCTGGCATTGACGAGACCGCGCGAGCCGAGGAGATTTCCGTCGAAGCCTTTTGCACATTGGCGCGTCTATTGGACGAAGCCGTTTCATAGTTAACAGGGAGAGAGCAATGAAAAGTCAGGCAATTGTAAATTATGGGGCCCCACTCGAAGAAGTCGAGTCAGAACTACCAACCCCCACCGGCAATGAAGTATTGATTGAAATCAGCCATTGCGGCGTTTGTCATTCAGATGTGCATTTCCACGACGGCTATTTCGACATGGGCGGCGGCGAAAAACTTGATGTGACGCGGGCCCGCAAAACCCCTTTCACTTTGGGACATGAAATCGAAGGCATTGTTGTCGCGGTCGGCGACACAGTGAAAAATGTCAAAGTCGGTGAACGCAAAGTGATTTACCCATGGATTGGCTGCGGCGACTGCCCTGATTGCCATAATGACCGCGAACATTATTGCACCGGTCGCGCGCTCGGCGTGCGCCTGCCCGGCGGTTTTTCTTCGCATTGCCTAGTGCCTGAAGAACATTACTGCCTCGACGCCGATGGCATTGAGCCTGGCTTGGCCAGCACATATATGTGCTCTGGCATCACCGCCTATGCGGCACTGAAACATCTAAAACCAATGGATGATAATGAGCCAGTGTTGATTATGGGGCTTGGTGGCGTTGGCATGATGGCGCTGCAATTTGCGCTGCAAATGCTCAACCGGCCAGTTCTCGTAGCTGATTTGGACGAAAATAAATTGCAAGCCGCCATGGGCGCAGGCGCACATGCCGCCTACAACCCAAAAGACCCAGAGGCCTTAGCCAAATTGCAGGCCGACACAAATGGAGGCGTTGGTGCAGCGGTTGATTTTGTTGGCGCTGAAAGCTCGTTGGCTTTTGCCTCAGCGGCGCTGCGTCGCGGCGGCGAAGCGAAAGTGGTTGGTCTGTTTGGCGGCGCTTTTCAAATGCCAATTCCGTATTTCCCATTCCGCGCGATTTCTATTGGCGGCTCAATGACCGGCTCTTTGGCTGATACAATTGAGATGTTGGAGATTGTGAAGGCTGGCAAAATCAACCCAATTCCGGTTGAAATGCGCGACATGAGCCAAGCCAGCCAGACTCTGGATGATTTGCGCGAAGGCAAAATTATTGGCCGTGTGGTGTTGACCAATTAGTCGCTAAAGCGAGCCGCGCAAGGTTTGTACAAAATCTGACAGGCCGGTCTGTCGGTCGCGTTTTAACCGCTCAGCGGTTAAGATGGCGCGCAATTGCGCCAAGCTGTCTTCTGCATCTTCATTGACGATCACATAATCATATTCAGGATAATGGCTGATCTCATTGGAGGCTTTTGACATCCGACGCGCCACCACGTCAGCGCTGTCTTGGGCGCGGGCTTTCAAGCGTTTTTCAAGTTCGGCGGCACTGGGTGGTAACAGAAATACTTTCACCAAATCAGCCCCTGCGCTGGCTTGCAATTGCTGCGTACCTTGCCAATCAATGTCAAACAACACATCGCGCCCAGCACTCAAGGCGGCGTCGACCGGTTGACGAGGGGTGGCATAATAATGATCAAAAACTTTGGCATGTTCGAGCATTTCGCCACGATTTCGCATCTCACCAAAGGCCTGCGCATCAACAAAATGATAGTCCTGCCCATCAATTTCACCGGGTCGCGGCGGACGTGTGGTCAATGAAACAGACATTTCAATATGATCATCGGCCATTAATAATCCGCGCGCCAAAGTGGTTTTACCCGCCCCTGACGGCGACGACAAAACCAGCATAAGACCACGGCGGTGTATAGAACTCGACATAGGCGCTCCTCGAATCAACTGAGTATAGCGGATTATCGGCCAGTGCCACGCATTTGCCGCCATTTTTTGACATTTCGTTCATGGC
Organism: uncultured Rhodobiaceae bacterium; assembly: GCA_937876775.1. GTDB lineage: Bacteria > Pseudomonadota > Alphaproteobacteria > RS24 > RS24 > JAHEGN01. The sequence continues at coordinate 45,066 of CALEFA010000017.1, read as the reverse complement.
TTTTGAGATTATCGGCAAACACATGCCCGCCCGTGCCATCGGCCACAAAGTATACCGCCTCACTGCTCGCCGGATTAAGCACAGCAGCAATCGCCGCACGGCCAGGATTGGCGATCGGCGTCGGCGGCAGGCCGTCGATGCGGTAGGTATTATAGTCTGTTTGCCGGCGAATTTCGCTGCGACGAATGGGGCGCCCGAGAGTGCCGACGCCACCAACCAAACCATAAATGATTGTCGGGTCGGATTGCAGCCGCATATTTTTGCGTAAACGATTGATGAAGACAGCCGCAATCAATGGCCGCTCACGCGCCAGCGCCGTTTCTTTTTCAACAATTGAGGCCAAGATCACCGCCTCTTGCGGGGTTTTAATCGGCAGATTGGCGGCGCGTTGTGGCCATAAACTGGCCAATAAATCGCTTTGCGCTTTCTGCATTTGCGCAATCAAATCGGCTCGCAATGCGCCGCGCGGCAGATGATAGGTCTCCGGCAAAAGACTACCCTCAGCCGGCACCTCAACGGCACCATCTAAAACCGGCAGCTCAGCCAGTAGATCAACAACTTGTTGGCTGGTCAGCCCCTCGGGCACCGCCACCGCGTGCAACACGCTGTTACCAGTGGTCAAAATCTTTAGTATTGATGCCATGCTGGCATTGGCTGGTACATCATATTCACCAGCCCGCATTTGACTGGCCTGGCCGCTTAACCGTGCCAATAGGCGAAACATAAAGCTGCTATGAACTAAGTTTTGTCGCGCTAAATCATCGGCCATAAAGGTAAGGGAAACACCTTTCGGAATGCTGATGCGCTGATTTTGCCCATGCGGGCCTGGGGCGAGCACCAAACCAGCGCCGATGAACGCCAGTAAAAGGCCAGCAGACAAGCCCAGAGTGAGGCATTTTTTTATCGAAAAGATGTGGGTTTTTTGCGCCACAATATTTAAGAAACGGCCTTAAATACCAAAGAAGCATTGGTGCCACCAAAGCCAAAGCTATTCGACAAGACAGCCGTTATTTTTTTCTCCTGCGCCGTATGCGGCACCAGATTCAAATTGGTTTCCACAGATGGATTGTCGAGATTCAAGGTCGGGGGCAAAACCCCATCGCGAATGGCCAGAACTGAAAAAATTGCTTCAACAGCACCAGCCGCGCCGAGCAAATGGCCGACCGCTGATTTGGTTGACGACATCGCCATATTCGACGACGCAGCGCCAAATAGGCGCTCAACGGCACGTAATTCAATCTCGTCGCCCAATGGGGTCGATGTGCCATGCGCGTTAATATAGCCAATGTCCTCAGGGTTCAAACCCGAGCGTTTCAAAGCTGCCTGCATGGCGCGATACCCACCTGAACCATCTTGGGCGGGTGACGTGATGTGATAAGCGTCACCCGACAAGCCATAACCGACAACTTCGGCATAAATTTTCGCACCACGTTTTTTCGCGTGCTCATATTCTTCCAACACGACAACGCCTGCACCCTCTCCCATGACAAAACCATCGCGGTCTTTATCATAGGGGCGCGAGCCTTTTTCTGGCGCGTCATTGAAGCCGGTCGATAGCGCGCGGCAAGCGGCAAAACCAGCAATGCCCAAACGTGTGACCGTCGACTCTGTGCCACCAGCCACCATCACATCAGCATCATCAAACATCACCAAACGCGCTGCATCACCAATCGCATGAGCGCCGGTTGAGCAGGCGGTGACAACCGCGTGATTAGGGCCTTTCAGCCCGTGCTTAATAGAGACATGTCCGCCGGCCAGATTAATCAAAGCGCCGGGAACAAAAAATGGGCTGAGACGACGCGGTCCACGGTCACGAACCGTGAAAGCGCCGTCTTCAATGCCCGAAAGGCCACCAATACCCGCCCCAATTAGCACGCCAGCGCGCCATTGTTGCTCCTCGGTTTCTGCCTTATAGCCGGAATCCGCTAACGCCATGTCAGCCGCCGCTCCAGCAAAAATGATAAAATCATCGACCCGACGCTGGTCTTTGGGATCCATATAAAGATCGGCGTTAAACCCGTTCTCACCCCGCTCTACCGAGCAAGCAATTTGACACGGCAAATCAGAGGCGTCGAAACTGGTAATCTGCCCAGCGCCGGATTTACCGGCGATAAGCTTTTCCCAGCTTTTCTGGATTGTTTCACCGAGCGGATTAACCGACCCAATGCCCGTGATGACGACGCGTCTCATGGTTTATTGAAAATTCGATTAAGCGGCTGCGTCGATAAATTTCACAGCGTCGGCAACTGTCAGAATTGTTTCTGCAGCATCGTCTGGAATTTCGATGCTAAACTCTTCTTCAAAAGCCATAACCAGTTCAACCGTGTCGAGGCTATCAGCGCCCAGATCGTCAATGAAGCTGGCTGATTCTGTAACTTTATCAGCGTCTACACCAAGATTATCGACAACAATTTTTTTAACGCGTTCTACGGTATCGCTCATGTTTGGCTCCTTAAATACCATGTGCCGGAAAATCCAGACACATTTGCCTTCATTAAAATAAAAGTGTGGCAGTCACACTTAACGGCTAATTATCACCCTTTATAAACCATGTCCATAGACGAGCGCACCTATAAAATGCCCCGTCAAAACCTAAAATTAGATCATCGCCATACCGCCATTGACGTGCAGCGTCTGTCCGGTGACATAGGCCGCTTCATCGCTGGCCAGATATAGGCACGCCGCAGCAATGTCATCACCTGAGCCAAGCCGTCCGGCTGGGATGGCACTCGACATGGCGGCTTTTTGATCGTCACTCAGCACATCGGTCATTGGCGTGGCAATAAACCCGGGAGCCACGCAATTCACGGTAATATTGCGACTGGCCACTTCTTGCGCCAATGATTTGCTCATGCCAATCATGCCGGCTTTGGTGGCAGCATAATTGGCCTGCCCAGGATTGCCGGTAACGCCAACAACTGAGGTGATGCCAATAATGCGCCCATGGCGACGTTTCATCATGCCGCGCATTACCGCCCGAATAAGCTGAAAACTTGAGGTCAAATTGACCGCCAACACAGCATCCCAATCTTCATCTTTCATCCGTAAGGCCAAATTATCACGGGTGATACCGGCATTATTGACCAGAATATCAACACTGCCGAGTTTCTCTTCTGCCGCTGCTGCCAGAGCCGCCGCGCCATCGCTGGTCGATAGGTCGGCAACAAATACATGCGCCCCATCGCCCATTTCATCGGCCAATTCTTGCAACACCGCTTGGCGTGTACCGGCTAGCCCGACATTGGCACCTGCCGCATGTAGGGTTTTTGCAATATCGCGGCCTATGCCGCCAGAGGCACCGGTCACGAGAGCTGTTTTTCCGCTGAGATCAAACATGGTTTTCCTTTCAAACTTTGGCCTAGTCAGCCAAAAATGCTTCAATATCTTCTGTTGTGTTCAAGGCTTTGGCGCTCAGGCGCTCGTCAATGCGACGCGCCATGCCCGTCAGCACTTTGCCACTGCCCAATTCCAACAATTCGCCAGCCTGATTTTCGGCTAACCAAATCATCGACTCACGCCACCGTACAGAACCTGTTATTTGCTCGACAAGTAACTTACGAATGCTGTCAGGGTCGCTAACCGGAGCGGCCGTTACATTGGCAATAATCGGCACACAGGGGGTTTGAATATCAACCGCCGCCAATGCTGCCTGCATCTCGTCGGCCGCTGGCTGCATTAAGGCACAATGGAAAGGCGCGCTAACCGGCAAGGGCATCGCCCGTTTGGCGCCGCGTTCTTTGGCCAGTTCAATGGCTCGCTCAACCGCTGTTGCATGGCCGGAAATCACCACTTGCCCATTGGCATTATCATTTGCAGCGCCAACGATTTCACCCGCGCCACTGGCGTCGGCAGCAATCTCAATCACCGCATCAAAATCCAACCCTAAAAGCGCCGCCATTGCCCCAACCCCAACCGGTACCGCGCGCTGCATAGCTTGGCCACGCAGTTTCAATAAGCGCGCTGTATCCTCTAGTTTCAAGGCCCCACCGGCGGTCAATGCCGCATATTCGCCGAGACTATGGCCGGCCAAATAGGAAGCCTTACTGGCAATCGAATAACCGCGCGCCTCAAGCACCCGTACCACCGCCATGGAAACCGCCATCAAAGCCGGCTGAGCATTTTCTGTGAGGGTTAACTCATCTTCTGGCCCGTCCCACATTAAGCCACTGAGCTTTTGCCCCAGCGCTTCATCGACGGCGTCAAAAACGGCCCGCGCTTCGGCATAGTTGTGTGCTAAATCGCGCCCCATGCCAACGGCTTGGCTGCCTTGACCAGGAAAAATCAATGTCTGTCCCATAAGCTGTCTCCTATTGCTTATTTTTAAGCTGAGTCATGGTGTGTTTACAGCCTTGATTGCCCCTTGCCAAGCCCAGCGTAAACGTGTATCACCCTGCTGTTAATTCGGCCGGAGGCTGAAAGGACAGGTAATCACCTTTTGCATGGCAAGAGAACTGATTATTCGGAATGGTCCGCGTCCCTTGTCTCCGCTCTCGCGTTACTTGTGAGCTTCTCCCTTCGGGTAGAAAAGTGCTCGCCAGGGGCTCGGCGCCGAAAGAAAAGGAGAGAAGCTATGGCTCTATACGAGCATATCTTTATTGCACGGCAAGATATTTCAACCCAACAGGTTGAGGGTCTGACCGACATGATTACGGCTGTTTTGGAAGAAAATGGCGGTAAAATCACCAAAAATGAATATTGGGGTTTGAAATCACTGGCCTATCGGGTGAAGAAAAACCGCAAAGGTCATTACTCATTGTTGAATATTGAAGCCGACCATGCAGCGGTTGCCGAAATGGAACGCCGCATCAGCTTGAACGACGACATTATTCGCCACCTCACATTGCGGGTTGATGCACATGAAACTGACGAGTCAGTTCAAATGCGCAATAAAAACCGTGATGACCGCCGCACACCTCGTCGTGGCGCAAGTGATTTTGAAGGAGCCTCAGAATGAGTCAGGGAAGACGCCCATTTGGTCGCCGTCGCAAGTCATGCCCGTTCGCTGGGCCGAATGCACCGGTTATTGATTATAAAGACACACGCCTTTTGCAACGCTACGTATCTGAGCGCGGTAAAATCGTGCCACGCCGCATCACGGCGGTTTCGGCAAAGAAACAAAGAGAGCTGGCGCGGGCAATTAAACGCTCACGTTATCTGGCTCTCATGCCTTACACAGTCGAACAATAAGATGATGTTGGCGGGGTCTGCTCTCAACATGAAAATGCGATGAGCCAGTCCCGCCTACTTCGTTGTGCTTTTGCCGCTCTGGCCAGCTTTATTCTTTATGCTGGCGTGGTAACACTTCCTTTTGCCGCTGTTCCAGTGGCTGCTATCGGCCTCGCCTTTGGGTTGGCTGAAGCGGCACTGGCAGCGGCATTCGCACTTTTGCTGACCGGTTTTTTGCTTTCGCCACCAATGGCCTTGGTTTTCGCCCTATTTCTGCTTGTGCCAACACTGGCGCTTATTCGTCGGGCGTTGATGTCGCGGGCTGACCCAGATCACCAAGGCCAATTTCAATTTTACCCACCGCGCTTCATCATCGAAGACACGTTGATCATCGTCGCAATGGGCGCCGTTTTGGTGTATCTCGGCTTTGCCGACTACACTGGCGGCCTGCCCAAAATTTTGGCCGACACAATGTATGCAACGCCCGAAGTCATGCAAACTTTGGAAGCCGTATATGGCACCTCGACTTTCGAAGAAGTGGCGGTCATTGCCAATTGGGTGCTGATTACCGGCTTCGCCTCTTGGCCAATTTTAATGCTCGGCGGCTTGCAAATCGCGCAGGCTGGCACGGTTTATTTTTCTCGCAATTTACGCCCAACGCCAGACTATAAAAATCTAACCTTGCCGACATATTTAACATTTGGCATTGCCGCGTGCTTTATTGCGAGCTTTATATTTGACGGCTGGTTGGCCAATCTTGCGCTGACCATTGCGGCCATTGCCATCAGTGCATATTTTTTGTTGGGTTTAGCGATTATTCATGCTATCTCCCGCCACTGGAAAGGGCGTGCGCTGTTTTTAACAGCACTCTATTTTTTCCTCCTCATGACGGCCTGGGTGATTATTCCCGTCAGCCTAATGGGTTTATTGGATGGGCGTTTCAATTTTCGACGCCTGCCTCGTAACCCCGACAAGTCGTCCGATTAGAAACGGGATAAGGAGTTAGACTCATGCAGATTGTGTTATTAGAACGCATTGCGAAACTTGGCCAAATGGGTGATGTGGTCACCGTTAAAGACGGATACGCCCGCAATTTTTTACTGCCACAAGGCAAAGCACTTCGTGCCAACAAATCTAATCTAGAGCGTTTTGAAACAGAGCGCGCGCAATTGGAAGCGCGCAATCTTGAGCGTCGCGAAGAAGCAGAAGCGGTTTCTGTTAAGCTGGATGGCCAGAATTTTGTCGTTATTCGTCAATCAGGCGACTCCGGCCAGCTTTATGGTTCTGTGACGCCACGCGACATTAGCGAGCTTTTGTCAGCCGGTGGTTTTGACGTATCCCGCAATCAAGTTGCGATTGAGCAACCGATTAAAAATCTCGGCCTGCACACGGTATCAATTACCTTGCACCCAGAGGTTGCTTGCAGCGTGATTGTCAATGTGGCGCGGACAGATGATGAAGCGAAACGTCAGGAAGCCGGTGAAGATGTAACCGTCGAGCCAGGCCTTGAAGAAGAAGCGACATTGCAAGTCGAAGAAGTGTTTGAAGAAGGTGTCAGCGTTGAAGTGGCCGACGAGGTCGTTGAGCTTGCTGACGATGCCGAAGTTGAAGCCGAGGTTGAAGCCGAAGCCGAAGTGGCTGAAGCTGAAGTCGCTGAAGCGCCTGCTGAAACCGAGGAAGAAGACGCGAAACAAGACTAGTCGCGCAAGTTTTCCCCGCTATTAACAGGGCCGCCAGAATTTATTTTTGGCGGCCTTTTGTTTTGTCTGGCGTCCCCCCAATCGGGCAATTAGTGTAGGCACCATGGAAAACCCAATTGCACAGATCTCACCCCCTGAATCGACCGCCGATTACCGGCAATTACCGCATAATATTGAGGCCGAACAGGGTCTTTTGGGGGCTTTGCTGATCAACAATGATGCCCTTGATCAAATTGCAAATTTTCTCCTATCGAAACATTTTTTTGACCCAGTTCATCAACGAATTTTTGAAGCCATCAGCAAGCTCATCGGCAATGGTAACCTTGCCTCTCCGGTGACACTCAAGACCTATCTCGAAATGGATGAAGGCTTGGCTGAGCTTGGTGGTACGTCTTATTTGGCGCGTCTGGCCAGTAATGCGACGACGATTTCCAATGCCCGACAATATGGCAAAACCATCTATGATTTAGCCATTCGACGCGAGTTAATCATCGTCGGCGAAGAGATGATTGGCGACGCTTTTGACGGTGATATTGACGACAGTCCAGAACGACAAATCGACAAAGCTGAACAAGCGCTTTACGAAATCGCCGAAAAAGGCACGCATAATGCCGGCTTTATGCCATTCGACCAATCCTTAAGCGGCGCCATTGAAATGGCCGAACGCGCCTATCAGCGCGAGGGCAATTTGTCCGGCTTATCGTCCGGCTTCAAAGGCTTAGATGATTTACTCGGCGGCTTACAAGAAAGCGACTTGCTGATTCTCGCAGGGCGCCCCGCCATGGGCAAGACCGCCCTAGCGACCAATATTGCCTTCACCGTCGCCAATAATTACTTGAAAGCAAAGAAAAGCGGCAATGTGGAGACCACGCCAGATGGTCAAGTCAAAGTCAAAGACGGCGCTACTGTCGGGTTCTTCTCGCTTGAAATGTCGGCCGATCAGCTGGCCACACGTATGTTGGCTGAGCAATCGGGGGTTTCATCGTCAAACATTCGCAAAGGCGAGATTCATGAAGATGAGTATGCCCGACTGGTAAAATCAGCCCATGATTTGAGCGATGCACCGCTGTTTATTGACCACACAGGCGCCATTCCGATTGCCACACTTTCAGCCCGCGCCCGGCGCTTGAAGCGCCAGCATGGGCTGGGGCTGATCATTGTCGATTATCTACAATTGGTGCGGGCGTCGTCGGCTCGTGGCGGCGATGGTCGGGTGCAAGAAGTCAGCGAAATTACCCAAGGTCTTAAAGCCTTGGCGAAGGAATTAAATGTGCCAATTATTGCATTGTCACAGCTTTCGCGTCAGGTCGAAGCGCGCGATGACAAGCGGCCGCAATTATCAGACTTGCGGGAATCGGGCTCTATCGAGCAAGATGCTGATATTGTGATGTTTGTTTACCGCGAACCCTATTATCTAATGCGCGAAAAGCCCAATGAGGGCACGGAAGAGTTTATGCTCTGGCAAGAACGAATGAATTTGGTCGACGGCACCGCCGAGGTGATTATTGGCAAAAACCGCCATGGCCCAACCGGCACGGCAAAAATGGCCTTTGAAGATCGTTTCACCCGCTTCACTGACTTAATTGAGGATGACAAACTTCCTGAGCGGTTTGACTAATGAGCAGCGCGTCACCTCTTGATAGCGGCCAAATCACCATCAATTTGGCGGCCCTGCGTGATAATTACCTCACCATGAAAAGCGAGTCAGGGGCGGCAGAAACCGCCTGTGTGGTCAAAGCTGATGCCTATGGCCTTGGCCTTGCGCAGGTCGCGCCCGTGCTATACGCGGCTGGTTGCCGAAGCTTTTTTGTTGCCCAAACCCAAGAGGCTCTGGCATTGCGTGCGCTTCTGCCAGATGTCGTGATATATGTTCTCAACGGCCTGCCAACCGGCGCAGCCGCCGCATTCGCCGCCGCCAATTTACGCCCCTGTTTGATCTCATTGGCACAAATCACGGCATGGCAAGCCCATTGCATATCTGAAAAAACCGCTTTGCCAGCCGCTTTATTCGTCGACACGGGCTTCAACCGCCTCGGCCTCAGCGAAACCGATGTCGCTGATTTGGCGCAAAATAGCGACTATTTTAATGGCTGGACGGTGAGCCTAGTTGCCAGTCATTTGGCCTGTTCGGACGAGGCGGACAATCCTATGAATCGCGCTCAGTTGGAGCGGTTTTTAAACATGCGACAACAATTGCCCACCGCCCCCGCCTCTTTGGCCAATTCCGGTGGCGTGGCCTTGGGCGAGGCCTATTTATTCGACATGACACGCACCGGCATTAGCCTTTATGGCGGTCGCGCCAATCATGACGACACGGCGCTCAAACCAGTGGTGCAATTACACGCCCCCCTATTACAAACTCGTCGTTTATCGATTGGCGACACAGTCGGCTATGGCGCCAGCTTCACGGCGCCGCATGAAATGCAAATCGGCATTGTCGGACTTGGCTATGGCGATGGTTTTATGCGCCATTTTGGTGACCGCCGTCAGGGCCACAGCAGTCTGATGATTGACGGTCAGCCAGCGCCGATTTTAGGGCGCGTGTCGATGGATAGTCTGGCCATTGATTTAACCGATTTCGCCACCCTACCGGCGGTTGACACAATGGTCGAAATATTTGGTCAACACCAAACAATTGATAAATTTGCTGAAAACGGGCAGACCATCTCATATGAGCTTCTCACCAGCCTCGGAAGCCGCTATAACCGTATTTGGATTGACCAATAAGCGCCCACCAATCGGGCAAACGGGGAAACACGTGACCGCATTTGCAACCATCGGACGCTTTTTCATTGGCTTTTTCGCGCAAGCTGGACAACTCAGCCTGTTCATCGCCGAAACCGGCAAGGCAATTGTTCAAGGGCCATTTTATTTCCGTATGATTGGCCAACAGATTATACGCATTGGCTATCTTTCCCTGCCCGTTGTCGCCCTGACCTCATTTTTCACCGGCGGTGCGTTGGCTATTCAAATTTACTATGGTGGCAATCAGTTTAATTCTGAGACCATTGTTTCATCCATTGTCGCGCTGGGCATTACCCGCGAACTGGGGCCTGTGTTCGGCGGGCTGATGCTGGCAGGCCGTGTCAGCGCCGCCATTGCCGCTGAGATTGGCACCATGCGCGTGACCGAACAAATCGATGCGTTAACCACACTATCGACCGACCCCTTCAAATATCTCATCGCACCAAGAGTCATTGCCGCGACTTTGTGCATGCCCATTTTGGCGCTGGTTGCGGATATTATTGGCGTGTTCGGCGGCTTTGTTGTGTCCACCCAATCATTTGGCTTTAATGCCGCAATTTATGTGCAAAGCACGGTCAATTTCTTGAGCTTTGACGATATCAGCTCAGGTCTAATCAAAGCCGTCATGTTCGGTTTCATCATTGCCACAATGGGCTGTTACAATGGCTATTATTCAAAAGGCGGCGCGCAAGGCGTGGGCCGCGCAACCACCAATGCGGTGGTAACAGCGTCGATTTTGATTTTAGCGGCCAATTATCTCATGACATCACTATTGTTTTCTGCATGAACGAAAAAATCACCCTCAGCAATGTTCACAAGACCTTCGGGACGAAAAAGGTTTTGCGCGGGGTAAATTTATCTGTTGATGAAGGGCAATCACTGGTGGTCATTGGCGGTTCAGGCAGCGGCAAATCAGTGATGCTGAAATCCATTCTTGGTCTCTTACGCCCCGAACAAGGCTCAATTAAAATTGATGGCACCGAAACCATTGGCCTTGCCCGCCATCTACGCCAGGAAATTGACGCCCAAATGGGCATGTTGTTTCAAAATGGCGCGCTATTTGACAGTCTGCCGGTTTGGCGCAATGTCGCTTTTCAGGCGATTCAAAATCAGGGCTTTAGCGAATCTGACGCACGTGATCTGGCGGTGGATAGCCTTGCGCTGGTTGGGCTAGGACCGGAACTGCTTGACCTCTTCCCAGCGTCTCTATCCGGTGGCATGAACAAGCGCGTTGGCCTGGCCCGCGCCATTGCCTGCAAACCCAAAATTATTTTCTTTGATGAACCCACCACTGGCCTCGACCCGATTATGACAGATGTCATCAACCATCTGATACGCGATTGTGTGCAAGAATTAGGCGCGACAACATTAACCATCACCCATGACATGACCAGCGTGCGCGCCATCGCGGACAAAACCGCCTTGCTTTATAAGGGCGAAATTATTTGGCACGGCAATGCCGAAGAACTAGCGGCGGCGGATGACCCGTTTTTATTGCAATTCGTCAATGGCCGCGCCGAGGGACCGATTGAAGTGGAAGGCCAGCAAATAAGTGCCGCTGGCGGGGGGCAATAATGGCCCGTGGTCAAAGTAGTTTCGCTTGCAATAATTGCGGTGCTGTCACCAATAAATGGTCGGGCAAATGCGAGAGCTGCCACCAGTGGAACACAATTTCTGAAGAAGCCGGTAGCAGCGCGCCACCGATTGGGCGCGGCGCCAAAGCGGCCAAAGGACAGGCCATTACCCTCACCTCTCTGGCCGGCAATGAGGCTGAACCGGAACGCAGAAAAACCGGCATAAGCGAATTTGATCGGGTTCTAGGTGGCGGTCTGGTGCCGGGCTCGGCGACGCTGATTGGTGGCGATCCGGGAATTGGTAAATCTACTTTACTGTTGCAAGCGGTGGCCAGTCTGGGCAAGTCTGGCGGAAGGGTGATTTATATTTCCGGTGAGGAGGCCTTGGCGCAATTGCGTATGCGCGCTGCCCGTCTGGGGGTTGCGGATGCACCGGTTGAGCTTGCCGCTGAAACGAATGTTGCAGATATTTGCAAAACCTTGAGCGGACAGAAGGACTTGGCGCTTGTGGTCATCGACTCCATTCAAACCATGTGGTCGCCGGCTATTGAAGCCGCGCCGGGCACGGTTAGCCAAGTTCGCGTTGCTGGCCAAGAGCTCATCCATTTTGCTAAGAAAAACGATGCCGCTCTGGTGCTGGTTGGTCATGTCACCAAAGATGGACAAATTGCCGGCCCGCGTGTTCTTGAGCACATGGTCGACACGGTGATTTACTTTGAAGGCGATCGCGGCGACCAGTTTAGAATTTTACGCGCCATTAAAAATCGTTTCGGCCCAGCCCATGAGATTGGGGTTTTCGAAATGCAGTCTGAGGGACTGGTCGAAGTGCAAAATCCGTCAGCCTTATTCCTTGAGGGGCGCGACGATAATGTGCCGGGCGCCGCCGTGTTTGCCGGCATTGAGGGCACAAGGCCGCTATTGGTTGAAATTCAAGCTCTCGCTGCCCCCTCATCATTGGCGACACCGCGACGCGCTGTTGTTGGTTGGGATAGCAATCGGCTATCCATGGTCTTAGCCGTGCTGGAGGCACGCTGTGGTCTCTCATTCGCCGGTCGTGATGTTTTCCTGAATGTTGCTGGTGGCTTGCGGATTAATGAACCAGCTGCTGACTTAGCCGTCGCCGCCGCGCTTATTTCATCGCTTAGCGGCACACCAATACCACCAAAAAGTGTGGTGTTTGGTGAGATTAGCCTTTCAGGCGCTGTGCGTCCGGTTACCCAGCACGGTGTCAGGTTGAAAGAAGCGGCCAAACTAGGCTTTGAAGCCGCCTATGCGCCACCGGCGAGCAAAACCAGCCAAGGCGCCAAGATGAAAATTAAACCCATCGAAGATTTGGCCAGCCTGATTGCTGCCTTGGGAGTTTCCGACAGTTATTAACATCGACTCATGTTAGGTAAAGCACATGGAACTACTCGCACTTGATTATGTGATTTTCGCCGTTCTGCTGGTGTCGGCAGCTCTATCTTTGATGCGCGGCTTCACAAAAGAAGTTTTATCGATTGCTGGTTGGGTGGTATCCGCCTATGCAGCGATTTACTTTGGCCCCTTGCTCAAACCATTATTAGCCAATTACATCGACATTGCATGGGTGGTTAATGTTGGCTCCATGCTGCTGGTCTTTATCTTTGTTCTGGTCATTTTTTCTTTTGCGGCAAACGCTTTTGCCCGCACCCTCAAGTCCAGTTCAATCGGCATGCTAGACCGCACGTTAGGTATCATTTTTGGCACAATACGCGGCATGGTTATCGTCTGTTTGGCGTATTTTGTCTTGGTCTTGGTGACACCAGAAAAAGACCATCCGCAATGGATTGCTGATGCCCAAATGCGACCGCTGTTGCAGACCGGCACAAAACTATTGGTCACCTTCGTCCCTCTTGATCGCTTGCCGCTCAATATTTCCAATATTGACGGCATGTTCACCGATAATCCGGCGGCCGACAGCATCATACGCGGGGTTGGTTCAACGATACTTGATGCAACGACGCAACAATCAACAAATCAACCAAATGAAACACAAGACAGCACTCCAGACACAGGCTATAAACAGTCCGAACGTAACTTGATGGAGCGTTTAATCCGTAATTCGGAGGGGGTCGAATGAGTACAGACACATCCCATGATGATCGTCTGCGTGAAGAATGTGGCGTCTTTGGTATTTTTGGTCATCCCGATGCCGCAGCTCTGACGGCACTTGGCTTACATGCGCTTCAACACCGTGGCCAAGAAGCGGCGGGTATTGTCAGCTTCGATGGTAAAAACTTTTTCGCTGAACGCCGTTTAGGCTTGGTCAGCGAGCATTTCACCAAAGCCAGCGTGCTCGATCAATTGACCGGCAGCGCGGCAGTCGGCCACGTACGTTATTCGACAACTGGCGGCACAATTCTGCGCAATGTGCAGCCTTTATTTGCCGATTTGGCCGGAGGCGGTTTCGCCATTGCCCATAATGGCAATTTGACCAATGCGCTGTCTTTGCGCGATGAGCTGGTCAAAAGTGGCTCAATTTTTCAGTCAACCTCAGACACTGAAACAATTCTGCAATTAGTGGCCCGTTCAAAACGGGTCAATACATTGGCACGTTTCACTGATGCCTTGTTCCAAATCGAAGGCGCTTATGCGCTGGTTGTGCTGACCAATAAGAAACTCATTGGCGCCCGCGACCCACTGGGCATTCGACCTCTGGTCATCGGTAAATTGGACGGCCATTACTTGCTTGCCTCAGAAACATGTGCGCTGGATATCATTGGCGCTAAATTCGTTCGCGAAGTCGAGAATGGCGAGATTGTTGTGATCACTGAAAATGGTATCGAAAGCCATAAACCCTTCCCGCCGATGGAAGCGCGCCCGTGTATTTTTGAATATATTTATTTCTCACGCCCCGACAGCATGATTGGCGGACGCAGCGTTTATGAATGCCGTAAATCCTTTGGTCGCCAATTGGCATCGGAAAGCCATGTTGAGGCGGATGTGGTTATTCCGGTACCCGACAGCGGCGTACCGGCGGCCATTGGCTATGGCGAAACATCCAGTATTCCATTTGAGCTTGGCATTATCCGCAATCATTATGTCGGCCGAACATTTATTGAGCCGCAGCAGTCTATTCGGGCGTTTTCTGTGAAGCTGAAACATAATGCCAATCGCATTCATGTCGAAGGCAAGAGGGTTATTTTGATTGATGATTCAATTGTGCGCGGCACGACCTCGGTCAAAATTGTCGAAATGATGCGCGATGCAGGGGCCACCGAAGTGCATATGCGTATTGCCGCCCCGCCGATTACCCACCCAGATTTTTATGGCATTGATACGCCTAGCCAAGAGCAGTTACTGGCGGCCAATCATACGCTTGAAGAAATGTGCGCCTATATTGGTGCCGATAGTCTGGCGTTTTTGAGTGTTCACGGCCTGTATCAAGCAATGGGATTTGAGGATGGCCGCAATAATGAGCGTCCGCAGTTCACCGATCACTGTTTCACTGGCGACTATCCGACGCTATTGGCCGATCAAAATCGCAGCGACAAAGTTCAACAATTATCGCTTCTGTCTGAGCAAGGCTAAATCATGAGCACGGCACAGGCTGATTTTTCTGGCAAACTGGCCTTGGTGACCGGCGCTACACGCGGGCTTGGCTATGCTTGCGCCGAAGCACTCGCCAAAGCCGGCGCGCATGTTCTTTTGATTGGACGCACTCAAGGCGCCTTGGAGGAACTTTATGACACAATTTCTTCGGCTGGCGGCGAAGCCACTGGCGTGCCGCTTGATCTGACCGATTTCGACGCCCTCGACCGACTGGGTGCGACCTTGGCTGAACGCTGGGGCAAACTTGATATTTTGGTGGGCAATGCCGGCCTGCTTGGCCCGTTGACGCCAACGTCACATATTGCACCCGATGAGTTTGAAAAAACCATGTCGGTGAATGTGACTGCCAATGCACGCCTTATTCGCTCAATGGAACCGCTATTAATGCAGGCTGACGCGCCGCGCGCGGTGTTTGTTACCTCTGGCGCAGCCAGCAAAGCGCCGCCGTTCTGGGGCACTTACGCGACCAGTAAAGCTGCCCTAAACGCTTTGGTGCAAAGCTGGGCGCATGAGCACGAGAATGACAAATTGCGGGTCAATCTTTTATCGCCGGGCCCGGCTCGCACAGCGATGCGTGCCAAAGCCATGCCTGGCGAAGACCCGCTAAGCTTGCCAGCTCCAGCTGATATTGCCCCGCTGTTTTTGAAACTTTTGTCGCCAGAGTTTACCCAAACCGGACAAATTATCCGCTATCAGGCCTAGTTATTTATTCTCGTAAGGGTTTTTGCCCTTGCGCACAAAAATCCGCAATGGCACGCCATCCAAAGAAAATGTTTCGCGCAGATTATTGGCCAAGTAACGCTGATAGCTCTCCGGCACAGCATGGCCGCGACTTGAGAAAGTCACAAAGGTCGGTGGCCGCGCTTTGGCCTGCGTGATATAGCGCAGACGCACGGGACGCCCCTTATCTGCGGGCGGTGGATGTCGATCAATCGTCGCTCCCAGCCATTTGTTAAGTTTCGCCGTACCAATACGCGCATTCCAAATTTCATATTGGCGTTGCACCGCAGGCATCAGCTTATCGACGCCGCGACCGGTCTCAGCCGACAACATCACCACAGGCACGCCTCGCAATTTTGGCAGGGCGCGCAGTAAAGCGTCATTAATTGTCTGGCGCACTTCCTGACGGTCGACTTTCAAATCCCATTTATTAATGCCGACAACCAAGGCTCGTCCCTCGCGCTCAATCAAATCGGCAAGCTGAATATCTTGCTTGTCAAACGGGCTGGTCGCATCGACCAAAAGCACAACCACTTCGGCAAAGCGCACGGCACGCAAACCATCGGCGACAGATAGTTTTTCCAATTTCTCAACAACCCGCGATTTTCGGCGTACACCGGCTGTATCCCAAAGTGTTACAGGCCGCGAGCCATTTGGCGCTGCTTCATCCACCCATGTCCAATTGACCGAAATACTATCGCGGGTAATACCCGCCTCAGGGCCGGTAAGCAGGCGATCCTGGCCCAGCAAATAATTGATTAAAGTCGACTTACCGGCATTTGGCCGTCCCAAAATCGCCACGCGCAAAGGCTTATCAGGGTCGTCCTCAAATGGCAGGTCAGGGTCAAAGTCTGGGTCTTCGTCAACCTCTGTTTCCTCGGCCCAATCTGGTGCATGCGCGTCCATTGCATCGCGGATGCAGGTGTATAAATCATCCGTCCCCTGCCCGTGTTCGGCAGACAGCGCAATCGGCTCACCCAGCCCCAGTCGATAGGCTTCATTGAGACCATCGCGTCCGGCGCCGCCCTCGGATTTATTGGCCGCCAAAATCACCGGCACATTGGCTTTGCGCAATAGTCGAGCGAATAATTCGTCTTCTGGCAACAAGCCGGCGCGCGCGTCGGTGAGCATCAGCACCATATCGGCCTCGGCAATTGCTGCTTCTGTCTGTAATCGCATGCGCGCTTCTAAAGAGCCCGTTTTACCTTCTTCAAAACCAGCTGTATCAATGATTTGAAAGCGGAGATCGCCCAAACGCGCATCGCCAAACCGCCGATCACGCGTGACCCCTGGTTGATCATCAACCAACGCCAAACGACGGCCAACAAGCCGGTTAAATAAAGTTGATTTGCCCACGTTGGGACGCCCAACAATGGCTAAAACAAATGGCATGGCCATGGGAAAGTCCTAACGGCGCGCGACAAGCGTGCCTTCATCGGTCAAAATATACAGGGTCGAATTAGCCACAATTGGTGGCAGGCTGACTTCATCATCTAGTTCAATGGTCTCAATCAGCTCGCCACTGGCCGGATTGACGCTGACCAGACGACCGTCGGATGAAACCGCCAAAACTTTTTCACCGGCCAAAATTGGCCCAGCCCAACGAATGCGTTCATCACGGTCTTCGGGATCTTCATAGCCGCCCAAAGAAGCGACCCAGCGCACACGACCGGTTTCGCGCGACAAGCACACGAGATCACCATCAAGAGACATCAGCAAAACAAAATCGCCCATCACCCATGGTGTTTCAATAGAACCGATATCCGTCGTCCACAAGCGTTCGCCGCTGCGCATATCAAGAGCTGCCGTACGGCCACCATGACTGGTCACAAAAACGCGGTCGCGGTCAATCACTGGACGCCCAACAATTGAGTTGAGTTTCGACAGAGGCGTAATTTGTGTGCCACGGCTGGTCAGACTATCGCTCCAAATAACCGAACCATTGACGGTATTCAAAGCCACGACTTCGCCCGAGTTAAAGCCGGCGATAACGATTTGGTCAGAAACTGCAGGGCTCGAGGCGCCCAGAATGCTGGCCTGTTCGGTAATCGCTAAATGTTCCCATAAACGACTACCGTCATCGGTCGACAGCACTTGCAAGCGGCTGTCTTGTGATACCACAAACAAACGGCCATTGCGCACGGTTGGCGCATTGGAAAATGGCACGCTGTTTTGCACCCGCCAAATGATGTCGCCCGTTTCCGCCGACAGAGCGAGAATTTCTCCAAACCCTGTGGTCACGAACACGCGGCCCTCGGCATAGGCCAAACCACCGCCCCAACCGTCTTCAATGTCAGCAGGCTTGTCGGTGAAGCCTAAAAAGCGCGTCAGGCTAAAGTTTGGTTCACGATAGGTGGCGGCCACTGATTGCTGCCAAAGCGGCTGACCATTGGCGGCGTCGACAGCGGCGACATTAAGTTGCGTACCCAGAGCAAAAACTTTTCCCTCGCCAATCACTGGCGGTGCTTTCAAACGACGATCCGCGGAATTACCTTCGACAAGTTCAATTTCATAAGCGGGCGCAAGGCCAGACAGGGCCAAATGATAGGCCGCATGGGTTGAAAAGCCGCCGGGATTAGCCCACTGGCTGTTGTCAAAAGCCGGCAAAATGCGCACTTGCTGATTTTCGAGCCGCGGATCAACGGTCAGCTGAGCCTCATAATTCAAAACTGAAATACGCTCGCCCTCAAACTCAACCTGATCAACACCACCACTGCAGGCAACCAAGCCAGTCATAGCGATGGCCATAATCGCATAATGCACAAAATTCTTTTTCATTTTCATTTCTCGGCTAATTCTGCGACCACTGATGTGGCCAAATTTACTCAGTGGCAGTGGCTGAAGGAGACCCCAAACCCTGCTCTACAATCGATAGCATGATGCGGGCACGATCGCGCGATAAATTATTGCTCATTGGGTCTTCAATTTGCTCATTCAACACGGCACGCGCATCCAATAGCTGATCATGGGCCATATGAGCCAAAGCCAAAACTTCGCGTGCCAAGGGGCGCATATCATTTCCATCGACCAAAAGCCGGCTCAAGCGCGCCTCAATATCCTCAAAACTGGCATTGGCATCAAGTAAGACAATGGCTGATTGCAACCGGCTGAAGTCGCGCAAGGCCAAAGGCACATCGCCGCGCGCCGCCAACCCATCAAACCGCGCAACCGCCGCTAGTTTATCTCCGTTTTCAGCCAATTCAAAAGCTGACACAAAACTGGCCAGCACATCATAGCCGCCGTTATTTTGCGCCAAAAACTGTTCAATCAACGCCTCACGCGCATCACCTGCTGGCGTCTCCTCAAGGGTTTTTAGCAGCGCATCATAGCGTTCTGAAGCCGCCTCTTGGCCTGCCGTCTTCCATGAGTCATAGGCAATAACAGACGCAACAATGAGAACAACGGCAACCGCAGCACCAATGACATAACGGCCATATCGGCGCCATAAGGCAGAACTTTGGTCGCGTCGCAGTTCAGCAGTTACTTCGTCAAAAATATCAGTCACAAAATTTCTCCGCTCTAACTTTCGTCGCTATTAACTGGTTTTTTCATAGCATAAGTATGCTGCTCTTCCGGAAACTTTCGGCTTCGCACGTCATTTGCATAAGCTTCGGCCGCGCCAGCAATTTGCGCGCCTAAGGTAGCAAATTCTTTTACAAATTTAGGCACTGTCGGGGACAAACCAAGCATATCTTCAGTTACCAAAATCTGACCGTCGCACCCCGCCGATGCACCAATTCCGATGGTTGGCACTCCGATTTGTCCAGAAATGCGGTCGGCTAATTCAGCCGCCATACCTTCCAAAACAATGGCAAAAGCCCCCGCCTCAGCCAGCGCCTGCGCGTCAGCTTCTAACTCGGGCCATTGCTGTTGCTCGCGGCCTTGGGTTTTATAACCGCCCATGACATTCACATTTTGTGGCGTCAGACCAATATGGCCCATCACCGGAATACCGCGCTCGGTTAAATATTTCACCGTCTCAGCCATGCGCACCCCACCCTCAAGTTTGACCGCCTGACAGCCGGTTTCTTTGAGCGTGCGCGCCGCATTGTGAAACGCTTGCGATGGGCTTTCTTCGTATGTACCGAACGGCAAATCGACGACAATCAATGCCTTCTCCGCGCCGCGCACAACCGCTGCACCATGTGCAATCATCATGTCCAACGTGACGCCCAGCGTGGTTTCCATGCCATACATCACCATGCCGAGACTATCACCAACCAACAATAGATCGACATAAGGGTCAATCAAGCGGGCTGTATGGGCGTGATATGAGGTCAAGCAAACAATCGGCTCGCGACCTTTTCGGGCCATAATTTCTGGCACCGTAATACGTTTAACGTGACCCCGAACGGACATAACAACTTCCTTCAATGAAACCGCACATAGGCGCGGAACCTAGCTGAATTTAGCGGTTAAAGCAATTCATCTTGCTGAATTAAATAGCGCTGCTGATTGTTGGCAGCAACAAGGCACACAATGGACAAATCAGCGCGAACACGATAGTTAATGAGATAGATATTTAGGAGTTCGGCGTGAGTAAGAAAAAAGCTTTGATAACCGGTGTGACCGGACAAGACGGCGCATATCTCGCCCGTTTATTGCTGCAAAAGGGCTATGAAGTGCACGGCATGAAGCGGCGCGCTTCGTCGTTTAACACCCAGCGCGTCGATGGTATTTATGCCGATCCGCATGACGAAAATGCGCAATTTTTTATGCATTATGGCGACATGACCGACAGCAGCAATATTATGCGTTTGGTACAAAATATTGAGCCGGATGAGATTTACAATCTCGCGGCGCAAAGTCATGTGCAAGTGAGCTTTGAAACCGCAGAATATACCGCCAATGCCGATGCTTTTGGGACTCTGCGTTTTCTAGAAGCTATTCGCACGCTCGGATTGGTTGAGAAAACGCGGTTTTACCAAGCCTCGACGTCAGAGCTTTACGGCAAAGTGCAAGAAGTGCCGCAAAGTGAAACCACGCCGTTTTATCCACGAAGCCCCTATGCCGTCGCCAAACTTTATGCCTATTGGATTTGCGTCAATTACCGCGAAGCTTATGGCATTCATGCCTCCAATGGCATTTTGTTCAACCATGAAAGTCCAATGCGCGGCGAAACGTTTGTGACGCAAAAAATCGCGATGGCTGTGGCTGCTATTGAGACCGGCAAACAAGAAAAACTCTACCTCGGCAATCTCGACGCCAAGCGCGATTGGGGGCACGCCAAAGAATATGTTGCCGGCATGCATGCCATTATCAACCACCATGAAGGCGATGACTTCGTGTTGGCCACCGGACGCACAGAAACCGTGCGCCACTTTGTTGAACTGGCTTTTGCCGAGGTCGGGCGCGAGATTGTCTGGCATGGCGAAGGGATTCATGAGCTGGGTAAGGACGCGAAAACCGGCGCTGTTTTAGTTGAAATTGACCCACGTTACTTCCGCCCGACTGAGGTGGAACTGTTGATTGGCAACCCGCAAAAGGCCAAAGATATTCTTGGCTGGGAAGCAAAAATTGAGCTCGAAGAACTGGTTTCTGAAATGGTTTCCGTAGCCCTGCATAATGCGCGCCAACCGGTCAAAGAAACAAAATTGGCAGACTTCTAATGTATGCGCTCTCTGGCAAACGGGTTTATGTGGCTGGCCATAATGGCATGGTCGGAAGAACCGTTGTGCGGGCTCTGGAGAAGGAAGCGTGCACGATTTTGACAGCCGAGCGCGGCGACGCCGATTTAATTCGCCAAAGTGAGGTGGAAAATTGGATGCAAGCGCAAAAACCCGATGCGGTGATTGTGTGCGCCGCACGGGTTGGCGGCATTCTGGCCAATGACAGCTACCCTGCTGATTTTATTTACAACAATTTGATGATTGAGGCGAATATCATTCGGGCAGCGCATGATATTGGGGTTGAAAAACTGCTGTTTCTTGGTTCCAGCTGTATTTATCCCAAAATGGCGGCTCAGCCGATGCGCGAAGAGGCGCTGCTGACCGGTGCCCTTGAACCGACTAATGAATGGTATGCGATTGCAAAAATCGCCGGCATTAAATTGTGCCAAGCCTATCGCAAACAATATGGCGCCGATTTTATCTCCGCCATGCCGACCAATCTTTACGGCCCGTATGATAATTTCGACCTGCAATCCAGCCACGTAATTCCAGCCTTGATGCGCAAATGTCATGAGGCAAAAAAAGCCGGCGCCGAAAACATGGATGTTTGGGGATCGGGCAAAGTCATGCGTGAATTTTTGCACGTCGATGACTGTGCTGCCGGCATTGTTTTTCTGCTGAAGAATTATTCCGACATGGAACACGTCAATCTTGGCACTGGCGAGGATGTGACAATTATTGAATTGGCGGAGACGATTAAGAAAGTTGTCGGCTTTGACGGCGGCCTCACCTTTGACGCCAGCAAACCAGACGGGACACCGCGAAAATTGCTGGATGTCTCGAAGATAAACCAACTCGGCTGGCGCCATCGACATAATTTAGAGGCTGGATTACAGTCCACCTATCAGTGGTTTAATGAATACGTAAAATAAGGTTAGTGTAGTCTTGAGTAAATTGATGGTCTCCATCACTTCCGATCGGGCGCTTGGCGGCATTGCCAACAGCTTGAAAACCTATTCAAAGGCGATGGCTTTAGCCGGTATCGAGCACACAATTATCATTTCTAATTCAGCCCCCGCCCTCGACGAATTGGGGCAGATGAGAAATGTTAACCTCATTACCATTCCGAATTTTTTTATGCGTTTGCACATTCTGACGCGGTTTGTTTTCCATCGCAAAATTCGATTTCTAATGGCGCAAGCAAACGCCATCTTTCTGCATAATGGAAAGCACGCCAAACAAATTAACCGACACCCCAGCAAAACCTACGTCATCAACCATAATGGTAAGGCGCGCCATCTCAATCGCGCGCCGAATATTGTTTTTCTAAATCACGCGGCGAAACAGAATTTTAGCGAAACATTCGAGGGCCTATCAACATCATGCCATGTCTTCGGGCATGGATTTGATGTCGGTGATGAAATTATCCGTCCGCAACAGCCACCCGAAATCGTCAAAGTTGTTTCAGCGGGTCGATTGATGAAAAAGAAAGGATATCGCGATTTGGTCGAGACCGCGCGTATTCTAGCGAGCAAAAACACTCCCTGCCATATTACAATTTTTGGCGAAGGTCCCGACGAGGCTTATCTCAAACAAAAAATCACCGACTATCAGTTGCATAATATTGACATTCAACCGTGGACCAAAACCTTGCGGGCGGAATATGCGAGAGCCGATATTTTCTGCACCTCCTCACATGGAGAATCTTTTCCTCTCGTCATCGGCGAAGCGCTCGAAACCGGACTGGCAATCGCCTCCACTCGGACAAATGGGGGACTGGAGTATTTCAATTACTATGCTTCAAAAGAACACCCGATAGGCCTATTAAGCGATATTGGTTCAGCTGAGCAAATGGCGGATATTTTAGACAAACTGGTTCGCGGCCATGAACTACGGCGCCAGATGAGCGCCAACGCGCGCGCCCTGCTCACCACTCGCCTAAACCTAGGTATTTTAAGCGAAAAATTCACTGCGCTGTGCGATAAGGCATCCGTCTAATCAGACGTCATTAACATGTCAACGCGCGCCATTACGTCGTAGACGGTAATGGTCTCTAAATCTGGTTTTTCCAAAACCTGGTAAACTTTATGGATACCAGTGTTCGAGGCTGGGCTATGCCCCCCAAACAACGCCACACCTTCTCGGCTGGCGCCATCGGATTTGCTTGAGCGATGGCGTGAAACAGGCCTATAACTTGCCTGATAGTAATTCCGAGGATTAAGAATGCAAACGATAATCAGCATAAAATGGGGCACTCGGTATGGATCGGAATATGTCAATCGTATTAACCGCGCGATAAAGAAATATACGGCACGACCAACGCGTTTCATTTGTTTTACCGAAGATAAAACTGGCATTGATGATGACGTTATTATCTATGATTTGCCGACAGTGAACCTGCCTAGCTATCCGCATAGTGTACCATTTAGAAAAATTTCCCTGTGGCAGCAGCCATTGGAAGACCTAGAGGGTGATGTTCTTTATCTGGATTTAGATATTGTAATTTGCGGCGACCTTGACCGCTTTTTTGACTATGAACCCGGTGAGTATTGCGTTGCCGAGAATTGGACACAATTAGGGAAGGGCATCGGCAATACATCATGCTATCGCTTTCCAGTCGGGCGTTATAAACATATATACGACGATTTTAACCAAGACCCTGAAGCCATTGATCAGAAGTATAAGATTTCGCAAAAGTATGTCAGCGATACAGTTGGCAATATGGTCTATTGGCCCTCCGATTGGGCGGTTAGCTTTAAGCATACTTTATTGCCAGCTTGGCCACTTAACTTTTTTAAGATGGCAAAACCCGGACCGAACACGTCGGTTGTCGCTTTCACAGGCAAACCAGACCCTGACGAAGCGATGATTGGTCATTGGCCTGAAACCAAAAAATGGAAGCGTGCTTATAAATATACCAAGCCTTGCCCCTGGATAGAGGATTACTGGCTGGATAAATCGTCTTAATTGATCATACGCTCCTGAGGTTTTGCTTGAAAGCGACATCGCGCACGGCTAGTTTACGATAGCCGTTTTCCTTTCATTTGATCCGCTACAAATACAGGCCCTTAATGCCAAACTTCGTATCACGCGTCTCCTCTATCAGCACTCTAACTGCTTTAACCCTTCTATTACTGATTGGCCCGCTGCATGCTTTCGCCGTGAAAGGCTTTGCGCCGATTTTGGCCTTAGCTGGCCTTTTCAGCCTGATAGCTTTGATTTCGAACCGACAGACGTTTGTTTCACACCCCATCGGCCAACAGGTCAAAGGGTATGGCTATGCTTTGGCTTTCATGGCCTATGCGTTTCTAGCTGTATTCTGGTCGTCTTATGAAGCCGCTTTGGGCAGTTTTTTGACGGCTACGGGCATTATCGTCTTCACCATTGCGGCGATCAAAACAATCAACCAATCTGATAGCCATAAGCGACGCCTTTGGGAACAATTATTGATTGCGTCGATGATTGCTGGCTGTGTCCTAGTGATGATTATTGGCCCGTATAATATTTACTGGCCAAACATAGCCGCCGATTTGAACTATCCTTTTGAACTCATCCGGCAAGTCAATCGGTCGCTAATTATCTTGCCCATTATTCTGATGTTGCTTGGCGCCGCTCTTCCGCGAAACTATCGATGGCTGGTCGTGCTTGGTCTGGCTTGCGGGTTTGTGGTGACCTATTTCTCAAACAGTCAATCGGCTCTGCTTGCCCTGTGCATTGGCAGTGGTGGCCTGATTTTGGGTTATATAGCCGCGCAGTTTACCCGACTTATAATCTGGATTTGCCTTGCCGTCGCCTTGCTTGGCGCCCCCCTTATCCATATCGCGAGTTATGAAAATAAATGGGTAAAAAACTATGCGCCGAAAGTCTTCATCCAAAAAGGGGCCGCCGAAGCACGCGAATGGCTGTTTTATGTTTACGCCAAAGAAAGCCTTAAAGAACCAATTATGGGCCATGGCCTGAGAAGCGGCCGTAGTTTCGAGCCAGCTGACATGAGAAACTATATTGCCGAAGGAGAAGCCCGCGGGGGACGCGTGGGTAATTTCGTACGCATTTATAAAGACAGACGAAACATAAATCTTCATCCGCACAATATATTCCTGCAAATCATTTTTGAATTTGGTTATCTGGGGGCCATTTTATCGCTGCTGGCGATGTGGCAAATGCTCAAGCGCCTTGATGAAGGATTTAACCCACAAAGCAAACCATGGATGTGGGGCGCCTTTGGTGCCGGCTTAGGCGGCATTATGTTTAGTCATTCGATTTGGCAAAGTTGGTCACTGTCTATTTGGGCCACTTGCATTATTATTGCTTGCACGCTATGCCAAGGAAATAGATTAAAAAATGAAGTGAGGTAAAGATTATTTTGTCCCCTAAACCGCCCAGCAGTATTTTTATTGATGACACCTCACCATATGGCCACTATGCACCAAACTCAGTGCCTGCCCTGATTATGTTACTGACA
This sequence comes from uncultured Rhodobiaceae bacterium, assembly GCA_937876775.1. Classification (GTDB taxonomy): domain Bacteria; phylum Pseudomonadota; class Alphaproteobacteria; order RS24; family RS24; genus JAHEGN01. Next base: position 19,517 of record CALEFA010000017.1, on the reverse strand, counting down.
CGGGTTTTAGGCACTCAATGGCTGGCCAAACGAATGATTTTTCTCCTAAGGCGTCTGGCACTAATAGGTATGGGGAAATGCGTTGATACAGTCTTATTCGGCGCCCGCTTGCGCCTTTACACCAGTGGCAATGTATCTGAAAAACGAGCGCTCTTTTCGCCAAAATTATTCGACGCGGAAGAACGCATGGCGCTCTCTAAATTAGCTGCGGCTGAGGCGGTATTTATTGATGTTGGTGCCAATGTCGGTCTGTATAGTTTTTCTGTAGCCGAAAGTTTCAAACATTTTAAAGGCACGAAAATTATCGCCGTGGAAGCACAGCCGCAAATTGCCAGACGACTGAAACAAAATTGTAAGCTGAACCCTGAACTCAATATACACGTTGCCGAAGTCGGCATCAGTGACGCCAAGGGTATTATGTCAATGGCCATGAATATGAAAAATATCGGCCAAACGCGACTTCTTAAACAAGGCGAGGAAGCGAGCATAGAAACGATCGATGTGCCGGTGATGAGCCTGATGGACCTAATTACCGAACATCAATTGACACGGGTTGATGGCCTCAAAATTGATGTTGAAGGACACGAAGAGGCCGTGCTTGTACCATTCCTCGAAACCGCACCAGATGCGCTTTTGCCAAAACTAATTGTCATTGAGGATAACCGCAGTCAATGGGATGGTGATGTGATTGCGGCCGCCGCGCAACGCGGATTCGTTCTCAGCCGCAAAACCCGCCTCAATCTAATGCTCACCAGATAGCAAGCTTGTAACGCCCCAAAAACGGTGCGATTTATTGCGGCGCACTCTCCGACAGCTTCCCGCTATAAGGGTTTTGCAATTGGACTGCATTCGGGTGAACCACCGAAATCGTGATGAGGCTTTCAGAACTGCTAACGAAAGAAGATAATTCGTTCGGTTTCAAAATTTCAATCGTCGCATATCTACCGTCTTTGGCGTAAATCAGCACAATTTCTTCGGCAACGGTCGAGGAGACCAATTGCCATCCAGTGGTTATTGCCTGCTCGCTGTAGAAAATTAGGTTTTCGGCCGGTGATATTGGTGAGTCCAGAACAATACGGCCCGCGATGCCACTGCCTGTACCAAGTATCACGGTTGGCACTTTTTGAATTTTTGCTTCATCAGGAATGGGCAAATCAGCGAGCAAGTAGTCGATAGCGACTCTGGACTGGTTTTGATATTCGTTTTGCATGAAACCAGAGCAACCAGCCAATGCAAAACTCATCACACCTACAATTAACAATTTTTCCAATTTCATTTTATGCTCACTTATAAACGAATCAACTATCGATAAGATAACATAAACGCACGTCATCTGCACAACTTGGATTCTTGCAAGTGAGGTAAAAGATTTCACACTATAAAACGCACAACCCAAATTTAGTGGCCGGTACTTTTTATGTTGCGGTAACCGTGTGCTCCGCAGTTCTTTGATGCAAAAAAGTTAGACAAACTATTTTGGTTGAAAGACTTTACCAAGATTCTGCATCGACATAAGCTGCGCATACGCCACCCCCAGCGCACCGCTACGGTGGAGCTCCGCTACCTTGTCATCTGAAAGTTCGCGCAACTTCTTCTCGTTAACCACCAGAAACCCGCGAATTTCGCGACTGGACAGGCCTTCACCGGATTTTTTGCCACCAGCGGCCGGGATACTCAACACCCCTTCCTCAAGCACCTCTGAGGCAAACAGGGCTTGCACTAGCTCACGCGTCTTCACAGCCATCTGCTGATATTCGCGGTTAAACGTCAAGACACGCTGCAGTCTATCGGTAGGTTTACCTTCCTGATCCACCAGCGCCTCACCACCTTTCATCTCAAGCCAATCGGTAGTCGGATCGATCGCAAGCATCGGTTCGGCTTCCTCGCCTGCCTGCATGGTAAAGAAAGGGTAGCGACGCACCCACGCTGGTATGTATGTCTCTTTTAACCAATTGCCCTTAGCATCCACGTATCGGTTCTTGCCATCACCAGCACCGACCACCGCAGCTAAAGTGGCCGGCGATTCTGCTGTTTGACCTATAAACACCAGCGGATACTGCGACTGAGCAAAAGAAGCCTCATTTACCAGAAGCGGAATCAGGTTGGTTTCTGAGGCAAACCGATAATTTGGAGCGTTCTCAGGGAATCTAAGAGCCCCGTGTGTTTCCACACTGAACGGCACCAAAGACTTATAAAATAGCGGCATCGGAACACCCGCAGGCACAGCATTTTCTTGCATCACATTCCCTTCTTCTTGTGCAGCATAGTCTGCTGCCTGTTCAAACCCCAGCCACAGCATTACTGCCAACACAGGAACCAAGATCCACTTGCGTTTTAACCTTTGCATAGATAAGTCCTCACAAGATAACAACCCCAACAGACTGCCGAGTTGTTACAGGGACAAGCCGATTAAGACTAGAAATCCCAACGAACAATCATATCCAGCTGGTCAGATTTGAACTTGTCATTTTGGCTATGTTCATAACGAAAGTTCATCGATGAAGTTTTGCTCATCAGTAATGCCAAGCCCAAAGAGGCCTTCACGCCACTGTCGTCATCATATTGCCCCTCATTCAGTGCTTGCGTTGTGAAACTGGCCTGGGCCGTATTATCGCCAATGTACTGGGCAATAACCGGCCTAGCGAAATCACCGCCATCCTTGGTCGCCAGCAATGTGAATTCAGGCTTCGCAACCATACCACCCCACAAAGTCGTGCCAGCAACGCGCAGACCAACTGCCGCCTGCTTCCATTTCAGCTTTTGTGCTTCCACGCTAAGGCCAATGTTACCTGCGCCCGTTTCGGTATAGGCATTTTGATCGTAACTGCCTTCCGAGTAGCTCATCAAAGGTGTCACGGTCGTACCAGTTTCGCCCATAGCAATACGATACCCGAGGTTCACCTTTCCGGTTAGCTGATCGCTGTCGATGTCATACAGAGCCGTGCGTCCAACCACCGTGGCACGGTTACCTTCGGTGTTATTCCAAGACCCCGTGATTGTTGCGTCGACGAACAACTCAGGGAACTCTGGGGTCAAATCCATGGCGCCGTAAAGCGAAGCATGGACGGAATTAATGGAGGCATCCTCCCCACTACGGAAATTCTTCTGATCAATCTCCGTGGTGCTGTAAGACGCAGCAACCCCCAGCAAAGAACCTTCGGTTGGCCGCATATCGTAGCCCAACGTCACACCGCTGATCCGCGTTTCAAAGCCATCGTAGACAACGCCTGAGTTATTGGCGATCGCATCCATATCTCCTCGTTGGAAGATTGAACGAATCCATACAGCTTCGGGTTTCGTGCCGGTCTCTGGAATACGCATTTCATGCATGCGCATGCCAATGCTGTCGTTCATTAACGACGCGGTGTGGAATGCCGAAAGGCCGAACGAGTTATTAGCTATCGGCGCAAGACGCTGTGCCTGCACCGCCAAATTGTCCTCATTGTTACCATATCCCCACTGATCAATGTCCAACATGTTCAAAACAGTCTGCATGTCTTCATCATAATCTTGGCCGGACGCTGCCAATGTACCAAGACGGAGGGCGGCGTCATTTGAGAAATGACCCGCCGTATCCGAAGCAGTAATATAAACATTATTCGCACGCGTAACAGTGACCGTCAGATCGCCATCAAGGTCTTCATTGGTGTCAGTGTTATTGTTACTGCGCGAGAGCGTTGTGGTTAAAACATAACTATTGTCATTCAAAGTCGCAGCGATAGAAGTATTGTCGTTGTCGTCAGCAACATTGATCAGCGTATAGCTCTGACCATTACTCAAGCTCCCCAACAAACTTAAATTGACGGTTTCGCTGCCGTTCATGACCAGCGTGGAGCCCGAAGCACCTGTGATGCCACTTGAGGCGGCCGCACTAACAGTACCGCCTGCGCCTTCAACAGCACCAACTGGGTTGGCCCAAGCTGATGTTCCAATCGCAAAATTAAGCGTTGCACCAGAAGTTGTAATGGCACCAGTTACGCCATCACCAGTGTTCGATTGGGTTACCGCACCAATATTAGTCAGCGTGCCATCTACATTCTTCCTGTGACTGAAGTTCACTGGCGAGATTGCATCAGTAGAACTAACGCTACCAGCGGTATTCAATACAGTGGTGCCAGTTAATGTCAGATTGTCACCCAAGTAGAGACCGCTAGCAGTGATTGTTGCTGCCGTCGCGGCTGAACCATTGCCAATCGTCGTGGTAACGGCATAAACATCATGCCCAATATTTATCGACTCCCCTGAGACAGACACTGGCGACACTGTTGAATCGCTGGTGGCAGCATGGAAATTCACCGCTTTCAATCTGTTGCCATCTTCCCCGTTTCCATCTCCACCGATTGGTGCCTGAGTGGTCGCGGAGCCTACAAAATTAAGGGTGCCTTGGTTGTTTGCATCGGTAGCAACTGATCCTTTGATATTGATGCCATCACTAACGTTTACCGTACCATCATTGTCGTAAACTAGCGGACCATTTAGATCGCCCATAAAGTTTACAGTACCTGTACCAGAAACATGGAAAGTGGTAGCCGCTACGTATACTTTGTCGCGGAAAGTCACGACTTCGTTGTCAGCGCCAGCGAAGATCTCTTTGAAATTCTCATCATTAGCATTGTCGCTTGAGCCAAGATCTCCGGTGACAACACTGCTGCCAGCAAACCGCAAAGCAGCATTATTGGCGTTTGTAAACACCGTCCCTTCATCTTCCTCTACCGTCTCGTAAGCATACTGTGTGTATAGGTCAACATTGTCGCCTAGCTCAAAGGCACCCGCACCATCGACGAAGTCAACTGTCCCGATGAAGCCCAAGTCATCTATATGCTCGTCAAACACACCCTCCTCGTGGTCAACATTTTCCGGGCTTGACCCATTGAAGCGGATGGTTCCATTTCCAGAGTAAGACAGCGTATCAGCGTAAACCAATCCGTTTGAAAACGTCACCGTGTCTCCAGTAGCCCCTGCAACAATACTCTTGAGCCAAAAATCATTTTCCTTGCCATCAGCATTCGACCCAACGTTCCCAGTTATATTCGATGTGCCATCGATTACCAGCGAACCTGTGCTATTGGTATCCGTAATGAGACCATCGTTAGACTCGCTGGAGACCCCCAGGTCGGCGCCATCTTCAAGCCTTAAGTATGCAGAACTCTGAAGCCGCACGGTGTCAGCATATACGTCAAATTTTGCAATGGTTAGGGCTTCACTATTAACCCCATCAGTATTCAGGTTCAGTTGTTTAATCGCCAAACCAGAGGCGCCGACCGTTCCATTTATTGTTCCGCCCCCCTTTACATTGATGATGCCCGTATCATTAATTGAGGTGGTAGTGGCTCCTGCAATTTCTTGGCCATCCCAAAGATTCACAGTGGCATCATTGCCAGCAAAAGCGATATCTCCGGTCAAACCTGTATGCAAATTGGCCGTACCCTCATCGTTGAACGCAATAGCAGAATTCGTAACTGAAGTGTCATCAGTGTTGAAATTGCCCGTTCCGGTACTGATTGTTGTTGTCGTCGCTGTGAGACCCTTCACAAAATTTGAAGTGCCTGCGAGAACACCTACGTTGGTGGCCGTTACGTCATTTTGATAATTGGACGTGCCAGCCCCTGAATTATTTACATTCGTAGCATAAATCCTTCCCGTAAATGTAGAGGTCGCGTCATTCGCGCCAGATGTCACTGTATCCAAACGCAGGCTGCTCGCCCCCACAATTCCGGTTAAGGATTGCGCGCCACCAGCAAGTGTGAGATCGCCCATTCCATTAACATTAGTGGTTACGGTTCCTGTCAAATGCCGCCCGGAAGTCATGGTCAAATGCGAGTCGAAGGTGGCACCTGTGTTATCACTTCGTATATTAACGCTGTTCGCGTAAACATCTCCATTTAAGGTCACATTTGCATGATTAAGATTGCTCGCTCCTCCAACATTCATTGCCGAAATAGCTTTACCGCTCTCCCCAATGTGTCCAGTAACAGTCTGCTCAGAACTTCCATTACCCCCGTTGCTATCACCCGTAAAAGTTAATGTGCCACGATTTGCAACGATATTGCTGACGACCACTTGGTCTACTACGCCAGTCAAGTCTCCACCGACAATATTGAGGGTTCCGGCTTTGTCTGCAAATGTAACCCCTAAAACTTGCTCCGTAGAAGCATCAACAGTCATCAAAAGACTACCATTAATTGTAACATTTGACGCAGCGCCATAATTCAACTGATTAGCCGTAACACTGCCGCCTATGGACACCGCATCAGATGAGCCGTCGAATTGAACCAAGGAGAGACCTGAGGTTGAATCACCAATCGCACCGGTTACTTCGCCGTCACCTAAAAAGATTAAAGACCCATTTGTTCGATCGCCAAGAGGACTTTCAGAGTCACTCTGACCACCTTTGTTTATGATAGAACCATTTAAGATGGTACCATCCGATAGTATCACAGAGGCGTTATATCCATTGAAGTCGATCTGCGTACCCGATGAATCAACAACTCCATTGACATCAACTAGGTCGTCAAACCTTACATCCGCCGCGCCACTCCGGATATTGATACGAGATGCATTGACCCTACCATTGAAATCAACATCGCCATCGATATGAATTTCATCTATGGCATCCGCATCGACGGACCCATATGAGTAAGCCACAACCTGTGCTACGTCCTGACCCGAGAAACTGAGGTGATAACCAACATCACCGCCGATGGTATTATTCCCTTCCAAAACCAATAGGGAATTAGTCGAGCCTGAAAAAGTAAAACGATCGTAGTCGCCCGAATTATCTGAATCACCTAAATCCCTCACATCTCGGCTGTAGATCGCAAGAAAAGCACCACCAGTCGGACTCAAACCTGTCAAATCAGCACCATTCGAAAGGGTCATCGTAACAGCATTAGAGTGCGAATCAATTCCGCCACCGCCATCCGCGTCAGTTTCTTGATAGTAAACATCAATCCCCTGCCCTGAACCACTATAGGTATCATTTGCCTCAGTACGGACGTTTTGCTGACTAGCTGCGCTACTGTTCAGCACTTCGGCTGATGCATTGAACGTCAGCAAAAAGCCACACAAGCCCACGGAAGCCGTAATTTTGCATATCTTTGTCAGGCGAAATGTTTTTTCAATTCTTTTCATGGTGAAACCTCGATGTTTAGGGTCAGTTAAGTAGTTAAAGGGAAATAAAATTTTACGGCCTTTGTCATTTAGTCGATCTATTCATTGGCTAATTGGCTCCGAAAATGACAGGCTGACAAAAGAATCCGCCGCCTGTAATTTCTATGCCATCGCGACCACGCGCCTCGGGGTGATAGCCAATCGCGCGCAACTCATCGCCGACTGCGCGGCAAGCGCTATCGCCGGCTTGTTTAAGTTCAGGAGGGACTGGACCGAAGGACGACACATTCTCCCAGGTCAGGTAGTCGTTACCCTTACCGTCACGCGCACCGAGGAAAAAGATCTGCGGTGGAGGATCCGATGGAGCTGCGCCAATCAGTATGCCCTTGGAAGCGCACCCCCCCAGCGAGCCAACCAACAGCACACCAACCAACCCCCGAGATATGAATTTTTTCATTTGCACGAACCTCATGATCAAACGATGTAAAGATAGTTAGCGGTTGAAGTAGCGTCCGAGGTCGTTAACCCCTCAACGGATACATTTGAAAGCTGCACGAACAGGTCGTTGCCATCCGCTCCATTGTCTTGGAAGAGGTAGGAGTCTGTTTGATGCTGGAAAACAACCGCTGATTCAGCGTTAGAGAAGTTGGCCTGAAGGTACTCGATTGCTTCCCATAGTTGGAAGCTTGAACCGCCGAGTGCTTCAGCATAGGCGCCTTGATCATCGAAAGTAATTAAGCCGTCAGTAACCAAGTGGGATTTGATTACTCCAGAGTCCGAAGTCGTCCCAATATCATTGGTAGAAGCAATTGTTGGAGTCCCTACCAAGTCGAGCGCATCCTTGTCATCGCCCAGATCGGCTAAGCCGATGAGCGAAATTGTGTCGTAAGTCACATCGACGACATTGGTTGTCTGCCCGTCGGATGTCTGAGACGTAACAGATGCAATCGAGTCTCCCGCCGCAAACACAAATGTATCTTGACCTGCGCCGCCGGTTAACTGATCAGCTCCCCTGCCACCCTCTAGACTGTCATCACCGCCAGCACCATCGAAGGTGTCGGCAAAGATTGACCCAATTAAATTGTTAGCCCCATCCGTACCCGTAATATCCACTCGAAGAGCATTAGAGATGTCTGAAGCAGATCGGCTTCCTTGGAATTCGACAACCAAATCGGTTGCGCCTAGCTCCACCTTTATCTGGGTGAACGTTCCATTTCCGCCATTCAGCGGATCTGCAATTATTCGGGGGTTGTCAGGCGTGAGGCTTACCAATGACACCGCACTCGATGCATTAAGATTCGAGACATTGCTCGCAACAACAACGAGCGCGTCATTTGCTGCATTGAAGTCGTAGACGTAGTCAAGCGCACCTGTGGAACTATCGGAAGAACTTCCTCCGACATCGACATTCCAAATGAGTGTATTATTTCCGCCGTTTAAGTCGTAGATATCTGAACCTGCACCACCCACAAAAGTATTGTTTCGGCTGTTGCCAACAAGCGTGTCGTTACCGCCTTTTCCATATAGCGACGCACCAGGATTGGTTGCGCCGGCATTATAATTTGCAGTGATGACGTCTGTACCCGCAGATCCATAGACGAAACGTTCCAATGAACTAAAAGTCCCTGAACCAACCTGAAGATTTCCTAAGCCGGTAGTTGCGCCGAATATATCTTGGACTGACATTGTGTAAATGCCGGTGGTGCTTGGCACATCGAAATTGACCTGATTTCCGTTAGTGTCGTTGAGTGGCTTGCTCGAGCTCTCGGTGAAATTCGCCACACCCTGTTCGCTAGAGGAGATGAAGACCTCAGTCTCCGTCTCAACCACTGTAGCTTCCGGAGCGGTGGTGTCTTTGACAAAACCAACTGAACCCTGCGATTCAAAATCGCCATTATTCACCAACACCTTGAGAACGTGCGCGCCATCTGCCAATTCAGCTGCCGCAGCCCCACCTAAAATTGGGTCATTAATGTCAAAGACGGCCGTGATGGAAGATCCGTTATTAGTATAAACCGTTGGCTCGATAGCTAAACCATCGAGAGTAAAGCTAACCGTATCCGTTTTGCCGTTGCTACTTAAGTTGACATCATTCCCATCCTTATCAACGAAGTTAACCGTAACGCTAATGGCGTCCTCATTTGTATACGCACCCTGAAAACTAAGCCCCGTTATCGCCCCTTCATCTTCGGATTCTGTTAACGCAAGCAGTTGTTCGTATCTCAAAACGTATCCGTCCTGAGCCACATACTCGCTGATCAATTGACCATCGGAATCCGTGTAAGAAAGGCGATAAAGGACACGATCCTGACCATCCGTCTGATCCGCGATTGCGAGAGCGTCAAACACTGGCGTAGGAGGGAAAATTGGCGCCTCGACCGCATTGTTAAAGTAGCGGAGGTACTCCGCATCCGTTCCGCCGTTGTACATCGCAAGCTGATCTGAGGTAAGCAATCCGTTCACTTGAGCAATGAGGATAGTCTCATTGTTCTGAACCAGCCCATCGCGTGACGCGACCAAATAGATGAAAGTTTCACCTTCATCGTTACTATCACCAGCATCTGGGCGCCGGTGCACCGCCACATAACTGGCAATCCCATACAGCGCCGTTGAGTCGGCGTCATCGAGAAATTCGCTTGGATCAGATGAGGGGGTTGGCTGTTGCCCCGTGATTTCAAGGGAAGGCGAATAACGTTCACTTCGTGCAACATTATAGAAGTTTAAGAAACTCACATCGTTCCAGTATTCGTCGCTACTAGGGCTCGAATCAGAATTGAGAATGCTCACCCCGGCGTCCAATTTTCCTGGATAAGTCGCATTAATATGGTGTTGAGACTGGCCCGCATCTGCCGCCATCAAGCCAGCGATTACCAAATTGGGAATTGCCAAGGCCGGGCCCACAAACGGAATGGGCATTAGGCCCATGCCAAGCGCATAAAAGCCAGCCGCAGTCGCAGAGACTGCGGTGACAGCTAGCGGCCAAGTAGAAGAATAGGCCTCGTTATTGTAGGCTCCGTTTGACGACCAACCGTAACCTGGAGCGCCGCTTGGATCCCGAGGGGACTCTGAGTAATTGCCAAGTTCACCGTTGAGGGTCGATTCGAATACGATTTTTGACAGTGGGAACAGGGAACCGTTGTAACGATCTCCTGGGTGCTCTTCCTGACCATTACCAATGTCATTTAAACTGACGTTACTGATATCATCTACAGTGAATAAATCGAAGCCACCAACTGTTCGTATGCCCTTAGCGGACTTGAATGCTTCGAGCATACGGGTATCTAGATAGATGCGGTCGTCAGAATCGAAACCTGTTATTTGCGTCTCACCTCTAAAGCTATCGAGATAGACGCGGTCATTGCCGTCAGTCCCCACATAGGCGTTGGAGTCATCAAAGTGAATGTAGTTGCGACCCGAACCTGGGTTGATAAAATCTGAGCCGTTTGAACCATAAATCACATCATCGCCAGTGGAGCTTTCGACGATAATCTTGCCCCCGTTAACCACGTCCCAGCGCAAATCGACTATGTCGTCTCCACTCCAACGATCGGTGTTTGTTGGGTCCATGCCCCATAGGCCTTGGATAATCGCAAAGCTACCATCGGCAATTCGCAGCCCATCGCCAGGGTTCGAGCTAGAACCGGCAGTTGCGCTGGTACCCGAGGCCGTGCTTGATGTATTGGTGTTTTGCCAATCCCAAATTCGGGGCTCAGCAGAATCGGCACCAAGTGGTGCCCATGAGGGTGAGTAACCGACGTAAAACACGTCGTTGCCATTACCACCCCAGAGATTATCGAGACCAGGGCCAGCGTAGATATAGTCTCGCCCCTCACTACCAAAAATGTAGTCGTTATCCGCGCCGGTCCAAACTTCAACTCTGCCACCGTCGGCAGCAATGAAGTTGTTATTAGTGACGTTGCTGCGCAAATCCACAATTTCAACCCCGTCCCAGCGGTTAGCATCGGTGGCTTGATCACCCAACAGACTACCGATCCGTGCTATGGACCCGGCGGCAACCGTCAAGCGGTCGTATGTCGGGTCGGAAGCGGATTGCCCATTCCAATTCGTGTTAGGAATAACATTCCAATCACCGGCGGTCAGAGGGTCCTGAGACCAAGCCTGTGAATCCCAGCCGTAAATCAAATCAATCGCGGCCAAGGACAAATGTTGATCACCATCGGAGTCGTTTGTGTAACCAACATGGAAATGATCGCTGCCAGCACTGCCATAGAGAGTATTTGCGCCCGCTCCCGCCGCAATGTGAATAATCCCGCTGTTGTTGACTTGTTGACGCAGGTCTACCGTATCAGCACCAGCCCAACCTATATCAGCATCCCAGCTGACGCTATTATCCCAATAGGTCTGATTTAACAAAGCACCGATATAGGCCTCACTGCCAGCAGCAACAGCCAACTCATCGCGATTATCGCTTTGGTCATCCCATCCGTAGATGACGTCATCTGCATTCAGGCCTTCTGGCGTGCTGAGCGATGACCCGCCATTGAATTGGGAGCCGACGTAAATTTGATCAACACCTGTGCTGGCGGTGATATTGTTGTTCCCCGCACCTGCCGCAGTTTTGATGATGCCGTTGTTGGTCGCATGGCTAACATTGATGCTATCATCGCCATCCCAGACAAAAGTGCCACTTGGAACATACAAGCCACCGATAATCGCCTGACCACGCGTCCCAACGGTCAAATCATCAGCGTCCTGCCAATCTTGAATAACATCGATTGCATCATCCGCTGGCCCGAGTTCACTGCGCGTATCAGCTACAGCGTCGTAATTAAATCCAACATAGAAGTGATCGACGCCGTCGCCACCGGCAATCAAATTAGTTCCAATCCCGCCATAGACATGATCTTTTCCAGAACTGCCCGTGAACGTATCGTTTCCATTACCAAGGGCAATGACGATGGTGCCATAGTTAGTGACATTGCTGGCAAGACTAACAGTATTCTCTCCAGACCAATCGGCGGAAGACATTTGGCCAGCAATCACAGCTATGCCATTGCTGCCCGTCGTAATCAGATCCGTACCCTGTTGCCAATCCCAGATTAAGTCTCGAGAGACTTCAATGGTCGTAAGGCTGCCGCTCACGGCTTCACGGCTAATTCCAACATTAAATTGGTCAGCGCCGGCGCCACCCCAAACTTGATTGGTCTCGCCCGCACCCGCGCTGCCATAGATATAATCAGCGCCCGCACTACCGTAGACAATGTTGCTACCCGCCCCTGCAGAAACAATCACTGTTCCGGCGTTGTTCACACCGGTACGCAAATCGACGGTATCGCCAGCAACCCAGTCAGTCTGTCCGCGGAGCAAACCAATTACAGCGGTACTGCCTGCGGCAACGTCGAGGGAGTCACGGGCTGATGTGAGACCATCCCAGCCCCAAATGATATCTGTAGCTGCAGCAGAAGCACCTGGGTTGACGCCGCCATCTATCACACCATTATTGTCGACAATATACTCGTAACCGGTCCAGACCTTGTCGGCACCGGTGCTGAGGTAAATGTTGTTGTCATCCGAACCCATGGCGACCTGAATCAAGCCCTGGTTGTCTACATTTGTCCGCAAATCAACAACGTCCGCGCCATCCCAATGAGTATTACTTTCAGTGAGCGCCATACCTGAGACCCCACCGATCACAGCATCAGCGCTGTAGCTCACATTCAGGACATCCGTTCCAACAGACCAATCGTGAATTACGCTCGAGTTGCTTACCACGCTGATGCCTGACTCGTTCAAATTCAGATCAAAAGCCTCAGGATCTGATTGCGTCTCAGTTGTCGCGTCGAGCGAAGCATCTATAGAACGTGTAACCGGGTTGATTTCATAGCCGACCCAGAAAGTATCTGCGCCCGCGCCACCCGATAGTTGATTGCCATCGCCGGCGACCGAACTGGCGCCACCAAACAAGTGATCATCACCTGCGCCGCCTTCAATCCAGTCATCACCTCCGGCACCACTCAGAGTGTTATTTTGATCGTTACCGGTGATGCGGTCTGCCGCTTCGGAGCCAACAACATGCTCAAAGCCGCTAGCTTCCGCATATTCGCCGCCGATATGTTTATAGATACCCGTTACATCTGCCAGCGCGCCATTCGTACCAGAAAGGACAACTTCCACCCCAGTCGAATCGTGCGGTCCAGAACCACTGCTGCGCGTCAACGGATTAAACAAGACCCAGTCTTCCCCGTCGCCGCCACGCAATGAATCTAAACCGCCGGCACCATAAATAATGTCGTCACCGGCACCGCCGTCTAGAACATTGGCACCAGCATGACCCGTAATCTGGTCATTAACCGAAGTACCCGTCACATCATTAATATTTCGATAGCCCACCACATGAGTCGTGAGCACTCCATCCACATCTTGGGTGTGATAAAGTGTGCCGTCGAGGGCGCCATAGGTGGCACCTAGGTCAATTACCAAGCTCTTATTGTGGACTGCACTGGGTTGTCCAGCAGCTAACTCTAAACGATTGACGTCCGTGGTCGTGCCGTTCGCCGACGCACCAACGTTTAATTCCGGGGAATCTTCTCCGCCGCCAGTGTCCGGATATGGATTTGCTGGAGGAAGTGGATCTGGCGCCGGATCCGGTGAGCCTCCACTGCCGCCACCTGCAGCGGCGCCCGCAAGTGCAACACCACCGACGACTGCCCCGACACGCCCTACTGTCGCGACGGCGGAAGCGGTTGCAACAGTAGTCGTTGCCACTGCAGATGCCGCACCTGCAGCAGCTGCACCCGCTGCACCCGCTGCGCCTGCTGCACCCGCTGCGCCCGCTGCACTCGTTGCGCCTGCTGCACCCGCTGCGCCACCGGCGCCACCACCAATAACTCCACCAACGCCGCCACCCAACTGCGCGACCATGTATTCAGCCCCCTCAATAAAGGGGCTTACAAAGCTGTCCTGACCGGTCAATCCGGCGAATGCCTGGTCATCGTATAACGTTTGCGTGTCTTCCGACAGAGCCGCTAGCTCTGTGTCCTCAACCTGCTCTGCAATTTTTTTGAGCTTCGCTAAACGCTCTTCCCAGAAACTTGGGTCCTCATTGGCTTCGGCTAACTTCAAAAGAGCTTCCAGCTCAGCCTGTTGCGCCGGAGAGAGGGAGGCAATCCATTCATCCTCAGTTTTCGAACGAACAACACTGCCAGAAGTGGTATCAAAGGATTTCATGGAGAACGCCTGCAAAAAAAACAAAATTACTTACTAGATTGATAAACCATTGTTCTAAGAAAACAAAGACTTAAAATATTTAAAAGCGACAACTCTTCTTTCATAGTCTTTTTGTAATAACACCAAATCATCGCTCCCCAAGGGATTGTCCAAGAGTCTTGGTAATCGGTTTGGTGAGGTATTTGAGTACGCTGCGCTCGCCGGTCTTTATTTCTGCTAAGGCTGTCATGCCTGGCTGAATATCCAATGTTTCATCCGGCCTGCCACTAAATTGGCGGCTCAAGGCCTTTACCCGAATGCGGTAATAGGGCTGCTCCCCTTGCTGCAACTCCTCATCAATGGTGTCTGCGCTGATGAAAACCAACTCACCGAGAAGATCTCCATAAATACTTGAGTCATAAGCATCAATTTTAATTGATGTCGGCATACCCAAACGCAAAAACCCGATATCTGTCGGGCTTACTTTGGCCTCGATTTGTAGATTATCTTCGAGAGGAACTATTTGCAAAATGTCCTCGCCAGGACGAATCACACCACCTACCGTCGTAATGCGCACATTCTTGACAACCCCCCTCATCGGGGCGCGGAGTTCTGTTTGATCTAACATATATTTACGCTGATTCATCAGCTGCTCTGTAGCGGTAAGCTCTTCGCGCGCCTGACTCAACTCGGCCTGAACTTCCTGAATATTCTGATTACGCTTATTTGTGATTTGCGCGGCATATTCGGCGGCCTGGCGCTCTAGGCGCAGAACTTCAGTCATGCTCACATCACCCAATTTCAATAAAGGCTTATTCATTTCTAGCTCGCGCTCAATAAGGCTACGAATCTTTTCAAGTGAGTCGATCTCTTCGCGCAACGCTGTTCGACGCACACTTAGCAACTTGCGTTGATTTTCAGCAAAATCGGGAAACTCATCGATAATGGGAGGAAACTCAGGGTTGGTGTCGAACAATTCAGCATGTAAACGCGCCACCCGAGCTGTCAGAGCCGCTACCTGCGAGCGAGTTTCAGAGTAAGCGGCAGCAACGCGTGTACGATCAATGCGCGCCAACAGTTGATCCTTCTCAACCGTGTCGCCCTCTTGTACAAGGAGGTCTTCAAGCACGCCGCCGTCTTGCGACTGAATCAGCTGAGTGCGTGAACTTGCGATGACCTGCCCCAGAGCACGCGTCACCTCGTCAATCACGGCAAAGTAAGACCATGTGAAAAAGGCGAGCAAAATAAACGCGGTAATCAAGAGGATGCCACGCGGCTTTTTTAGGGTTGGGTCTTTACCCATCAATCCAGTTTTGCGTCTCATCTATCTACTCAGTCCTTTTCACTTGCTTGTGCCTTTTGGTGCTGCTGCTGCAACTCTGTGAGTTTTGCTAAAACCTGATCGCGCGGCCCATCGAGTAGAATTCGCCCCTTATCAAGGACCAGGATACGGTTTACATGCTGCAGGATAGCGGTCTTGTGCGTCACCACCACTAGCAATGACTCCGGATTAATCTCTTGAAACAAATGACTCATGACCCGAGCCTCTAGCTGCCCATCCATGGAAGCGGTTGGTTCGTCCAATAGCATTATTTTAGGCTGAGCCAGGAGCAGGCGAGTAAGACCCACAAGCTGCCGCTGACCCCCAGAGAGCCCCCGGCCGCCTTCGCTAATTTCTAGTTCGAGGCCTTTTGGGTGCCCTTGAATCGACTCTTCTAGCCCCGTCAAGCGAGCAGCGGCAAGAATGCGAGAATCGCTAGGCGTAGGTAATCCTAGGGTAAGGTTTTCGCGCAATGTCCCATTAAATAGTCGAACATCTTGCGGCAGGTAACCGACTTGCTCTCTCACAAACTCTGGCGCGAGCTGCTGGATATCAACGCTATCCAAATATACCGTGCCCTGCGAGGGCTTGAACAACCCCGACAACACTTTAATAAGTGAAGACTTGCCAGACCCGACCGCCCCCAAGACAGCGACCCGCTCTCCTGGGTGAAACTCAAGGCTCGCTGAGGAAAGCGCGGGGTGCTCTTGAGAATAGCCAAAGGCCATATTCTCAACACGAATATGACCCTGTGCATTCTCTGGGACGATTAAACGTTGATGCTGCGGGCGATCGCTGTCCATGAGCATAATCCCGTCCAATGCCTTAAGCGCTATCTTAGCATTTTTCCACTGCACCACTAGATTCGGAATTTGTGTAATAGGTGTGAAGGCTCGTCCCATGATGATGGAGCACGCGATCAATCCCCCTATCGTCAGATCTCCCCTAGTCGCCGCATAAGCGCCGACGGTAATAAGGCCAACATAATTTCCTTGTTGGATCAGCTTTGCCAAGTTTCCAGCGCGCGCGCTGACCATCTTCAGCTGGATCTCGCTCTCAGCGATGATCGCCGTAAGGTCCCGGTAACGGTCCAGCATCTTCCATTCGCCACCTGCAGCTTTTATCGACTCAACGCCGTCAATTGCCTCAATCAGCAGCCCGTTTTTTCGATTGGATTCCTTCATGTGCTCTTCAGTTAGACGCTCAATCGGTCGCGATAATATAAAGGAAGTCATCAACGCTAAAAGCACCATAACTAGGGGGACAATAGCGACATAGCCACCGATTAAAAACACCACACCAACAAAAAAGATGGCAAAAGGCACATCAGCCAGTACGAATAAGACCGTGGACGTCATAAAATTACGCACGGTTTCGAAATGACGAATTTGGGATGCAAACGTCCCGACGGTGGCCGGCCTTGCATCCATCCGGATATCCATTGCTTTATTGAAGAACACGCCTGACAACTCTAGGTCAATGGCCTTGGTCGCGCGCTCAAGCATGTGCGCCCGAACCTGACTAACAATAAACTCAAACAGGATCGCCAAGGTAACCCCCACTCCCAAAACCCAAAGCGTAGAAAAACCTTTGCTTGGGATGACGCGATCGTATACCTGCATGGTATAGAAAGCTGCGACGAGGCCAAGAATGCTGATCAAAAAGGTGGCGAACACCGCCTCAAAAAAAACAACCTTGCGCTTGCGAATTGCATATCGAAACCAGTCATTTGCCGTGACCGGCTGTTTGTGCCGGACAAATGCGTTGGCACTCTCAACGGTCAGCTGAAGCAGTTGCCCCTTAAGCACTTCGCTCGTAAGAAGCTGTGTCTCTTTGCCAGCCAAATCCTCGGCAGAGAAACTACCTCGAGCAAGACGACCACGAACCAAATAGACATCCCCCTCGTCATTGATCCAGAGCAATGGATAGTCACCTGGCTCAAGAGACTCCACAACCCTGTGTTGCCCCTCACCGAGCGGAAATCTTGCAGCCCACATTTCTTCAAGCTGCTGATTGACAGACAGTCCCGCTAAATCCGCACCGTCACGGTTATGCTCAAGCATACTGAAGCGATGGAAGGGAACGGCATGCCCTTGAAATGAAGCTAAACGGCTAAGAAGTCTGGAGAAATCATCCCGCTCATGGCGATAGGGATTAGATTCAGATGGACCCTCTGATGCCAAAACATTCTCGGTCATAAGATGTGCTCCATATTGGTGACTGTAATCTCACCTGCAAGGATGAGTAATTGTGTTTTGATATTCATGAGCGTGTATTCTATGTCTGCCATCGCGGCACTGGCTGCCGTCTTTTCGCGTTGCGCATTCAAGACATCTAACCAGGTCTTGCGGCCCACTTGGAACTGCCGCAAATAAGACGCAATAATCTCAGCAGAGGCCGCTTGCAATGCGCGAGCTGGCTCGATCTGCGCCGAAAGACCTCGGTACTCTACCCACAATGACTGAATTTGACGCCTCAACTCATGCTGTTCTGCAAGGAGCTCATGGGTCGAAACCTCGGCTCTGGATGCGGCCGCACGCGCCTCAGAAAGGTTTGAAAGGCCTGCTCCCGTCTGCACGCGAAAACTTAGATAGACACTCTCGTCATCATCCACCGCAGCTGTATCACTCGCCGACGTGCTTTTCATACCCAGAACCAACTGCGGCCACTTATTTGACTTGGTGACCTCCACCTGCGCTTTCGAAGCCTCAATTTGAGCCGTCAGCCGCTTCAACGCCGGAGAATATTCCAGGGACTGCCTTATCAAGGAAGCAGCTGTCCGATTACCAAATTGAACCTCTCGAGGCGCAACAAGCTCTCTAACCGGGCGCGCCACGATTCGCTCAATCCGGCTCATCGCTGTCGCAATCTGCTGCTCAATGGCAATGCGATCGCGAACAGCTTGTTGAAAGCGGGCTTGGGCCTGCGTCTGGTCTGCTTGCGCGCTAACATTGGCAGCAACGCGGCGCTCAATGATATCAAGCAATCGCCGGTGCTCGCTTTCATTAGCCATACCGATTTGGAAACGGGCCTTGAGACGAACCACTTCGTAATAGGTGGAAGTGAGGTCGAGCATGGTTGAGAGGCGTTGTTCTTCGAAAGCCGCCTTGGCCACCTCCTCGTCGGCTTTAGCAGAGTCAATTTGTCCGGTAATACGCCCACCTGTCCATAAAGACTGCTCCAGACGAACGGTCGCGACATTTTCATCTGAGTCTGGCAACTCAACATCCGCCGACAAGGATGGATAGCGCGCCCATTTTGCAGCGCTCAAATCATATCCTGCTGCTTCAAGCTCGCTGCGCCGCAACAAGACATCGGGACTATTGGAAAAGGCCTCGAGCAACAAATCCGGCAGGGTCTCTCCAAGGAATACATCCTCTGATGTGTCTAACAGCCAACCCCGATAATCCGAAATAGTGTCCTCTTCGAATGTCGGCTCGGTCGCGTCCGCCCGACCGGTGGCAGAGTGCATCGACTGCACTTCAAGCACCTGCTCTTTTATCTCAAGGTTGATATCAAGACGCTCATCTGATTGCGTATAGCGGTCATCAGAAGCGTTCGCTCTGGCGATGCCCATAAAAGCAAATCCAGCACCTATCGCGAAAGTAAGCGCCAATAATCTATACCGCGTGCTGACTAAGTGCGTTTCCAACAATGATAAAGTCCCTTTACGCAACCAGTCCAAAGGCGGACTTAAAACTCGGATTGAGACTATCCACCATTGGCTTACTGTCTGCAAGTTCAATCCGCAGATTCTAATGGTAGGAGTGACCAACGCGAATATTTCTTTTAAAGCGGAAATCATGTATCTAATTTATCCGTAATATTAAAAGCCATATTGGGGCCCGGTTGAACCATTAGAATGCAAGCCTGATGATGCAATGACATATCCGTTTTTACGAAATGAAGCCAATGCCGA
>CALEFA010000016.1 GCA_937876775.1 uncultured Rhodobiaceae bacterium | reverse complement strand
CGCAAATCGGGTCAATTTCCGTCACCATCACGCGCGCTCCTTGCGAACGCAGGCTCTCAGCCGATCCTTTACCAACGTCACCATAACCGCAGACAACGGCAACCTTGCCGGCAATCATCACATCTGTCGCGCGCTTGACGCCATCCACAAGGCTCTCGCGGCAACCATATAAATTATCAAATTTTGACTTGGTGACACTGTCATTGACGTTAATCGCTGGCACTTTCAATGTGCCATCGCGTGCCATATCATAGAGCCGCAACACACCGGTTGTGGTTTCTTCGGAAACGCCGACACAATTATCAAGCACTTCCGGATATTTCTCGTGGCAAATTTGTGTTAGATCGCCGCCATCATCTAACAGAATATTGGGCGTCCATCCGTCTGGCCCCTTAATCGTCTGCTCAACGCACCACCAGTATTCTTCCTCGGTTTCGCCTTTCCAAGCAAACACAGGAACGCCAGTTGCGGCAATAGCAGCAGCAGCATGATCTTGCGTCGAGAAAATATTGCACGACGACCAGCGCACTTCAGCACCCAAAGCGGTCAAGGTTTCAATCAATACGGCGGTTTGAATGGTCATATGCAAACAACCGGTGACCCGCGCGCCCTTCAAAGGCTTGGACGCACCATATTCCTCGCGCAAGGCCATCAGACCCGGCATCTCGGTTTCAGCAATAGCTATCTCTTTACGACCCCAATCGGCCAGCGTGATATCAGCAATTTTGTAATCTTGGCTCATCTTGCACCCCTGTAAAATTTCTCTGTGTTTAGCAGGTTAAAACGACCATCGCAAGCCCATATAACGAATTCTTTATGTCGTTATATAGTTATTCTTCGTCGAACTTGCGCGCCACTAAATCGCTGATAGCCTGCAGGGCAGCGGCTGCCTCAACGCCGCTGGCGGTGACGTCAATAGTCATGCCGAGACTTGCGCCCAACATCATCAGCCCCATAATTGAGGTGCCATCGACGGTTTCACCTTCGCGCGACACCATGATTTGCGCGTCGAACCCATCGACCAAATTAACGAATTTTGCCGAAGCGCGCGCATGTAACCCGCGTTGATTGCAAATTGTGAGTTGGGCGGTAAGTGTTTCTGACATTGACGACCGCTGGTGGCTAAACGCCGAGCACTTCACTAGCGACGGAAATATATTTACGTGCTGCATCTTTGGCTTCCAAAACAGCCTCTGCCAATTTTTTGCTCTCGCGAATGCTAGCGAATTTAATCAACATTGGCAGATTAATGCCAGCAATCACCTCCACACGGTCTTTCTCTAGCAGGGAAATAGCTAAATTAGACGGCGTGCCGCCGAACATATCGGTCAGCAAGACAACACCAGCCCCGTCATCAACAGCACTTATCGCGTCAATAATATCCTGACGGCGCTTTTCCATATTATCGTCAGGGCCAATAGAAATTGTCGCCATATGGGATTGCGCACCCACCACATGCTCAACGGCGGCACGAAATTCATCGGCCAATCCGCCATGTGTTACCAATACCAGTCCAATCATTTTATCCTCTTTCACTTCAATGTGCCGAGGAACGGCCTGACAATCAAGCGTCCTTTGGCAGTGTGTGAATGTCATCCTCGGCAAACCCCTGTTGGCCGATGGTAGCCAGCGCCAACATAATAACGTCAACCGTCTGGGCGTCAAAAGCGTGTAATCGTAATAACGGTATTGGCTGGTGCTGCAAGTCATTTTGTGGCGGCAGATAAATTTCTGCCGGTAGACGTGGCACATCTTTGCGCGCCACCAATTCAACCGCCAGCCGAATAACAGCCGGCAACGGTGCAGCCCCTTCAGTGCCGATACGCAGCAATCCCATGCCGCGCACCTCAATCAAGCCAGCGATATTCTGTGGCGCGGTAGCGCATAGATTTTGTTCGGCATCCGTGTCCAAAAGCACCCGATCATCGGCCACCAAACGAGCATTTTTTTGTCTAATCAGCGCCAAGGCCAAGGTCGATTTGCCACTGCCCGACGGCCCCATCAGCATCACAGCCCCCTGATTAAATTGCACCACACTGGCGTGCACGCTCGGTCCGGTTCCATGGCTCATGTGGTCGCCGTCTTCGGATCATGCAAGGGCAACATCAATGTGAAATACGCGCCTTGCCCATCGGGGCGATTGTTACCAATCACATCGCCACCATGGGCGCGCGCGATCTGCCGAGAAATACTCAGGCCGAGACCAGAATTGCCAGCCTTGAATTGTTTAACGGCCATAGGCTTAACCGGCGCCTGCGTTCGATCGGTATAAAACCGGTCAAAGATCTTTTCAGCCGTACCATCGGCTAATCCGGGGCCTTCATCGGCTACGATCAGCATTGCCTTGCCACTTTCAATCCGTGTGGTGATAAAAATACGGCTGCCTTCGGGTGAAAAACTAGCAGCATTGCCAATCAGATTGTCAATAATTTGAGCAATGCGCGCCTTTTGAGCCATCACGAGACACGGCTCACTGGTTTGCACAATAAGCTGAATATTCTGCGTTTCACCATAACCCACGGCCAAGGCTTGGCCAATTTCTTGAGCTAATTCGGACAAATCAAAATTGTCGCTTTCACCACGATTGAGTTCTGCATCCAAACGCGTGGCATTGGAAATATCTGAGATTAGGCGGTTGAGACGATGAAGGTCATTGTCGATAATCGCCATTAACTCTTTTTGTTGCGCTTTGTTGGGTGCTTGATCCAAACTTTGCACAGCACTATGCAATGACGTCAGCGGGTTTTTAAGCTCATGCGCAACATCGGCCGCAAAACGGTCAATGGTGTTAATCCGCAGAAGTAGTTTTTGCATCATATCGCGCAGCGCCACAGACAGATCACCAATCTCATCGCCGCGACGGCTGAGGTCGGGAATGCTATCTAAACCAGGTAATTGTGGCATGGTGCCGCCGAAGCCGCGCATAGCAGAGGCAAGGCGGCGCACGGGCACCACGATTGTTCCGGCGATAAGCAGAGAAGTGATAACGCTAATCACCAAAGCTAAGCCCGATAGCTCGAACACCAATTGACGTTCCTCGGCAATAATCGCGTCGATCTCGCCGGGATGGGTTGAAATCATCAGCGCGCCAACAATCGCCCGATAGCCCTGCACAGGCACCGCCACGGTCAGCACGTCATGGCCATTTTCATTTTGCCGTTGCAAGCTGGCCGCTTGACCTTTGAGGGCGGTGGCGACCTCGGGCAGACGAAATCCGTCAGCTGCCGTGATTTCATTGAGAACAGGTTTCGCGCCAAAGATGAAATGCTGGCCGCGGCTTTTGATGGCCTCAAGCCACGATGGCATTATCGTATTGTCGAGCAAGGGCGGTAAATCGCGCGACACAACATTGATGGATCGGTCCAGCTGCATACTATCAATGATCAAATTGCCATTATTGGCATAGAGCCGCAAACGCGCATCCGTTACATTGCGCATATCGCGCATAATTTTTTGCGCCTGACGGATCTGCCACGTATTGGCACGGCGACCATTTAGCTGTTTGAGAATAGAGGGTTCAAAAAATTCGAAATTATTCTGCTGCGTCGCTTGGCTCAGCGCACTGGCGATGATGCTAGCCTGGGTTTGCAAACTTTTAGTGTAAGCGCGCGTCAAAACCTGCCGCGACTCCGAAAGCGTCAGAATACCCCCGGCTAAAATCAACAAGCCCAGCATATTCAGCACGATGAGCCGCGCCAGCAATTTTTGCTTTGGGCGCTTCTTATCGCGTGCCTTATCAGCTGGGGCGGGAGATGGTGTCGCGTCTGAACTCACTGATCTTTATACCTGTAACCAACCCCATAGAGGGTCTCAATGGCGTCAAAACTTTTATCAACGACACGGAATTTGCGCCGCAAGCGTTTAATGTGACTGTCTATCGTCCGATCATCAACATAGATTTGTTCATCATAGGCAGCATCCATAAGCGCATCGCGACTTTTTACCACACCTGGGCGTCGCGCCAAGGCATCCAGTATCATAAACTCTGTAACGGTCAGGCTAACTGGTTGTTGTTTCCAAAAACAGTCATGGCGCTCCGTATCAAGGCGCAGATCTCCCCGCTCGATAGCATTGTTTGTGTCGACTTGCTGCCCGCTTGCCGCTTGCTCGCGCGCTTTTGAACGGCGCAATACGGCGCGAATGCGTTCAATTAGCAAACGTTGCGAAAACGGTTTGGTGACATAGTCGTCGGCGCCCATTTTCAAACCGAATATTTCATCAATCTCATCGTCTTTAGAGGTCAGAAAAACCACTGGCATTTGGCTGGTTTGACGCAATTTACGCAATAGTTCGAGACCATCCATGCGGGGCATTTTAATATCGAAAACACCAATGTCAGCCGGCTTGTCGGCCAATGCCTGAAGCGCCATATTTCCATCGGTAAAGCTGCGCGTGGCAAAACCTTCGGCCTCAAGTGCCATTTTTACGGACGCCAAAATATTGGCATCATCATCAACAAGTACGATTGTCGGCATTGTGTTTTCCTCAACTGATAACTAAGCATTGCGGCAGGGGCGAAGGGAAGTTTTTTGTCTCGTTCGGAGCAAATAAATCATCAACATGAATTGTGTCATTGTTACGGCAGGCTGGTTGCCACAGGGCGACAAACTGCATATAGTCCGCGTCAAAGTTCCCTCATTGGGGGTTATGTGGGTATTATATTGTCGGGGGAAACGCGATGAAACAGACTGGTTATCATATAAGCAAGAATGGTTTGGACATGCAGGGCCTCGGCAATGCTGGGACTGTATATTGGAATCTGCGACCATCTCAAATTTATGAACTGGCTCTGGCACGCGGCGAAGCTGAGATAGCCGGAAGTGGACCCTTGCTGGTCAAGACCGGTGCTCACACAGGTCGTTCAGCACAAGATAAGTTTATCGTTCGCGACGCCACGACAGAAGACACCATCTGGTGGGACATTAATAAGTCGATGACATCAGAGCAATTTGACGCGCTGCACGCGGATATGCTGGCGCACGCAGAGGGCAATGAATTATTGGTGCAGGACCTGTTCGGCGGCGCTGATAAAACCCATCGTCTGGCAACACGGGTTGTCACGGAACTGGCTTGGCACTCACTGTTTATTCAGAACCTGTTGATTGAACCACAGACACAAGAACTGGATGGTTTCGACCCTGAATTTGTCATTATGAATTTCCCAAGCTTCAAAGCCGATCCGGCCCGTCACGGTAGCCGAGGTGAAACCATGATTGCGGTGAACTTCGATAAGAAGATGGTGCTGATTGTTGGCACGTCTTATGCCGGTGAAACCAAAAAATCTGTTTTCTCTATGCTGAACTACGCCCTGCCCGCCAAACGGGTTATGCCAATGCATTGCTCAGTGAATGTCGGCGATGCTGGCGACAGCGCCGTCTTCTTCGGCCTCAGCGGCACTGGCAAGACGACTTTATCAGCTGATCCAAACCGTATTTTGGTGGGAGACGATGAGCACGGCTGGTCAGAGAATGGTGTGTTCAACTTCGAAGGCGGTTGCTACGCGAAAATGATCAACTTGTCGGCTGAAGCCGAACCAGAGATTTATGCCACCACCCAACGTTTCGGCACTGTGCTGGAGAATGTTGTGATGGATCCGGTAACCCGCGAGCTCGACCTCGACGATAATACATTGGCGGAAAACTCACGCGGTGCCTATCCACTGTCGTTCATTCCAAACGCCTCGGAAACCGGAACCGCCGGTCACCCGAAAAACATCATCATGCTGACGGCTGATGCCTTTGGCGTGTTGCCTCCTATTTCGCGATTGACGCCAAGCCAAACCATGTACCACTTCTTGTCAGGCTATACTGCGAAAGTTGCTGGCACCGAGAAAGGTGTCACCGAGCCAGAAGCAACCTTTTCAACCTGCTTTGGCGCACCTTTCATGCCGCGTCACCCATCAGAATATGGCAATCTGCTTCGTGATTTGATTGCTGAACATGGAGCCAGCTGCTGGTTGGTCAATACCGGCTGGACCGGTGGGGCTTATGGCATTGGCAACCGCATGCCGATCAAAGAGACCCGCGCCCTCTTATCAGCCGCCCTTGATGGCAGCCTGAATAATGTGGACTTCCGCCAAGATGAAAATTTCGGTTTTGAAGTGCCGGTTTCTGTACCCGGTGTTGATGGGTCAATCCTCAATCCGCGCGACACTTGGGCGGATAAAGAGGCTTATGACGCACAGGCTAAAAAATTGGTCGCCATGTTTGTTGCGAATTTCGAAAAATTCCTTGCTCATGTCGATGACAATGTACGTGCTGCAGCATTGGCCGCTGAATAAAACCCTTATTTAGATAATAGTATGATAAATAAATCAGGCAGAGTCTTATCTCTGCCTTTTTTATTATATAGTGATATGAAAT
>CALEFA010000015.1 GCA_937876775.1 uncultured Rhodobiaceae bacterium | reverse complement strand
GCAGTGCAATTGCACGGCGGCATGGGCATGACAGAAGAGCTGAATGTTGGGCATTATTTCAAACGCCTGACCATGATCGACACTCAGTTTGGTAATGTTGATCACCATCTGAAGCGGTTTGCGGCAGCTTAATCAATGAGCGAGGTGCTGGACTATCGCCAGCAAGGCGCTATTGCCATTTTGACCATTTCCCGTCCCGACATGCGTAATGCGCTTGGCGAGGCGGGAGATGGTCAATGTTTTTCTGAGATATGTGACCGCATTAACGCTGACCGATCCGTGCGCTGTGCGATACTGACCGGACAGGGGTCGGCATTTTCTGCTGGCGGCAATGTGAAAGCCATGCGCGATGGCTTGCCGCCGTTTGATGGCGCTGGCGTTCACATCGCTGACGGCTATCGCCGCGGCATCCATCAGATTGTCAAAAGCCTGTGGGGGTTGCAAGTGCCGGTAATTGCCGCCGTCAATGGCCCAGCTATTGGCTTGGGCAATGATGTGGCCTGTTTATGCGATATGCGAATTGCCTCTGAAAAAGCGGTTTTCGGATCAACATTTTTGAAAATTGGTCTGATCCCCGGCGATGGCGGGGCTTGGCTTTTGCCGCGTATTATTGGCGCGGCGCGGGCCAGCGAGTTATTATTCACAGGCCGCACTATTGATGCATCAATGGCCGAAGCTTGGGGGCTGGTCTCACAAGTGGTGGCCGAGGGTGAGCTGATGGACAAGGCCATGGCATTGGCCGAAGAGATTGTAGCGCAACCGCCAGAAGCCTTGCGCGCCGCCAAACGCTTGATGCGGCACGGCCAGCAAGCCAGTTTTGAAACCATTATGGAAATGTCGGCGACCACGCAGGCACTTATGCATGAGACACAAGACCACAGTGAAGCGGTCGGGGCGATGCTTGACAAACGCACACCAGATTATAACGATAAGTAAATTATAGGAGAGAGATTATGGCCGTAGGAATTATAGCGACACTAAAAGTACAAGATGGCAAACAGGCTGACTTTGAGGCCGCATTTGCGAAAATGCAGGACGTCGTCAAAGCGGAAGAACCAGGCTGCTTGCTGTATTCTTTGTGCCAAGACAAAGACGACGCAACGACCTATCGCGTGATGGAGCAATATGCTGACGAAGATGCACGCAAAACCCATGGTCGTTCGCCAGCCTTTGGCGAAGCCGCAGCCCCAGTTGGTGGTTGTTTGGCCGGCGCCCCTGAATTAATCGAAGTTAACATCGTAAGCTAGGAGTCAAAGATGGATCTGAGTTACAATAGCGACGACAAAGCGTTTCGCGCGGAAGTAAAAGAATTTATCGCCGAAGCTTTCACCCCGGATTTGCAAGCTGAAGCGGCGCGTTCGAAAAACGGCTATATCAGCAAGCAAGGCCATATTACGTGGCAAAAGCGTCTGTATGAAAAAGGGTGGGCGGCACCAAATTGGCCAGCCGAACATGGTGGCGCCGGTTTCACACCGACCCAGAAGTTTATTTTCACGCAAGAAATGGATGCAGCCGGTGCGCCGCATTCCATTCCTTTTGGTCTGACCATGGTTGCGCCAGTGATTATGGCGTTTGGTTCGGAAGAGCAAAAGCAACGCTTCTTGCCTGATATTCTGGCCACTAATGTGTGGTGGTGTCAGGGCTATTCTGAGCCGGGTTCAGGTTCCGATTTGGCTTCCTTGCAAATGAAAGCCGAAGATAAGGGCGATCATTATTTGTGTAATGGGTCAAAAATTTGGACCTCTATGGCACAACACGCCGATTGGATTTTCTGCCTCGTGCGCACAGCAAAAACCGAAAAGCCACAACAAGGTATTTCTTTCTTGCTGATTGAAATGAATTCACCGGGGGTAAAAGTAGCACCATTGGTGACCTTGGATGGCCCTGCTGACGGCCAGCAAGAAATCAACCAAGTGTTCTTCGAAGACGTAAAAGTGCCGAAGGAAAATCTGATTGGTGAAGAGAATAAAGGCTGGACCTATGCCAAATATCTGCTCGAGTTTGAGCGCGGCAATCCTTATTCAGCTGGTCTGAACCGCTCGTTAAAAAAGGTCAAAGAAATGGCCGCAGATATTGAGTCAAATGGTGACAAGCTTGCCAATGATCCAGATTTTGCCCGTAAGGCTACCGACCTTGAACGTCAGATCATGGTGATGGAAGCCACGGAATTACGGATTTTTGCCGAAATCAGTGCGGGTCAAAATATTGGCCCAGGGTCGTCATCATTGCTGAAAACCCGTGGAACCGAAATTCAGCAAGATGTGTCCGAGTTGGCGGTCGAAGCGATTGGCCAATATGGTTTCCCATTTGTTGAGGACACATTGGCTTCGACCAATGAGCCTGACGTTGGTATGGACGGCGCGCCAATGGTGGTGCCGGGGTATTTCAACAAGCGTAAGACAACAATTTACGCTGGTTCAAATGAAATCCAGCGCAATATTATCGCTAAGGCTGTTCTCGGTCTGTAGAACGTCAAATAGAAGATTGAAAGGGGCGTCCAGCATCGGCTGCGACGCCCTTTTTGTGTCTGCTTACATGGAGAACAGTAAGATCAGTAATAGGGCGAAGACGGCGAGGAAGATGCCTGCCGCGGCGCCCGTACTGGCCACGCCCGACACCAGCCCAGTCTGTTGGCTGGCTCTTTCGCCGATATATAGACCATCCATCACAAGCTTTTTGGCGTGCTGTAAAGCGGTGAACCAAACACTCAGTATTGGTCGCGCAATGGCCATGGTTAGACGCGGCAGAAGGCGGCGCAAGAGCCAATCGGTGTTGAGCACGGTTGAATCAATCTGCGGTGGGTAAAGCCCGCGCGCCACTAAGAAGGCAAAGGCCAGAATAGCGAATAATAGCAATTGCATCTCGCCCAGCACATGGCCGGCTTCCCAAGCGTTATATTCAACCGCATAGGGTAAAATGCCGTAGAGCAATTGCGGTGCCACGCCAATGGCAATGCACAGGCCAGCAGCTATAGCCATGGCAATTAACATGCTCAGTGGTGCTTCTTTTACCTCGAATTTGCGGTCACGACCAAAGAAGGAGAAATACGGAATTTTAAGACCTGAATTTTCAAGCGCCCCGACTGAGGCAAAAATCAAGATCATCCAAACCACGAAATAGCCCTCTTTGGCGACACTGCCAATGGTCAGTGATTTGGTGACAAAGCCGCTGAACAGTGGGAAAGACGAGATCGACACGGCGCCAATAATGCAGAAAATCATGGTCAGCGGCATACGCTTCCACAGGCCGCCCAATTCGCTGGCCTTGGCGGTGCCAGTGCGGTGCAGAACCGCGCCCATGCTCATGAACAACAGCGCCTTATAAATAGTCGAAGCAAAGGCATGCGATACGGTGCCATTGATGGCCAATTCACTGCCAATGCCGACGCCGACGACCATAAAGCCAAGCTGGCTGTTCAAAGAAAACGTCAGCACCCGACGCAGGTCATTTTCAATCACCGCAAAGAAGACCGGGAATAATGTCATCACCGCGCCAATCCAGATGAGGATTTCCGTGCCGGCAAAACACAAGGCTAGCATGTAAATGGCTAGTTTCGTGGTGAAGGCCGAGAGCATTACCGTGCCGGTCACGCTGGCCTCCGGATAGGCGTCTTGCAGCCAGCCATTGACGAATGGGAAGGCGGCTTTAATGCCGAAGGCCAGAAGAATAAGGCCGCCAGCCAAAGTCGATGCGTCGAGCGCTTGCACGTTGAGGCCTTGGCCGCTGTGCCATAGAATGACGGCACCGGCCAATAGAATGACGCCGGAGCTGACTTGCATCAGCAAATAGCGCATGGCGGCCGCAAAGCTGCGTTCGCTGCGGCTGATTAAAATCAAAAACACCGATGTGAAAGCCGTCAGCTCCCAATAGATGAACAAGGTGATGAAATCGCCGGCAAATAAAGCGGCAATGGCGGCGCCGGCATAGGCCAAGCCAGCGGTTGCCGTGGTGCGCACGTTTTCGTGCATGGCGTAAATAACATTGAGGGCGGCGGCAATGTGGAAAAACAGCGCAAATGGCCTTGTGATGGCGTCGGCGCGCACCAATATGAGGTCAAGTCCGGCCAATTGGGTGGTCATATGCACGCCTGGCGCAATCCCCCAACACAGCCATACGGATACGGCGATAATCGCCAGCATCCAAATTTGGCGTATGGCATGAGGCAGAAGCGGCACCAGCAGAGCACCAAACACCATCAATAGGCCGGGGATTTGCAAGAATGTTGGCAGCAGACTATTCATCATCGTTTCCTGCCTCATAATAATCCGGCGCCCGCATGACTAATTTGCGCAAGCCAACTCCGCCAACGACGACCATGATAAAGGCGACAAAGCCATAGGCGACAAAAAACATTGGCTGGCCTTCAAGCGCGAAATAAGCATGGCGATGAATGATAAATTCCAGACCGATCAGGCCAAAGCAGATCATGCCAAGGGCGATGAGTAGGCGCTTGGCGGCGGGGCTGACGTCGGGTTTTTCAGAGGAATGTGACATGGGTTACCCGGTAAAGCTCAAAATGAAAAAATCAACGCTGAAGAACAACAGTATCGATATTAACGCTGTTATGCATAGCGGCACGACACAGGCCCATGGCGCTTCGGCGTAACCGCCATCGGCGACAGAGCCGGCTTTGGCTGGGGCGAAAAACCCGCGCAGCACAATTTCGCCGAGATAGACAAGGTTCAACAGTGACGACACCATTAACACCACAAGCACCAACATATGCTGGCCGTCCAACGCTCCACCCATCAACATGAATTTCGACCATGCGCCGCCCAAAGGAGGCACGCCAATGATTGACAAAGCGGCCAAGGCAAAGGCGCCATAGGTAATCGGCATGCGCCGGCCAAGGCCGTCCATATCTTTGATGTCGCTGAGATGATGGGCGACATAAATCGCTCCAGCGCAGAAGAAAAGGGTGATTTTACCTGCCGCATGGGTGGCGATATGCAAGGCCGCTCCAGAAGCGGCCAATGGCGACGCCAGCGCCGCGCCGAGCACAATATAGCCGAGCTGACTGACGGTTGAATAAGCCAAGCGGGCTTTCAGATTGGTTTTGCGCAAAGCGACAATAGATGCGGCCAGTATCGAGAAGCTGGCAACAATAATCAGCCATTCGCTGGCCCCGGTTGACGTTAAAAAATCGAGGCCAAAAATATAAATCGCTACTTTCAAGACGGTGAACACGCCGGCCTTAACCACGGCGACGGCATGCAATAAAGCACTGACGGGGGTTGGTGCCACCATCGCCGCCGGCAACCAGCGGTGCAGGGGCATCAATGCGGCTTTACCAATGCCGAAAGCAAATAGGCCGAGCAGAAAAGGCACGTAAATAGGGTCAATTTTGCCAGCTAAAATACCACCGGCCGTGAAATCTAGCGTACCAGCAATCACCCAAACGCCGATGATACCAAACAATAAAAACACCACTGAGCTGGCGACCAATATGCCGAGATAAACGCGGCCTGCTTGGCGCGCGTCCTCTGTGCCCTTATGGGTGACCAAAGGATAGGTCGAGAAGGTCAGAATTTCGTAGAACACGAAAAGCGTCAGCAAGTTACCCGATAAGGCAATCGCCATGGCGGCATGAATGGCAATGGCATAGAAGAACATAAAGCGGGTTTGATTGTCTTCATGGACGCCACGTAAATAACTAATTGTGTAGACTGTCGCCAACGGCCACAGGCAGCCAGCAACCAAGGCAAATAACAGCCCCAAAGGTTCAGGCGTGAAGCTGATGGACAGGCTTGGCGTCATCGCCAGAAGCGTGAGGCTGGTGCCATCGGCGCCTCGGGCGAAAAATTCAATAGCGCAGGCGGCCGTGAGCAAGCCAATCAGCACCGCTTGGCCATCGCGCAAATTCGGCCATTTGCGCAGCAATAAAACGCCAAGCGACGCCACCAGCGGCAGGCCAAGCAGGGCATAAATCAATGTTTCGGAGTGAAGCATTAAGATTGCCCTCCAAAGAACACAGCCGCCGCTTGCACAGCGCCGTTAATCAGCGGGCTGGCAAATATACCAAAGCCAATTGTTGCAATAACCAGCAGCCATGCCGGTAGCCACATCATGGGTGTTTCATATAAATCTGGCGCGCCTTCGGGGCGTGGCTTGAGCCATGCGGCTTCAACGATTTTCCAGACATAAGCCAAGGCGAGTGCTGAACTGACAAAGGTCAGGCCAGCTAACACCCAAAAATCACTCTCCAGCAAGGCACGGATTAAATAGAGTTTAGAAATAAATCCAGCCGTAAGCGGCACGCCAATCAGGGCGAGACCGCCAAATAATATTGCCGTCATGGTCATAGGGATTTGCCGTCCGGCACCCTCAATAGTGCGCATGGTGGCGCGGCCAGTTTGTGCGCCAATGACGCCAATGGCCAGAAACAGTGCCCCCTTCATCAGGGCATGATTGAACAAATGAATAAAGGCAGCGGCCAAACCCGCTGGCGTCATAATGCCAATGCCAATGGCCATATAGCCAAGCTGGGCAATCGAGGATTGGGCAAAGAGTTTTTTCAAATCGGTTTCAATAATCGCTGCCAGCGTGCCGACAAAGGCGCCAATAATGCCCAGTGTCAGAAGAACCGTGCCCAGCCCTTCGCTGATGCCGACAAAGCCAATGCCGAAGACACCAAACATGAGCCGCACCAGTACGTAAACTGACACTTTCGTAGCCGTTGCCGCCATCAGAGCTGCGACAGCGGAAGGGGCGAAACTATAGGCTGGCACCAACCAGAAATGCAGCGGGAATAGTGCCATTTTCAAGAATAGCCCCAAAGCGATAAACGCCATGGCCATATAGGCGGCGCGGGTTTGCTCGATATCGGCGAGACGCACTGCCAAATCATCAAGGTTCAATGTGCCGGTCAGCATATAGAGGAGCCCCAGACCAATGACATAGAAAGTGGCGCCGACCGTGCCCAAAATGAGGTAGTTAAAGGCGGCCGGAAGGGCCCGACGATCGCGGCCAGCACCCATGGCCACCAAGGCATAGGCCGACAAGGAAGAGATTTCGAGGAAAACAAAAATATTAAAGGCGTCGCCAGTTGTTACTTGCCCCAGCATGCCAGCGATGGTCAGAAGCCAAGCCGTGAAAAACAGAGCATGATCGCGTTGATCAATTTCGGCCGTTACCAAATGCCGTGCTGCTAAAGTCACCACAAAGCCAATGCCGGTAACGATTGGCAGCACCAGCGCGCTGGCGGCGTCAATCACATAGACAATGCCCAAGGGGGCAGCCCATCCACCGAGATCATAGACCAGACGCGCCCCGCTTTCGCTGACTTGATAATACAGCAGGAGCGAAATAACAAATGTCACGCCGGTGACGATAAAGGTCGCCAGCCAAGCGATTTCCCGCCCGCGCAAAAGAGCAATAAGTGGCGCCGCCAAAAGCGGCACAATCACTTGCAAAATGGGCAGATGATGCATCATGATGCGCGCCCCTCGCTTGCCGCTTCGTCGTCATCCATTAATTCGATAATTTCATCATCTTCAATCGTGTTGAAGCTTTCCTGAATGCGGATAATCAGCGCATAGCCAACGGCTGTGGTGGCCACGCCGACGACAATCGCCGTAAGAATGAGAACATGCGGCAGCGGGTTGGAATAAACAGTGCTGCTGTCACCGGTCAGAATAGGCGCCGTGCCATTGCTGACCTTGCCCATGGAAATATACAGCATGAAAACCGAGGTCTGAAAAATATTCAGCCCAATCATTTTCTTCACCATATTGCCGCGCGCGATGACGGCATAAAAGCCCAGCATCATCAAAATAATAACGAGAAAATAATTCCACTGCGCTAGGAGACTAGTCATTGGCTGCCCCCTTTGCCTTTTCAGCTAGGGTTTTTTCATGGGCCCGGGTCTTATTTAATAGTCGGACGTGCGAGACGCGACCCGCAAAGGCAAAAAATAGAGCGACCATGACCGCGGCAACTGTCAGGCCAACGCCAAACTCGACCAATAAAATGCCCAAATGTTGACCGGCTATCGGGTCATCAGACAAAGCATTATAGCTAAGGAAGTTCTCGCCGAGCACCATGGTTGCCACGCCGGTGCCGCCGAAAATCAGCACGCCAAGGGCGACCCCCAATAGATTAAGCCGTGCTGGCCATACATGGCGGCCGCGGTTCAGGCCAAAAACGGTGGCGTTAAGAATAAAGGCAGCGGCAAAAATAACCCCAGCCTGAAAGCCGCCGCCTGGCCCATAGTCGCCGTGGAATTGCACATAAAGGGCAAAAAGCATCATCGTTGGTATCAGCACTTTGGCGATAACGCGAATGACTGGATCATCCTGCATGGTCGTCCTCCGTGCTCTCGGCAGTTTCGGTTTCACGCCGCGTCCAACCGCCGATAATCAGTAGAACCGCAATGGCGGCGGTGAACACAACCACGGTTTCGCCCAATGTGTCGTAGCCGCGATAGCTGGCCAGAACCGAGGTGACCACATTCGGCACGCCGATTTTTTCTTCGCTGCCAATAATGAATTCAGGCGCGACATGATTGTGAATCGGCGCGTCGGCCGCACCAAATTCCGGTAAATCGCTGACCGCAATTGATAGTAACAAGCCTGTGGTTAAGGCGAGAAAGGCTGGCACAATGGCAATCGAATGCGGTTTTTCTTCAGCCGGCACTAAAGATAAAGTAGCTAAGGCCAGAACTGTTGAGATACCAGCACCGACAGCGGCTTCGGTAAAAGCCACATCGACTGCATCGAGCACTAAAAATAAGGTTGCTGCGACCAAGGAAAAGGCGCCGGACAACATGACCATGCCAAATAGCCGTTTGCGGCGCAGCGCGGAAATGGCAATCAGCGCAAGAAAGGCGATGAGCGTGGCGTCAATAATAAACCCCATGGCTTAGCCCTCCTTATCTTTGCTGTCGGTTGATAATATTGGCTCAACACCAGAAAAGCGCGCTGCCCGTGCAATCGCATGGGTGGCCGTTGGGCTGGTCATAATCAGCAGGCCGCCAATCAGCACAATGCGCACAGCCACTGTCCAATCAGGCGACAAAAGCAAAAGCCCAAGCAGCACTAGGCCAGCGCCGCCAGTGTCGACAATGCCGGCGCCATGCATGCGCTGATAAACATCGCCAAGCCGCAACAGGCCAATGGCACCTAAAAGAATGGCCAGACTGCCAAGCAATAGGGCGCCAACGCCAATGATCTGACGCGCGATATCTACAAGCATGAGCACATCATCAACCATTATGCGTGTCCTCGGGCGGTAGATGATCACCCAATGTGCCGTGGCGGAAGAATTTGAGAATGGCGATGGTGCCAATGAAATTAATCAAAGCATATAAAACAGCAATATCGAGGAATTCGGGGCGACCATCAAAAAATCCATAGACGCAAATGGATAGGACAACCAGCGTGCCTATTGTGTTGACTGCCAAAACGCGATCAAAAGCGGTTGGCCCCAGAGAGGCGCGCAAGATAGCGATAACGATAGAAATGCCAATACTGGCTAAGGTCACGCTGAACCAGGGGGTCAATGTCATGATTGCCCGCCTTCCAGTGCCGAAACTCGTTTATCCATTTCCGGATCAGCTAGACCGTCGCAAAAATTCTTAGTCAGCCCATGCACCAAAATCTCATTACTCGTCTCATCGACATTGACCGCGACAGTGCCGGGTGTCAGCGTGATGAAATTGGCATAGGTCACCAGACCGGCGACGGTTTTTTGGGACGCTTTGACGCGCACTAAATCGGGTTGGGCGCTGGCAGGGTTCATAATCACCCGCGCCACATCAATATTTGATTTTAGAATTTCCCAAATCAGCCAGAAAGAAACTTTCGGCAATCGAATGAGCAGGCCGAGGGGCAGACCTTCTTCATCAAGCACGCCCATACGATAGGCGATCAGCGATGCACCAATGGCGCTGATCAAGCCAAGTGAGATGAGCAGGCCTGTGTAATGGCCTGATAACATCAACCAGAGCCCAAACATGAGGGCAGTAGAGGCGGAAATGGCTTTAATGGGCATCAGAAAATAAGGGGCGCATGGGTCTCACGCGCCCCTCAATAACCTTATTTATTGGCAGCTTGGATCAGCTCAAAGAAACGACGCGTTTGGTCGCCGCCCTGGAACAGAGCTTCAGCTTGGTCGTCAATTTTTGAAATTTGTTCCCAATTTTCAGCTACTTGTTCAGCCGACGGGTCTGCGCCCAAATACATGCCGCGGGTTTCAACAATATGTGCTGAAGCAAAAGCACCGGCACCAGCGCAAATAATTTTGCCAGTTGGGGCATTTTCTGAACACATAAACACAACCGCAGGGGTCACTTGTTCAGGCTTCAGCATTTCTTCCATTTCTGGCGGCATCAGATTTGATGTCATCCGTGTCCAAGCGACAGGCGCCAGCGCGTTAATGTGAATGTTGTCTTTTTGACCTTCCAATTTCAGCGTATTGATAAAGCCGACAACGCCCATTTTGGCCGCGCCATAATTAGCTTGGCCGAAATTGCCGTAAAGACCTGATGATGAAGAGGTCACCATAATACGGCCATAGCCTTGCTCTTTCATAATCGGCCAAACCGCTTTGGTAGGCTTCAATGTGCCGAACAAATGAACGTCGACAACGAATGTAAAGTCGTCGATTTCCATTTTGGCGAAGCTTTTGTCGCGCAATACGCCGGCGTTATTGACCAATACGTCGATGCGACCAAAAGCGTCCATGGTTTGGCTGATCATATTGGCGAC
Organism: uncultured Rhodobiaceae bacterium; assembly: GCA_937876775.1. Taxonomy (GTDB): domain Bacteria; phylum Pseudomonadota; class Alphaproteobacteria; order RS24; family RS24; genus JAHEGN01. Next base: position 3,351 of record CALEFA010000015.1, on the reverse strand, counting down.
GCCAGCGTCATCAGTAACCGATGAACCATTCGCGATAGCCGTGCCACCAGCGGCCAGAATTTCATCGACGACGCCTTGCGCAGCTTCTGATGTGCCGGCAGATCCGTCGACCGAGCCGCCCAAATCATTGACCACTACTTTGGCGCCACGGCGCGCGAAATCCAGCGCGTGGCTCTTGCCTAATCCACCGCCAGCGCCAGTGACGATGACAACCTTATCGGTAAAATCCAAACTCATAATCTATCTCCTTGGTTGGATGACTCACATGTCAAATATGAGTTCTGTTGTGCATGAAGCCAGCCTTGCGGTCAAGACGCTAAGCGGCAAGTGAGTGGCAATTCTGTGCGTTGTTTTGCCCTGCGCTAAAGCTTACTCTGCGGCCTGCGCCTTGGTGCTTAGTCCGGCTTGTTCAGCCAAAAGTTTGTAAGATGTCTTGCGGGCCTGCAAATCGGGAATCAGCGTCAGTAAAAACACTTCGTCCAAACCATGCTGGCGCGCCAAATCATCAAGCTGTTGCATCACCACATCTGGCGTGCCGGTGAACCCGCGTTGCGAAATCATGTCAAAATAGGCGGCATCATTTGCCGTCATTTCCCAATCTTGTGCTTCTTGCAGGCTTGGGAAAACGCCGGCTTTGTTTTGCATTAAGCGCGCCGCCCAAATATTGCGCGGGCGGGCATAATAGGCGGCTTCTTCTGACGTGGCGGCAGCCAATACGGACGTGGCCAGCACGATTTTCGGCTGTTGCAAAAACCGCGATGGTTTGAAATGACGTCGGTAAACATCGACCGCTTGTTCGAGATTGTCCGGATTGATGAAATGCGCATAAACATATGGCAAGCCAAATTGCGCCGCATGAACGGCGCCATCGCCACCTGAGCCGAGCATCCACACAGGAACCCGCGACGGCCCAAGTGGTTGCGCATGAATGCCTTGATAGGGGTGGTCTTTGGCAAAGCCGCCATCGTCACCCGACAGACCCATGGCATCTTCGAGGAATTGCAGCAAAATTTCGACCTGCTGCGGAAATACTTCTACCGGCCAGGCTTTTGGCCCGCTTTGCAGGGCGGCAGCGGTTTTGGCGTCGCCTCCCGGAGCGCGGCCAATGCCAAGGTCGATGCGACCGGGCGCGAGCGTTTCAAGCATGCGGAATTGTTCGGCGACTTTCAGCGGGCTATAATGTGGCAACATAATGCCACCTGAGCCGACGTTAATTTGCTTGGTGCGGGCGGCAATATGGGCGATGAGCACTTCCGGTGCAGCGCCAGCGAATGCCGATGTGTTGTGATGTTCGGCCAACCAGAATCGGCGGAACCCTAGCTCATCAAGATAAATCGCCAAGTCGACGGTTTCGGACACGGCTTGCGCGGGGTCAGAATTTGAATTAACCGCTGATTGGTCGAGCGCATTAAGTGAAAAGTCTATCATGTAAATAAATTAACCAAAAAATTGCCCTGTCGCCAGTAAAACACGTCATTTTGCAAAAATTATGCCGAAATTAACTTGCCGCCATCGGCCTTGTCGGTAATATCTCCTCTTCGGGCTCGGGAGGCCCAAAATAAAGCAAAGGGAGCAGAAATGTATCAGGAACTAAAAGACGTTTGGGCCGAAATGACCGGCGAAACCGGCATGTTTGCCATCACTGAAATTGACGTGCGCGGCGAGAAACTCAAAACATTTGCATTAGCCCCTAATTCATTGCGCGACGTTTGGATGATGAGCGCCGCATACGCCGAACGCGACTATATTCTCTACGAAGACGAGCGCTGGACGTATGCTCAAGCCATGGCGGAGACCGCTAGTATCGCCAATTGGATGCACGCCAATGGCATTAAACGCGGCGACCGTGTGGCCATTGCCATGCGCAATTTCCCTGAGTGGATGCTGAATTACTGGGCGTTGACTTCAATTGGTGTGGCGGTCGTCGGCATGAATGCTTGGTGGGTGACCGATGAAATGCAATATGGCTTGGCCGATTCGTCGCCAAAGGCGCTGATTTGCGACCAAGACCGTTTGAATAACCTGACGCCCGTGCGCGACCAATTCCCCGATATGAAAGTCATCGGTGTGCGCTTGCCGCAACCGGCCGAAGGGGTGATTGATTATGCTGAGGTTAAAGGCTTTGGCGGCGACATGCCGGATGTGGCAATCGATGGTGATGACGATGCGTGTATTTTCTACACCTCAGGCACAACAGGGCGCCCAAAAGGCGCGCAATTAACCCATCGTGGTTGTGTGCTGAATATTATGAATGTGGCTTTTATGAATCTGTGTGCGACCACCGCCCAAGCCCGCGCCAATGGCGTCGAGGATAGTTTGCCAGCTCCCGGCGAAGGGCCGATTGGCAAAACATTGGTGACCACGCCCTTGTTCCACGTGACCGCCAATAACTGTGTTGTTCAGCCAACCACGCTGACCGGTGGCCAGATTATCCATATGTATAAATGGGACGCAGGCGAAGCGTTGAAACTGATCGATCGAGAAAAAATTACCGGTATCAGCGGCGTGCCCGTGATGTCGCGCGAAATTATCTCGCATCCAGATTTTGATAAATATGACACCTCATCTTTGACCGCGCTGGGCGGCGGTGGCGCGCAATTGCAGCCAGATTTGGTTGGTAAAATTAATAAAGCTCTGCCCAATGGTAAAGCTGCCACAGGGTACGGCATGACCGAAACCTGCGGTATTATTACCGCTGTTTCAGGCGATTACTTCCTCGACCGTCCAGATAGTTGCGGGCCAGTTGTGCCTACACTTGATGCCAAGGTTATCGACGCGGATGGCAATGATTTGCCCGCCGGTGAACTGGGCGAATTGTGCGTTAAAGGCGGCAATGTCATTAAGGGCTATCTCAATCGCGCTGAGGCGACGGCGGAGAGCATTCAGCAGGGCTGGTTACGCACTGGCGATATCGCCCGCCAAGACGCCGATGGCTTTGTCTATCTGGTCGACCGTGCCAAAGACATGGTGTTGCGCGGTGGCGAGAATATTTATTGCGCCGAGGTCGAGAGCGCTGTGTTTAAATTGGATGGCGTTGCCGAGTGCACCGTGTTTGGTGTGGCTGATGACCGTTTGGGCGAAGAAGTCGGTATTGCCATTGTGCCAGCGGCCGGCGTCACATTGACTGCTGAAGCGGTGCGCGAACATTGCAGTCATTTGCTAGCCAAATTCAAAATCCCGCGCTATATCTGGATACGCTCAGAGGCGTTGCCGCGAAACGCCAGTGGCAAATTTTTGAAACGCGAATTGCGTGATAGTTTAGACCCAGCCGACGCCGAATAAATAGTATCTACAAATTAGCCCGAGGACATGATGAGTTATAAATCAAGACTACTAACGACGGCATTTGTA
>CALEFA010000014.1 GCA_937876775.1 uncultured Rhodobiaceae bacterium | reverse complement strand
CCAATATGGCTTTTAATATTACGGATAAATTAGATACATGATTTCCGCTTTAAAAAAAATATTCGCGTTGGTCACAGCAAAAACCACCCCGCTGGAAGGCGATATCGGCGTTCAACTTGGTGGCAAAGTCGTGGCTGTCCTGGGCACGACTGAATGCGCGGCCTCAATAGCCGCAGATCTATCATCGGCCGATGTTTTGAGCATTGACGCCAAAGGGCCGAAATATGCCGAAAGGCGGGACAAAGTCGGGTATGTGAAATTCATGGGTCGAAAATCCCTCGCAAATAATAATGCCAGCATACTCATATTAGGCAAAAACCCCGCGACAGCGCTTTGGTCGAAAGACGCTTTTTCAAGAAAACAATGGCTGCTCATGGCATTGCGCCCTTGGCTGGTTTTACAGTTACCAGCCCTGCTCCGCCATGTCGGCAGAAACAGGCTCATTGCGCGTTTCAAACTGGCATCAAATGGGCAAACCTTCTTATGTTTTGAAATCAAATGCGATGTCTTGGACAAGCATCGGCAATTTTATCCGCTGGACAGTACGGCCCGAGAATTTCTCTCATCAATACAGGATAAAAATTATGTTTTGCTGCGTGGCGAAAATGAGATTGATGAATTAGCCCCCGGCTCTGACATCGACCTTCTCATCGAAAGCGGTGACATTGACGAGATTATTGAGCGTAGTGAGAAAAAATTATGCACCCGCCCGATGGACATATATTCCCATGACGGCAGCAATGGCTTTTTCTTTAACCGCGCGCCCTATGTGACGCCGAAGCTAGCCGAAGCGCTTCTTGGGCAGAAGCGTCTCAAAGATGAAATTTACATTGCTGATCCGGCAATGCAATTTCTTTCCGACCAATTTCATTTGGTGTTTCACGTCAAGTCGCGCAATGTGCCGATAGGAAGCGAAATCGTCAATCCAGAAGATTTGAGGTCGGCTTCGACTTTTAAACGCTTGCAGATGGCGGCAAAAAATGCCGGTCAGCCAATGCCGCAAACATATTCGGATATTGAGCAAAATCTGAAAGCGGCCGAGATGTTCCCCGAGGTTGATTTACTCGGCTTTTACTGTGTGAAAAACCCCTTTTTGCAACACCGTTATTTGACCTCGAACCTTAAGCCCGGCCTCGCAACTTTTTTTATTCGTGACTTTGGCGGCCCACAGACGAAAATTGAAAATATCAGCGCAGCCCTCGCGGCACAATTTGATATTTTGCTGGAAAAACCGCTGCATGGGGAACAGCAAAGAATTGCCATCAATACCATTCGTGGCGGCAATTGGGCTGACCCGGAAGCCCAAGGCGGCAACGCACCACCGGTCTATTTGTTTGTGTGCCTCGACCGACACCCGCAAAAACCGAGTCGGCGCACCAAGAGGAAACACCCTTTGGTCGATAATGAAAATAACCGCAAAAAGGAAGCCATTCGCAAGCAAGCCGCACCCGAGCGGCGCAAAGCCTTGCGGATCATTCACGGCAGCGACAATACGGAAGAAGCGGTGGCGCATTTGCAATCGCTGGCACTTGATAAAACAAAAGAGATTGAACCCCACATAGCGGCTTTATCAAAAAGCTGATAAAAAGATAACGATGAACCCTTTCTCAGCGTAATACGCGACTTTATAGGCACAGCATTTTGGATAAGAACACTTCTTCAGCCCTCAAAATATGGGTGATAAGCGATGGAAAAGCGGGTCATATGGCCGGCAGCCGTGGCTTGGTGGAGGCGTTTGGCAAAATACAAGCCACCCGGGTCATTTGGGTTCACGCAGATCTTCGCATTCCGGGGTCGCATCGGCTTTTGACTTCAGCGCTGCGCTTGTTTCCAAACAAATGGAACGCCTTTTGGATCAATTTTTTTTATAAGATTGATGAACAGCCGAGCGATACACCGGATATTATTTGTTCGGCCGGCCGCGAAACCCAATTTTTGAATATTTTATGGGCGCGTAAATATAGCGCGAGAAACTTTTTCGTCGGAACATTGCGAAACCTGCCGCATGATTTGTTCGCTGCCTTTATCACCCCCTTCTCAATCAATGCGCCAAACCATATTAAAGTCGATGTGCCACTGACGGATATTGACCGCGACGCCTTACAGACTGCTACAGAAATTGATATGCCGAAAGGCGCGCACCCCGTATGGGCATTGCTGATTGGTGGCAAGACGCCGGGCTATGGTTTTGAGCGGCAAGATTGGCTCAATCTGGCCAAAGCAATGCAAACTTTAAGCGAAAAGCATGGCGGCAAATGGCTGCTGACAACCTCCAGACGCACCGGCACTGATATCGAGAATATCCTAAAATCCGCCGTGCCATCGCAATATATCCTCGATGCGGTTTGGCACAGTGACGATAAGCGAAAAGTGGTGAAGCCGTTTTTGAATGCCGCCGAGGCGGTTTTTTGCACTGAAGACAGCATGGCCATGCTGGGTGAAGCGGTGTCGGCAGGAAAGCCGGTTTACAGTTTGCGACCGCGTAAAATCAATCTCGACTGGAAGGAGACCGAGATTGTTTCGCATTTGGAGACGGGAAAAAAAATATACCGTCTCGCCCTGGCCGAACTGGCAAACAATCAGACCCCTCTGCCAGCGCTGGAAAATTTCAATTTATTTGACACATCACCGCTCGACGGGCTAGCAACCGCCTTGAGTGGCTATTTGGAAGAATAAAATTTTAATGTGAATGGGTGAGCCATCACAATAGCGCGGATAAGCGCAATTATCAGAGGTGAGATAAGAGCTGAGATAGCCGAAATTGCAGGCTCAATATGTGTCGTTTATCACATTTTATGTGGCGGTCATGGGGTGTTTTTTAAACTTCGCCATTGCTTAAGCCAAACGTCTAATCATCAATTTGGCTTCGTTTTGTAAAAAACACGTCCTTACACCTTGTAGTCATCATTCTGCGCCTTAAGCGCCTTTAATAGCTGGTTGAGGCTGCGCCTGCGGTAGCGATCAAAGTGCTTGCCGCTGACGATTTTCCGCCAAAATGCGTCGCCCCT
>CALEFA010000013.1 GCA_937876775.1 uncultured Rhodobiaceae bacterium | reverse complement strand
GGCCATGTTTGACGCGGTGGTGATTTATTCGCAGCGCAGTGCGCGCATTTTCATTGATCTATTCACTGCGCTTGAGCCGACAGCGCCCAGGAAACCAGTGGCCTTTTGTCTGTCTCCGGCGATTGCTCACCTCATGCAGGCGGCTGGTTTTGAAGCCCGTACTGCCGCCGCGGCTGACGAGCCAGCGATGCTGGATTTGTTGCAAGAAAATGTCTAAACAGCGTTTCTGCTAATTGCTTTGAATTTCAAATAAGCCCATGATGCGACATGGGAAAAACTGGTCGCGATGCACAAGATGAGGGTGAGATTATGCCGCCAGAAACCGGCGATGTCGATGCCGCACGCGGGGCCGATGGCGCCCGCCAATTACCGCCACTGATTGACCAAGCCGACGGCGGGGTGATTGAAATTTATCTCATCCGACCGATTCAAAAATTTATCGCGGCGGTCACATTGTGGGTCAAGCGTCTGCTGAGGGCGACGTTTTGGTCGGGCTTGGCGATTGCCTTTATATATGTCGGCTTGCTGATATGGCAGATCAATCGACCGACTGGCGATTGGGCGTCGGGTAAACGCGATTGGCAGGCCTTGTTGACCTTGAGCGAAATACAAATTTTGGCTGGACTAAAAACGGCAGACCGTGGCGCCTCCCCAGAACTGGACGCCGAGAACGCCGAAATATCGGATGCGGTGGCTGTCGACGAGGAGGTTGCCGTGCTGTCAGATTTGCCGGCCCTCCCCGATGCAAGCGTCGCTGAGCCGAACATTGAGCCGGGCATTGAGCTGGCCACTGAAGAAACCAATAATGATGCCACGGCGCCTGCCGGTGTCGCGTCGATAGCTCATGACGCAGATCTGAGGGCTGAACAGGCGGCGCACCAAGCGACCAAGGCGGCGCTCTTGGCGGCACAGGACAAACTTTCGCAATTGCGTCTTCAGCGAGAAGATCGTGGTGTCGCGCAAAAATGCACCAGCGCGCGCGCCAATTTGGCAGAGCTGATTTTGCGGCTCGACCATGGCGCAGATTTTTCTGTCTTACTGGCCAATGCGCGCGCCGATGGTTTGCTGACGGACAGCGAAGTCACCTCTTTGGTGCCATTTGCCGAGACAGGGGTAAATTGGTCAGCTCTCATTATGGCAGATTATCATCGGCTAAAAAGTCAGCTGACGCTGATTGAGCCAGCACCGGAAACCGTCGCCGTGCCCGACAACCCTCCGCCTGTGCTCAGCTGGCTGCATGAATGGTCGCGCGGATTGGTGAGCCTGCAACGCCTGCCCGAGGCGCCGCTTGTCGTGGCTGGTGAGCCAGCGTTGGCGCAAATTGAGATGGCCTTGGCGGGTCAGCAATATGAAGTGGCCTTGGCCTTGCTGGCGCGGCCAGAAATTGTAACCCTCATGCCTGCCGCGCCGATGCCCCGCGAACAGGCAATGACGGCGCGCCAGGAACTGAGTGCGCGGCTGACGCAAGCGGCGCGTCACCAACAGTGGTTGGCGCAACTGAAGCAAGACTTTCTGATGGGGCAGCGACCATGATCCGCGTGACCTTATGGCTGATGTTGGTGGCTTGTCTGGCCGGCTTGGCGGCAGTGCTGGCCAATATTCAAGGCGATGCGCAAATCATTATTGCCGGATATCAATTGGCGACGCCGATAGGCGTCTTGCTGGGGGTTGGCGTGGTAACGGTTTTACTGGTCGGCGGGCTTATTCTGGCGGTGCAATTTTTGTTGAACTTGCCGCAAAGATTGCGGGCCGCTCGCCACCGCAAGCGCCAAGAACAGGGCGAACAAGCGCTGGCCAAAGCGCTGATGGCCTTGGCGCGTGGCGATGGGGCTGCGGCCCGTCAGGCCACCCAATTGGCGCGCCATAAATTGCCGCAAAAATCTTTGCCGCGTTTGATGGCGGCGCAGGCGGCAATCTTGCAGGGCCTGCCCGACGAAGCCGAACGCGAGTATCAACATATGATGTCGGACGAGGCCACGCCGGAACAGCGAGCGCTTGGGCTGGAGGGCTTATATTATAGTGCGCGGCGGCGCGGCGACGATGTTGCGGCTGGTGCCCATGCGGCGCAGGTTTTGCAATTGGCGCCCAATAGCCTGTGGGCTTTAGATGGGCTGACGGCGCTGGCGGTTAAGCACGGCGACTGGCCGGCAGTAGAAAATTGGATGCGCCGCTGGGCCCGCGCCGGCGTTAAGCGCGATGTGGTGCGGGCGCGCCGTGCCGTTGTTTATATGGCGCAAGCGCAGGCGCAACTGATTGATGACACACATCCGGCTCGCGCCGCCGCCCTGCGTTTGGCAGAAAAAGCCGTGGCGCAAAAATCTGGTTTGGTGCCGGCCATTGCATTGGCCGCACGGCTCAGCGCGGCGGCTGGTAATCTGCCCAAGGCGCGCCGCATTTTGGCGCAGGCATGGAGCCGACAGCCGCACGCCGAGCTGGCACAAGCCTGGCTTGATTGTTATGCCGACCAGCCGAGCAGCAAAAGAATGCGCGCGGTATCTTCTTTAACCGGCAAAAACAGTGCCCATGAAGAAAGCCATATTTTGCGGGCGCGGGTTGCCTTGGCCGGTCAACGCTGGTCACTGGCGCAAACATTATTAGAGAAATTGCGTGAGCCTTATGAAGAGACGGCGCAAGTGCCGCGTCGCTTGTGCTTGCTTTTGGCGCAGGCTGAGGTGGGCGCTGGCGACAAAGCGGCGGCACAATTATGGCAAGACCGTGCTTCGCGCGCGCCGCTTGAGGCGGGCTGGATGGCGGCCGGCTTGCGGCTTGAAAATTGGCAAGCGATTTGTCCGGTGACCGGTGACCTTGGCACGGTAGCCTGGGGCGACGCGCGATCGACATCGCCGGCTTTGGCTGTCGCGGCGATGCGCCCGACCATCAGCCTGCCGGATAATCATTAGATAGACATTAATAAGAGAACGAGGCCATGGTGCGGCCTAGGTGACTCGAACACCTGACCCCATCATTACGATAAGGAGGTCCGTTTTGAAACACCAATATATCGTCGATTGATCTGTTCTTCGAGGTGCGAAGAGGTTCTATTTTTCAATAGCTTTTCGCACACTTTGATACAGGTGAATATCTTCTTCACAGAACTCTGTGATTGATTTTCTTGCGGAATCTGGAATTTCCGTAACCGTCCTCGCGATTGTCTTATTGGCGGTTTCTTGTATTAAGCTTAAGCCACTCTTTTTATGAAAATCATCAACAAACAAATCCATTCTTTCCAGAACACCGTAAGAAAAGTAGTTTTGTTCAAGAAACTTGACTGGATCATCGACTTTATTTGGTCCCAAAACAAACCTTGAAATATATCTCCCATAAACTGGGCGGTTCTCTTTTAGATAGGAAATATATCCCTCAAAAGAATAATTTCCCGCAGCATAAATTTTGGTTCTATAGGCTTTCGAGGCCCCGCCCTTCTTGTTATACGACGTCCTAGAGTAATTATAATCTGATAGAATTCTATCAATCGGGTCTCTAAGGACTGTGACAAGTTTTTTATTTATTCCTACCAATTTGATAGCGTCTATTGTCAAATGTCCAAGGATAATGTCGTTGTCCTCTATTGATTGGTTGGTTTTATTCCAGACCGCATCTAAGGTTAACCGCTTGTGATTTCTCCAATTACTTTTAATTTTATTTTTATACAGTCTAAGCCGCTCAAGTGAAGGAATGTTTTCGTTCTCTTCTTTCGCCAAATTAAGTTCAGCACTTGAAATATCGAAAACTTTAGAGTTCGGCATCGAACTTGTTATCATCCTAGCAACAGATGTACTGCCACATTTTGGAACTCTGATTACCACATATGCACTCATTATATATAAACCTACGATTATACTTAAAGCCATATTAACTTGGGCGTCATACATGAAAACGTGGGTTGGATATAGGCTTAATGTATCTTTTGGTTGCCAAATTGAATGAGAGTTGTGTTGGGGTTATTTTTCGCCCCCTCCAACTCCCTTTGCTTTGTTGAGAAAATGGTGCCGCCTAGGTGACTCGAACACCTGACCCCATCATTACGAATGATGTGCTCTACCAACTGAGCTAAGGCGGCCTATTGGCGCCTAATATTATACAAAGCGAGCGGGAAAAGAAAGTGACGCCTTGCCCAATGCAGGCGTTTTTGGGGTGTGACATTTTTA
>CALEFA010000012.1 GCA_937876775.1 uncultured Rhodobiaceae bacterium | reverse complement strand
CGACTTCGGCAAATGTATCGCGATGATTAGCGAAGAAACTATATTTGGCCGAAATGGTGAGCGCGTCCATGGCTTGCGTTTCAACATGAGCGATGAACATATTTTGATCTGTGTCCGTGCCAAAATCGCCATCAACCGGCGCATAGCTTTGTGGGTCGAAGCCATCTGTATTGACCGATGCGCGCACCGCACGGGCCAAGAAAGAAGCATGTGTTGCATCGCTCAATTGCACATCTAAGGCGCCGGAAAAAGTCAGGTTCTCATAGTCTTCATTTTTATAATAGCTGGTGTTTTCCTCATCCAACTCAGACGGCGGTTGCACATCCACGCTTTGCACAGAAAACCGATACCCAATGCGTCCATTGGCTGATTTACCGCTACTGTGCACCACGGCTTCGCGCAATTGATGCGAGCCACTAGCCAAGCGTATTTGCGTGCCAGCCTCGTCGCCCGCCTTGCGAGTGATAATATTAACCACACCCGCAATGGCATTGGAGCCATATAGCACGCTATTGCCGCCACGAATGACCTCAATGCGCTCAATATCGGCCACCAGAATATGGGCGATTTCTGCACCGCCATTGGCATCAGCCGCATCGGACATATTATTGCCATCGATAAGCACCAGCGTGTTTTGCCGCTCAAGGCCGCGCATTTGCAAATAGCCGAGACCGCCGACATTGCCCTCTTGGCGGAAATACACGCCCTTGAGTTGGCTCAGCGCCTCTTGCAAATACACCACTTGTTGGTCTTCTAACTGTTGCCGGGTGATGACATCCAGCGTTGCACCAATCTGCGACGCCGGTGTCGGCACACCGGTGGCGGTGACAACAATTTGGTCAACCGCATCGGCATCATTGGCATTGGCCTGCAGGGGGTGGAAGAAGAGAGGGGTAATAATCAGCCCGCGCATGATAGCGCCGGTGATGGATTTGTTTTTATTCTTCGTCATTTTAGCTCCAAACGAAATTATGCACTGCTGGCCAAGCCAACAGAGCAGGTTCAAAATTGTCGTCTGTAACG
>CALEFA010000011.1 GCA_937876775.1 uncultured Rhodobiaceae bacterium | reverse complement strand
CTTGGTGGAAACAGATTTAATATTGCGCTCGTCAAGCCGTGCCCCTGCCATGGCAGTGATTGAGCGAGCGCTTTTGCGACTCGCAATGTCAAAAGGATAAAGGCTCACATGACAATCGGTTGGGATAATTTGTCGATGTATTGTGGCGCATTGGTTCTTTTATTCATCACACCGGGGCCTGTGTGGGTAGCTTTGGTCGCTCGCGCCATGTCCGGCGGCTTTCGTGCAGCCTGGCCGTTGGCAATTGGCGTGGCTTTGGGGGATCTTCTTTGGCCCTCATGCGCGGTCTTCGGCTTGACGTGGGTTCTATCAATTTATGGCGATTTTTTAGGGGCCTTGCGCTGGGTAGCGGCAAGCATTTTCGTGATGATGGGCTATTTGTTACTGACAAAATCAGACACCGGAATCACCGCTGACCCCAGACTGACCAAACCAGGTCTGTGGGCAGGATTTTTGACGGGTGTTGTCGCCGTCACGGGTAATCCCAAGGCCATTCTCTTTTACATGGGGGTTTTGCCCGGTTTTTTTGACCTGACCCAAGTGTCATGGCGCGACACAGGGACAATAATTTTTGTCTCTATGGCCATTCCGATGATTGGAAATCTTCTTTTGTCGGTGTTTGTTTCGCGGGCACGCGGGCTTTTAACCTCGCCCAAAGCGATGTCACTTGTGAATAAGACGGCAGGAGGACTGCTTGTTGCGGTCGCGGGGGCTATTTTGCTAACTTAGCCCCTAAATATAGTGTTGGGGGTGACATTCATTGTAGTTGCATCTATAAATAAACAACACCTTGAAGGGTTCAAATAGCATGACTGACGACACGCAAAACAAACACGCTTATGGTGCTGATTCTATTAAGGTTCTTAAGGGCTTAGAAGCAGTTCGAAAGCGTCCAGGCATGTATATTGGTGACACTGACGACGGGTCAGGTTTGCACCATATGGTTTACGAGGTTGTCGATAATGGCATTGATGAGGCTTTGGCCGGCCATGCAACGGCCGTGACTGTCAAACTCCATGCTGACAACTCGGTTTCTGTACGCGATAATGGCCGCGGCATCCCGGTTGATATGCACCAAGAAGAGGGAATCTCAGCCGCCGAAGTGATTATGACGCAGCTGCACGCGGGGGGCAAATTTAACAACACCGATGACAGTGGAAATGCTTATAAAGTCTC
>CALEFA010000010.1 GCA_937876775.1 uncultured Rhodobiaceae bacterium | reverse complement strand
GGGCTATCAAGAAAAAAACGAGAGGTTTTGCCAACACGCGGGCTGCCCGAGAGGGAGAGGTCGCCCTTCAGCCCGGCACCAAACGTTATCAGAAGGTGAAACGGCCATTCTCGTCAGGGCGTATCATAACTCGCCGTAGGGGTGATTGGACCTATGGGCGCTTTGAAGCGCGTATGAAATTACCAACAGGTCAAGGCCTATGGCCGGCCTTTTGGATGCTGCCGTCAGACTATGAGTATGGAGGCTGGGCGGCATCTGGCGAAATTGATATTATGGAAGCGATTAACCTCGGCATGAGCTGTGCGGATTGTCCGGGAGGGCGCGAAGACAAAGTCTATGGCACGTTGCATTATGGTGGGCCATGGCCGAATAATGAACATCAAGGCGGCAATATGCATTTGCCAGCGCCGGCCGACGGTTTCCACACATACACGGTCGAATGGAGCGCTGGCCGAATGGATTGGTATGTCGATGGGATACATTATTCGACATTGACGCAAGACCAATGGTTCACAAAAAATACCAAAGGCACACCAGGCCCTGGGGCGCCGTTTGATCAACCTTTTTATATTATCTTCAATCTCGCAGTTGGTGGCTTATGGCCAGAGCGTGAGAATGATGTCGGGTTTTTTGCAACCGATTTTCCTAAAGATATGGTTGTGGACTGGGTAAGGGTTTACAAATGTGCGCAAGATCCAGAGACAGGACAGGCGTGCCAGAAAAACTAAGTACTTAAGTTAAGAGCAATAGCTCGTTGAGTTTTAATTGACCAATTGCTGTCGGGAGGCCTGATTTAAGGGCGACAGCTGCAAGGGAGAAAGACCATGCTTTCAACAATCGATCTAACCGTCATCAGCTTTTATGCTGTGGTTTTACTGGGCGCCGCGCTGTTTGTGTCGTTTCGCAAATCGCCTGAAAATATGTCTAGTGAAGATTATTTTCTGGCCGGCAAATCTTTGCCATGGTGGGCAATCGGCGCTTCGCTAATTGCTGCCAATATCTCTGCCGAACAAATCATTGGCCAATCCGGTCAGGGCTTTGTTGTGGGTCTGGCAATTGCAGCTTATGAGTGGCAAGCGGCCATTGTGTTGCTTATTACCGCAAAATATTTCCTGCCGATTTTCCTAAAGAAGAAAATCTATACCATGCCGCAGTTTCTCGACATGCGCTTTGGTGGTGGCATTAAATCGCTAATGGCTGTGTTTTGGGTAGTTCTTTACACGGCGGTTAATCTGACGGCAGTGTTGTGGCTTGGTGGCCTCGCGCTCAGCGCCTTTAGTGGCATTGATGTCATGTCAGCGATGATAGGGCTCGCCGCCTTTGCGGTGATTTACTCGCTCTATGGTGGTCTGAAAGCCGTTGCCCTGACGGATATTATTCAGGTTGTGGTTTTGGTGTCGGGTGGATTTGTTATCACGGCCATTGTTCTTGCGCAGGTTGGCAATGGCACAGGTGTGTTTGGCGGTCTCGGCATTTTAATGTCTGAAATTCCCGGCCATTTCAAAATGATCTTGGCGCCTGAGCATCCAAGCTATGGCAATTTGCCCGGCATTTGGACGCTTTTGGGCGGCCTTTGGGTGCTGCATTTCTCTTATTGGGGATTTAATCAATATATTATCCAGCGCGCCCTTGGCGCGGAGAGTTTAGCTGAGGCGCAAAAAGGTCTAGTCTTCGCGGCAGCCTTGAAATTGCTGATACCTTTGATTGTCGTTATTCCCGGTATCGCCGCTCTTTATTTGGCGCAAAACGGTCAATTAGATATGGCGCGCCTGTCGGCCAGCCCGGATTCGACCTATGGTATTTTGATGGAGTTGGCGCCGGAAGGCCTCCGTGGTATGGTATTTGCAGCCTTGATTGCCGCTATTGTCTCGTCTCTGGCGTCGATGATGAATTCTATCTCAACAATTTTCACCTTGGATATTTATCAAGGTTTATTGGTGAAAGGACGCACTGATTCGCATTATGTGATGATTGGCCGACTAACCTCCGTCACCGCCATTATTATCGCTGTTATGCTGGCTAAGCCGTTTCTGGGCGGGATGGAAAGCGCTTTCCAAACCATTCAGGAATACACAGGCTTCATTGCCCCGGGGATTGTTTCAGTGTTCTTGCTCGGCATGTTCTGGAAAGGCGCTAATGCGCAAGGCGCTTTCGCAATTTTATTCGTTTCGATTGTTGCCAATATTGCCTTGAAGTTCATCGTTCCTGATTTGGCCTTCGTTATCCGCATTTGGATTGTCTTTATGAGCTGTCTTGTGGTTGGTGTGATTGCCTCGCGTCTTGCCGGTCCAGCTCCGGCTGAACGGATTATTGATCTGGGTGAAATGCACTTTGCCACGACCCGCGGTTTTAATCGATCGGCGATCTTAGTCGTGGTGGTTCTCATCGCGATTTATGGGCTGTTTTGGTAGGAAGAAGGCTATTGAGAGCCGCAACCAAACGTCTGCACAGCGTTTGCGCGATTTGGTTATGTGTTGCGGTGACGGCACAATCAGCGCAGGCACAACGGGCTTTAGACACGGCCATTGAGCGCGCCTCGGATTTTTCTTCCGAGCGTCATCTCAATGGTCTGTCACTGCCCATTTGGGGTGGTGTACGGCTGGAAGCGATGGAAATGGAAAATGCGCACCGGCGTATAGAAATTTCCGTGCCATTCCCGCTTTTGCCAGCGACGCGGTTTCATCGGGCTGAGCATGACATTGAAAGTCCTTATGGCTATGCCCGTCAAAAGGGTGGGGCGCAAAGCCTGCGTATGTCACTGCCCTATGGCTTAACGCTCGAAGCGGGATCGCAAATTGACCCATTTGGCCGTCGGCATAACGACTTTATTGGTCTGACCTTCCGCTTGTCAGATACACGCCATCACCATCAGCGTATCGCCGCCTATAAGGGGGGCGAGCCGCAGCCTATCGAGGCTAGGCAACGCGACGGTCAATTTCCGTGGCTTGGCACGTTCGGCACACTGGCTCTGGTTGCTGCCCTTGCTGGCGGCGGCGGTGGTGGCGGTAGTGACAATAATGCTGGCAATCCAGGTGGCGGCGACGGTGCCTGGCAATTGGTGTGGAATGATGAGTTCAGCGGCGATAGTCTCGACACCAGCAAATGGAGCATGACCGACAGCTATGGCCGCGATCAGTGCTTCGGTGGTGGCAATAATGAACAGCAATGCTACACCAGCAGCAGCAATAATATTGCTGTCGAGGATGGCAAATTGGTTCTCACAGCTCGGTCGGAAGCTGGCTTGGCTCAGGGGCGTAGCTATACATCAGGGCGGGTGCAAAGTTCTGGCAAGGCTGATTTCACCTATGGCCGGTTTGAGGCGCGTATTAAATTGCCGAGCGGGCAGGGTTCATGGCCGGCGTTCTGGATGTTGCCGACGGAGCGCGCTTATGGCGAGTGGCCGCGCTCAGGCGAGATTGATGTGATGGAAGCTATCAACCTTGGGGTGGATGGCAATAGGGCGGTGCTTGGCACCTTACATTTCGGCACGCTCCACACTTATATTGGCGGGCAAACCACTATCGATGATATAAATGCTTTCAACACATTTGCCGTTGAGTGGTTCCCTGACCAGATACGTTGGTCATTGAACGGCACTCAATATGCGTCGCGCTCACAAAGCGAGTGGTTTTCGAGCGGTGCTAGCGGCGACATCAACGCGCCCTTTGACCGAAATTTTCATATGATTTTAAACCTTGCTATTGGCGGGAATTATCCTGGCGCTAGTGATGGGCAAAACTTCCCACGGCAAATGGAGGTTGACTATGTGCGCGTCTACCAATGCGACGGCGCCAGCGCCTCAGATTGCAAGTAATCCGGCTTAATTGGTCAGCTAGGGGCGGCCAATTAATTGGTCTCTAACAATTTCAGTTAAATTGAACCACCACATACAAAGAGGCGCATCTAGCTAGGCATCAAAAGACGCCGTAATGACCCTCAGCCCTGCATCAAATTCGTTTAGGTGGCGAAGGTGTCCATATTTCCTATCCCAATCCCCGTTATGCAAATCACGCTCAATGTTGGAGACCACACGTTCGACCACATGTTTTGGTTGTCTTGCAAAGCCTGACGTTGATGCACGCGCGTGTGGGTCGAGAACCCGATCGGGGTGTGCCCAAAAAGACATGAGTGTCCAATCCGGCGTATCTCTTTTCACAAGGTGTGTTTCGATTTTAACGGTCGCGCCAATCCAGTCGCCGATTACTTCCGGTAAAGGAAAAATTTGATGATCCAATTCAGCAACTTCGGGTAGATAGTCGGCCAAAAGCCACATGCGTCCAGAAACTCTAGGATCTATGGTCACAATAACAAGCTTTTGGCTCGCGACTCTGCGCATTTCCTCAATTCCCTTTTTCTGGTCAGGGTGCCAATGATGAATTGAAAGAACGGTCATTGCTGCATCAAGTGATTTGTCATGAAAGGGAAGTTGATCTGCAGTCGCTTTTATTGCGATTGCGCTACCAAAGGGGCGTTGGCGTATCATGACGTCGCTCGGCTCAATCGCGACAACGTTTCGGTTTCTAGGCTCATATGATCCCGTACCTGCACCGATATTGACGATGCTGTCACTCGCCCCCAAAGAATTTATAATAGTCTCATAAAGGTTTGGATCTTCGCGACGGTTCAAGGCGTAGCCGGAACCGATTTGATTATAGCGCGGTCCATCTCCAACTTGGCGTTTACTGGATGGCATAATTACCCCTACCTTTGAACTAGTGGTTAAAAACTGGAGCTAGACGGTGCCTCTATGTGCCAATAATGAGGCCATAAAAATCAAAAGAATTGGCCATGACGTATTCTTTCATCCTCATCATTCTAACAACTCTTCCGGGGATTCAAAAATGGTTTCAGCGTCTGCGAGGCTGTAGGCGGGGCTTTGTGTTATCGTAATTTTCAAGCCACCTTACAATCGTGCTGACAGCTTCTTTTGACATGCGTCGACGACCATCGGCGTAATGTCTTATTTTCGGCTGGCCATTAATTCGCGTTGAACTGATTAAATGAGATAAAAGCCATTGCGTCTGGCAAGGCTTGGTCTCATTTAGCTTGGTTAGTTCGTGTTTCTTAGAACACCCCGCCCACATATGAGGGGCAAAATTGTAGGGTAATATGATGAACTATGTTATACTAGAGTTAATCAAAATGGTGCATTCTCTAAACACAATGAAGTCGTAGCAGTAAACAAGAGTAGTAACAGTAAACAAATGTTTAATTCATCTTCCGAAGTAATGGCTCTGATTTGTACAGAAGTAAATTCCATCAAAAAGCACGAATCAGTCGAATACGACCCATCAACTTTAGCATCACTCACAATAGAAGAACTCGATCTAACTAGCCTTGATATGCTGGAGCTGATTATGAGTCTAGAAGAGTCCTTGGATATAGATATTGATTTAGAGTTTTCAGGAAATACCGCTATGGTAGACGTCGCAAATACAATAGCAGACTCTCTCGCAGCTAAAAACGTGTAGAGACGTACCTTGAAAAAGCCAGCAATAACATCACTATACGGAGAAACTGCTTCTAATATTGCTCGTTCGGATGATTTCATTGCCTTCCCTATGGGGAGCAAATACAGAGAAATATCTTCTAGGACAGCTATTGACTATTCATCAGCAATTCAGCTTTTAGAATCGCTACCTGTTTTCCTCTCAGGAGATGAGCATAAAGAACGCCGTAAATCTATGGCTATCGTCTACGCACAAACTCGGAAGCTACAGGAAAAGGCTATTGATCAAGTGGTTGAGGAGGTTGCTCAATCTATCGAACATAGACATGGAGCATTTGATCTTATCGACGAACTTTCAACACCACTATGGACAGCTTTGAGAAATGTCATCTGCACAGAAAGTGAAGAGGTAAAGGATCTAGCTAACGAGCTGCCTGATTTATTTTTTCCTAGATTAAGTCCTCGTAGAAGACAGAGCATAAATAACAAACTTACCAGCATCTTAAAAAGCGGAACTGACCAGCTTTTAGATCAACTAGCACTTCTGGTATTAGGAGTACGTCCATTCTCTGCATCACTTGCACTTTCTATACACAAAATAGCCCGAGACAACGACGGAAAACGCCTCTGCGATATAGCCTTTCCAACTAGCTTTCCGGATAGCGCTTTAACATATGTCGATCGGATATCTCTAAGAGACACTGTCATTGATGGATGTCCATTTTCAGCATTTAGTAGAATTAGGTGCACCACATTTGATTCAAGCTATACCGATGAGATTAATAGTAAGCAACTCTATGGCATTGGTTCTCACACCTGTCCGGGGCGCCCTATATCGGTTTACACCTGGAGTAAGCTATCCAATATTTTATCTCAAAGCCAAAAAACTATTCATCCGAGTGCTCTATCAGTTGAACATAGAGAGCCTTTTACAATTCCAACGAAATGTATCGTTAGTTTTCAATAGGGTAATACTGTCAACTATGATTTCCAAATTTGTAAAAAAGCAAAAATATAACTTGCTGAAAGCAAGAGTGATTTTGAGGTTCAGCTGGTTCATTTTAAGGTGCAAAATATCCCATGAAAAAAACATAGAATTTGCGCAGGCTTGGGCCTTCGTTATTAGGTCAAATACTCTTGACGAACTTGCTAACGGCATGACGGATAAGTTCCGAAACACTGGATATGAATTAATTTTTCATATTTTATCTAAAGCCACAATTAAGCTTGGGTTGAATTTTAAACCCAAGCTTCATCTTTTGTCTGATGTCACAATAGATACAGGCGGCTTGTTTGTAGGTGTCCATACAGGGCTTTCTCCCATGTATAGATTTGCACTTGAAAACGATTATCAACCTGTCGGCATCAGTCGTCGGCAAAAGGGCCTAGTCCAGGCTCAACGTTTAACTGGCATAAGAGAAATGAATAATGAGATATTCCCCCCTGATAATACAAGCCTACTTAAGATACGAAAGCTTCTGAAAAATCAAAAAATCGTAATTGCAACGGCAGACTACCGTGACAACCAAGGAGAATATACAAAAGTGAGTGATGCCATGTTCAAAATGGCTTCCAAACTTAAATTCCCATTGTACTTGTATGCATCTACCATTGGTTCAAATGGGCAGATCATTCTTGCAATCCAAGGCCCAATTTTTGGCTCTCCCGAAGAAGTGATGGAGAGCTTTATTAAGCTACAAAAACATACGCGTTTAGGCCAAGTAGCTTATACTTCCTAATAAGAATATGGTTCTCATGTAGTTCCATTGGATTTTCAAAAATATTCTAAACTGCTGATAAAGAAGGCAGGCCGTTTTGTTGGGGGGGGTAATAGAAGACACATTGGGATTAGCCTTCAGCGCAAAAAGCTGTTCAAAGTCATCCCAGCTTCTGCACTTCGCTATTTTGCTATCGATAAGAGACAGCACCTCTAATCCTCTAAATAATGAAAGACTCGTTTAGAATTGCATACTGGACGGCATCTATAACCGTCTTAGCAGTTAAATTAATAAAAAAAGGAGGAGAGCATCGGCCCCCCTCCTTAGTTTCAGAAAAAATTAGACACCTGCGAACAGATTAATTCATAGCACCTGACCAAGTTACTGGTGCAGTCAAATTAGGTGTAGTGAAGGGTGATGAGAAATCACCAAGAGGTACGCTTATTCCGAATGAAACTCGATGCATCTTAGTTGATTCAGTGCCCTCTTCATCGAATACAGCATCCAGCTTAACGTAATCATATTCATAACCTACGTACCAGTTAGCGTTATCACCCAATGGCCATTCATAGCTCATTTCAACTTGCATCCAATGGCCATCATTTTTGTCGCTGGCATCTTCTCTGTCATCGTCGAAATCGCCGTCTCCATATGCAATGCTGCCGTTGAATCCGTCTTTATGATAACCAGTGCGGATGAAAATAAGTTTCTCAAGAGTGTCGATATCGTTGTCATTATTTCCAACGTCGTTACTCCTTGCATAACCGATTTGAGTTGAAAAATCACCGAAGCGTTTTTCCACTCCAACCATGTAAATCAAATCTACATCGTCTTCTTCTTCTAGACTATTACCTGTGGCAACAGCACCAAAGATTCCAGTCGGGTTATCGTTAACGTTCCACAAATAATGAGCGCCAAGTGAGAAGTACATGCCATATTCATCGTTAACTTCGGTATCTGCATCAGTCTCTTCGTGGTAATCGAACCTTAAGTCGATGTAGGTCGCTTTAGTTTCATCGACAGGGATATGCACACCTGAGTAAGCCTCAAAACCCAAAACATCTTCGTTGAACTCAAAGTCACCTGCAGCAGATGGCATAACATACTGTGCGCCAACGCTGAAAACGCCAGAAACCTCTGCAAGGGCATGGGGAGCATATAAGCTGGTTAAAAGAAAACTCGAAATAACTAACTTGTTCACTGTTACTTTCCTCCTGTTAAAATTTCATTTTTCACACCATGAATAGTAAACACAATACTTTTTGTTTGCAATATTAGTGCAATATTAGTGAGAAATTAAGTACCTAGCCGGCGAATCGTGAACAGATAATGTCGCCCTCTCAAATAGAAAAAGCACAAGAGATGGCAAGAGAATGCGTAGGCAAAAACTACAAAGGCTGCTGAAGTTAGTTTTCTGCATACCCCACAACCATGAAGCATCGCCTATTTTAGTTCACCATATGGCAGGGTCTATTTATATATGTGAATGCAGGGTGTTTTTCTGAGGTGGGATATCTTTAGGGGTAAACCTTAGGGGTAAAATCACACAGGCCTATTTCTAAATGTATTGTTTTTATTGGATAAAAATGAGTCGAAAAATAGTGGCGGAGAGAGAGGGATTCGAACCCCCGGAACGCGTAAACGCTCAACGGTTTTCAAGACCGCCGCTTTCAACCACTCAGCCATCTCTCCACGGGCTTCTTTATATCGTGAGTTCACAGAAACTCAAGCCAATTTCATCACTTTCCCACTCGCCTCGAAAGATATTCACGGCGCTTCTTATTCCCTTGCGAATCCCTTACATTCACACCGTGAGTAGAGTGATGGGCAAAATGGTGACGACAAGGAAAAAGCGCTATGCGGCGCGGATATTGATGACGGTTGTGCTCGGCAGCGTTATGGCCGCTTGCGCTAGCGCTCCGGTGCCACGCGAAACCAATGTTGATACGGCCGCCAAAGGCCGTCAAACAGCTGCCGGTGGCATATATAAAATCGGGACGCCCTATAAAATCGAAGACCTCTGGTATTACCCCCAAGAAGATGCAAATTACGATAATGAAGGCGTCGCTTCATGGTATGGCCCGAAATTCGATGGCCGGCGCACCGCCAATGGCGAGATTTTTGATATGGATCTATTGACCGCCGCGCACCCGACCTTGCCCATGCCAGTGCGGGCGCGGGTTACCAATCTAGAAAATGGCCGTTCGGTTGTGGTGCGGATTAATGATCGCGGGCCATTTGCCAAAGACCGCGAAATTGACATGTCGCGCCGCGCCGCCGAAGTGCTCGGCTTTAAAGAGCAAGGTACGGCGCGTGTGCGCGTGCAATATCTTGGGCGCGCGCCGCTGTTTGATAGTGCCGGACGGATCATTCGCGGCACTGAGCCAGAACGCTTCATTGTTGAAAAACCGATCACGCCGCCAGACGCGCGGCAGGTGGCGGCGGCGCCGGTTGACGCCGTTGTGATCACCACAACCGACGGCGAACAGGTGATGCAGGCCGCTGAACCAGTGAGTTTTGCGGATAAGCGATATGCGGTGCAAGTTGGTGTGTTTAGTGATTTGAAAAACGCCACTAGTTTGAAAAAATCGCTCGAAACCATTTCGCCAGTTGAAATTGTCGAGGTCGAATTAAACGGGGCGGTTTATTATCGGGTTAAAATGGGCGGCGTGAATATCCGTGCCGATGCCCGCGCCACGGTTGACAAGCTGATAAAGGCTGGCCATCAAGATGCCGTAATTATCGAGCAATAAGATTGTGAGGAAAAGGTGAAGAAAATGATAAGAAATTTATTGCTCGCATTGGCAGTTATTCTGCCTTTTGGTGCTGCGCAGGCTCTTGAGAGCCGCGCCGATTATGCCATGTTGATCGACGCGAAAAGCGGTGTGGTTCTTTACGAGAAAAACGCCGATGCCCGTATGAGCCCAGCCAGCATGAGTAAATTAATGACCGTTTTGCTGGTTTTCGAGGCGATTGAATCGGGTGCCATTAGCGCCGATGAAGAATTTTTTGTCAGCGACAATGCGTGGAAAAAAGGCGGTGCCAGTTCTGGCGGCTCCACTATGTTTTTGAAGGCGCGGTCGAAAGTGGCGGTCAAAGATCTGCTGCGCGGGGTGATTATTCAATCAGGCAATGATGCGTGCATCGTTTTGGCCGAGGGGATGGCCGGTTCTGAAGAAAACTTCGCCTCAATGATGACCATGCGGGCACAAGAGCTTGGCATGACGGAATCGACTTTCGTAAATTCCACGGGCTGGCCGCATCCTGACCACAAAACGTCGGCCCGCGACTTGGCGCTTTTAGCGCAGGAGCTGATAAATAAGCATTCAAATTATTACTCGTTGTTTGCCCAGCGCGAATTCACATGGAATAAGATTCGGCAGACCAACCGCAATCCATTGCTGTATGCCGGTATTGGTGCAGATGGGCTGAAAACCGGCCATACGGAAGATTCGGGCTATGGCCTTGTTGCATCGGCCGAACAAAATGGTCGGCGGTTGATTTTGGTGGTCAATGGTCTGGAGTCTAAGCGTGAGCGCGCGGCTGAAGGCCGTAAGCTGATGACATGGGGCTTTCGCGGTTTTCAAAACCAAACATTGGTTGAGGCAGGCGATGTGGTCGCCAGCTTACCCGTTTGGCACGGTAGCGAGGCCGAGGTTGAGGTGGTCCCCGCCAAACGCTTTGAGGTTGTCACCCCAAATGGCGGACGCCGCAAAATGGTGGCGACCATGATTTATGACAAGCCGATACTGGCGCCTGTAAAACAGGGCGATGTGATTGGCGTTTTGAAAGTCACCATGCCGGGATTGGCTCCGCAAGAAATGTCTTTGGTCGCAAAGCAAGATGTCGAGCGCGGCAACTTCGTCAGCCGTGCGTTTTCAAGTTTGGGTTATTTAATGTCTGGTGGTGATTAACATGCGTGGTAAATTTATTAGTTTCGAAGGCGGTGAGGGCGGTGGCAAGTCCACCCAAGCGGCGCGTTTGGCGGGGTTTTTGCGCAGCAAAGGCCTTGATGTGATTGAAACCCGTGAGCCGGGCGGCACGCAGCAAGGCGAAGACCTTCGAGATTTGCTGGTGCAGGGCGACCCTGACCGGTGGCTGCCATTATCGGAATTGCTGATGATGACAGCGGCCCGCGTTGAACATGTGCACCGGCTGATTGAGCCAGCCCTAGCGGCCGGTAAATGGGTGATTTGCGACCGTTTTATGGACTCCACTTTAGCCTATCAGGGCATAGCCGGTGGGCTTGGCTTGACCATGGTCGGCCAGTTGCAAGAGCAAGCGGTTGGTAAAGCCGTGCCGGATGTCACTTTTCTCCTCGATGTGCGGGCGGAAGCCGGTCTAAAGCGTGCCGCAACACGGGGCGGAGCGGCTCGTTTTGAGAAAAAGGGTGCGTCTTTTCATCAAACCTTGCGGGATGGATTTTTGGCCATTGCCAATGAGAATCCTGAGCGTATTGTAGTGGTCGATGCAGAGGATAGCTTTGAAGCTGTCTGGGGCCAAATTGAACAAGAAATGGGGCGCCGCTTCAAATTATAACGGCCATGCCTTTGACTTATGGCCGTGCCTGAGGGCGGAAAGTGCATAACGCGCATGAATAGCCAAATTGAGAGCAGCGACGAAATTCCCGATATCGATGGTGATCAAACGCCACGCTTCACAAAAGCCTTGATTGGCCATCAATCGGCCTGCCAAACAATGTTGCAAGCTTGCCAGGGCGCCCGTTTTCCTCACGCTTGGCTGTTATCCGGCCCAAAGGGGGTTGGCAAAGCCAGTTTTGCTTATTTACTGGCGCGAAGCCTTATGGCAACCAAACGACCGCAGGATATGGGCGAGTTTTGGCAGGCTCAAGATAGCGCCGATGGGCATTTGGTTGAGACCGACGCGCATCCCGACATGTTTGTCTTAAAACGGCGGTATAATGAGAAAACTGACAAATTCTATGCCGATATTCCGGCTGATGATGTGCGGGAACTGAAAAAATCCTTTTCTTTGAGTGCCGCGCGCAGTGGCTGGCGAATTGCCATTGTCGATAGTATCGACGACATGAACAAGTTTGGCGTGAACGGTTTGCTGAAACTGCTTGAGGAGCCGCCAGAAAAATGTCTGTTTTTCATTATTTGCCACAATCCCGGGCGATTGCTGGACACAATTAAGTCACGCTGCCGCAGTCTTACCTTTAATGCGCTGACAACTGATGAACTGACGCGCTTGATTACCGGACACGCCGCTTCAATCGATCCCAATGAAGCGGCGGCGGCGGCCTATTTGGCCGCTGGCAGTGCTGGCCGGGCGCTAAATTTGGTGGAACATGGGGGCATGGAGCTATATCGCGACATGATTGATGTTCTGGTTGGCCTGCCGAACCCTGATATTGAGCGCTTACATGCGCTGGCCAGCCGTTTTGGCGCCCGCGCCGTACCGGAAAGCTTTGATGTTTTCTGCTATTTATTCAGTAACTGGCTTTATCGGCTAATTCATGGGCGGGCGACGGGTTCCTATCCGCAGCCA
The DNA here is from genome assembly GCA_937876775.1 of uncultured Rhodobiaceae bacterium. Lineage (GTDB taxonomy): Bacteria > Pseudomonadota > Alphaproteobacteria > RS24 > RS24 > JAHEGN01. The sequence continues at coordinate 11,849 of CALEFA010000010.1, read as the reverse complement.
GTGTTCGAGGGGGAGGCCGACCTTATCGACCGCATTGGGCCGCAAATGGCTCTTGAACCGGCGACCCGCTTGTGGGAGAAGGTGAACCAAGATGCGCGCCAAATCGGAGCGCTAAATCTGGATAAAAAACAGGCTGTTTTGGACTGGATTGATGCGCTTAGCGAGCTGACGTAGATATGAGATTGAAAGAATGTAATGGTTAAAGATTTTTTCATAAGTACCGCTATTTCCTATCCAAATGGGCTTCCTCACATTGGCCATGCTTACGAGGTGATGGCGACGGATGCGATTGCCCGCTACCGACGTTTGGCAGGCGATAATGTGTATTTTTCGACCGGTACGGATGATCACGGGCAAAAAATGTATCAAACCGCCCGCGACCAAGGCAAAACCGCCCGCGATTTGGCCGATGAGCTGACCCCGGCGTTCCGCACCATGGCGGAAACCCTAAATTGTAGCCACGATGACTTTATTCGCACTTCTGAACCGCGCCATTATGCGGCGGTCAGCGAAATTTGGCGGCGTATCGCCGACAATGGCGATATTTACAAAGACGCCTACGCTGGTTGGTATTCGGTGCGTGATGAAGCATTCTATGCCGAGGGTGAGTTGACCAAGAATGAGGCCGGAGATTTCGTCTCGCCTCAGGGCACGCCCGTCGAATGGCTGGAGGAAGAGAGCTATTTCTTCAAATTATCGAGCTATGAAGACAAATTATTGGCCTATTTTGAAGCCAATCCCGATTTTATTCAGCCACAAAGCCGGCGCAATGAGGTCGTGCAATTTGTAAAAGGTGGCTTGAAAGACCTGTCGATTTCACGCACGGCTTTTAATTGGGGCGTGCCGGTGCCCGGCGACCCTGACCATGTGATTTATGTTTGGATGGATGCGCTGACCAATTACCTTAGCGTGGTGGGGTTTCCCGACATGGAGGCGGCCAATTATAAGACGTTTTGGCCCGCCAGCCTGCATGTCGTGGGCAAGGATATTACGCGGTTCCATGCGGTTTACTGGCCAGCTTTCCTAATGGCGGCGCGCCTGCCTTTGCCGAAACATATTTTCGCCCATGGATTTCTAACCGTGCGCGGCGAGAAAATGTCGAAATCGCTCGGCAATGTGCTCGATCCAATCACTTTGGCCAATCATTATGGCGTCGACGCGCTGCGGTATTTCTTTTTACGCGAAGTGCCGTTTGGTCGTGACGGCAGTTTTTCCGATGAGGCGATTGTCAATCGAGTGAATGCTGATTTGGCTAATGATATCGGTAATTTGGCGCAACGCTGCCTGTCGATGATTAATAAGAATTGTGACGCTACCATGCCGACGCCGCAAGCCTTGAGCGAAGATGACGCGGCCTTGTTGGCACTATTCGACAATTTGCCGGCGCAAGTTGATGCAGCAATGGATAAATATGAGCTGCACCAATATCTCGCCTTGGTGATGGATGGCGTCTCTCAAGCCAACCGTTATTTTGCGGCACAAGCACCGTGGGAATTGAAGAAAACCGATCCCGCCCGCATGGGCACAGTGCTGTATTGCGCCGCTGAAGCAGTGCGCCAAGCGGCGGTTTTGTTGCAACCGGTTATTCCAGAGGGCGCGGCTAAGCTGCTTGATTATCTGGCGGTTGACCCATCAACGCGCGATTTCAGCCATCTCGGCGCTGCAGGTCGGTTAGCCTCAGGGCAGGCACTAGACGCACCGCAGGGCGTATTCCCGCGTTTGAGCATGAGCGAGGAAACGGCCGAATAAAAGCCGCAATTGGATTCTAAGAAATGACGTCGATGCCCTATGCGCATTTTGTTGTTTTTTTGCAACAATGCGTTACTCTGAAGGCGTCAATGCTGAAAAACTGTTGCAAAGTGACGACAGTTTTGGCGAGGGTAACTTTGGTGGAAGACAAGGTAGTGCATGACCGTCTTTGAAAGAACACAAAAAAGGTTCCGCCTTCCGGCGCATTTGCGCAGTGAGTTCGATATTGCACGTTTGACTCGTTTCTCGGCTATTCTGTTTGGAATATTGGGGCTGATTTCTGGCGTCGCGACCTATCTCGTGCTGTCCAATGTCACGCCACTGCGACCAAGCCCGCAAGTCATTTGGAGCTTGTTGTCTTTTAACATTTTTATCGTAACCGGCTTATTGGCGGTCATTATTTATCAAATGCTGCGCCTGCGCCGCGCCCGTTTGGCGGGCCGCGCGGGTGCTTTAATGCACAGCCGTTTGGTGTCACTATTTGCGGTGATTGCGGCCGTACCTGCTGTTTTAGTAGCGATTTTCGCCATTGTAACGCTTGATCGGGGCCTTGATAGCTGGTTTTCGCAACGTACCAAATCCATTATTTCCAACACCACAGCCGTGGCCAATGCCTATGTCAGCGAGCATCGTGAAAACCTGCGCCGCGATATTTCCATGATGGTCAATGATTTGAGCCGCACCTCTGCTTTGTTTGAAAGCGACCCGCGACGGTTTCAAAAGTTTCTGGCTGCCCAAGCTGGCATTCGTTCGGTTCCTCAGGCGCTTATCATTGAACGCGATGGGGCGGTTCTGATGGCCGCCTCTGCCGATCAACAAATGGTCACCGAGTTACCGCCAGATGAGGCCTTTGCAGCGGCGGCCAGAGGGCCGGTGCTGATTACCATTCAGCCAAAGTCGCAAGTGCGGGCATTGATGGAAATTCCAGCTTTGCCAGGCCGATATGTCTATGTGACGCGGCTTTTACAGGACAAAGTTATGCAGCATTTGGCGCAAACCGATTTGGCGGTGCGTGAATATTCGACCATGGAGGCGCGCCGCTATGAAGCTCAGCTGACCTTTGCCATGGTTTACATTGTGCTGACTTTGGTGATTTTATTGTCGGCTATTTGGCTTGGTCTATCCTTAGCCGACCGTTTGGTGCAGCCGATTAGCCGGTTAATTTGGGCAACCCAAAAGCTAGGGGAAGGTAATTGGGATGTCCGCGTCGATGGCGAAAGCACGCAGGTTGAAAATGAAATTGGACAATTGGCTTCAACCTTTAACGTCATGGCGACGCGTCTCGGCGATCAGCAAAGACAATTGCTGAAAGCACGCGACGACCTTGACGAGCGGGCTAACTTCACTGAAATGGTTTTGCATGGCGTGAGTTCGGGCGTTGTTGGCGTTGATGCGTCGGGCTGTATTAACCATGCCAATGATGTCGCCTGTGAACTATTCAACCGCCGCGAGAAAGATATGATTGGCCAAGCTTTAAGCGCGGTCATGCCAGAGTTTGAGGAAATCGCTGACCGTGCCCGCAAAGGCAGTAAGCGCCTAACGCCGATTCAAATTACCAAAACCGATGGTCAAAAAACCAGCCATATTCTTCAGGCTTCCGCTTCAAGCATTCAATCCGAGGGCGGGTCGGTGGTCATTACATTTGACGATGTCACCGAGATGGTTGCTGCCCAGCGTAACGCCGCTTGGTCCGACATTGCCCGACGCATTGCCCATGAAATCAAGAACCCGTTGACGCCGATTCAATTATCGGCTGAGCGGCTTCAGTCTAAATATGGTGAAGATGTCGGCGATGATGGCGGCGTTTTCCGGCAATGTACGGATACGATTATTCGTCAAGTTGGCGATATTGGTAATATGGTTGATGAGTTTGCCGCTTTTGCGCGCATGCCAGAAGTCGCTTTCAAGAAGTTTGAGGCGACTGATATCGTTGCCCATACCGTGTTTTTACAACGTGTCGCGCACCCAAATGTTCAATATGTGTTTGATACGCGCGACGAGGTTATGATGTATGGCGATCCACGCCAGCTTAGCCAAGCGCTAACCAATGTTCTGAAAAATGCTGAGGAGGCACTGTCACGCCTGCCGGAAGACAGTAAAGATTTGCGTATTGAGATAACAATAGAGCAGGGCGAGGATATTCGCTTTATGATTTGTGATACTGGCCCCGGCTGGCCGGAAGAAAATCGCTATGCGCTTTTGGAACCTTACAATACCTCGCGCCAACAAGGCACGGGGCTGGGCTTATCAATTGTTAAAAAGGTCATGGATGACCATGGCGGACAATTGATATTAGAAGATGCGCCTTGGTGTGCATCTGGCGGAAGCGGGGCCGCACTTATACTTGTGTTCCCGCAACAAGAAAATAAGACGGTGGGACAATCCAAAATATTAGAGGAAATATGATGTTTGGAGACGTGTTAATCGTAGATGACGAACAAGATATCCGCAATTTGATTGCCGGTATTTTAGAAGATGAAGGCTATCGCCCGCGCACCGCGGCTGATAGCGATAGTGCTTTGCGTGAAATCAGTTCGCGGTGTCCGACGCTTGTATTATTGGACGTGTGGTTGCAAGGTAGCCAGCTTGATGGGCTGGAAATACTCAGTATTTTGTGCGAGAGATATGCGCATTTGCCGGTGGTGATTATCAGCGGTCACGGCAATATTGACACGGCGGTCACGGCCATTCGGTCAGGGGCGTGGGACTATATTGAAAAACCTTTCAAGGCAGACAAGCTGTTATTGACCGTACGCCGTGCCATTGAATCGGCGAAATTACAGCGAGAAAACAATGAGTTGAAAAGAAAAGTTGAAGTAAACTTTGCACTCATTGGGCAGGCTGGGGTGATAGAGCAGCTGAATGCTAAAATTGGTAAATTGGCGCAGACCAATAGTCGCGTGATGATTACCGGCCCTGCGGGTGCTGGCAAAGAAGCGGCGGCGTGCCAAATTCACAGCCAATCGCCGCGTATGAACCAAAACTTCATAGCCATTCATGGCGCCATTATCGGCAATGATGTTGAGCAGGCGAACCGTATTGTGTTTGGCCGAGAGGTCGATGGTGACGTTGAAACTGGCCTGATTGAACAGGCTCATGGCGGCACATTGTTCCTTGATGATATTTCAAGTTTTCCGTTGGAATTGCAAAATACAGTGCTGAAAACCTTGGTGGAGGGTGGCTTTACACGGGTTGGCGGCACGCAAAAAGTGGCTGTTGATGTGCGGGTTTTGTCGTCTTGTGCTGGTAATGTTGAGCAGCTGATGGCTGATGGCGTTTTACGCGAGGATTTGTTCCATCGGTTGAATGTGGTGACCTTGGATGTGCCAGGGCTGTCTAAGCGTCGCGATGACATTCCGTTTTTGGTTGAGCATTTTATAAACACCATCGCGGATCAGCTCAATATGGCGCCGCGTCAGGCCGGCCATGATGTTATGGCGGTTTTGCAGTCGCACAGCTGGCCCGGCAATGTACGGCAATTGCGCAATTGCATTGAGCATATGATGTTGACGTGTTTAGCCCGCAATAGCGAGAAATTGACGCTTGAACATCTGCCAAATGAGATTTTGTCGGAAACAGATGTCAATGAGAATGTATCAACCTCGACCCATATTATGTCGCTGCCTCTGCGCGAGGCACGTGAGCGTTTCGAGCGCGACTATTTAATAGCGCAAATAGAACGCTTTAGCGGCAATGTTTCGCGTACGGCTGAATTCGTTGGCATGGAGCGCTCGGCGTTGCATCGTAAGATGAAATCGCTTGGTATTCATGCGGTTAATCATGCTAAAAGCCATGTGTAAGAGTTACTGAGGAAAATCAGATGAAAGTCATTGTTTGCGGTGCAGGGCAAGTTGGGTTTGGTATTGCCAGACACTTGGCTGGCGAAGGCAACGAAGTCACAGTGGTTGACCGTTCAGCACCCTTGATGCAGCGCATCACTGACACTCTAGATGTGCGGCCTATTTTGGGCCACGGTGGGCATCCTGATGTTCTCGAGAAAGCCGGCGCGGCGGACGCCGACATTCTGATTGCCGTTACGGCCAGCGATGAAGTGAATATGGTGACCTGTCAGGTCGCCAAAAGCCTGTTTGGCGTGGGCAAAACGATTGCTCGCGTGCGTGATAGACATTATCTCATGCCGCGCTGGAAGCAATTATTTGCAGATGAAAGCATTCCTATTGATGTGATTATTTCGCCGGAAACCGAAGTTGGCGACTCGGTATTGCGCCGCTTAGCGCTTCCCGGCGCCTTCGATAGTGCCAGTTTTTGCGATGGTAAAGTTCAGATGATTGGTATTTCGATTGAAGATGATTGCCCAATTGTCGACACGCCGCTGAACCAATTGACCGGCCTGTTTCCTGACCTGCAAGCGATTGTGGTTGGGGTGCGCCGTGACGGCGAGATTTACGTGCCTGATTTTGACGATATGTTGCAGGCTGGAGATGAAGCCTATGTGGTGACCGCCAGCGACGACACCGACCGAACACTGAAAATTTTTGGTCACCAAGAGGTTGAGGCGCACAAAATTTTGATCATCGGTGGCGGCAATATTGGCTATCAAGTCGCCCATACTCTCGACCGCCAAACCGGATATTCTGTGACCCTGATTGAACAAAACGAAGAACGCGCCCGCGAAGTGGCCGAAAGTCTATCGCGCTCAATCGTGCTGCAGGGCAGTGGTCTGTCGCCTGAATTATTGGCTGAAGGCAATGTGCGCAATAGCGATTTGGTGCTTGGTCTGACCAATGATGACCAAGTCAATGTGTTGACCACCATGTTAAGCCTGCAAGAGGGCTGTCGGCGCGGTATGTGTTTGGTCAATGATTCCAGCTTTTTAAGCATCACCGGTCAATTTGGCATGGAAGTGGCGGTTAACCCGCGCGCGGTAACGGTGTCGTCGATTTTGGGCCATGTGCGGCGCGGGCGGGTGATGCGCGTGCATGCGGTGGGCGACGGCTCAGCAGAAGTTCTGGAGGCGGAAATTCAAGAAGGCGCAAAAATGGCCAATAGTAAATTGAGCGATTTGAACCTGCCCGATAGTATTCGCCTTGGCTATGTAAGGCGCGGAAAAGAACTGCTGAAGCCACGCGGTGGCTTAGAATTGCGGGCAGGCGACCATGTTGTGCTGTTTGTTTTGGCCTCGGCTATTGAAGCGGCTGAAAAGCTAGTTGACGCGGAAAAGAAATAATTACCGATGCGCTTCGGGGCCTTAATCTACATTTTGGGATACGGTGGCGGCATGTTGGCAATAACCATGCTCTTGCCTCTGCTGTTGTCGATTGGCATGGGCAACGACGTTCACGCGCGTAATTTCACCATTGGGTTTTTCCTAACTGCTTTTGTTTCCGGTGCGATGATTTTAGTCGGGCGCGCGGCGCGCAAATATCCGGCCCGAGAAATTGAATTATTCCTTGTCATGGTTTTGGTTTGGGCTGCATTGCCGCTCTTGGCGAGCGTCCCGTTCACCGGTGCCCTGCAAGTGTTTGGGTTGAGTGACGCTTATTTCGAGGCGGTCTCGGCGTTGACCACATCTGGCGGGTCGGTGATGAAATATCCTGAGTTGGAAGTGGCGCCCATATTGCTGTGGCGGGCGCTGCTTGCCTGGCTTGGCGGCCTATGGATGCTGATTTTCGCGGTTGCAGTTTTGGCGCCATCGGGAATTGGCGGCATTGGTTTATCGGCCAGCCCGCTCTTGCAATTGCACGATAAAGCATCTCTGTCTTGGCGCATTGGTCAACCTTTACGCTTAATCCTACCAATATATGCCAGCCTAACGGCACTTGGCATTGTCGCCGTTCTGGCAACTGGTGGCGGCCTTTTTGACACGGTTTGCGTTGTGCTGTCGGCGATTTCATCAACCGGCTTTGTGACTGACTCTGGTGGGGTCACTGCGCAATTCAACCCTGTAGGGCAATTTTTTATCGCCGTTATTAGCTTTGCTGGCGCCTTGAGCGCACCGGTGTTGGTCGCTTTGGGGGTTGGTAAGCGGTTGCAAAATCTATCGCGCGATAGTGAGTTGCGTATTTTTATCGCCCTGATCCTCATCTATGGCGTGATAAGTGCCGTCATCATCTCTGACGTCGGGCTTGTATCAGCCCTAATGCAGGCCATGAGCTTATTCAGCACCGCTGGCTTTGATTTTATCGGCGAGGAGGGGCTATTAGGCTGGCCTGTGGTTTGGGTGATGGGGCCAATGATTATTGGCGGCATGGCTTTATCGGCGGCAGGTGGTATGAAAGTTCTTCGGGTGTTAACCATTGCCAAAGGTGTTGGAAATGAGTTTGCGCATTTGGCTTATCCGTCATCCGTACACCCAATGTCGATTGGTAGCCGCCGTTTGGAAGCAAAAGATTTAATGGCCATTTGGGCCTATGTGGCGGTCTTTTTAATGTTCCTTGGCGGCGGTATTTTAGTCGTTGGTCTCTTGGGTCTCGGGCTGTCCGATAGTTGGCCGCTTGTTTTGAGCGCTTTGAGTAATAATTTAGCCATCATCGGTTCTCTCAACATTGACACGCAATTTGCCTATATGAGCCCGCAATTGCAGATTTTTCTGGCCTTTTTAATGGTTGCCGGTCGGGTTGAACTTTTGATATTGATGGTATTCTTGACACCATCATTCTGGCGCAATTTGCGCTAAGCGAGGATTCTGAACATGAGCCGCATTGCCTATATTGATGGACGCTACCAACCGCTTAATCAGCCAGCGATTATGGTCGAAGACCGTGGCTATCAATTTTCCGATGGGGTGTATGAAGTATGCGCTATTCGTAATCATCGCATGTTGGACGAAGAACGCCATTTAGATCGGTTGGAAAACTCCCTGAATGAATTGTCCATGCCCATGCCGGTGACCCGTGCAGCGTTGAAAGTTATTATCCGCGAAGTGGTGCGTCGCAATCGTGTGCGTGAGGGCTTGGTTTATGTGCAAGTGTCGCGCGGAGTTGCCCCGCGCGAACATACATATGCCAGCAATTTGCAGCCGGTATTAGTGGTTACGGCGCGCGTCATGGCTCCCGATCGGCGCAATCATATTCGCCAAAACGGCATTGAAGTGATGAGCGTACCTGATCAGCGTTGGGCGCGTTGCGATATTAAATCCATCAGCCTATTGCCCAATGTGATGGCGCGCCAAACCGCAAAATTGGCTGGCAAGCAGGAGGCTTGGCAAATCGGCGCCGATGGTTATGTCACAGAGGGTGGGGCCACCAATGCTTGGATTGTCGATACCAAGGGTCAATTGCGGACGCGGCCAGCCAGCAATGCGATTTTGAACGGCATTGTGCGGCAGGTGTTATTTGATGTCGCGTCTGAATTGCAGTTAACCATTGATGAAACCCCGTTCACGCTTGATGAAGCGAAGGCGGCTAAGGAATGTTTCTCAACCGCCTCCACAATGGCGGTGTTTCCAGTTGTTTCTATTGACGGTGTAAAGATCGGCGATGGTAAACCGGGGCCTGTCGCAACCGCGCTTGGCGCCGCTTATGACGCGGTTAGCACCAAATAAACCCGCTATGCAGATTTCAGCAAATGTCACAGTTGAAATAAAAACTCTCATTAGTTGAAAAAATACTAAAATTATCTTGTAAGTTGTATATGATGGTTTTTGAAACAAGGCTCTCCCATAGGGGGGTAGGGTCCAAAAAACCAACAGGCCTATTTGCCCTAAGGCCAAAAATAATCGGGAAAAGCCCATGTCCAATGAAACACCGAGCTTGGAATCATCCTTTCTTAATCATGTTTGCGTGCAGAAAATGCCGCTCACTATTTTCCTTGTGAATGGCGTAAAGCTGCAAGGAAGTATTACTTGGGTTGACGCAACATCTATGTTGTTAAGTCGCGATGGTCATTCGCAATTGGTCTATAAGCATGCTATCTCTACGATTATGCCTAACCAGCCTATCGAAGTTTTTGAAGGCTCAGCGACAGAAGACTGATCATATTTAGCGACGAACAAAATAAAAAGTCCGCACCTGCTCTTACCCGAACGCTTATCCTGCATCCGGATATTCGCTTCGTTGCGTCGTCACGCAGCCCTGAGGCGCGTCTTGACGAGGCGGTGAGTCTAGCGCGGGCTATTGACCTCGATATTTGCCATGCGGCTGTGCAGCCCGTACCCAAGCCAAATCCAGCCACTTTATTGGGCGGCGGTCAATTGGAGGCCTGCGCTGAGTTAATCGATGCGCATGATGTCAAGCTAGTGATCATCGACACTAATTTAACACCAGTGCAGCAGCGCAATCTGGAAAAACGGCTAGGGGTCAAAATTCTTGACCGCACGGGACTTATTTTGGAGATATTTGGTGCCCGCGCGGCGACCAGCGAAGGCCGATTACAGGTAGAGCTGGCCAATCTGACCTATCAAAAGAGCCGTTTGGTGCGTTCATGGACACACCTTGAACGGCAACGTGGTGGCACCGGCTTTGTCGGCGGGCCGGGGGAAACACAAATTGAGGCCGACAGACGGATGATTCAAACGCGTATTGCGCGGGTCAAGAAAAAGCTGGAATCGGTTGTTCGCACGCGTTCGTTGCACCGAAAGGCTCGCGAGCAAGCGCCGTGGCCGGTGGTGGCGCTGGTTGGTTATACCAATGCTGGCAAATCAACATTGTTCAATCGTTTAACCAATTCTGATGTGATGGCGAAGGACATGCTGTTTGCCACGCTGGATCCTACTTTGCGGGCGATTAAGTTACCCGGTGGCCAGAAAATCATGCTGTCCGATACGGTTGGCTTTGTTTCCGAGCTGCCAACCATGTTGGTGGCGGCGTTTCGCGCTACTTTGGAAGAGGTATTATCGGCTGATGTGATTGTGCATGTGCGCGACAGTGCCCACGCTGACAGCGAAGCGCAACGCAAGGATGTCATCGACGTCTTGCACGAATTGGGCGTCTCTGAGGATACGCAATTTATCGAATTGCTCAATAAATCGGATGCCATGGATGAGGTGATGACAGCGGCAGCGGTGGAGCGGATGAAACGCGCCGATGTGCCGACGGTGTTGGCTTCGGCACTTGAGGGGCGGGGGACAGATGAGTTATTGCAAGCGGTATCAGATATTTTCGAGTCTAAGGCGGCGCGTTTCCGTTTGTCGATAAAGCCGGAGCAGGGCGATGTCATAGGGTATTTACACAGCCACGGCCAAGTTCTGGCGCATAACACAACAGGCGATGGCAAACAATATGTCGATGTGCTGCTTTCCTATGCCAGCAAAGGGCGATTTGAAAAGAAATTTAACAATAAACTCAAGCGTATAAAATCATAAGCTAAAGTAAAAATCTAGCCAACAATATGTTTGCTTTCCTGCCAATAGGCCTCTAAAGCCTCCAGCGACATCTCGTCCATTTTCTCGCCGTTTTCCAAGGCTTTTTGCTCAATAAAGCGAAACCGGCGGTCAAACTTACTATTGGTCGATCGAATGGCGGTTTCGGGATCAAGCTTCAGGTGTCGAGCCAGATTTGCCATAACGAATAGAATATCGCCAAACTCATCGGTCAGCCTTTGCTCATCTATCGCTTCAGCATTCATTTCCGCCTTAAATTCCGAGATTTCTTCGTCCAATTTAGCCAGAATTGGGGCTGCGGCCTGCCAGTCAAAACCGACCTGAGAGGCGCGTTTTTGCAATTTCACGGCCCGCGTCAGCCCCGGCAAGGCCGTTGGCACATCATCCATAAGGCTTTGGGGGCCAGAATCTGGCGCTTTTTCAGCCCGTTCGGCGGCTTTCAGCGCCTCCCAATTGTCCTGCACTTGCCCCGCATCGGCCACATGAGTGTCGCTGAAAACATGCGGGTGGCGATATTTCATTTTATCGCTGATGGCCATGGCCACATCGTTAAAGTCGAACAGGCCTTGTTCTTCGGCCATGCGGGCGTGAAATACCACTTGTAGAAGTAAATCGCCCAGTTCCAGCTTCAGATCGTCCATATTGCCGCGGGCAATGGCGTCAACCACCTCATAGGCTTCTTCAATGGTGTAGGGGGCAATGGAGGCGAAATCTTGCTTCAAATCCCATGGGCAGCCGGTATCTGGAGTGCGTAAGGCGGCCATGACGGCGCGTAATTGTTCTGTCGGGGTCTGTTGATCGTCCATTCCACATCCTTTTC
>CALEFA010000009.1 GCA_937876775.1 uncultured Rhodobiaceae bacterium | reverse complement strand
GGTGCCAAAGTGCGCATAACATCGCTCGCATCAAGGCCATCAGCACTGACGATCGGCTCAAGTCGGGGGCCTTCTCCGGTTTCAAACCATAATTTCTGCCCCAGCGCTTGCGGGATCAACAAAATATCCGCGAATAAAATTGAGGCATCAAAGCCATAACGTCGAATAGGTTGCAGTGTCACTTCTTCTGCTAACTCTGGCGTGTAACAAAGATTGAGAAACCCACCGGCAGTTTCGCGTGTTGCGCGATACTCTGGAAGATAACGACCAGCTTGGCGCATCAACCAAATCGGTGGCACGTCTGGTACGGCTTGATGGGCAAAGAGCTGAAGCAGGGGTTTCATAGACATATTAAACTTTCACTGAACTATTCTATTTATATAGATAAATAATAGTAGTTGTTGTTGTGTCGCAAGCTTTCTGGGGATTATTCATTTGGCCTGCTTTTGCCCACAATCGTGGCCTGTGGACAGCTACTTGTGAACAATGAGGAAAACTCAAAATCATGCGCATCTTATAAACAATCAGCCAGAAAATCGCTGCGCATACTGACGCAAGCAGAGATGTGAATAATGTGAACAATGGGGATGAATTACCTCACTATATCGTCGGCGGCTTTGTCCCCGTTATTCTAAAGTGGTGGTGATGAGTTAATAACTCGCCTCAAACCAGCGTATGGAAAAACACCGATTGTGAACAAAAGGGCTTGGCTTGCTGTGGGGGGCGACTTATCCTCGCTATTAACATAATTCACATTTGTCTGGAGCCGACGTGAGCGTCACCTTTTTTCACCTACATATGATTTCTGACAGCACGGGTGAAACCGTTAACGCTCTGGCAAAAGCGGTCTGCGCACAATTTGTTGCCGCGCAAGCGGTTGAACATTCCTACGGTCTGGTGCGCGGTCAAAAGGCGCTGACGCGCGCCATTGACTCGATCACGGAGAATCCGGGGCCGGTGATGTATTCAATTTTGGATGTCGACTTACGCAGAAAACTGCAACAGGCTTGCGACCAGCTGAATATTCCTTGCATGTCGGTGCTCGACCCTTTCGTTGCGTCTTTGGGGGCTTATTTGAACGCTGAAATTAGCGGCAAACCGGGCGGGCAGCACGCTCTGGACACCGATTATTTTCGCCGCATTGCCGCGCTCAATTACACCATTCAACACGACGATGGCCAAAGCCAGGGCGATCTCGATGACGCTGACATTATTATAACCGGCGTCAGCCGCACCTCGAAAACCCCGACTTGTATGTATTTGGCCAATCGCGGCATTAAGGCGGCGAATGTGCCGCTGGTGCCGGGTGTTGCGCCGCCGCAAGAATTGCTCGATGCGCGGCGCCCGCTCATCGTTGGCCTGACCACCAGCACAGAGCGGTTGATGCAAGTGCGTAAAAACCGCTTGATGAGTTTGAACGAAGACGCCGAAACCGAATATGTTGATCCAGAGCTTATCAAAACCGAAACCGCTGATGCGCGCCGCTTGTTTGCGCGGCAAAAATGGCCGGTTTTGGACGTGACGCGGCGTTCTATCGAGGAGGTGGCCAGCGCCATTTTGAACCTCTACAATGACCATGAACCAAACCCTGAAATGCGTAAAAAGTAGACAATTATGAAGCTCTCAAAACCCCTCACGCTGGCGTCTAAAAGCGCCGTGCGCGCAACGATTTTAACGGGCGCTGGCTTGCAATTTGATGTGGCGCCATCGGGGGTGGATGAAGATGCGTTGAAGCAAAAACATTCCGGTGATCCGGCTGGGCTGGCCATTGGCTTGGCTGAAGCGAAGGCCCGCGCTGTGACCGTCGACGGGCTGGTGATTGGCGCAGATCAGTTGCTGTTATGCGAGGGGCGGCTGTTTGACAAGCCAGCATCGTTGGATGAGGCGCGTCACAATTTGCAGTTTTTCCGTGGCAAAAAACACCAGCTGATTGGTGGTGTTGTGGTTTTGGAGAATGGCGAAACCCTATGGCAGCACAGCGAGAGCGTAACCCTTAGCGTGCGCGATTTCAGCGACGCCTTTCTTGACACATACATAGAAGAGGCCGGTGACGCGATACTTGCCTCGGTCGGCTGCTATCAGCTTGAGGGCTTGGGGGCGCATTTGTTTGACGCGATTGAGGGCGATTATTTCTCAACCCTTGGCTTGCCGCTTCTGCCCCTACTGGCCGCTTTGCGTGTGCATGGTGGTCTAAGCCAATGAGCCAAGCCGACCCCCAAGAGCGCCAAAGGGCTGGCATTATTGGTTGGCCGGTAACCCATTCGCGCTCGCCGCTTATTCATAATGGCTGGATAGAGCAACTCGGCCTGTCGGCGCAATATGACCGCTGCCCAATATCACCCGAAGCGGATTTTCGCGGCGCCCTTGAGGCCATGGCGCGGGTTGGTTTTGTCGGCGCCAATGTCACCATTCCGCACAAGGAAACCGCTTTTGCCGCTGTCGACCGGTGCGATGCCGCCGCGGCTAAATTGGGCGCAGTGAACACACTCTTATTCGACAATGGCGAGATTATCGGCAGCAACACAGATGGCGCGGGCTTTGTCGCTGCCTTGGATGCCGCAGGCGACAATTGGCGCGGGAAACCGGCGACGGTTCTGGGGGCTGGCGGTGCAACCCGTGCGATTGTTGTTGCCTTGGCAGAAGCGGGCTCGCCGCACATCACCCTTGCCAATCGCACGCGGGCGCGGGCCGAACCTTTGGCGGCGCTTTTGGATGATAGTCCGGCGCAATGCACGATTGTTGATTGGGCGCAGCGCCATGATGGGCTCGCCGATAGCGGGCTTTTGGTTAATGCCACCAGCCTAGGCATGGGCGGCCACCCACCGCTTGACCTGTCGCTTGAGACATTGGCTTCTGGCGCCATGGTCAGCGACATTGTTTACACGCCGTTGCACACGCCCTTGCTGGAAATGGCGCGCGCGCGCGGATATATTGCAGTTGATGGTTTGGGCATGTTGATGCGCCAAGCCGCTTTGTCGTTTGAAACATGGTTTGGTGTCAGGCCGCCGGTCGACGACGCTTTGCGGGCGCGCCTGATGGCCGATTTGGGAGAAGAATAATGTTTTTAATTGGCTTAACCGGATCAATTGGCATGGGCAAAACACTGACCGCCAGCCTGTTTGAAGATGAAGGCGTGCCCCGCTATGACGCTGATGCGGCGGTTCATGCCTTATATGAGAAAGACGGTGCAGCAGTAGAGCCAATCGGCACGCTGTGCCCCAAGGCGATTGTTGATGGTGCGGTCGATCGGGCTATTCTAGGGCAAGTGGTCTTGAAAGATGCCGAAAAATTAAAACAGTTGGAAGCCATCGTGCACCCGTTGGCTGGTGCGTCGCAGATGCAGTTTCTCGAAGCGGAGGTACAAAAACAAACGCCATTTGTTTTGCTTGATATTCCGCTTTTATTTGAAACGGGCGGTGAGGGTTTCGTGGATTGCACGGTTGTCGTTAGCGCGCCGGCTGATGTGCAAAAGGCGCGGGTTCTGGCGCGCCCCGGCATGACCGAAGAGCGTTTTTATGACATTCTCGCCAAGCAAGTCCCTGACGCGGAAAAGCGCCAACGCGCTGACTTTATTGTGGACAGCTCGATATCGCCGGAAGACGCCCGCCGGCAGGTGCGCGATATTATGCAACAAGTGCAGGGCAGAGCCGGACAGGCTTATGAGGCGCGCAAAGCCCGCTATCAAGCGCGGAAGAAGGGATCATAAATTGCGTGAGATTGTTTTAGATACGGAAACCACCGGTTTTGATCCGGCCAGCGGCGACCGCATTGTCGAAATTGGCTGTATCGAACTGATCAACCGGCTGCCGACTGAAAACACTTTTCATGTTTATATCAATCCAGACCGCGACATGCCCGCTTCGGCAGAAAAAATCCACGGGCTGAGCGCCAAATTTCTCGCCGATAAGCCGCGTTTTGCCGATATTGCTGATGATTTCTTGGCCTTTATTGGCAATGACCCGCTGGTCATTCACAACGCTAATTTTGACATGAAATTTCTCAACGCCGAATTAGACAAAATCGGTAAGCCGGTGCTGCCCGATGCCCGCGCCGTTGATACATTGACCATGGCGCGCAATAAATACCCAGGCGCGCCCGCGAGCCTTGACGCGTTGTGCCGCCGGTTTGGGGTCGATAATTCTGGCCGCGACTTGCACGGCGCCCTGATTGACAGCGAGCTTTTAGCTGGCGTTTATTTAGAACTGACGGGCGGTCGGCAATCCGGTCTGGTGTTTCAATCCGCGGGCGCTGCGTCCCGTCAGGCTGAAACAACCGAGACCAGCCATGTGTTATCACCTCGCCAGCCGATGCGGCGGCGTCCGCAGGCGCTCGCGTCTCGTTTAAGCGAGGAAGAAAAGCGCGCCCACATGGTTTTTTTGCAAGACCTACCGCAGCGTGCGATTTGGCTAAAAGAAGACGGCCAAGAGGTTGATTAATTAATCTCTTTGTCGTCCATTTTGTTATCTGACGTCGCAGGCTGATTGTCGCCTTGATCATATAATTCTTTGAAGTCAATCGGATCGAGCATAATCGGTGGATAGCCGCCGTCGCGCGTTGCGTCGGCCAGCACGCGGCGGGCGAAGGGGAAAAGTTGGCGTGGCGCTTCAACCAATAGCGTCGAGCGCACTTCATCTTCCGGTGTGTTTATCAGGCGAAAAACCCCGCAATAATCTAGTTCAGCAATAAATTGCACATTGTCATCTTCGACCTTGGCCTCGATTTTGAATTTAAGGCTCACCTCATAGTCGGTATCCGAAAATTTGCGGGCGCCAACATTGGCGCTGACATTAACGCTTGGGCTATTGGCGGCTGCGAAATTTGGTGCACCGGGATTCTCAAAAGACAGGTCGCGCACATATTGCGCCAAAATCTGCATACCG
Organism: uncultured Rhodobiaceae bacterium; assembly: GCA_937876775.1. GTDB lineage: Bacteria > Pseudomonadota > Alphaproteobacteria > RS24 > RS24 > JAHEGN01. Next base: position 57,447 of record CALEFA010000009.1, on the reverse strand, counting down.
GTTTGTTGGGTGCTCTCGTTTGCTGCTTCGACATTTTCTGTTTTTTTATTCGTCATGTTTAGCTCCTATAGATGCGTAATGGTGATGGATAACTTAAGGCCAAGCTCTTAACACTTGTTGAACGCGGGTGCAATTCATCGTCGCTGTTAATTGTTGCGCTCAATCGTCATCATTAATGGTGAAGTCGCCCTCTATAATGCCGTCGTCCTGCTCGCGCGGCGTGGGGCTTGTATTGGCCGTCATGCCGAAGCCGGCAAATAGCGCGGGAAGCAGCAAAACCAGCACCGTTTCAAAAATAAGACTGCGGATTGGCTGGAGCAATAAAACCAGACCTAGAGCATCTGTTAAAAACCCGGGGATGAGCAGCAAAAGACCTGCCAATAAAATGACGATACCGTTGCCAACCTCAGCCACGGGCGCGCGCCCCTCGGCTTGCGCCCGCTGAGCACTGGCCACCACCGTCACGCCCTGCCGCCGCATGATCGATAGGCCGAGCATGGCGCTGGCAATAATCAGCACAATTGTCAGCCCGGGGCCAATCATGCCGCCGACATAGATAAACAGGCTAATCTCGATAACCGGCAGAAGAATAAGGATGAGAAGAAAAAGGCCGCCCATAAGTCAGCTCCACTATTGTGCCTGCGTCACTGCGTAGCCTGACGAGGCTTTGCAATCTTTGTTAAAACTGGTCATAGTATCGGACTAAGCAGAGCGAAAGACAAGTGAGGTGCACCATCGATCCGTTAAATTTAATTTTGCTAATTATTGTCATTTTTGTCGGCATAAAATTGCGCAGCGTCTTGGGCATGCGCAATGACGAAGACGCGGGCAAGTCGCGCCGTGGCGCCTATGGGCTGAATCGCGAGGCATTGGGCAAGAAACAAAAAGCGGCTGTGTCGTCGGAAGCAAAATCGGCACCGGATTTGCGCCTCGTTGAAACTGAGCCGGTCGAAACTGAGACAGCCAAAACCGAGCCAGTCGAAGATTTGGTGCAAGACCTGAATGAGGGACGCGGGCTCGCGTTTTTTCAAGCGGCCGACCCTGAGTTTGACGCCGATCGCTTTGTCGATGGCGCGACGCGCGCCTATGAAATGATTTTGACAGCCTTTGCTGCAGAGCGGTTGGACGATGTGCGCGATTTTCTCGGCGCTGACGTCTATGCCGGCTTTGCCGGTGCGATAAGCACGCGCCAAGCCGAAGGCCAGCAGTTGGAAACGCAGATTACCCGCCTCGACCGTCCGGTGTTGGAAGACGCGCGTATTGAAAACGGCATTGTTCAGCTTGATGTCCGCTATCGGGCCGAGCTGATTTCTTATCTGCACACGGGCGCCACCCGCGATGATGCCGAACCGGTGGCAAGCGTTGATTTATGGACTTTCGAGCGGCCTCTTAAGAGTGCCAATCCGAATTGGCAACTGGTTGCGACCCAAGCAGGAGCGTAAAATGTCACGAGGTAAGGGGGAAGATGCTGATGATGCCGTGCTCTGGCAGAAAATAATCAGTCAGACGACCCCGCTCGATAAGCGTTATAAAAGTCGCCAAATTGCTAAAGCGGCCAAGCCAAAGGCGGCTAAAAAACACCGGGACGGCCATTCAGAAAAGCCTGTGCGGGGTGCCGCATCGCCGATCAATCAAGCGACCAAACCAATGGCCAAGCCAGCCCCTACTCTTCAGCCGGATGTGACGATAGAACATAAAGCCCGCCGCCGCCTCAGCCGGGGTCACCTAGAAATTGAGGCTCGGCTTGACTTGCACGGCATGACGGCGGCGCAAGCCAAGGCCGTTTTAACGCAATTTATTTATCACAGCGTTGGCCGAGGGCTGACTTGGGTGCTGGTGATTACCGGCAAGGGCGTCGCTGGTCAGGGGATTTTGCGCCGCGAATTGCCGCTGTGGTGCGCCCAGCCGCCACTGTCGCAAAGCATTGTGTCTTTCGGCCCCGCCGCCCCCAGCCATGGCGGCGATGGCGCGGTTTATATGAGATTGCGCAAACAGCGCCGCTAATGCTTTGAAATTGGCGCCGAATTTGATAGAAGGTGTGAAGTAAAGCGTATCACGTCCACAGGAGGAACCGGCACCATGTCCAAGCGAATAGCAACACGGGCGCGCCAAACAAAAGAAACGCAAATTTCGGTGAGCGTTGATCTTGATGGCACAGGCGAATATGACATTTCCACCGGCATCGGCTTTCTCGACCATATGCTTGAGCAATTGTCGCGCCACTCGCTGATTGATTTAACGGTTAAAGCCTCGGGCGACTTGCACATTGATTTTCACCACACAACGGAAGACACAGGCATTGTGCTGGGCGAAGCCGTGTGCGAAGCGCTCGGTGACTTCAAGGGTCTGACGCGCTATGGCAGCGCCACGATTCCGATGGATGAAACCTGCACCCGCGTATCGCTCGATGTGTCGCAGCGACCTTATTTGATTTGGAAAGTCAATTTCAGCAAGCCAAAATTGGGCGACATGGACACGGAATTGTTCAAAGAATGGTTCCAAGCCTTTGCGCAAGCGGCTGGCATTACTCTGCATGTTGAAAATCTCTATGGCGAAAATAATCACCATATTATCGAGAGCTGTTTCAAGGCTTTGGCGCGGGCTTTGCGTCAGGCCATTGAAATTGACCCGCGCAAGGCAGACGCCATTCCATCAACCAAAGGTGTTTTGGGCAGCTAAGCCCGGAGAGTGCCATCGTGAGCATCGCAATTATTGATTACGGGTCGGGCAATTTGCGTTCGGCGGAAAAGGCTTTCGCGCGTGTCGCTGCCGGTCTTTCCGGCGACCGTAAAGTCATCGTCACCGCCGCGCCAGAACAAGTGCTCAAGGCTGACCACATTGTTCTACCCGGGGTCGGGGCTTTTGGCGATTGCGCCGAAGGCTTGCGCGCCATTGATGGTATGGAAGAAGCGCTCAATCAACGGGTTCGCCAACAAGCCTATCCGTTTCTCGGCATTTGCGTTGGCATGCAATTAATCTGCGCCACCGGCCATGAGCGCGGCACCCATCGCGGGTTTGGTTGGGTCGACGGCGCGGTTGAGCCATTGGACGTGCCAAGCACGCTGAAAGTGCCGCATATGGGGTGGAATGATTTACACATCACCACTGACCATCCGGTGTTTGCCGGACTGCATGGGCAAGACGCCTATTTCGTGCATGGCTATGCGGCGCGGCCAAGCGCACAACATGTCATTGCCGCAACCACTGATTATGGCGGGCCCGTGGTCGCCGGTCTGGCTTGCGACACAATTTGTGGCACCCAATTCCACCCCGAGAAAAGCCAACAGACGGGGCTGCGTTTGATTGCCAATTTTCTGGAATGGAAACCATGATTTTATACCCTGCGATTGACCTCAAAGACGGCCAATGTGTGCGCCTTGAACAAGGTGACATGGATCGGGCGACGGTGTTTAACAACCAGCCAGCGGCGCAAGCGGCACAGTTTGAGGCGCAAGGGTTTTCGCATTTACACATTATTGATCTCGACGGCGCCTTTGCTGGCGCGCCAGTTAATCGCGCGGCCGTTGAAGACATTCTGGCGCGGTGCAAGCTGACCATTCAATTGGGCGGCGGCATTCGCGATATGGCGACCATCGAAAGCTGGTTGGCGGCTGGCGTGGATCGGGTGATTTTGGGCACGGCCGCCTTGCGCAATCCGCAATTGGTTTATGACGCCTGCAAAGCGTTTCCCGGCCATATTGCGGTCGGCGTCGACGCCCGCAAAGGCTTCGTCGCGGTTGAGGGCTGGGCTGAAGCGACAGAGATAAAAGCCGATGAGCTGACCCGTCAATTTGAAGACGCTGGCGTCGCCGCGGTGATTTACACCGACATTGACCGCGATGGCCTCCTTAAGGGCGTGAACATTGAGGCCACGGCGGCACTGGCGCGCGGCACGTCAATACCGATTATCGCCTCGGGTGGACTCGCCGGATTGGATGATTTGGTCGGCTTGCAAAAAGTTGAAAGCGACGGTGTGGTCGGCGCTATTTCGGGGCGCGCGCTGTATGACGGGCGGCTAGATGCGGCCGCAGCTTTGGCCATGGATGGTGTTGTCTAATGTTAAAAGTACGCATCATTCCCTGCCTTGACGTGCATGATGGGCGCGTCGTCAAAGGCGTGAATTTTGTTGATTTGGTCGACGCTGGCGATCCGGTCGCGGCGGCGCGGGCTTATGATGCTGCCGGAGCCGATGAGCTGTGTTTTCTCGACATCAGCGCCAGCCATGAGAACCGCGACACGCTGATTGGCGTGGTTCGCGAAACGGCTGAGCATTGTTTCATGCCGGTTACGGTCGGCGGCGGCGTGCGCAGTGAGGCCGATGTCCGTAAACTACTTCTGGCCGGTGCCGATAAAGTGTCGTTCAACACAACCGCTGTCCGCGACCCCGATGTCGTCGCGGCTTCAGCCGCCAAATTTGGCTCGCAATGTATCGTCGTGGCAATTGATGCCAAACAAACCGATGAGGGGCGTTGGGAAATATTTACCCATGGTGGCCGTGAGGCGACCGGCCTCGAAGCCATTGGTTTTGCCCAAGATATGGCGGCTCGCGGCGCCGGTGAAATTTTATTGACCTCAATGGATCGCGATGGCACCAAGTCAGGTTTCGATTTGGAGCTGACGCGACGCGTCGCCGATGCGGTGCCGATACCGGTGATAGCCTCGGGCGGCGTTGGCTGTCTTGAAGATTTGGTCAATGGTGTGCGTCAGGGGCACGCAAGCGCTGTTTTGGCGGCGTCTATTTTTCATTTTGGAACTTATACAATCGCCGAGGCCAAACAGGCCATGGCACAAGCAGGCTTGCCAGTTCGCCAATAAGCGGATACGGCTAGGGCTGAAAGGAATTCGTCGTGACCAAAACCTCGCAACTTGATGACTTATTCGCAGAGATTCTAACCCGTCGTGGCGCCTCGCCAGATGAGAGCTATTCGGCGCAACTGCTGGCCGATTTGCCGCGCGCAACGCGCAAATTAGGCGAGGAAGCAATCGAAACCATCACCGCGGCGCTGACCGAAGATGACGACGCGTTGATTGGTGAGGCCGCCGATGTGCTGTATCACCTTCTGGTTGTCTTGGCCGCGCGCGAGGTGACGCTGGATGCTGTCATGGATCAATTGGCGGCGCGTCGCGGACGCTCAGGCCTGGCTGAAAAAGCCGCGCGCGGAAAAGAATAAGCGCGTGTTCGGGGGAAGCTCAAAAGACATTTCGCCTTATCGCTCGTTCACGGCCGCGGAATGGGGCCGTTTGCGCAAAGACGCCGAATTAACGCTCACCGAATCCGAGCTAGAGAAATTGCGTGGCCGTGGCGAGACGGTCTCGCTCGACGAGGTTGAAGAAATTTATCTGCCGCTGTCGCGCCTACTCAATTTATATGTGGAGGCCTCGCAAAACCTTCATGGCGCGACCGATGCCTTTCTGGGGCGCGAAATTAAAGTGCCCTTTATTATTGGCGTCGCCGGCTCAGTGGCCGTGGGCAAAAGCACGACATCGCGGATTTTGCGCGACATGTTGGCCCGCTGGCCTTCGCACCCCAAGGTCGAGCTGATCACCACGGATGGCTTTCTCTTTCCCAATGCGACGCTTGAAGAACGCGGGCTTATGCAACGCAAGGGCTTTCCCGAAAGCTTTGACTTGCGCAGTATGCGGCGGTTTTTGTCCGAGGTGAAATCGGGCCAGTCAGAAGTCAGAGCGCCGGTCTACTCGCATGAAGCCTATGATATTCTCCCCGATGAAGACATTGTCGTCAGCCAACCCGACGTGCTGATCGTTGAGGGGCTGAATGTTTTGCAACCAGCTTCATTGGCCAAAGAAGGCAATGAGATTCCCTTTGTCTCTGATTATTTCGACTTTTCAATTTATATTGATGCCGAGGTCGAGACCATTGAAGAATGGTATATCGAACGTTTCATGTCCTTGCGCCATACCGCGTTCCGCGAACCGGGCGCGTATTTCCGTCGCTATGCCGACCTTGACGATGAGGCCGCGCGCGCCACCGCGCACGACATTTGGCGGCGCATTAATATGACCAATTTAATGGAAAATATTTTGCCGACACGCGGCCGCGCCGATTTGATTTTGCACAAAAGCAGCACCCACCAAATCGATCAGGTTTTATTGCGCAAAATCTAATCTCGAATAAAGTCTAAACCCTGCTCTGCCAGCAGCGCGCGCACGTCAGATTGTGGCCGCGGGCCAATATGGCGGATCACTTCACTGGCCGCCAGATTGCCTATATGTGCGGCTTCTTTCGGGCTGACCCCATTGTGCAAAGCGGCCAAAAAGCCGGCCGCATATTGATCGCCAGCGCCGGTCAAATCGACGACATCGGAAATCCGTTCGGCGGCAACAAGCTGGGCGCCATTGGCATCAACAATCAGCGCCCCCTCAGCCCCCAGCGTTACCGACAAAAGCACATCAGTGCCCTGCACTTTGGCCGCCAAACCGGCAGGGTCGCTGCAGCCAAACAGCGCCTCAGCCTCGACCTTATTGGCCAGAACAACATCAACCTGCCCGTCAAGCAGGGCAAGAAAATCAGCATGGTGACGTTCGACGCAAAACCCATCGGCCAGCGAAAAAGCTACCTTGCCACCTTGCGCGCGCACGGTTTGCGCCGCACTCAAAAATCCGTCGCGGGCTGATGGGCTGTCCCACACATAGCCTTCAGAAAACAATAGTCCGGTTTGGGCCAGCAAATCGCCGTCCATATCATCGCGCGCCGTCATCACAGACGCGCCCAGCACCGTATGCATGGTGCGTTCGGCGTCGGGGGTGATGAGCACCAGACAATGCCCCGTCGGATGCTGGCTGGCGTCGCATGGGGTTACCGGAAAACGGACATTTAAGGTTTCGAAGGCTTCGCTAAACACGCCGCCAAGCGCGTCATCTCCGGTCTTGCCGAGAAACCCTGCGGGTTGGCCAAGCGCCGCGATACCGGCCACCGTATTGGCGGCCGAGCCACCCGGGCGTTGACTGTGCACCTCGACCTCGGCTTGTAAGCGCATCGACTGCGCCGCATCAATCAGCGACATCGACGCTTTGGCGCTGCCCAATTCTTGTAATTGTGCGTCGCTTACATTGGCGAATAAATCGACAAGGGCGGCGCCCATTCCGGTTATCAGTGTGGCAGACATGGGGATTTCCTCTCGGGGTCAAACTTTGGTTTTGGCGCGGAAGCTGCATAAGTCAGCGACAGCGCATTCATAACATTTTGGTTTACGCGCGACACAAATATATCGGCCATGTAAAATCAGCCAATGATGGGCGTGGAGGCGATAGGGCTCGGGCACCCGTTTGTCGAGTTTTTTCTCCACCTCCAAAACAGTTTTGCCGGGCGCCAGACCGGTGCGATTGCCGAGCCGGAAAACATGCGTGTCGACAGCAAATGTCGCCTCGCCAAAAGCCTCATTCATCACCACATTAGCGGTCTTGCGGCCAACACCAGGCAGGCTCATCAAGGACTCGCGATCGCGCGGCACCACACCGTCAAATTGGTCGCGCAGAATTTCCGACAGGGCGAGAACATTCTTCGCTTTATTGCGATACAGGCCGATGGATTTAATTTCCTCGCGGATTTGGCTTTCGCCAAGCGCCGCCATTTTGCTTGCCGTGTCAGCCCGTTTGAACAGGTTCTCTGTGGCCTTATTAACCCCTTTATCGGTCGCTTGCGCGGACAGAACGACAGCCACTAACAATGTGAAATCATTGATAAAATTGAGTTCGGTTTGGGGTTCGCTGGCGGTTTGGGAGAGCCGTTCAAAGAATTTGAGAATATCTGCCTTTTTCATGCCCTATCCTAAGCCTCTCCGGCGCCAATGGCAACTCAGCGTATATGTCTTGGCGGCCTTGTTTTCTTTGTTTTTAGGCCTATTTTTCACTCATGATAACTGACATATACATTGATGAGGGACGGACCGATCGATCGGCGGGGCTTTCTTTTGTCCTGCGACCGAATGTGTCTTTGTCCGCTCGTGGCTTTTCAATTCTGATTATTTGTTTCGCCGCCGTCAGTCTGGTTGCTGGCGGTTTTTTCTGGGCGCTTGGCGCATGGCCAGTGTTTGGCTTTTTCGGCCTTGATGTGATTTTGCTTTATGTGTTTTTCAAACTGAATTACCGCCAAGCGCGACGACACGAAAAAATAGAACTCAACAATGATCGCCTGACGGTCACCCAAGTCAGCGCCAATGGTCGCGAGCGGTCATGGCATTTCAACCCTTATTGGGTGCGCCTGACGCTAGAGAATGAAGGCACGGAGGCCGATGAAATTGGTTCGCTGATTCTGTCGTCGCACGGCAAATATGTTTGTATTGGCGGATTTTTGTCGCCAGACGAACGCGCCGGTTTGGCCAACCAATTACGCAATGCGCTATCCAGCCACAAAGCGCCAGAGATGGTGCATTAGCCCCAGCGGCAATTAGGTAGCGAGAATTTCTTTACTGATGACCGCGCCATTGGCGTCGAGCTGATAGCAGTAAGGCTCGCCTGTGCCAATATTCACGTCAATAATCTCTTCGCGGGTCAAACCATCAAGCTGCATCACCAAAGCGCGCAATGAATTGCCATGAGCGGCGATGAGAATATTCTGTCCGGCTTTTATTTGCGGCATAATCTCCGCATCAAAATATGGCAAGACACGTTCGGCTGTATCCTTCAGGCTTTCGCCGCCGGGCGGTGGAATATCGAAAGAGCGGCGCCAAATATGCACTTGCCCCTCGCCCCATTTTTCGCGCGCATCATCTTTGTTGAGGCCGGATAAATCGCCATAATCGCGCTCGTTTAATGCCTCATGGCGGGTCACCGGCAGGTCGCTACGTTGCAATTCTTCCAACAGCAATGCGCAGGTTTTTTGTGCCCGCTGCAAATTAGATGTATAGCCAATGTCAAATTTCGCCTGCGCCGCCTTCAGCGCACGACCGGCGGCGCGGGCTTCTTCAATGCCCTTGGCGGTCAGATCCGGATCACGCCAGCCAGTGAACAGGTTTTTTTCATTCCACTCACTTTGCCCATGGCGCACGAGAACGAGTTGGCTCATTTTGATTTCCCCTTGAATATGGCGCGGCTATAGGCCGAGCACGTCTTGCATTGAATAGACGCCAGGCTTTTGCCCAGCCGCCCATTGCGCCGCCTTCAGCGCGCCACGGGCAAAAATATCGCGGTTTTCGGCGCGATGGGTCAGCCGAATTTGTTCGCCGTCACCGGCAAAAATAACCTCATGGTCGCCGACCACGCTGCCCCCGCGCAGGGCGCTAAAGCCAATTGCGCCGGCCTCGCGGGCGCCGGTTATGCCGTCGCGGCCAGATTGCATCTTGTCGCTCAAGGCAACTTTCCGCCCGCGCGCTGCGGCGTCGCCCAACAGCAAGGCCGTGCCCGAGGGTGCATCAACTTTATGGCGGTGGTGCATGTCGAAAATTTCAATGTCCCAATCATCACCGAGTGCGGCGGCCGCTTGCGTCACCAGCACCGACAAAAGATTAACGCCAAGGCTCATATTGCCGGATTTGACAATCGTCGCATGGCGGCCAGCTGCGGCAATGGCGTCTTCTTGCGCCGCATCAAAACCCGTGGTGCCAATAATATGCACAATGCGCGCTTGTGCCGCCGCCGCTGCCAGCTCCACACTGGCTTCCGGTGCGGTAAAATCAATCACCGCATTGGCATTGGCTAATAAGTCGAGATGATTGTCGCTGGCCTTGATGCCAAGCGGCGCCATGCCTGCCAGCGCGCCCAAATCGGCACCCAATGCGGTGCTTCCGGCTTGCTCCAAACCACCGACAAGGGTTAACCCGTTATCGGCCTGAATGAGTCTGATGAGGCTTTGCCCCATGCGACCCGCACATCCATTTACTACTAATCTCATGGCGCTAAATATAGCAGGGCGCCGGCCGCTTAGCTATTGGCTTTATTGCTTCTTGTGTCGAAATCTTTGACGTCGGGATAATTATTGTCGTCGAGGCTTCCGGTGAAGGCATCGAGCAAGGCTTGCTGTTTTTTGTTTAAGCCGCTGGGCACTTCAACGTCAATCTGCACATATAGATCGCCATGCGAACGCGAGCGCAATACCGGCATGCCTTTGCCGCGCAGGCGGAATTGCTGGCCTGATTGGGCGCCGCTTGGAATACTCAGCTTTACTCGCTTGCCATTGAGCAGCGGTACATTCAATGTGCCGCCGCGCGCGGCCAAGTCAAAAGCAATCGGAATGGCGCACAATAAATCGGCGCCGTCGCGTTGCAAATACGCATGCGGACGCACGTTAACAAATACATATAAATCGCCCGGCGTTGCTCCCGGCCCGCCGGCATTGCCTTCGCCAGTCAGGCGAATACGCGTGCCGTCTTCAACACCGGCTGGCACTGATACGGTCAGATTGCGCTGTTGCTGAGTGGTGCCGCGCCCATTGCAATCGCCGCACGGGTCTTGCGCAACCTGGCCGCGCCCTTGGCAATTATGGCAGGCCCGCTCGACCATGAAGAAACCCTGCTGCGCACGCACCTTGCCGTGGCCATTGCACACGCCGCAGGTGGTTGGGGCGCTGCCATCGCGCGCGCCCGAGCCCTTGCAGGTGCCGCAAGAACCGGCCCGCGTTAGATTGATTTGTTTTTCTGTGGCATTGAAGGCGTCTTCCAGTGTGATTTCAATTTCAATGCGTAAATCACCGCCACGACGCGCTTGCTGGCGTTGTTGCCGGCGCTGACCGCCGAAGAATTCTTCGAAGATATCGCCCATACCGCCGAAGTCGCCGCTAAAGCCGCCACCGCCGCGCTGGCCACCTCGGCCATTTTCAAAGGCAGCATGGCCATATTGGTCATAGGCGGCGCGGCTTTGGTCGTCTTTCAGCACCTCATAGGCCTCTGAGACTTCCTTGAACTTTTGTTCCGCCGCCGCATCACCCGGATTCACATCTGGGTGATATTTTTTGGCAAGCTTACGATAGGCCGATTTCAGCTCAGCCGCATTGGCCGAACGGTCAACGCCGAGCTGTTCATAAAAATCGGTTTTCGCCATGCGACGGCTCCTGTCTCAAACGGTCAGTGGGCAGTCGACTTACGAGGCCTTTTGATCGTCAGCGTCCTCATCGACAACTTCTTCATATTCAGCGTCGACAATATTATCATCGCCTTCACCGGCATCGGCGGCCGCTGCGGCTTCGCTTTCTGCTTGCTGGGCTTTGTAAATTGCTTCACCGATTTTCATCGCTGCCTGAGACAAGGCCTGTGCCTTCTCATTAATGGCGTCATTGTCTTCACCCTCAAGGGCGGTTTTCAACTCGGCAATGGCGGCTTCAGCGGCTTCTTTGTCGGCACCCTCAATCAGCTCTTCATTGTCAGCGATTGATTTCTCCGTTCCGTGAATAAGCCCTTCAGCATTATTGCGGATTTCCACAGCTTCGCGGCGCTGTTTATCGGCTTCCGCATTGGCTTCTGCGTCTTTGACCATTTGCTCAATGTCGTCATCAGACAGACCGCCAGAGGCTTCAATGCGAATGGCTTGCTCTTTGCCGGTCGCCTTATCGGCGGCTGACACATTGACCAGACCATTGGCATCAATGTCGAAAGTCACTTCAATTTGTGGCACGCCGCGCGGTGCTGGTGGAATGCCCTCAAGGTTGAACTGGCCGAGGTTTTTATTGTCTGCGGCCATTTCGCGTTCACCCTGGCACACAGAAATCGTCACCGCAGATTGATTGTCATCGGCGGTTGAAAAGACTTGTGACTTCTTGGTTGGGATTGTGGTGTTGCGGTCAATCAGGCGGGTAAACACGCCACCCAATGTTTCAATGCCCAGCGACAGCGGGGTCACATCGAGCAGCAACACATCTTTTACATCGCCTTGCAGCACGCCAGCTTGAATGGCAGCGCCCATGGCCACCACTTCGTCTGGGTTCACACTCATATTTGGTTCTTTGCCGAACACATCTTTCACAAATTCGCGAATGCGCGGCATGCGGGTTTGCCCGCCGACCAGCACCACTTCGTCAATTTCAGACAATTTAATGCCGGCATCTTTCAGCGCGTCTTCGCATGGCTTGCGGGTGCGCTGCACCAGCTTGTCAACCAGGGCTTCAAAAGCTGAGCGCGTCAGCTTCATATTCATGTGTTTTGGGCCGCTCGCATCTGCCGTGATGAATGGCAGGTTAATTTCCGTTGCGCTGGATGATGACAGCTCAATTTTGGCTTTCTCTGCCGCTTCTTTCAAACGTTGCAGGGCGAGCTTGTCGCCAGTCAGATCAACGCCATTTTCTTTTTTGAACTCGGCCGCCATATGCTCAACCAGCGCCATGTCAAAATCTTCACCGCCGAGGAAAGTATCACCATTGGTTGATTTCACTTCGAAAACACCGTCGCCAATCTCAAGAATTGAAACGTCAAATGTGCCGCCCCCCAAGTCGTAAACCGCAATAGTTTGGCCGTCATTCTTATCCAGACCATAGGCCAAAGAAGCCGCCGTTGGCTCATTGATAATGCGCAGCACTTCGAGGCCGGCAATTTTGCCGCCATCTTTTGTGGCTTGGCGCTGGGCGTCGTTAAAATAGGCCGGCACGGTAATCACCGCTTGGGTGACTTTCTCGCCGAGGTAATCTTCAGCGGTTTCTTTCATTTTTTGCAGAATAAAGGCCGAGATTTGCGATGGCGAATAGGTCTCGTCATTGGCTTTCACCCACGCGTCTCCACCTTCTGAGGCAACGATATTATACGGCACCATATCCATGTCTTTTTTGGTGGCGGGGTCGCTAAAGCGACGGCCAATCAGCCGTTTAATGGCAAAGAGTGTGTTTTCCGGATTGGTCACCGCCTGACGTTTGGCCGGTTGCCCAACCAGTTTTTCTCCGTCAGCTGTGAACGCCACCATTGATGGTGTTGTCCGCGCGCCCTCGGCGTTTTCGATAACCTTAGGCGTGCTGCCGTCCATAACGGCGACGCAACTATTTGTGGTGCCCAAGTCAATGCCAATTACTTTTCCCATTTTCTTCTCACTTTTCGTTTAATCTACAGGCGAGGTCGCCAATTCGTGTCTGGGCTTTATATAGGTAGCTAGGCGCGGTGCTACAAGGGTTGAGTGCAAAAGGATGAGAAAAAAATGAGCCACAACATATTGGGGGCTGGAACGCATTATTACCCTGAATATTGGGGGTCGGCGGCGCAAAACCAGATTTTGCAGGAAATCACCGAGGCCTTGGTCGTGGCGCCGCTGTTTCAACCGCGCATGCCGCGCAGCAATCAGCCATGGTCGATCCGTATGAGCAATATGGGGCCGCTTGGCTGGGTGTCGGATAAAAACGGCTATCGCTATCAGCCGAACCACCCTGAAACCAAGGCGCCATGGCCGGCGATACCGCAAAGCCTGCATGATTTATGGGCCGAGGTCAGCGGCTGTGCGGCGCCGCCTGAATGTTGTCTGATCAATTATTACGATAAGCCGCGTTCAAAAATGGGGCTGCACCAAGACCGCGATGAGGCGGCCTTTGAGGCGCCAGTGGTTTCTGTATCCTTGGGCGATAGCGCGGTTTTTCGCATGGGCGGGGCGCAGCGGCGCGGGCCAACACAATCTTTGAAACTGCATAGTGGCGATGTGTTTGTTTTTGGCGGTGCCGCGCGACTTAATTTTCACGGCCTCGACCGTGTGCTTCACGGCAGCAGCCAGCTTTTAACCCAGCATGATGCGTTCGCCGACGGCGGCCGCCTCAATTTGACCCTGCGGCGGGTGTCGCCGATTTAATTAATCTTTGGCAATGCCAACTTTGGCGGGGCGCAACAGACGCTCGGCCATGACATAGCCGATTTCAATGACCTCAATAATCGTGCCGGCCGCTTGCCCCGTGCCCGGGGCCTCAAACATGGCTTCGTGCTGGTTGGGGTCAAATTTTTCGCCCATAGGATTAATTGGCATGACTTTATGGCGTTGCAAGCTGGCTTGCAGATCGCGCTCGGTGGCCTCAACCCCTTCAAGCATGGCTTTGGCGGCGTCTGGTAAATCATCGGCCCCCAGATCAGCCGCCGCTTTCAGCGCGCGCTGCATATTATCAGCCACGCTCAGCATATCGCGGGCAAAACTCATGGCGCCAAATTTCAGCGCATCGCCACGGTCGCGTTCAGCGCGGCGGCGGGTGTTTTCCAATTCGGCAAGCGTGCGGAGCAATTGATCATTCAGAGCAGCAATTTGCTCTTCCGCTGTCGGCTCAGCCGGCGCCTCATCCACAGGAACTTCATCAACAGAAGCTTCGTTAACCGGTTCAGAGCCGCTGTCGGTCGGCGCGTCTGCGGCAGGGTTTTGGGTTTCGGGGTTGTTTGGTTCATTGGCCGAAGCGGTTTCAGCGGCTTCGGCAGATTTTTCATTTTCTTTGGTCATGAGGTTTTCCTAATCATCAATTTGCGGTGCGTCAAGCGAGCAATTTTGAAACCACTTGCGCTGTATGGTCGACCATCGGAATGAGGCGGGCGTAATTGGTACGGGTTGGCGCAATCACGCCGAGCACGCCGACCACTTGTTGGTCGCTATCTTTATAGGGGCTGATAATTACCGAGGAGCCGGACAGCGAAAACAGCGAGGTTTCAGCACCGATAAAAATCTTCACGCCATCGCCTTCTTCGGCTTGCGACAACAGGCTGATCATTTCCTTTTTGCGGTCAAGGTCTTCGAACAGAAGCCGAATGCGCTCCAAATCTTCTATGGCACTGAGGTTCTCGAGCAAATGGCTATGGCCGCGCACAAGAAGGTTTTTACCAAGTATTTCATTGCTTTGGCTCATTGATGATGGGCTATCGCCGCCCCATTGTGCCAGACCGGTTTCAACCAATTGCGCGGTTAGCTTGCCCAGCTCACTTTCCGCTGTGGCCATTTGCCGTTGCGTGTCGCGGCGCAATTCGCCCAACGACCGGCCCTTTAATTGCCCATTGAGATAATTGCTCGCCTCGGTCAAGGCGCTGGCCACCAGCCCCGGCGGGCGTTCGATCAACCGGTTTTCAACATGGTTGGATTGGTCGACCAGAATGACCAGAATTTTATCTTCGGCAATGGGCACAAATTCGACATGTTTAATGGCGCCAGCATTGTTCGGTGCCAGAACCAGACTGGCGCATTGGCTGAGCCCCGACAGGCCATCGACCGCCTGATGTAAAATATCTTCAAAGCTGCGCGTGCCGTCAATTTGCGGGGCAATCGCCTCGCGCTCCTTATCGTTTAATTCGCCGACTTGCAGCAGGCCATCAATAAAAATTCTTAATCCGGTCTGGGTTGGCATGCGGCCAGCAGAAACATGCGGCGCATAAAGCAGGCCATGCCCTTCCAGCTCAGCCATGGTGGCGCGAATAGAGGCCGGTGATAAATGCGTACGCAGGCTTTGCGATAGGCTTTGCGACCCAATCGGCGCGCCGGTCTCTAAATAGCTTTCGACAACATGACGAAAAATATGCCGCGCCCGCTCGGTTAAATGTGTCAGTTCACTCATGCAGACTATTTAGGCATTGGTGGCGGCATTTCCCAGCCCCCAAAGTAAAGAAATACAGATTTTGCCGATTAACGTCAGCCTAGCCTTGTTTGGCGGCCCGCATTTGGCTACACAGAAGTTGCAACTTCACCCCGACGCAAGGTTAGGAAACTTCATGACTGTCACCCGCCCCTCAGGCCGTTCGGCCAATCAGCTTCGCTCCATATCGATTGAAACCAATGTCTCTAAACATGCGGAAGGGTCGTGTCTGATTAAATTTGGCGACACGCATGTGTTGTGCACAGCCAGTCTTGAAGAACGCGTCCCGCCGTGGTTGCGTGGCAAAGGCGAAGGCTGGGTGACGGCTGAATATGGCATGTTGCCACGTTCAACCGGTGACCGTATGCGCCGCGAGGCCAATGCCGGCAAGCAGTCAGGCCGGACGCAGGAAATCCAGCGTCTCATCGGTCGGTCGCTGCGCGCCGTTGTTGATATGAAAAAACTTGGCGAAAACCAAATCAGTCTCGATTGCGATGTTATTCAGGCCGATGGCGGCACCCGCACCGCTTCCATTACCGGCGCTTGGGTGGCGCTTTATCAATGCGTCGCCATGATGCAAGAAAAAGGTAAAGTCGGCCCCGGCGTTATTTCTGATCATGTGGCCGCCCTGTCTTGCGGCATTTATCAGGGTCTGCCAGTCGCCGACCTTGATTATGACGAAGATAGTGTCGCCGATACCGACGGCAATTTTGTCATGACTGGCAGCGGATCAATCGTCGAAATTCAGGCCACCGCAGAAGGCGCGGCTTTTGGTGAAGATGAATTCGCCGCATTGATGCGTTTGGCCAAAGACGGCATTGCCGAGCTTGTCGCGCTCCAAAAACAAGCGGTTGGTGCCTAATGGCGGCGCGCAAATTCACTGATCATAAATTGGTGATTGCCTCGCACAATAAAGGCAAGCTGGTTGAGATTGCTGATTTGCTGACGGCTTTTGAGGTTGAGACGGTGGGGGCCGGCGCCCTTGGCTTGCCCGAACCGGAAGAAACCGGCAGCACTTTTATCGCCAATGCTGAACTCAAGGCCTTGGCCTCGGCCACCGCCTCGGGCTTGCCGGCGCTGGCTGATGACAGCGGCTTGGCGGTTGACGGGCTGGATGGCGCGCCGGGCATTTACTCGGCGCGTTGGGCGCAGACGGCCAGCGGCGATCGCGATTTTCAATTCGCCATGCATAAAGTGCATATGGCACTGGCGCAAAAACCAGATGCGCCGCGCACTGCATCCTTTATCTGCGCTTTGTCTTTGGCTTGGCCAGACGGCCACGTCGAGAATTTTGAGGGCAAAGTGTCGGGCACGTTAGTGTGGCCATTGCGCGGTCTCAATGGCTTTGGTTATGACCCAATGTTTCTGCCGCTTGGCGGTGACCAGACCTTCGGCGAAATGGATCCAGCCGCCAAACACGCGATATCGCATCGCGCGGATGCTTTCCAACAATTGGTTGAGCATTGTTTTGAAGCCTGATTTGCCACCGCTGAGCATTTATCTGCATTGGCCGTTTTGCGCCGCCATTTGCCCCTATTGCGATTTCAATGTGCATTTGATGCGCGATATGCAGCCGCAACAATGGCGCGCCGCCTATTTTGCCGAATTGCAATATGCGTTCAGCCAACGCCCACAAGGGCCGGTGCAAACAGTGTTTTTTGGTGGCGGCACGCCATCGCTGATGCCGGCCGATATGGTCGCCGATATTCTGTCTGAGATAAACCGCCTGTGGGGGCTGGCGCCGGATGCCGAAATTACCCTCGAAGCCAATCCCGTCAGTGCGCCGCAAGGCCATTTGGCTGATTTATCGGCGGCGGGCATCACCCGCTTATCGCTTGGCGTGCAATCCTTGGATGATGCGGCGCTGAAATTCCTTGGCCGCACGCATAGCGCGGCTGATGCGCTGGCGGCGTTTCGGCTGGCCCGCGAGGTGTTCGCGCATGTCTCGCTAGATTTGATTTATGCCCGTCCCGGCCAGAGCTTGGCGATGTGGCGCGATGAGTTGGCCTGCGTTCTGGCCGAAACGCCTGACCATGTTTCGCTTTATCAATTAACCATTGAGCCGGATACGCCGTTTCACCGACTGCACGCGGCCGGTCGGTTTGCCGTGCCCGATGAAGACAGCGCCGCCGACCTTTATGAGATGACGCAAGACATGTGCGCGGCGGCAGGTCTGCCCGCCTATGAAGTGTCAAATCACGCCCGCGATGGCCACGCTTGCCGCCATAATATAGCCAGCTGGCGTGGCGGTGATTACCTTGGCATTGGCCCCGGCGCGCATGGGCGGTTGAGCGATGGCCAAGCGCGGCGCGCGACCATAGCCTTGAAAGCGCCGCAAGCGTGGCTGGCGCAAGTCGAGGCGCAGGGGCACGGCTGGGCTGAAGATAAAGCTTTGGACGACGAAGAACGGCGCACCGAAATGCTTCTGCTGGGGCTGCGTTTGGTTGAGGGCGTCGCCCTGTCCGACATGGCCATTGGCGGCATTCAATTGCCGCCCGAGAGGCATTTGGCGCTGCAACAAGCCGGCATTTTATTGCCCAGCGACAGCCATTTGATTGCCAGCCCGCAAGGCCGTCTGGTGCTCGACAATCTTATCGCAGAATTATTGCCGTCCTAAATCGGTCAATGGAGCGGCAGCGTTTCCCTGCAGGCTGTCGGCCAACGCCAAAGCGGCGCGCAGACGCCGGTCATGTTCAACGAAACTGCGCGGCGCCGGACTGACAATACGCGGCGCACGTGCGGTGATTTCCTGCACCGCTAGACCACGGTCGTTGAGGCCATCAGCGGTCAACCGCACAATCCCATCAAGACCGGCAAAGCCATTCGGGTCGGTCAACAAGGCATAGCTAAAGGGTTGTTGTTGGTTAATGGTCGCCAGTTTAATGGCAAGGCTGACACTATCATAGGCGATGCTGGTCAGGCGCGGTGCCGGGCGCGCGAATAATTGTTCGTAACGCTTTTGGTAACCGGCCCATAATGTGCGATCGGGGGCGGCATACCAGCCGCCGTGCAGTGGCGGTTCTTGCGACAGGCTTGGGTCATCCCACAGACCGGTGCCGATAAATTTCACCAATTTCGGGTCAATGTCGAAATACGGTAAAAGCGGCGCTAGTTTGCGCAGTGCCAAGCCACCCTCGGGCACAAACACCACATCATAAGGAATTTCGCCCAAAGTCTCAGAGCGTTTCAGGCCTTCATAGGCCGACACCAGCTCGGGGGCGATGGTACGCAAGACAGAAAATAATTTATCGTCTGGCGTGTCAGCCGGTGCCAGCCGCCGCGCCTCCGCTGTCAGCCGCGCCAACTCGTCCGTGTGGGCTTGTTTGCGGCGGTCAAATTGCGCCAGCCGCCGCACCGGATCAAACATGCCCTTAGCATCTTCCGGATAGGCTTCGGCTTGCACCAATTCGCCGCCAAAGCGTTCAATGCGCTGGCGGACTTGTTGCAGCAGCAAATCGCCATAGGCTCCCTCAGGCACCAAAACGCCGAACCGCACAAGCCCTTGGGAAATCGTTTCGACGACCACGCGGTCAATATTTTGCTCCGGCATAAACCCTAGCAGCCAAATATTATCGGCCCGCACCGAGCGGTCATTCGAAAATGCCAAGGCCGACACCGTGCGGCCGGCCAGAACCGGCGCGACGGCTTTTGCCGAAGAGGAAAAAAGCGGGCCAATTAAAATATCGGCTTCGGCGGCAATCGCTTCCTTGGCGGCGCGGGCGGCGCCTTCTGGCGTGCCTTGTGTGTCGTGCAGGCGCAAAACAATTTTGCTTTGTCCGGCGTCGAACACGGCCAATTGCGCGGCATTGAACAAGTCTTCAGCCAGTGCGCGAATATTTTCTCGGCCATCGCTCATCGGCAATAACAGGCTGATTGTCACCGCTCCTGCGGGCCGCGCTGGCGGGGCGGGGAATTGGCTAACGTCGACGGGCATTGGTTCGACATAGGTTTGCGGCGCGCTGGGGCTGGCCAAGGGCGCCCGCGCCGCCTGATTTTGCGATGCAATTGGGGCGCCGCATGACAGCAAAACCAATGGCGTCAGTAGCGCCAGTGCGCGAAAAATACGGTGCAAGTGCAAGGCCACGTCAGACTCCTATTTGTCGCCAAATTATCTCTCCCTTGAGGATAAGTAAACCTGCCAGAAAAATAAGGCTGAAATGCGCCTTAGGGCTTGCCTAAAAGCAGAAACAGCCGTTTTCTATGGCTATGCGCAAAGCAGATGTTCAATCACAGGGCTTGCCCGCCGGCATTTATATTGTTGCCACGCCTTTGGGCAATGCGCGCGACATTACCTTGCGGGCGCTTGATATTCTGTCGAGCGTTGCGGTGATATATTGCGAAGACACGCGAACCAGCGGCAAGTTGATGACATTGCATAATATCACCACCCCGCGGCGCGCCTATCATGAGCATAATGCGCAGGAAATGCGGCCGAAGATTTTGCGGCAGTTGGACGAGGGGCAGGCCATTGCGCTGATTAGCGATGCTGGCACGCCGCTGATTTCCGATCCCGGCATGCCCTTGGTGCGCGCCGCCCGCGAAGCAGGCCATGAGGTGTTCGCTATTCCTGGCCCGTCGGCGCCGATTGCCGCCTTGAGCATTGCTGGCCTGCCGACCGATCAATTTAGTTTCTATGGTTTCTTGCCGCCGAAACAAGCGGCGCGGCAAAAGGCCTTGCAAAAATTAGCCGAGCGGGCTGGCACATTGGTGTTTTTTGAAAGCGCCAAACGTCTGGCCAAAACCTTGGCCGATGTCGCCACCATATTGGGCCAGCGCGATATTGTGGTGGCCCGCGAGATGACCAAGAAATTCGAGCAAATCATCACTGGTGACGCGGCGAGCTTGGCGGCGCAATTCGAAGCGCAACCGCCACGCGGTGAGATTGTCTTTCTCATCGGCCCGTCGACGCCAACCGCTGATGGCGCGGATCATACGGCGCAAATCGACGCCGCTCTGACCCGTGCGCTGGCACAAATGAGCCTGCGCGACGCGGTGCAACATGTCTGCGCCGAAACCGGGCTGAAACGAAAACAAGTATATGAACGGGCTTTACGGCTTAGCGAAAAATAAGACAGGTCTCAAATAATGGGCGCAAAAAATAACAAACAACGCCGCTATCGAGAAAAAACCGGACGCCGTTCAGAGGCGCTGGCCGCAATGTTTTTACGTCTCAAAGGCTATCGCATTTTGGCCCGCAATTTTCGCCATCGTCGTGGCGAGATTGACATTATTGCCATGCGGGCCCAGCTGCTGGTGTTTGTCGAAGTAAAGCAAAGAACCGGCGCGGCGGCCGACTTGGATGCGGTAACGCCGATGCAATGGCGGCGCATTGAGGCGGCGGCCAATGCCTTTGTCGGGCGACACCAAGAGCCGCGTAATTTGCCATGGCGGTTTGATTTTATCGGCTTTGGTCGCTGGGTTTGGCCGCGCCATAAAAAAGCCGTGTGGCGTTTCTAACATTTCGACATCTCAGCACTTGAGCAATTGTGCAATATCGGGGAAAGTGTCGCCAGTGAAAGTCGAAAGGACGCATGATGGTTTTGCGCGTGGCCCTGCAAATGGATCCGATTGGTGGCATTGATATTCGTGGCGACACGAGTTTTGCGCTGGCGCTGGAAGCGCAAAGACGCGGCCATGAGCTGTTTTATTATGAGCCCGACCGGCTGGCCATGCGCGACGGTCAGGTCAGCGCCGCCATTCAGCCGCTTCAAGTGGCCGATGTGGTGGGCGCGCACTATGAATTGGGCGCTGCCGAGCTGACCAATTTGCGCGATGTTGACGTGATTTTAATGCGCCAAGACCCGCCGTTTGACATGAATTATATTTCCGCGACGCATTTTCTCGAGCGCGTTCATCCGCACACTTTGGTGGTCAATGATCCGGCTTCGGTGCGCAATGCGCCGGAAAAAATCTTTCCGGTGGAATTCGCCGGCCTGTTGCCGCCAACTCTGATGACCCGCGACCGCGCCGCCCTCAATGGGTTTCGCGCCGAGTTTGGTGATGTCATTTTGAAACCGGTGTTCGGCAATGGCGGTGCTGGTATTTTTAGGGTGCGGGCGGAAGACGAAAATTTTGGTTCGCTGATTGATATGTTTCTGGCCAGCAGTCGCGAGCCGGTGATTGCACAACAATATTTGCCCGATGTGCGGGCTGGTGATAAGCGGGTGATTTTGGTCGAGGGTGAGGCCGTTGGTGCGTTGAACCGCGTGCCGGCCGCTGGTGATGCGCGCGCCAATGTGCATGTGGGCGGCACCCCTGAGGCGATTGGCCTGACCGACCGCGACCTTGAAATTGCCGCCACCATTGGCCCGCGCCTGCGCGAGCTGGGCATTGTTTTTGCCGGCATTGATATTATTGGCGCGCATTTGACCGAGATTAACGTCACCTCACCGACGTGCATCCGCGAGATCAAACAATTTGGTGGGCCGGATATTGCGGTGATGATTTGGGACGCAATTGAGGCGCGTCGCTCGTTAGTCGGCTAGTTTTGGTTGCAGGCGCGCCGGTTTCGCGCCAAGCTAGAAATAAGACCAAACGAAAACCAAGAATAAGAAAAGAACACCATGGTTGCCCATATTCAAACAATCGCTTTCAGCGGTGTCGATGCTCTGCCGGTCGATGTGCAAGTGCATTTGGCGCCGGGGCAAAACGCCTTCAATGTTGTTGGCCTGCCCGATAAATCGGTCGCCGAAAGCCGCGAGCGCGTGCGGGCGGCATTGGCCGCTATCGGCCTCGCCCTGCCCTATGACCGTATCACCATTAATTTATCACCGGCTGATATGCCCAAAGAGGGCAGTCACTATGATTTGCCAATTGCCCTTGGTTTGATTGTCGCCATGGGCGGCTTGGCGCAATCTGAAGTCGACGGCTTTGTGGTCATGGGTGAGCTTGGGCTTGATGGCGCCTGTATTGGTGTGCCCGGCGCTTTACCGGCGGCGATGACCGCCATGCAAAAACAGATGGGGCTGTTTTGTCCGGCCGCTTGTGGCGGGGCGGGGGCGGCGTGGTCGGGCCTGTGCCAACCCGGGCAAGCGGGCATTGTGGCGGCGCCGCATATTTTGCAGGCGGTCAATCATTTGCGCGGCACGCAGATTTTACCCCCGCCGCAAACCGAGCAACCGCAAAACCAGCCCGACTATCCGGACATGGCTGATATTCGCGGGCAGCACCAATCGCGTTTGGCCTTGGAGGTGACGGCGGCGGGTGGCCATAATTTTTTGATGAACGGCCCGCCGGGGGCTGGCAAATCTATGTTGGCGTCGCGCCTGCCCGGCCTGTTGCCGCCGCTGACGGCAGAAGAGCGGCTTGAGATCAGCATTATTGAAAGCCTGTCGAGCCGACGCGGCGGGGTGCGTATGGCGCATCAACGCCCGTTTCGCGCGCCCCATCATTCGGCCAGCATGGCCGCCTTGGTCGGCGGTGGGCGCAATGCCAAGCTGGGTGAAATTTCGCTGGCCCATTGCGGGGTTTTATTTCTCGATGAATTGCCTGAGTTTTCGCGTCAGGCGTTGGATGCGCTGCGCCAGCCGATTGAAACCGGCCGTGTGGAAGTGGCACGGGCCGAGGCGCATGTGCATTATCAGGCGCGCTTTCAACTGATCGCGGCCATGAATCCGTGTCGCTGTGGTCATGCGGATGACACCGAGCTGGCCTGTCATCGCCTGCCGACGTGCCGCAAGGAATATTTATCACGCCTATCGGGGCCGCTGCTCGACCGGTTTGACATTCGCATTAATGTGCCACCGGTGCGGCTTGACAAAATGATTACCGGTGAGGCTGGTGAGGCCAGCGCGCCAATTGCCGCGCGCGTGCTCGACGCGCGACAGCGGCAAATCGAGCGGCAAGACTGCCTCAATGCGCAACTCGATGGTGATCGGTTGCGGGCGCTGGCCAAGCCCGATGCGGCGGGTCAGAAAATTCTCGACCATTTAATTGACGACCGCCATATGACGGCGCGCGGGTTTAATCGGATTTTGCGCGTTGCTCTGACTTTGGCCGATTTGGCAGGCCGCCATGGGCCCGGCGAGAGTGATATCGCCACGGCCACAATATGGCGCCGTTTGGCCAGCGTTCAGGCCACTGCGTGACTAGATTTTTTCCAAGCCATAGGCGGCGATGGCGGCCATGTTCAACACTTCAGTGGCGGTCGCGCCGATACGGGCAATCTGTACCGGCTTTTCAAGGCCGATGAGAATGGGCCCGATCAATGTCGCACCGCCCAACTCTTCCAGCATTTTGGTAGAGATTGACGCCGAGTGAATGGCCGGCATGATGAGAATATTGGCTGGCTCTGTCAGGCGACAGAACGGATAACGCTTCATGGCTTCACGATTGAGCGCCACATCGGCCGCCATTTCGCCTTCATATTCAAAATCCACACCGCGTGAGTCGAGTATTTTAACGGCCTCGCGCACAAACACAGAGCGGTCGCCCTCCGGA
The DNA here is from genome assembly GCA_937876775.1 of uncultured Rhodobiaceae bacterium. Lineage (GTDB taxonomy): Bacteria > Pseudomonadota > Alphaproteobacteria > RS24 > RS24 > JAHEGN01. The sequence continues at coordinate 33,554 of CALEFA010000009.1, read as the reverse complement.
TGACCAAAGGTCGAATAAGCCAGCATGGCGACGCGTGGCTCATGGCCCAAAGCCCGTGCCGCCGCCGCGCTTTGGCAGGCAATATCAGCCAGTTCCTCGGCGCTCGGCATGTCGATGACATTTGTGTCGGCTACCAAAACCGTGCGGCCGCGCACCACCAGCATGGAAAGCCCCATGACCCGATGATTGGGCAGCGGATTGATGACCTGCGAGACCTCTTCAAGGGTGATGGAATAGCTGCGGGTCACGCCGGTGACCATGGCATCGGCATCGCCGCGTTCAATCGCACAAGCGCCAAAAATATTGCGGTCATTGCTGACCAGACGTTCGCAATCACGATGCAAGCGCCCGCGCCGTTGCAGTTTTTTAAACAAAAACTCTGAGTATTCTTGGATTTGTGGCGAGGTGCGCGTGTCGCGAATTTCAATATCGGTGCGCTCTTCCAGCCCAAGCTCAATCATATTGGCGCGCACAATATCTTCCGTGCCAACCAGAATCGGCTCGCCCAGACCGAGGTCTTTATAGGCAATGGCGGCACGAATAACTTGCTCTTGCTCGCCTTCGGCAAAAATCATCCGTTTGCCGTTTTGCTTCGACTTATTCATGATGATTTGCAGCGAGCTGGCGGTTGGGTCGAGGCGTGCTTTCAGCCGCTGGTGATAGGCTTCCATGTCAACAATCGGTGCGCGCGCCACGCCGCTATCCATCGCCGCGCGGGCCACAGCGGCAGGAATATCGCAAATCAAACGCGGGTCAAATGGCACGGGAATAATATAGCGCGGGCCAAAGCGTGGGCGCTCACCCTGATAGGCGGCGGCCACTTCATCGGGCACGTCTTCGCGCGCCAGCATGGCCAGCGCTTCGGCGCAGGCAATTTTCATTTCATCGTTAATGGTGCGGGCGCGCACATCGAGGGCGCCACGGAAAATATACGGGAAGCCCAAAACATTATTAACCTGATTGGGATAATCCGACCGACCCGTCGCCATAATCGCATCATCGCGAATGGCCGCCACTTCTTCCGGCGTGATTTCCGGATCTGGATTGGCCATGGCAAAAATAATTGGATTGTCGGCCATGCTGGCAATCATATCGGCATCGACCGCGCCTTTAACGGACAGCCCCAAAAACACGTCGGCGCCATTCATCGCGTCGGCCAATGTGCGGGCCTCCGTTTTGACGGCATGGGCCGATTTCCATTGGTTCATACCTTCTTTGCGGCCCTGATAAATAACGCCTTTGGTGTCGCACAAAACGGCGTTTTCCGCTGGCAGGCCCATGGCTTTAATAAGCTCAAGACAGGCAATACCGGCTGAGCCGGCGCCATTGACGGCAATTTTAACATCTTTGATATCGCGCCCCGTCAGGTGCAAGGCATTGATCAGGCCAGCGGCGCAAATAATCGCTGTGCCGTGCTGGTCGTCATGGAAAACCGGAATATCCATCATCTCGCGCAATTGCTGCTCGATAATGAAACAATCAGGCGCCTTAATATCTTCCAGATTAATGCCGCCAAAAGAGGGGCCTAAATATTTAACCGCATTGATAAACTCTGTTGGGTCTTCGGTATCAATCTCAAGGTCGATTGAATCGACGTCGGCGAAGCGTTTGAACAAAACCGCCTTGCCTTCCATAACCGGCTTAGAGGCCAGCGCCCCCAAATTACCTAGGCCAAGAATAGCTGTGCCATTGGAGATAACCGCGACCATATTGCCACGCGATGTGTAATCGTAAGAGGCGTCAGGGTTTTCGGCGATGACTTTCACCGGCACAGCAACCCCCGGCGAATAGGCAAGCGAAAGGTCGCGCTGGGTGGCCATTGGCTTGGTTGGGGTAATTTCCAACTTGCCGGGCTTTCCGCGCGTATGGAATCGCAGGGCTTCCTGATCGGTGAAGCTTTTCTCTTTGTCGCTCATAGACTTACCTCGTGGCCCGAGGGCCGGTTTTGGTTCACAGCTTTTGGTTCACAGGCCGGTCAAAACGAAGGCCCTGTTTCTCATTCTAGGCTCGCGCCCAGATTGGTTTCATGTTGTAGGGCTTTCATGGCCGGAAAACAAGAACAAGCGAAGCCAAAAACGTAAGAAAATTCAACACCTTTTTATGATTTCGCGCGTCTTAAGGCTTCTTTCCATCCAGCGCTCTGCTACAATGGCACCATGCAGCCCTCAAACACCGCCCCGCCCAATGCCAATGATGCGCCAAAACCGACGCCTATGATGGCGCAGTTTTTGGAAATAAAAGCTCATTATCCGGATGCTCTTTTATTCTACCGCATGGGCGATTTTTACGAATTATTCTTCGATGACGCGGTCGCCGCCGCCGCCGCTCTCGACATCACCCTGACCCATCGTGGCAAGCATTTGGGCGAAAACATCCCGATGTGCGGCGTGCCCTATCATGCTTCTGAGGGCTATCTGGAAAAGCTTATTCGCAAAGGGTTTCGCGTCGCCATTTGTGAGCAGACCGAAGACCCGGCGGAAGCCAAAAAGCGCGGCTCGAAATCTGTCGTGCGGCGCGAAGTGGTGCGCTTGGTGACACCGGGCACGCTCAGTGAAGAGGCGCTACTTGATGCGCGTGCGCATAATTATTTGGCCACCGCCACTATGGTTGGCGATGAGATGGCTGCCGCTTGGCTCGATATGTCGACCGGAGAATTTGGCGTCACTGCCACTCATGCGGCGGGGCTTGCGGCTCTGATGGCGCGTTTGGCGCCGCGCGAAATTTTGCAACCAAGCCATATGGAGCCACATTTTCACGAGATATTATCCATGCAAAACGCGGCGGTGATTGCGCCGGTGGAAGACATGTCCTCGCCCGCCGCCAGCCAGCTATTGCGCGATTATTATCAGGTGCAAAGCGCCGATGGTTTTGGCGATTTGGGGCGTGCCGAAGTTCTCGCCTGCGGTATTTTGTTGGCCTATATGCAGTGCACACAGCTCGAAAATATGCCACGCCTGTCGCCGCCATTGCTTGAGAACACCAGCGCTTTTATGGGCATTGATGCAGCGACGCGGGCCAATTTGGAACTTACCCGCACGCTGGCTGGCGACACCAAAGGCAGTCTGCTGCACACCATTGACCTGACGGTGACGGCGGCCGGTGGTCGGCTTTTGGGACAAAGATTATCGGCTCCGCTGACCGATGTGACGGCCATTGCCCAGCGTTTGGCCTCGGTGGCATTTTTCGTTGCCCAATCAAATCTGCGGCATGATTTACGCGCCAGTTTGAAAGCCGCTCCCGATATGGTGCGGGCGTTATCGCGCCTGGCCATGCAGCGCGGCGGCCCGCGCGATGTGCAGGCCATTGGGCGCGGGCTGGAAGCGGCGCGTCGCCTGCACGGCCTGCTGCTTGGCTTTGACGACATACCGGCTGAGCTGGCTCACTATATGGTGCAACTGGCGCATGATGTGGCGGCCATTGACCATTTGATTGAAACCCTGCAAGCGGCGGTGATTGAGCAACCGGCGATGCTGGCACGCGACGGCGGGTTTGTCCGCGAGGGCTATCATGCGGGCCTCGATCAGACGCGGCAAATGCGCGATGAAAGCCGTCGGGTGATTGCTGGGTTACAACAGAAATATGCTGACGAGACAGGCGTTAAAGCGCTGAAAATTAAATATAATGGTGTGCTTGGCTATCACATTGATGTGCCAGCCCAACATGGCGACACGCTGATGTCACCGCCGCATCAAGAGCGGTTTATTCACCGCCAAACGCTGGCCGGTGCGGTGCGGTTTTCGACGGCCGAATTGTCAGAATTGGCTGGCGAAATTAGCCGCGCTGGTGAAACCGCTTTGGCCTTGGAGCTGGAAATTTTTGACGCCCTCTGTCAGCAAATCGCGGCGGCCAGCAATACGATTAACGACTGCGCGGCGGCGCTGGCGGCGCTGGATGTCACCGCTGGGCTGGCCGAGTTGGTGATAGAACGCAATTGGGTGGCGCCGCTGGTTGACGATAGTCTGGTTTTTGAGGTGACGGCCGGTCGCCATCCGGTGGTGGAAGCGGCATTGCTCAGCCAACACAGCGGACGCTTTATCGCCAATGATTGCAGCCTAGACGCCACGGCCAAAACGGCGGCGCGGCTGACCTTGCTCACCGGCCCCAATATGGCGGGTAAGTCGACTTATTTGCGGCAGAATGCGTTGATCACGATTTTGGCGCAGATTGGCAGTTTTGTGCCGGCGCAAAAGGCGCATATTGGCTTGGTCGACCGCGTGTTCAGCCGCGTCGGCGCAGCCGATGATTTGGCGCGTGGGCGCTCAACTTTTATGGTCGAAATGGTCGAGACGGCCGCGATTTTGAACCAGGCTGGCCCGCGGGCGCTGGTTATTCTTGATGAGATTGGTCGCGGCACGGCGACCTATGACGGCTTGTCGATTGCTTGGGCGGCGGTTGAGTTTCTGCATGATGGGTCTGGCTGCCGTACGCTTTTTGCCACCCATTATCACGAGTTGACCGGTCTCGCCGCGCGTCTCGACGGGCTGTCCAATGCCTCGATGATGGTGCGCGAGCACGATGGTCAATTGGTGTTTCTGCATGAAGTCGGGCGCGGCGCGGCTGATCGTTCTTATGGCATTCACGTGGCCCAATTGGCCGGTCTTCCCGATGTGGTGATCGAGCGCGCCCGTGCAGTTCTGGCGGTTCTGGAAGAAAGCCGGGCGGCGCATGATATGGTGCCGGCCTTGGACGGTTTGCCATTATTTGCCTCTCAGGCTATCAGCGCACCGGACAGTGATCACTTGCGCGAGGCTTTGGCAACGGTCGAGCCAGACAGGCTAAGTCCGCGCGAGGCGTTGGATTGGCTCTACCGGTTGAAAGATCTTGTTTAGCTGTGTCGCACTTTCGCCTTTGTTTGTGATATAGATAAGTTACAACATCCTGTTTTGGAGTTAATTTATGGCCCGCGCCAAATCCGCTCACGCCGCGCTTGAAAAAAAGCTCTCGTCCCGTTCCGCGACCCAGCGTGAGGGCGATTTACTGGCCTGTCTGCGCCAAGCCTCTGCGCAGACTGATGGCGATGACAATCAAAAGCGATTGGCGGTGCTGGAGGCGTTGAAAAAATTTCTCGCCCAAGGTCGCGCCGAAGCCCGTGAAGGGCTTGAAAATAAAACCCTCAAGGGCGCGCAATGCGCCAAATATTTGTCAGCCTTGCAAGACGATTTATTGCGCGCTCTGGCGGCCTATATTGAAATGGATGTCTTATATTTGTCCAATCCGACCGAGGCTGAAAAGGTCACGGTTTTGGCTGTTGGCGGCTATGGCCGTGGCCGTTTAGCGCCCAGTTCGGATATCGATTTGCTATTCCTGCTGCCCTATAAGCGTAACGCCGCCTCTGAGAGCTTTGTCGAGCTGATGCTTTATATGCTTTGGGATTTGGGGCTGAAAGTTGGCCACGCGACGCGCACCATCGCTGATTGTCTGGCGCAGGCCGAGCAAGATTTCACCATTCGAACGGCAATGCTGGAAAAGCGTTTCCTGTGGGGCTCGGCCGCACTTTATCTTGAGTTCAAAGAAAAATTCGCCGACAAAATTGTCGCCAATAGCGCCCCTGAATTCGTCACAGCTAAACTGGCCGAGCGCGACGCGCGGCATTTGCGAGCCGGCCAATCGCGCTATTTGGTCGAGCCAAATTTGAAAGAAAGCAAGGGCGGTCTGCGCGATTTGAACACGTTGTTTTGGATTGCGCGCTATAGTTATCAGATTGACGAGCTCAATGAACTGGTCGCCTTAGATGTGTTGACGCCCGCCGAATTGCGGCTGTTCCGCCGCTGCGACCATTTTCTCTGGGAGGTGCGTTGTCATTTGCATTTCATGACGGGCCGCGCCGAAGAGCGTTTGAGCTTTGATGTTCAAAAGCCATTGTCGGCACATTTCGAACCCGATGACAGTGCCGGTATGAAGTCAGTGGAAAAATTCATGCGCCAGTATTTTCTGGTGGCCAAAAATGTTGGCGATTTGACGGCGATTTTTTGCGCCTCTCTGGAAGAGCAGCAGAAAAAACCGCCAAGCCGTGTGCGCCTACCGGCGATTTTTCGACGCAATAAAAAAGTCGAAGGGTTTTTATTTGGTGGTGGCCGTTTGACCATGACAGAGGAAGATTGTTTTGAGAAAGATCCGGTGAACCTTATTCGGGTTTTCCATTTGGCCGATAAATTTAATCTCAACATTCACCCCGACACCATGCGTGCGATTACCCGGGCGGTGAAATTCGTCAATAAAGATCTGCGCGCCAGTGAACAGGCCAATCATTTGTTTTTGGAAATTCTCACCTCGCGCAAAAATCCGGAGCGGACACTGCGGCGGATGAATGAAGCTGGCGTTCTGGGGCGTTTTATCCCTGACTTCGGGCGCATTGTGGCGCTCATGCAATTTAATATGTATCACCATTATACGGCTGATGAGCATTTGCTGCGGGCCATTGGCCTGTTGCGTGAAATTGAAAGTGGCGCCCAAGCGGACGCCCATCCGCTGGCCTATGAGCTGATGAAAACCGGCAAGGTCAACCGGCGGGTGTTATATTTGGCGACCTTGTTACACGATATCGCCAAGGGGCGGCCAGAAGACCATTCGGTTGCGGGTGCCCGCATTGCCCGCACATTGGGCCCACGGTTGGGATTCAGCAAAGCGGAGACGCGGCTCACCGAATGGCTGGTGCGCGAACATTTGGTGATGAGCGATGTCGCCCAAAGGCGCGATTTATCTGACCCGCGCACAGTCGAAGATTTCACAGCCAGCGTCGGCACCACGGAGCGGTTGGAACACTTGTTCATTCTGACCGAGGTCGACATTAAAGCTGTCGGCCCCGGCGTGTTCAACGGTTGGAAAGCACAGCTGTTGCGCGAACTTTATGATGGCGCCAAGGCGACGCTCAATGGCATGGGGTATGGCGCACAATTGGCCGAACGCGCCGATGCCGCCAAACAGGCGTTTGTCATGGCCCATGCAGGCGGCTGGTCGGCGCAAAAATATGACGCCTATGTGGCGCGCCACTTGCCAGCCTATTGGGCGAGTTTTCCGGTCGACTCTCAATTGCGCCACGCTGCCATGATTGACGATATGGGCACACAATCTTTCATGCTTGATGTTTCGCCCGACCCAATGCGCGATTGCTCGGAAGTCACATTTATCGCACAAGATCACCCCGGCCTGTTTGCTCGCATCACCGGTGCCTGTGCCGTGGCTGAGCTGAGTATTCTCGATGCTCGCATTTCCACCACGCAAGATGGCTTGGCGATTGATGCGCTGCATGTCAAAAGGCCGGACCGGTCGGGGCCATTGGAAGCGGCGCAGGTCGAGCGTTTCAAAAACACCCTGCTCGGGGTGATGGATGGCTCGATTGCACCGCCGGAGCATTTGGCGCAAGGCCGCCGCAACAAACAGATTGAAGCCTTTGACTTGGCGCCAGAGGTTGATGTGCGCAATGACCTGTCAGACGACGCCACCGTCATTGAAGTCAGCGGTCTGGATCGGCCCGGCCTTTTGTATGCGCTGGCCCGCACCCTTGTTGAAAAGAATGTCTCGGTTTCAGCCGCTCGTATTGCAACTTTTGGCGAGCGCGCCGTCGATGCGTTTTATGCTCATGATTTAACCGGCAGCAAAATTGCCAGCAAGGCCAAGCGCGAGGCTGTCACAGAGGCGCTTTTGCTGACCATTAGTGATCCGGTGAAATCTGCCAAGCCGCGTCGCTCATCGTCGGATGCGGCGCGGAAAGTGGGCTAGGTCATGAGCGCATCAGACAAGCCAGCGCCACGGCCACGATTACTGTCCACCGCCTTGATTGTTGGCCTATCAACCATGGCCAGCCGCATTACCGGCTTTGGGCGCGACATTTTTCTGGCTGCGCTTTTGGGATCTGGGCCGTTTAGTGAGATTTTCGTCATTGCCTTTCGGCTGCCCAACTTGTTTCGTCGCCTGTTCGCCGAGGGTGCCTTTAGCGCCGCCTTTGTTCCGTTATTTTCACAGCAAATAGAAAAAAACGGCACGCCGGCCGCCATTCAATTCGCCGCCCGTGTAGGTTCGGTTTTATTAACCGCCGTGATCGCTTTCACCCTCTTGGCGCAAATTTTCATGCCCGGTCTGGTGATGGCGATTGCCCAAGGCATGGTCGGCGCGCCGGAGAAATTCGATCTCGCTGTCTATTATGCGCGGATCAGTTTCCCCTATCTGATTTTCATGTCGCTGATGGCTTTGTTTGCTGCCATGTTAAACGCCACCGGACGGTTTTTCGCCGCCGCTTTCGCCCCCCTATTGCTGAATATTTTGCTGATTTTGGCGATGGCCATGGCGGTGGTTTTTCAGGGGCTGGCGATTGACTATATCATCTGGGGCATTGTGGTTTCCGGCTTTGCGCAACTGGCCTTTGTGGTGATTGCCGTGTGGCGCGCTGGCTTGGGCTTTCGCCTGACGTGGCCGCGTTGGACGGCGGATGTGAAAGCCGTGTTTGTGCTGGCCGTGCCGGGCATGTTGGCGGCTGGTATTGGACAGATCAATCTTTTGGTCGGCACGTCCATTGCTACGGCGCAAATTGGCGCTGTGGCTTGGCTATATTATGCTGACCGTCTGTATCAATTGCCAATGGGGGTGGTTGGCGTCGCCCTATCAGTGGCTTTGCTGCCAGATTTATCGCGCCGTTTGGCGGCTGGCGACACCAAGGGCGCTCATGATAGCCAAAATTTAGCGGTCTTGGCAGCCATGGGTCTGACCCTTCCGGCGGCCGCGGGTCTTTGGGTTTTGGCGGCGCCGATTGTTGGCATTTTATTCGAGCGCGGCGCGTTCTCGGCGGCCGATACAGTGGCGACGGCGCGCGCGGCGCAAGCGTTTTGCCTCGGCTTGCCGGCCTTTGTTCTGGTCAAAGCTCTGCAGCCGTCATTCTTTGCCCGTCAAAATACACGTGCGCCATTGATTGATGGGGCCATTGGCGTGGCCGTTAACATTGCCGTCTCGCTCACGCTATTCCCGATTTATGGTCACGTCGCCATTGCCTATGCCACCAGCCTTGCCGGTTGGGTGACCTTGCTTTTAATGCTGCTGCGCATGGCGCGTCAGTCGATTTGGACAATCGGCTTTGATGTGGCCCGCATGGCGGCAGCGCAATTGGCCGCAACCGCCTTAATGGTGGCGGCCCTCATGTGGGCCGGTCAGGCGATGGCGCCGCCCGTCAGCGGCCTTGGTTTGGGGCTGTGGGTGGCGGCGATGGTGATTGGCGGCGGCGCGGTTTTCTTTGCTGCCGCATGGCTGCTGGGCGGCATTAACAAACACCATTTGCACCGCTTGCGCAGGCGCTGATAATTGGCCATAAGAAAGCGGCAATAGGAGTAAGACATGACACAGGTAAAGGCTCGGGTTTTATCAGGTGTGCAGCCAACAGGTAATTTGCATTTGGGCAATTATCTTGGCGCCATCCGTAATTTCGTTGGTCTGCAACAGACCCATGACTGTCTTTATTGCGTGGTCGACATGCACGCCATTACGGTTTTTCAGGATCCGGTTGAGCTGGCCTCGAACACGCGCGAAGTCGCCGCCGCCTTCATTGCCGCCGGTGTTGACCCGAAAAATCATATTGTTTTCAATCAAGCGCAAGTGTCGCAACACGCCGAGTTGGCCTGGGTGCTTAATTGCGTGGCCCGCATGGGTTGGCTCAATCGGATGACTCAGTTCAAAGAAAAAGCCGGCAAGGATCGCGAAAAAGCCTCGGTTGGCCTCTATGTTTATCCCAATCTCATGGCCGCCGATATTCTGCTTTATAAAGCCACTCATGTGCCGGTTGGTGAAGACCAGAAACAGCATTTGGAATTGGCTCGCGACATTGCGCAAAAATTCAATAATGATTTTAACGCGCCGGCGTTTTTCCCCTTGCCTGAGCCAATTATTCAGGGGCCGGCGACGCGGGTCATGTCATTGCGCGATGGTAGCAAGAAAATGTCGAAATCTGATCCGTCAGATTTATCGCGTATTACCATGACCGATCAGGCTGATGATATTGCGCGCAAGATTCGCAAGGCCAAAACCGATCCGGAAGCCTTGCCCGAAACCGCCGATGATTTATCGGGACGGCCTGAGGCGGCCAATTTGCTCGGCTTGTTCGCGGCCCTGACCGACCAGCCATTAAGCACTGTCATTGGCCAATTTGCCGGTGCGCCCTTCTCGTCTTTGAAAGAGCAATTGGCCGAGGTGGCGATTGAAAAAATCGCCCCAATTGGCGCTGAGATGAAACGCCTGACCGATGATCCGGCGACGATTGACGCGATTTTGGCCGATGGCGCCGACCGCGCCCGCGCCATTGCTGAACCGATTATGGCTGAGGTGCGCAAGCGCGTTGGCTTTCTTGGCAATTAGACACTTGTTTGTCATAGGGCAAACATGGCAGCATGCTTTCCATGGATATAAACCAACATTTACAGCGTAAATTTCTGGTTGTCGTAGACGGCACGCCTGAGGCTCATGCGGCTTTGCGTTTTGCTGCCCGCCGCGCCCATGGCACTGGCGGCTCGGTGGCGCTTTTGCTGGTCATTGAGGCCGCCGGATTTGAACATTGGCTGGGCGTTGAAAGCTTGATGAAAGAAGAAGCGCAAGATGAGGCGGAGCGGATTTTGACCGAATGTTCGGGGCTGGTCGAATTGCTCGGCGGCCAAAAGCCGGTGACGCATATTCGTCACGGACATGTCAGTGAAGAAATTGCCAAGCTCATTGAGCAAGACCAAAGCATATCGACATTGGTGCTGGCGGCTGGTTCCGATCCAGCCGGCCCGGGGCCTCTGGTCGCGTCGATTGGCAGTGGCAAAGCCGCCATTCGTATTCCAGTGACCATTGTTCCGGGTCATTTGACCGATGATGAGATTGACGCACTGACCTAATAGGGCTGGCAATTCAGCCTAGGCATATCTATATAAAGGTCACGTCAAACAATGTCGCGCCGCGTCGTGACACGAGGAGATAGCCAATGTTTATTCAAACCGAAGACACGCCAAATCCGGCGACATTGAAATTTTTGCCGGGCCGCGCCGTTATGGACACGGCTCCGCCGGCTGATTTCCCAAATGTCGATGCCGCCCAAGCGTCGCCTTTGGCTGCCGCTTTGTTTGAAACCGAACATGTCGGTGCGGTATTTTTGGGCAGTGATTTTATCGCCGTGACCAAATCTGGTGGCGAGTGGCAGCATTTGAAGCCGTCATTGCTGAACACGATTATGGAGCATTTTGTTTCTGAGCGCCCGATCATGCACCCGGGCGCAACAACCCAAGCGGCCAGCGAAGACACCGGCGAAAATGCCGAGGTCATCGCGGCGATTAAAGAGATTCTTGAAACCCGCGTGCGTCCGGCGGTTGCCCAAGACGGCGGCGATATTGTTTTCCATGGGTTTGAAAATGGCGTGGTGTCTTTACATATGCGCGGCGCGTGCGCTGGCTGCCCCAGCGCCACAGCAACGCTGAAACATGGCATTGAAAACCTGCTCAAACATTTTGTGCCTTCAGTGACTGAAGTGCGCGCCGTTATGTAAGGAAGCCAGATGTCATCACCGCTAGACCAAGCCAGCCTCAATCAGCTTTTTGTCGAGGCCCGCTCGCATAATGATTTCCATGATAAGGCTGTGACGCCAGAGCAAATTACGGCGCTTTACGATTTGATGAAAATGGCGCCAACCAGTGCCAATTGCTCGCCGGCTCGGTTTGTCTTTGTCACCAGCGATGCCGGCAAAAAACGCCTGCTGCCGTTTTTGATGGAGAGCAATCAGCCGAAAACCCAAGCCGCACCAGTTTGCGTCATCATTGCGCATGACACAAAGTTCTACGATCTCATCCCGCAATTATTCCCGCATAACCCCGGCGCTCGTGAATGGTTTACCGGCAGCGAAGAATTCGCCGCGCAAACCGCCATGCGCAATGGCTCGCTACAGGGCGCTTATTTAATGTTGGCGGCCCGCGCTTTTGGTCTTGATGTCGGGCCCATGTCAGGCTTCGATGCGCAAGGCGTCGACCAAGAGTTCTTCCCTGACGGCCGTTTCAAAAGCAATTTCCTGTGCAACATCGGGCATGGCAATATGGACGCCGTCTTCGGCCGGTCGCCGCGCCTGACCTTTGATGAGGCTTGTCAGATTGTCTAATCAATCGTCCGGCCAGCCAGTTTTGCTGGCTTGCGACACAACGCAAGGTGCGTGTTCTGTGGCCCTGCGCAAAAATGGCGAGATTATCTCCGACTTACAAGAAATGACCCGAGGCCATGCTGAGGCTTTGCTGCCGATGATTGAGCGTGTGTGTGAGCAGGCACAGGTGCCGATGTCGCAGCTTCAACGACTGGCGGTCACCCATGGGCCGGGCACTTTTACCGGCGTTCGTGTTGGCCTGTCAGCCATGCGCGGCTTGGCACTGGCCCTTAATGTGCCGCTATGCGCCATTGGCACATTGCACGTTATGGCGGCGGCGGCGGCGGTGTCAGACCAGCCGCTGATTGTCGCCGTTGATGCCCGCCGCGACACCTATTACACGCAAGTTTTTGACGGCCAAAACCAGCCCCTCAGTGCCCCGCAAGCGTGTTCTTTGGCAGGTCTTGAAAGCCTCTTGCCCGACGCCGCCATCCGCGTTGCCGGCAGCGGGGCCAGTGCTTTATGCGCTACCGATGCGCAGCGTTTCAGCGCCTTGGATATCGCCGACCATCCGCACGCTGCCCATGTGCTGCGTTTGGCTGAGGCGTTGAGTGACGACATATGGGCCACCACCGGCCCGCATCACGAGCCGCTTTATTTGCGCCCGCCCGATGCCAGCCTGCCCAACCCCGACAAACAATTGCGCCGTCTAAGCGACGGTTAAGCGGGGTCAGTCGCGGTGAGCCTGATGACAGAAATTCAGCCCTTCGAAAATGCCGAGGCCTTGGCGGCTCTGCATCACCGCTGTTTTGATCGTCCATGGGCGGCTGAGAGTTTTGCCACCCTTCTGGCGCCAGATTGGCGTGTCGCTTTGGCGGCGCGTGGCGCTGATGGCGCCATAGCTGAATTGGACGGCTTTATCATGGTGCAGCATGTCGCCGATGAGGCCGAAATTTTAACTTTGGCCGTGGCACATCAAGCGCGCCGCACCGGCTTGGCCACACGCCTGCTATCTGCGGCCTCGCTGTGGCTGGCGGCTCGTGGCGTGCAGCACTGGCATTTAGAGGTGGCGGCTAACAATCAGCCGGCTTTGGCGCTTTATCGCCGTTTCGGATTTGTCGAAACCGGTCGCCGTCCAGCCTATTACGAAAACGTCGACGCGGTTCTTATGCAGCGTGATTTATCAAATCAGCTGTGATAGTTTAAGGCATGACAATGAACCAATCAGATATTGAAGCGGCGGCGGTTGCCGCTGGCATGCGAATGACCGAGCAGCGTCGGGTCATCGCCCGCGTCTTATCGGCGTCCGATGACCATCCGGATGTCGAGGAAGTCTATCGCCGGGCCTCGGCGCAAGATGAAGCCATTTCCATTGCCACCGTTTATCGCACTGTGCGGATGTTTGAGGAGGCCGGCATTTTGGAACGCCATGATTTCGGCGATGGTCGCTCGCGCTATGAGCCAGCCTCAGAAGACCACCACGACCATTTGATTGATATCCAGTCAGGTCGGGTGATTGAGTTTACCAATGAAGAGATTGAACGTTTGCAAACCGAAGTGGCACGCAAGCTCGGTTATCGGCTGGTTGACCATCGCCTTGAACTATATGCCGTGCCGTTAGACAAAGGTGACTAGCAACCCAAATGCTGCGTTTTATAAAAGTTTTCCTACGTTTTATTGTTTTCTTCGCGTTCACTTTGGCACTGGTGCCATTGCAGATTTTGTTCGTCTTTGTGCCGCGCCTGCGCGATGTCATTCCGATTTTTTACCATCGGGCAATGCTCAAACTGCTCGGCGTAAGAGTGCGCGTATGGGGCGCAGAACCGGTCAAGGGCGCACTGCTGGTGTGCAATCATTTGTCATGGTTTGATATTGTTTTAATTGGCTCAATCGTGCCGGTGTCGTTTGTAGCCAAAAAAGAAGTCAAAAGCTGGCCATTGTTTGGCCTTTTGGCGCAATTGCAGCGCACGGTTTTTGTCAATCGACGACCCGGCCGCCATACGGTGGCAACCAGCAATCAACTGGCCCGCCGCTTGGCCGCCAAAGATAGATTGGTGTTATTTCCCGAAGGCACCAGCACTGATGGCTTGCGCGTTTTACCCTTTAAATCATCTTTATTCGCCTCGGTTGAGCGGCAAGCCACGCCTGTGCAAGTGCAGCCAATGAGCCTAGCGTTCAGCGATGTGTGCAATATCGCCATGGGGCGACGCCAGCGTCAGTCCTATGCATGGGTCGGCGATGTCTCGTTTTTACCGCATTTATTATCGATTTTCGGCACCTCACCGCTGACCGTTGACATCATCTTTCACCCGCCCTTGGCTGAAGCCGATATGGTTGATCGCAAATCCATGGCGCGGGCCAGCGAACAAATGGTGCGCAATGGCCTTGACGATATTTTATGCCGACGTCTTGCCGTGAATGCGGAAACCCGCTAAGCCAAGCAAGATGACTGAGGAACAACAAACGCCGGCGACCAAGGTGGGCAACACGAAAACGTGTTACATCAAAACCTACGGCTGCCAGATGAACGTCTACGACAGCGAGCGCATGGCGGAAGCTTTGGTGCTGTCTGGTTATCAGCAAGTTGAAACCGCCGATGATGCCGATATGGTGATTTTAAACACCTGCCATATTCGTGAAAAAGCGGTGCAGAAAGTCTATTCCGATATTGGCCGCATCAAGCCCTTAAAGAAGAAGAAAACCGATATGATTATCGCCGTCGCGGGCTGTGTGGCGCAAGCTGAGGGGGCCGAGATTATCGCCCGCGCGCCGGTCGTCGACATGGTGTTTGGCCCACAAACCTTCCAACAATTGCCCGACATGCTGGACGAAGTTCAGGCACTGCGCGCCAAGGGCAAAAAATCACGTTTGGTGCGCACGGAATTTCCCGCAGCAGAAAAATTTACCGCCCTGAAATCCGTCACCCGTGCCCCCATCACTCGCAGCCCCAGCGCTTTTGTGACCGTACAAGAGGGGTGCGATAAATTCTGCACATTCTGCGTCGTGCCCTATACGCGCGGCGAGGAAGTTTCGCGGCCGACGGGTGATATTATCGCCGAGACACAGGCCTTGGTCGACCAAGGCGTTTGCGAGGTCACGCTTTTGGGGCAAAATGTCAACGCCTGGCAGGACCGCGAAAGCGGCTTGCGGCTGGATGGTTTGCTGACACAATTGGGCGCTATTAATGGCATTGAACGTCTGCGTTTCACCACCAGCCATCCGCGCGATATGGATGATGCCTTGATTGCGGCGCATGGCGACAACCTCAAGCTGATGCCATATTTGCATCTGCCGGTGCAGGCTGGCTCCGACGCTATTCTTACGGCGATGAACCGCAAACACAGCGCCGCTGAATATATTGATCTGGTCGCTCGCTTCCGCGCTGTGCGCCCCGATATTGCTTTATCGTCAGATTTTATTGTCGGCTTTCCGGGCGAGACCGACGCAGATTTTGACGCCACCATGGCGCTGATTGAGCAAGTCACCTATGCGCAGGCCTATTCGTTCAAATATTCGCCACGCCCGGGCACGCCTGCGGCAGACCATGAGATGCAAGTTGATGAGGCGGTTAAAACCGAACGCCTGCATCGCCTGCAAGCGCTTCTAAACGGTCAGCAGCGCGCTTTTAATGAAGCGCAAATAGGCAATGTGTTGCCGGTATTGTTCGACAAGCCGAGCAAGAAAAGCGGTCAAATGTCGGGGCGCAGCCCGTATTTGCAAACCGTGCACGTCACCATGGATGAGGCCATTATGGACTCGGTGCGAGGACGCATTTTGCCGGTCGCCATTACCGCCGCCCACAATAATAGTTTGAGCGGCCATCTCAGCGATGGCGATTAGGCATAAAGACGATTATTTGCAGCTTTTAAGGCTTGCCTAATGAGACAAATTTGCCGATAGTTTCCTTAGATGATGGTGATGATATCTATTCTTGGACATAGCGAGGTGGCATCTTGAGCCGCCCCATTGATCAAACGGTGACGGCCGGAAATAATACCGGCACCAAATTGGTTCTCGAATTTGACAATAATCGTCTGCTCCCAGAGCTTTACGGTGCTTATGGCGCGCATTTGACGCGCATCGAAGAGGCCTTGGATGTGTGCTTGGTCGATCGCGGCAATCAGGTTTTCGTGAGCGGTGAAGCGCAATCCTGCGTGCGCGCCGAATTGGTGTTGAACACACTTTACCATCACTTG
Organism: uncultured Rhodobiaceae bacterium; assembly: GCA_937876775.1. Classification (GTDB taxonomy): domain Bacteria; phylum Pseudomonadota; class Alphaproteobacteria; order RS24; family RS24; genus JAHEGN01. Next base: position 17,279 of record CALEFA010000009.1, on the reverse strand, counting down.
CAGCGCGGCGTTGAAGTCACGCGTGGCGATGTTGACGGGGCTTTGCGCCTCAGCCTTGATTCATTGGTCGCAACACCGACCCCAACCGTAGGAAAAAATATGAGCAAAAGCCAAACGCCGTCAAAACCCAGCCGCCAATCTGGAGATTCATCCGGCGAAAAGGCAAATGTCAAACGCCTCGGCGATATGACAGCCATCCGCACACACCGACGCGAAGTGCTGCCGCGTTCGCCAATGCAGGCCGCCTATATTAACGCGCTGATGAACCGCGAACTGGTCGTCGGCACAGGCCCTGCGGGCACGGGCAAAACCTATTTGGCGGTCGCCGCCGCCGCCGCCATGTTGGTCGAGGGCAAAGTTGATCGCATTATTCTCTCGCGCCCTGCGGTTGAAGCTGGCGAAAGCCTCGGCTTTTTGCCGGGCGATATGCGCGACAAAGTCGACCCTTATTTGCGGCCGCTTTATGACGCGCTTTATGACATGTTGCCGGGCCCGCAAGTGGTGCGCTCTTTGGAGTCTGGCGAGATTGAGATAGCCCCATTGGCCTTCATGCGTGGTCGTACATTGAGCAATTCATTCGTCATCCTTGACGAGTCGCAAAACGCGACGCCGATGCAAATGAAAATGTTCTTAACCCGTATGGGTGAAAATTCGCGCATGGTCATTACCGGCGACCCTAGCCAGATTGACTTGCCGTTTGGTGCCAAATCCGGCCTCAAAGACGCGCTTGAGATTTTGCCGAAAGTGAAGGGTGTCGAAATTATCGAATTTGGCGAAGAAGATGTGGTGCGCCATGATATGGTGACACGCATCGTCAAAGCCTATAATAAACGAGACACGGTTTTGCCGGCACATAATCAGCGCCGCCATAAACCAGCCGCCCCGCAGTCTCCACCCGAGACCTCAAAAGAAGTTGAAAATGATGAAAAATAATAACCAACAATCCGCTGTGCTGGTTGATGAACCGGAGCCCGACAGTCCGACCGGTGATCTGACGATTGACACCAGTATTGTTGATAAGCGTTGGCAACCTTTGGTTGCTGAGTTGCAGGCGCACGGCCAATTTGTCTGGCAGGCGCTGGCGTTGCCGGCTTGCGAGCTCAGTCTTGTGCTGGATAATGACGCTGCCGTGCAGCAGTTGAACCATAGCTATCGAGATAAAAATAAGCCGACCAATGTTTTGTCTTTTCCGGCTTTGGACTTTGCCCAACCCGCGACGAGTGATGATTTTCCGTCGCCCCCGATTTTGCTCGGCGACATTATTATGGCCTATGAAACCCTTGCCCGTGAAGCCGACGAGGGCGCCATCAGCCTGACGGACCATGCGCGGCATTTATTGACCCACGGCCTTTTGCATTTGCTTGGCTATGACCATCAAGATGACGAACAAGCCAGCCATATGGAACAATTAGAAGTCCGTCTTTTGGCCCAATGCGGCATTGCCAATCCTTATCTTAATTCGACGACGGGAGACCTCTCATGAGTTCGTCAAGTTCTTCTAATAGCCCGTTTTGGGCCCGTTGGTGGGGCCAGATTTTTGGTTCCAGCGAAGGCGGCGTGCGCGAGAGCATTGAAGATGTTTTGGGCGATAACGCGGCCGATGGTGAAGATGGATTTTCCCGCGAAGAATTGCATATGTTGCGCAATTTATTGGGCTTTCGTGACGTGCGCATTGAAGATGTCATGGTGCCGCGCGCCGACATTGAAGCCACTGAAATTGATTACCTGCCGCCACAAGTGCTGGCGCAGTTTGCCGATTGCGGTCACTCGCGCATGCCGATTTATCGCGAGACATTGGACCAGCCGCTGGGCATGGTGCATGTGAAAGATTTAATGTCGGCCATGCATGAAACAACCGATATTAACGACATTGATATTAAAAGCCTTATTCGACCGGTGATTTTTGTCCCGCCTTCCATGCCGGCGCTTGATCTTTTGCTGAAAATGCAATCGACGCGCAGCCATATGGCTCTCGTCATTGATGAATATGGCGGCACCGATGGCTTGGTGACGATTGAAGATTTGATTGAAGAAATCGTCGGCGATATTGAAGACGAACACGATGAAGATGGCGCCAATTTATTGCGCCAAGAAAGCGCAGGCCATTGGCGCGCGCAAGCCCGTCTAACCATCGCCGAGCTGGAAGAGAAATTGGCTCTGCCGTTCTCCGATGATAGTGATTTTGAAGACATTGATACGCTCGGCGGTTTGGTGTTTGCCATTGCCGGACGGGTGCCCGAGCGCGGCGAAATGATCAGCTATCAGTTTGAAGATGAGAGCGAGGTTGAATTCGTTATTCGTGACGGCGACCCACGGCGGATTAAAATCGTCGACATTAAAAGCCGCCCCGCGCCGGAGCAGTGATGCAACGCTGGCGCCAGCTCAGCTTGCGGCACCCTTATTTCATGGCTTTGGCCTTGGGGTGTATCCTGCCGCTGGCCTATGCGCCGGTTAATCTTTTACCAATCTTCTATCTCAGTTTCGCCACGGTCTTTTATCTGGCCTTTGTCCATCGTCAATCGCTCAAGCAGTTGTTTCTGCTTGGCTGGCTGTTTGGCTTTGGCCAGTTTTTCACCGGGCTTTATTGGCTTGGCGAGGCGTTTTTGGTCGACGCAGAGACGTTTCTTTGGTTGCTTCCTTTCGCCGTGACGTTGCTTCCCGCCGGTTTGGCGCTGTTTTCCGGTGCCGCCTTTATCTTGTTTGGCCTCAGCTTCCGCGCCCTCAATGCGCGGTTCTCGCGCTTGCCGTCCTTGCTTTGGCTGGCGCTGCTTTGGGCCTTGGCAGAATATTGCCGATCGGTGCTTTTGACCGGCCTGCCATGGAACCTGCCAACTATGGCTTGGGGGAGTTGGCTATATCTTGCTCAACCGGCCAATGTCGTCGGTGTGCACGGCCTTGGCTTGCTGGCGCTCATCAGTGCCGCTGTTTTGGTCAGCCGTCAAAATTGGGCGCGGGTTTCCGGTGTTGTTTTGCTGGTCGCCAGCTTCGCCTATTCGGCTGTGGTTCTTAACCGTGAAGCCCCGCCTATGGATGGCGAGGCTATGCAGGTTTTAATTGTTCAGCCCAATCTCGACCAAGGTGAAAAATGGCAGCTCGACAAGCGCCAAGCGCACATAGATAAGATTTTCAAAATCACCCGCTCTGGTCTCGACGCGGCGCCGCAAACTCGTATCATCATATGGCCGGAAACCGCCATTCCGGCTTTGATTGATGAGGGCAATTGGTTTGGCGAGGCGTTGCGCCGCCAGCTAAAGAGCCAATCAACCTATCTGTTAACCGGCGCTCAGCGCCGACAGCTCCAAGGCGGAAAAACAGAGTTTTATAATTCAGCCATGTTATGGCGCGGCGATGGTCGCCTGATCCAGCGCGGCGACAAACACCATTTGGTGCCGTTTGGCGAATATTTGCCAATGCAGGCCTGGCTCGAATCCATTGGTTTGCAACAATTCACCAAATTGCGCGGTGGATATCGGGCGGGGCCGGCAGCGGCGCGCTTCAGCCAAGACGATTTGCCAACGCTGGCGCCGTTGATTTGCTATGAGGCGATTTTCCCATTGTTGGGCGCACAGCACCAGCGCCCCGCTTGGTTGGCTAATCTGACCAATGATGGTTGGTTTGGCAAAAGCCTCGGCCCGCACCAGCATTTAGCGCATGTGCGCTTGCGCGCCATTGAACAAGGCCTGCCATTGATACGCAGTGCCAACACCGGTGTTTCTGCGGCCTTTGATGCGCGCGGTCAGCTTTTGGCGGCGCTGCCTTTGGGTCAAGCTGGCACGCTGAGCGTAACCCTGCCACCGCCGCTGCCAGCAGGCCTTTATGCGCAGATTGGTGACGCAGGGTTTTTCACTCTTTGGTTGCTGCTGATGAGCCTGATGGCGGTGTTGTCGCGCTGGCACAGGATAAAATAAATCCATTGCGGTATATCCCCCGCTAACGCGTAATTTACCTGTTCTTGATAAAAATAATAAAAAGGGAACATGCCAATGCCAAGGAAGAAACAACATGAGATTGATGCCTATATTGGCGCCCGCGTGCGCTTGCGCCGCTTGATGCTGGAAATGAGTCAGGAGATGTTAGGCAATAAGTTGGGCCTGACATTCCAGCAAGTACAAAAATATGAAAGGGGCATTAACCGGATTTCGGCCAGTCGGCTTTTCGAGCTGGCCACGGCGCTCAAAGTGCCGGTGAGCTATTTCTATGATGGGCTGAAAACGGCTGGCTCGGGGGCGGAATATGGCGCCTTGCAGGAAAAAAACCCAATTGCCCCCTATCTTGATTTCGTTTCGAGCGGTGGAGGCGTGCAGCTCAACCAAGCTTACTTGCAGATAGATGATAATGAAACGCGGCGCAAACTTCTTGCCATGGTGGAAGACATTGCCCGGGTCGCAGGAGAAGATAAGTCCTAACTTGACCAAAACCGCCCCACCTGCGAAAACATCACCATCTTTAATTGTGGAGTGTGAGACATGCCGCGCCAATCGTATATTTTCACCAGTGAATCTGTGTCCGAAGGACATCCGGATAAGGTCTGTGATCGCATTTCCGATAGTGTTCTTGACGCTTTTTTAGCCCGTCAATCTGACGCCCGTGTGGCGGTGGAAACATTGACCACCACAAATTTGATCGTCTTGGCTGGCGAAGTGCGGCCTGATGGTTTGGTATCGGCTGACGAAATGGAAGCCATTGCCCGCGCTGCGGTGAAAGACATTGGCTATGAGCAAGATGGCTTCCACTGGAAAAATGCCGAGGTGCAAGTCCGTGTGCATGCCCAATCGGCGCATATTGCGCAAGGGGTTGATGCCGACGGCGGCAATAAAGATGAAGGGGCGGGCGACCAAGGCATTATGTTTGGCTATGCCTGTCGTGAGACCGAGCAGTTGATGCCGGCGCCGATTGCTTACGCGCACCAGATTTTGGCCGATATGGCTGCCGCCCGCCACAGTGGCGCGGTGCAAGGGTTTGGCCCGGACAGCAAAAGCCAGGTGTCTTTGCGCTATGAAAATGGTGTGCCGGTTGGCGCCAGTTCGATTGTTGTCTCAACCCAGCATGACGAGGGTCTGACGCAATCGGATGTTCGCGAAATGGTGCGCCCGTTTGTTGAAAATGTTTTGCCACAAGGTTGGATGTGCCCGGAAGATGCATTTTACGTCAACCCAACAGGCACTTTCGTCATTGGCGGGCCAGATGGCGATGCGGGCCTCACCGGCCGCAAAATTATTGTTGATACATATGGCGGCGCGGCGCCGCATGGTGGTGGCGCTTTCTCAGGCAAAGACCCAACCAAGGTTGACCGCTCAGCCGCCTATGCGTCACGCTATTTGGCAAAAAATGTCGTGTCGGCAGGCCTTGCTGATCGTTGCACCATTCAATTATCTTATGCCATTGGCGTGTCCCAGCCGCTGTCGATTTTGGTCGACACCCACGGCACCGGATCGGCTGATGAGGCGGCGCTGGAAAAAGTGCTTGGGCAAGTGATGGATCTCAGCCCGCGTGGCATTCGCGAACATTTGCAGTTAAACCAGCCAATCTATGCGCGCACCGCCGCTTATGGTCATTTCGGCCGCACGCCTGAATCTGATGGTGGGTTCTCATGGGAACGTACAGATTTGGCTGAGGCGATTAAAGCCGCCCTTTAAGTCATGGGCCAAACCGAAAGCCGGCGTTTTATCTATGGCCGTCGACAAGGGCATCGGTTGCACCCGCGTCAGGCCAGATTGGTTGACGATGTTTTGCCGACACTGCGCTTGGATTTAGCGCAAGCCAAAACGCTGGATAAATGTTTCGATCGCCCACGGCAAAGCTACGCGCTTGAGATTGGTTTTGGCGGCGGCGAACATTTAGCCGCCCGTGCCCAAGCCAATCCCGACACCGGCTATATTGGCTGCGAGCCTTTCATCAATGGGGTTGCCAAATTACTGCTGTCGATCAGCGAAGACGGCATTGACAATATCCGCATTCATGACGACGACGCGCGCGATGTGCTCGATGCGCTGCCCGATGGCGGCCTCGACACCGTATATTTATTATACCCCGACCCTTGGCATAAATTGCGCCACAATAAACGACGGTTTATCAGCCAGCAGAATGTGCAAGAGATTTTCCGCGTTTTGCGCCCCGGCGGGCAATTTTTGGTGGCCAGTGACATTGCGGATTATCTCGCTTGGACGTTGTCACATCTTAAACGCCATGGCGGATTTTCATGGACAGCCAACCACGCCAATGATTGGCTTCAGGCGCCACCGGCCTGGCCTGGCACCCGCTATGAGGCCAAAGCTATCGCCGCCGGTCGCCAACCCGGCTATTTGCAGTTTGAGCGCCGCGCCACCCCTGAGGCCGGTTATTTATAAGTCGCTCAAACAACACTTGCCGAAAGTGCGAAAAACGTTATAGTGCATCGCATTGGTGCTACTTTTTCAAAGTGGGATGCTCGAAAGAGCCCCGCTTTTTTTAGTGCCGAAACGTAATTGGTGGCCAACCGTAAGGTGGCCTTCGAGGTTTGATATGGACGATTTTGCGCATTTATTGGCGCCGGGGCCGGCACGGCCTTTGCTGAACATCATTCAGCCTGTAGTCGAAGACGCAGGGTTTCATTTGGTGCGCATTCGCATGACCGGCGAAGGCACGACGATGATCATGCAAGTGATGGCCGATAATGAACAAGGTGAGCTGCGCATTGAAGATTGCGAAGCCATCAGCCGCAGCCTGTCAGCGGTATTGGATGTCGAAAACCCAATTACCGCCGCCTATTCATTGGAGGTCTCGTCACCCGGTGCCGGTCGCCCTTTGACCCGTCCGATTGATTTCGAGCGCTGGGCCGGGCAGGAAGCGAAAATTGAACTATTGCACGCGATTGAAGGCCAACGTCGGTTTCGCGGGGTGATTGAAGGTTTTGAAGACGGCGAAGCGCGCCTTGAGATAACGCTCAAGGGGTTTGAGACGCCGCAGGTTTTAGGGTTTCAGTTGACCGATGTTGCTGATGCCCGATTGGTGCCGGATGATGCCGCTTTTGAAGCGTCTTTGAAGGCCAGTAAAGGCAAGAAATCGACGAAGTCAGAGTAAAATTAACGACCGCCGAACTATTCGGCATATATAACCCGCCCTCAGGGCAGCCATAGGCAGGAGATCATAATGGCCACAGGTATTAGTGCAAATAAACTTGAGTTGCTGCAAATCGCAGATGCCGTCGCACGCGAAAAAGGCATTGAAGTCGAGATTGTTTTATCGGCAATGGCTGACGCCATCCAGAAAGCCGCGAAAGCGCGCTATGGTGCGGAAAATGATATTCGCGTCGACATCAATCCGAAAACCGGCGAAACACGTTTGCTGCGCGCCGTTCAAGTGGTCGAATTGGTCGAGAATGATGATACGGAAATATCGCTTGCTATCGCCCAGCGCGAAAACCCTGAAGCGCAGATTGGTGACGAGATTATCGACGAACTGCCGCCGGTCGAATTTGGTCGCATCGCCACTCAGGCCGCGAAACAAGTGATTGTGCAACGCGTGCGGGAAGCCGAACGCGAGCAGCAATATGAAGAATTCAAAGATCGCGTTGGCGAAATCATCAATGGCGTTGTGAAGCGTGTTGAATATGGCAATGTGGTTCTCGATTTGGGTCGCGGGGAAGCCGTTGTGCGTCGCGATAATCTCATCCCACGCGAGGTTTTCCGTCCGGGCGATCGTATTCGCGCTTATATTCGTGACGTGCGTCGCGAGCAGCGCGGCCCGCAAATCATTCTGTCGCGAACAGATCCTGCCTTTATGGCCAAATTGTTCATGCAAGAAGTGCCGGAAGTCTATGATGGCGTGATTGAAATTCGGTCTGTCGCCCGTGACCCGGGCAGTCGTGCTAAAATCGGTGTGATTTCCAACGACCCGGGCATTGATCCGGTCGGTGCCTGCGTTGGTATGCGCGGCAGCCGTGTGCAAGCCGTGGTCAATGAGTTGCAAGGCGAAAAAGTCGACATTATTCCATGGTCGCCAGATGCCGCCGCCTTTATCGTCAACGCACTGGCGCCAGCCGAAGTTTCAAAAGTTGTGTTGGACGAAGACGTGCAGCGTATTGAAGTTGTGGTGCCGGACGAACAATTGAGCTTAGCCATTGGCCGTCGTGGTCAAAATGTGCGCTTGGCGTCACAATTGACTGGTTGGGACATTGATATCATGACCGAGGCGCAAGAAAGCGAGCGTCGTCAGGCCGAATTTAGCGAGCGTTCACAATTGTTTATGGAAGCGTTGGATGTTGATGAGATGATTGCCCAATTGTTGGCCTCAGAAGGTTTTGCGACAGTTGAAGAAGTCGCCTATGTGCCGCTTGAGGAAATCACTTATATCGAAGGCTTTGACGATGACACGGCGGATGAAATTCAAAACCGTGCGCGCGATCATTTGGACCGTGAAAATGCCGCGCTTGATGCTCAACGCAAGGAAATGGGCGTGGCCGATGATTTGGCTGAAATCGAGGGCCTGACTCCAGCTATGTTGGTGCGTTTGGGTGAAAATGATATTAAAACATTGGAAGATTTCGCTGGTTGCGTCACCGATGATTTGACCGGTTGGTTTGAAACAGTCGATCGTAAACGCGTGCGCCAAGATGGCATTCTCGACGGTTTTGATATAACCGCCGATGAAGCCGAGGCGATTATTATGCAGTCGCGGGTAAAAGTCGGCTGGGTAACGCAGGAAGAATTGGACGCGCAAGCGGCCGAGCAACAAGCAGCGCTTTTGGCTGAAGAAGAAGCCGAAGCCGAAGCTGAGGTGCCCGCAGTTTAGGGCAGCGTGAAGCGATGCAGCAGGAATGCCGGATTACCGGTCAACAGGCCGACGAGGCAGATATGCTGCGCTTTGTTATTTCGCCAGATGGGGTGGTAACACCTGATTTGGCAGAGAAACTACCCGGCGACGGGTTTTGGGTCATCAGCCAATATCAGGCGGTGGCGCAATTAAAAGAACAAGCCGATTTGTCGGTGCCCGATGATTTGGCAGCGCAAGTGGCGGTTCTTTTAGAGAAGCGGGTTTTGTCTCTTCTGGGACTGGCCCGCAAGGCAGGACGAATTGTGTTAGGGTTCACGAAAGTGGATGCGGCACTAAAAAACCGTCGGGTGGCCATGCTGTTGGCGGCTTCTGACGGGGCTGAAAATGGGCGCAAGCAAATGGCTGCGCGCGCCGATGCCCGCCATTTGGTGGTGCTAGAAGCATTTTCGGTGGAACAATTGTGCTTGGCTTTTGGCGGCACAAATGTGATACACGCAGCGGTTACCGATGCAGATTGGGCGCGCCGCATTCAACAGCAGGCAAACCGTTTTGTGGCCTATGTGGGTTCACAAAATGGGGGTAACAGGAGTGAGAGCGAATGAGTGATACAGATAAAGGCGATGATAGCGAAGGCGCTGGCCAACGCGGTAAGACCCTGAGCCTGAAACGGACTGTTGAATCTGGCCAAGTCCGCCAGAGCTTTTCGCATGGCCGTAGTAAATCTGTGCTGGTTGAAAAACGCCGCAAACGGATGGTCAAGCCAGGGGCTGCTCCTGAAGAACAAGAGACAATGGAAGAAGCGCCAGCCGCTCCCGCCGCCGCACCAAGCGCGGCGCCAGCCGCCACACCGGTTGAGACGAAAATTCCAGACGGCTTGTCAAAAGCTGAACATGAAAAACGTATGGCGGCGGTTGCCGACGCCAAAGTGCGTGCCGTTGAAGAGGCCAAACAGGCTGAGATTGACGCCAAAGCGCGGGCCGAAGAAGATGCCCATCTGGCCGAAGAACGTGCTCTGCAAGAAGCCGAAGAAGCGCGTCGCGCAGAAGCTCTCGCGCGCGAGAAAAAGAAGGCCGACAAGGCCAATCCAGCCGATGTGGCACCTGTGGCAAGCCCTGTCGCGCCGCGTCGCGAAGAAGTTAAAGAGCGTCCGGAAGCGGCCAAACGCCCACCCGATCGCCGGGCCGGCGAACGCCGCCGTCGCACCGGTAAGCTGACCATTAACGATGCTTTGAATGACGAAGAGCGGATGCGCTCATTGGCGTCTATCAAGCGGCGTCGTGAGCGCGACAAGCGCCAGTCGTCGTCTCAAGATTCGAGCGAAAAAGTATCGCGTATCGTGCAATTGCCAGAAACCATTACCATTCAGGAGCTGGCCAACCGCATGGCAGAGCGTGCCGTTGGCGTCATCAAAGTATTGATGCAGCAAGGCATGATGTTGAAAATCAACGATGTGATCGACGCTGATACGGCGCAGATTGTGGCCGAAGAATTTGGCCATACAGTGCGCCGCGTGTCGGAAAGCGATGTTGAAATCGGCGTTGTCGGTGACGATGATGCGGAAACAAATAAAACGCCACGGCCTCCGGTCGTAACGGTTATGGGTCACGTTGACCACGGTAAAACATCTTTGCTCGACGCCCTGCGTCAGGCCAAGGTTGCCGATGGTGAAGCCGGTGGCATTACCCAGCATATTGGCGCCTATCAAACGACGACCAAAAACGGCGATGTTATTGCCTTTATCGACACGCCAGGTCACGCCGCCTTTACCGCCATGCGGGCACGGGGTGCGCGGGTTACTGATATTGTGATTTTGGTGGTGGCCGCCGATGATGGGGTGATGCCGCAAACCATTGAGGCGATTAACCACGCCAAAGCCGCCGAAGCGCCGATCATTGTGGCGATCAATAAAATGGACAAGCCAGAAGCTGATCCTAATCGGGTGAAAAATGAAATGCTGCAGCATGAAATCATTTCCGAGGAAATGGGCGGCGACACGCAAATGATTGAAGTCTCGGCGCTCAGCGGTGCTGGCCTCGACGATCTATTGGAAGCGGTGGCGTTGCAAGCTGAGTTGATGGAACTGAAAGCCAATGCCAATCGCGAAGCCGAAGGCGTGGTGATTGAGGCCAAGCTCGATAAGGGCCGTGGGCCGGTGGCAACGGTTCTGGTGCAACGCGGTACATTGCGGGTCGGCGATATTTTTGTGGTCGGCAGTGAGTCGGGCCGCGTACGCGCCCTGATCAATGACCGTGGTGAGCAAATCAAAGAAGCTGGCCCATCTGTGCCGGTTGAAGTTTTAGGGGCCGGTGGCGCGCCGGGTGCGGGCACGATTTTCTCAGTTGTTGAGAATGAAGCACGGGCTCGTGAAGTTGCCGAATATCGCAGCCGTAAAGAACGCGAAGTCGCCAGTGCGGCAGGCCCACGTGCGGCCTCGCTCGACCAGATGATGACACAGCTGAAAGACTCCGAGATTCATGAAATGACCCTCGTCGTCAAAGGCGACGTGCAAGGTTCGGTTGAAGCGATTGCACAAGCGGCTGAAAAACTTGGCACGGATGAAGTCATCGCCCGCGCTGTTCATACCGGCGTTGGCGCGATTACCGAAAGCGATGTTACGCTGGCCTCAGCCTCAAATGCTGTGGTTGTTGGCTTTAATGTGCGCGCCAATGCGCAAGCCCGGGCCGCCGCCGAAGCGACCGGCACCGAAATTCGTTATTACAATGTGATTTATGATTTGGTTGATGATCTGAAAGCCGCCATGGCTGGTATGTTGTCACCTGATTTGCGCGAAACAGCTCTGGGCAAGGCCGAGGTTTTGGAAATCTTTGCCGTTGGCAAGGGCGACAAAGCGGCGGGTTGTCGGGTCTTGGAAGGTCTGGTGCGCCGTGGCGCCAAAGTCCGTCTCATTCGCGACGACATTGTTATTCATGAAGGCGAGTTGAGTTCTCTGCGACGCTTTAAGGATGAGGTCAAAGAGGTTGCTTCCGGACAAGAATGCGGTATGGCCTTTGAGAAATACACAGACCTTAAAGCCGGTGACATCATTGAATGTTACAGTGTCGAAGAAGTCGCCCGCACATTAGATAGCTAGTCGATATGGTCGCCGGATCTGGCAAGAAAAATATTGCGGGCAAGCCGCCGAGCCAGCGACAGCTGCGGGTCGGCGAAGTGCTACGCCATCGCCTCAGCGAGGTTTTGCATCGCGGCGATTTTGAAGCCAAAATATTGAAGCGCGCGGTCATTAGTGTCACCGAAGTGCGCATCAGTCCAGATTTGCGTCATGCGACGGCCTATATTATGCCGCTTGGGGGCGACAATCTCGACAAGATTGTTGATTTGTTAAACCTCGAAGTGCCGCGTTTGAAAAAGCACGCTCTCACCGGCATGCGCTTGAAATTCACGCCTGATATTAAATTCGCCGCTGATGCGAGTTTCGACCAAGCGGTTAAAATGGACGCGCTTTTGGCGTCGCAAAAAGTTACCCGCGACACCTCTGCCGATACCGCCGCTGATGCGGCTGCTGATACTCCCGTCGACGTTGAAGATGGTGCGTAATGGGGCGCCGCAAAAACGGTCGCGCGATTAGCGGTTGGGTCAATCTCGACAAACCGCTTGAGCTTGGTTCAACCCCTGCCGTCGCCATTATCCGGCGGCTTTTTAATGCCAATAAAGCCGGTCATGCCGGCACGCTTGATCCGCTGGCGACCGGCATTTTGCCAATTGCTTTGGGCGAAGCCACCAAGACGGTGAGCTTTATGCAAGATGCCGCCAAGCGGTATCAGGTGCGCATTGCTTGGGGGGCGGCGACCAATACAGATGACTTGGAAGGACAAGTGATTGCCACCAGCGACCAGCGGCCAACTGCGCAGCAGATTGCCGATGCGTTGGCTCATTTCACCGGCGTCATTGCGCAAGTGCCGCCGCAATTCTCAGCGATTTTGAAAAATGGTCAGCGCGCCTATGCCCTAGCGCGAGCTGGGGAAACCGTCGATTTGGCGGCTCGTCAGGTGCGTATTGACGAGATTAAGCTGGTCGATGCCAGCCAGAGCGACTATGCCACGCTCGATGTGGGATGCGGAAAAGGTGTCTATATACGCTCTCTCGCCCGCGATTTGGCTCAGTTTTTGGGCACTTGTGGCCATGTTGTCAGCCTGCGCCGGACGCAAGTTGGCGGCTTCAACGAAAAAAACGCAATAGGGCTGGAAAAACTTCGTCTTTTGGGCCATAGTGCGCCGGATTTGGCTGCTCTTGACGCTTGTCTGCTGCCTTTGACGACCGCGCTGGACGACATCTTGGCGTTGGCCGTTGACGACACACAAGCGTCACGCATAAAGCAGGGGCAAGCGATTTCGCCGCACCATCTCATCAACCCGCAAGGGAAGACGATGGATCAGGGGCAAATGGTTTATGTGCATTGCGCAGATTTACCGATTGCCATTTGTCAGGCCGATGCCCATGGGCTGCGTCCTGTGCGGGTTTTCAACCTCTAATCTGGCCTCGGGCCAAGAAGGAGCTATGATGTCGATTACAGCAGAGCGCAAAGAAGCGCTGATTAAAGAACATGCAATTGTGGCCGGTGACACAGGTTCACCGGAAGTGCAAATTGCCATTCTGACAGAACGTATCGCCAATTTGACCGACCACTTCAAAACCCATGCCAAGGATAATCATTCGCGGCGCGGTCTTTTGAAAATGGTTAGCCAACGTCGTCGTTTGCTTGACTATGTCAAGGGACGCGATGAGGAACGCTACCAAGGCATTATTAAACGGCTTGGTTTGCGGCGTTAAAATTTGGGGCTGGCTTCGCTTGGCGGGGCCAGCCCTCAAATATTGTTAAGCCCAATATGATCTGCACCGGCATGGGGTCGGGACAGAAACTTATGAGAATAGGCTTAGTCTTTCGACATATTCTCTGCATGGCCAGTCGGCAGCAATTGGGCTGCTCTGGCATGGTGCCCAAAGCTTGGAAACTATGGCGGCGGGCACCTTGATAGGAAAACGTATGTTTAAGATTACACGAGAAGAAATTGATTGGGGCGGACGGCCGCTCGTTTTAGAAACTGGGCGTATTGCACGCCAAGCCGATGGCGCCGTTTTGGCGACCTATGGCGAAACCAGCGTTTTGGCAACAGTTGTTGCTGACCGCAGTCCAAAACCAGGGTTGGACTTCTTTCCCCTGACAGTAAATTACCAAGAGAAAGCCTATGCAGCCGGTAAAGTACCTGGCGGCTATTTCAAACGCGAAGGGCGCCCGAGCGAAAAAGAGACATTGGTCTCACGGTTGATTGACCGTCCTATTCGCCCGCTTTTTGTTAAAGGCTTCAAAAATGAAACCCAAGTCATTGCCACTGTGATGAGCCATGACCTTGAAAATGATGCCGATATTGTTGCTTTGGTTGCTGTTTCAGCAGCTCTGACGATTTCGGGCATTCCTTTCCAAGGGCCAATTGGTGCAGCACGTGTCGGCTTTATCGATGGCGAATATGTGCTGAACCCAACCCTCGACCAAATGGCGGAAAGCGATTTGGATCTGGTGGTTGCCGGTACTGATGATGCCGTGTTGATGGTTGAGTCAGAAGCTAATGAGCTGCCAGAAGATGTGATGTTGGGTGCCGTGATGCATGGCCACAAAGGCTTCCAGCCAGTGATTGAGGCGTGTATTCGTATGGCTGAACAAGCGGCCAAAGAGCCACGCGTGGTGCCAGAATCTGATGACTCAGAGCTGAAAGCAAAAGTCGCTGATTTGGCTCAGGCTGGTTTGCAAGAAGCTTATCAGCAAGCTGACAAGCAAACGCGCCAAGCGGCGATTGCTGAATTACGCGACAAAGTAAATGCAGAATTGGTCAGCGAAGACGCATCACCTGATGAGCGTATTGCGGTGTCATCTGCCTTTAAATCAGTGGAAAGCAATATTGTGCGCGGTGGCATTCTCGACACATCGAAACGTATCGATGGTCGTGGACTTGCTGATGTGCGTCAGATTGTTGCCGAAGCCGGCGTATTGCCACGTACCCATGGTTCTGCCCTGTTCACCCGTGGTGAAACGCAGGCCTTGGTGGTTGCCACATTGGGCACTGGTGATGACGAGCAATTCGTCGACGCTTTGGAAGGCACTTATCGCGAAAACTTTATGCTGCATTACAATTTCCCACCTTACTCAGTCGGTGAGACGGGTCGTGTTGGCTTTACCGGTCGTCGTGAAATCGGCCATGGTAAATTGGCTTGGCGGTCGCTGAAAGCGATGTTGCCGAGCAAAGAAGAGTTCCCTTATACGTTGCGTCTGGTATCTGAAATTACCGAGTCCAATGGTTCGTCATCAATGGCCACAGTTTGTGGTTCATCATTGGCGATGATGGATGCTGGTGTGCCGTTGAAAAAACCGGTTGCTGGTATCGCCATGGGTCTGATCAAAGAAGGCGACCGTTTCGCTGTCTTGTCAGACATTCTCGGCGACGAAGATCACCTTGGTGATATGGACTTCAAAGTGGCGGGTACGGACACAGGCATTACCTCGCTGCAAATGGACATTAAAATCACCGGTATTACCGAAGAAATCATGCAGGTTGCATTGGACCAAGCCAAAGGCGGTCGGGCTCATATTCTTGGTGAAATGGCCAAGTCTTTGACCGAAGCGCGTTCGGAGATGGGCGAATATGCGCCGAAGATTGAAACCATTCAGGTGCCTCAGGATAAAATCCGCGAAGTCATCGGGACAGGCGGTAAAGTCATTCGTGAAATCGTTGAAGCAACGGGCGCCAAAATTGATATTGGCGATACCGGTTTGATCAAAGTCGCGTCATCAGATGGCGAAGCCATCCGTGCCGCTCTTGATTGGATTAATTCAATCGTTGCCGAGCCTGAAGTTGGTATGATTTATGAAGGCACTGTTGTGAAAACCATGGACTTTGGCGCTTTCGTCAATTTCTTTGGCAAGCGCGATGGCCTTGTGCATATTTCACAACTGGCGGATCGTCGGGTAGAGAACACCAATGATATCGTCAAAGAAGGCGATACAGTGAAGGTGAAATTGATGGGCTTTGATGATCGCGGCAAAGTGCGGTTGTCGATGAAAGTTGTCGATCAAGAAACCGGTGAAGACCTTGAGGGGAAAGCGAAAGAAGCGGAAGACGAATAGTCCCGCCTCTCTTAGCTGAGAGCATAAACCGCCGCGGGTTCGCCTGCGGCGGTTTTTTATTGTCTCAAGTTTGAAAAGGCACCGGCAGCCAATCTGGCGTTAGACCTTTTTCATCACCAGCGTGCCATTGGTGCCGCCAAAGCCGAAACTATTCGACATCACACAATTCAACCCAGCACCATCGCGGCGTTCGCGGATGATTGGCATATCGGCAAAATCTGGATCCAGTGTTTCAATATGCGCTGACGCGGCAATGAAATCATCTTGCATCATCAGCAAAGAATAAATCGCTTCTTGCACACCGGCCGCGCCCAGCGAGTGGCCGGTCAAAGATTTGGTGGCGCTGATTGGTGGGCAGTCGGCGCCAAACAATGTGCGTAGCGCTTCGATTTCCTTAATGTCGCCAACGGGCGTCGATGTGGCATGCGGGTTGATATAGTCAATCGGGCAATCAAGGTCTTTCATAGCCATTTGCATACAGCGAATGGCGCCCTCGCCTGAAGGTTGCACCATGTCATAGCCGTCCGAGGTGGCGCCATAACCGACCACTTCGGCATAGATTTTGGCGCCGCGTTTTTTCGCCCGTTCCATTTCTTCCAACACCACAACACCGGCGCCGCCTGCGATGACAAAGCCATCACGATTGGCGTCATAGGCGCGGCTGGCGACAGCTGGCGTGTCATTATACTTGCTCGACATGGCGCCCATGGCATCGAACAGAACCGATAGCGCCCAGTCTAATTCTTCGCCGCCACCAGCAAACATCACATCTTGTTTGCCCCATTGGATCATCTCCGAGGCATTGCCAATGCAATGGGTGGAGGTGGCGCAGGCTGATGAGATGGAATAATTAAGGCCTTTAATGGCGAACGGGGTCGCCAATGTGGCTGAATTGGTCGACGACATGCACTTTGGCACGGCGAACGGGCCAACCCGTTTCGGGCTGGCGTTGCGGGCTGTATCAGCGGCGGCAATTAAGGCTTTGGTCGACGGCCCGCCGGAGCCCATAATCAGTCCGGTCATTGGGTTGGACACATCATCGGGCGACAGGCCGGCATCGGCGATGGCTTGTTCCATCGCGGCAAAATTCCATGCCGCGCCATCACCCATAAAGCGGCGATTGCGCTTATCAATATTGGCGTCAATGTCGAAACTTGGGCGGCCAGCTATTTGGCTGCGAAAACCCAAATCAACCTGTTCATCAGAGCGGCTAATGCCAGAGCGCCCCTCGCGCAAACTGGCTGACACTTCAGCGGCATTATTGCCAATGCTCGAAATAATACCGATACCGGTAATGGCGACTCGCCGCATAACGTTCTCCGAAAATTGCTTACATTTGCTCTGGTTTGAATAGGCCGACGCGTAAATCTTCGGCCGTATAAATTAACTGATC
>CALEFA010000008.1 GCA_937876775.1 uncultured Rhodobiaceae bacterium | reverse complement strand
GGTTTTCAAATGTCCTTTGCCGCCGTCATGGCGCTGATTGCCTATTATGAATACTGGCAAAGTCGCAATCAGGTTTTCCGCCACTATGAGGGGTTTGCGGTGCACCAACGCCTTTGGCGTTATTTGCGTATCGGGCTTTGGGGCTTGTTTTCAACCAGCCTGATTGCCGGCAGCGTGACGGGCTATATTGCGGCCTATCATTTTGGGCAAATGGCCGGTTTCGGATTGGTGACCAATATGCTGGCGATGCCGATTTTCTCGCTTTTGGTGATGCCTATGGCAGCGCTCTCTCTGGCGCTTTTGCCGTTTGGCCTACATGGTTTCAGTCTGGCGATTATGGGCTGGGGCTTGGCCCAAATTATCGCTATTGCCCAATGGGTTGCCACCACCACTCAAGCCGTTTGGTATGTCGCGCCGACCCCGCCTTGGGCTTTCCTTTGCGCCATAGTCGGATTGATTTTGTGGGCGCTGGGCGGTCGTCTTGGGCGGCGGCTGGCATTCGTATCAATTTGTCTGGCGCTGATGATGTTGGGGCGCAGCGAAAAGCCGGTGTTGGCCATTGTTCAATCGGGTGATGGCATTTTGGTGCAGGACAGCGAACATGGGCTGCGCGTCATTCGCCAGCGCGGCAATCCTTATCAGCTGCAATTGCTGCGCGACTATTGGCGCCCCACGACAGCGCCAGCACCAGCTTGCGACAGAGCGCTATGTCCTCATCAGCTGGCTGATGGGCGGCGTTTGGCATTGGTGATTTATCGCCATGCGTTAACCCAAGCCTGCAATGATTTCGATATTGTCGTGGCGCCACGGGTGAGTGCGCAATATCCGTGCCAAGCTCTGTTGTTGGATAAGGCGGCCCTGTCAGCCAAGCCAAATGTGGAGATTTACCCGAACGCCAAACAAATCGTCACCTCCAATCAGGCGCGGCTTTGGCACGCTAAGGCGCAGCAAGACGAGGAAGGCGGAGTGAGACGCAGTAAGGTGGATTAATATTTGCGGATAAGCCCGACCAAACGACCCTGAACGCGCACTTGATCGGAGCGGAACAGGCGGGTTTCGTAGGCCGAATTAGCCGATTCCAGCGCAATCATATCGCCTTTTCGGCGCAGGCGTTTGAGTGTCGCTTCGTGACCTTCGACCAAAGCCACAACAATTTCGCCATTCTCAGCCGATGGGGTGGTTTGAATAACCGCCGTGTCACCGTCTAAAATACCGGCTTCAATCATCGAGTCACCATGCACTTCCAAGGCGTAATGTTCGCCTGAGCGCATCATTTCCATGGGAATAGAGATTTGGTTGACCTCTTCTTGCAAGGCCTCAATCGGTGTCCCCGCCGCAATCCGTCCCATCACAGAAATCGATACGCTGCGGTCATCATTGGCGGCAAAAGGAGGGGCTGTGGCGCGCGATGGGGCCGACAGGCTTGATTTCATATTGTCTGGAAGTTTCACCACGTCGAGTGCACGGGCGCGATGCGGCAAGCGGCGAATAAAGCCGCGCTCTTCAAGCGCTGTAATAAGACGGTGAATGCCAGACTTTGACTTGAGATTAAGCGCTTCCTTCATTTCATCGAAACTCGGAGACACGCCGGATTCTTTTAACCGTTCGTTGATGAACATCAAAAGTTCACTTTGTTTCTTTGTGAGCACGGCTTAATCCCCCAGATATATAACGAAAAATAGAACGAATCACTAACTTCTATGTTCTACTTTTATTCGCTTTTGGGGGCAAGTTCTTTAAAACGATTCGATTAGATTTTTTGTCGCTTCAGTTACATTATCTTGTCGCATTAAACTTTCGCCTACCAAAAATGCTGGAATTCCGTCATTCATCAGTCCTTGCACATCATCGGAGGTGGCGATGCCGCTTTCACTCACTAGCAAAATATTTTCTGGCACGCGGCGCATAAGTTGACGTGTGGTCTCAAGACTGGTCTCAAAACTGCGCAAATTGCGATTATTAATGCCAATAAGCTGCGGCGATAAAGCCAGAGCGCGGTCTAACTCCGCGTCATCATGCACTTCGAAAAGCGCATCCATGGATAACTCGCTGGCGGCGGCATAAAGGTCTTGCGCTTGTCTGTCGCTGACGGCGGCCATGATAATCAAAATCGCATCAGCCCCCCAAGCGCGCGCTTCGTCGACCTGATAGACGTCATACATAAAATCTTTGCGCAAGGCGGGCAGGGAACAAGCTTGGCGCGCGTGCCTGAGATAATCTGGCGCCCCTTGAAATGAAGGCGTATCGGTCAGCACGGACAGGCAACTGGCACCTCCGGCTTCATAGGCTTGGGCCAAAATCGCCGGATCAAAGTCGGCACGAATAAGACCTTTTGATGGGCTGGCTTTTTTAATCTCAGCGATCAGCGCCGGGCGTTTGTCAGCCTGCGCTTTGCGCAATGCCGCCAGAAACCCGCGTGTCGGATTGTCATTGTGCGCCGCCTCGGCTTCAGCACGCAGCTGCGCCGCCGGACGTTGCGCTTTGGCGGCGGCGATTTCTTCCAGCTTATAAGCCGTGATATGCGCCAGAATGTCTTTTTGTGGCTGCATTATGAGGCCAAACGCTGGCTTGTTTTGACCAGCTCTGCGAGGGTTTTTTTGGCGCCACCATCGTCAATTGCCAAGGCCGCCATCTCGACACCATCGGCTAAATTTGGCGCCTTATTGGTGATGCATAGCGCCGCCGCCGCATTGAGCAACACAATATCGCGATAGGCGCTTTTTTCGCCATCCAGCAAAGCGGTCAGCGCTTCAGCGTTTTCGGCGGGCGTGCCACCGACTAAATCTTCCGGCGCGGCGCGGCTCAGCCCTGCCTCTTCTGGCGTGATTTCAAACACCCGCACTTCGTCTTTGCGTAATTCAGCCACGGTGCTTTTGCCGGTGGTCGTCAACTCGTCGAGACCATCGCTGCCATGCACCACCCAGGCGCGTTCGGAGCCGAGTTTTTTCAACACATGGGCCAGAGGTTCGACCCAGCGTTTGTCATAAACGCCGAGCAATTGCCGCCTAGCACCTGCCGGATTAGACAGCGGCCCTAGCAAGTTAAATATTGTGCGAAAGCCCAGCTCTTGTCGGGTGGGGCCAACATGGCGCATGGCCGCATGATGATTGGGGGCAAAAAGAAAGCCAATGCCGACCTCCTGAATACAGGTTTCCAACGCATCTGGCGACAAATCAAGGCGCACGCCGAGGGCTTCGAGAACTTCCGATGAGCCAGATTTTGAGCTGAGCGCACGATTGCCATGTTTGGCGACATGGGCGCCACATGCTGCCGCCACCAAGGCCACAGCAGTTGAAATATTATAAGTGCCGCTGCCGTCACCGCCAGTGCCGCAGGTATCCACGGCGTCGGTTGGGGCTTTCACATGCAGGGCGTTCTTGCGCATCACTTGCGCACCGGCGGTGATTTCTTCAATGGTCTCGCCGCGCTGTTGCAGGGCCATCAAAAACCCGCCAATTTGGCCGCTACTCGCTCCACCATTCAGAATTATGTCAAACGCTTGGCTCGCTTCAGATGAAGACAAACTGTTACCCTGCGCCAGTTTCTGCAAAATTGGTTTCAACGCATCCATTATTGCCTCTATGTCGTTAGCACCAAATGCCGGTCTTCAGGCACTTGGGCGACGTCCAAATTGGTTGTTTTCAAAAAATTGCTTAGTAACTGATGGCCTTTTTGCGAGGCAATGCTTTCGGGGTGAAATTGCACGCCATAGACTGGCCGTTGTTTGTGCTTGATGGCCATAATCACCCCATCATCCGTGCGCGCCGTCACCTCTAGGCAGTCGGCTAGGCTGGTTTCCTCAACAATCAATGAATGATAGCGGGTCACAGTTAACGGGCTGGGCAGGCCGTCGAACAAATCATCGCCCTGATGGCTGATCTCGCTGAGTTTGCCATGCATAATTTCTGGCGCCCGAATAATCGTTGAACCATAGGCTTGGGCGATTGACTGGTGGCCAAGGCAGACGCCCAAAATTGGCAAATCTTCTGGTGCTTGGCGGATCAGCTCAAGGCAAATGCCAGCGCGGTCTGGGTCGCACGGGCCGGGTGAAATAATCAGTCCGGACGGCGCATCGGCCAGCACCTCTTCGACGCTGGCCTTGTCATTACGAATGACTTTGCACGGCGCGCCCAAATCCCCGAGAAATTGCACGAGGTTGAAGGTGAAGCTGTCATAATTATCAATCAAGGTCAGCATGTGGTCAGCGGTTCTTTCTCTCGCGTGCCAGTTCTAGCGATACTTCGGCGGCGCGGAACAGGGCGGCGGCTTTATTCACAGTCTCATCATATTCATATTGTGGCGTGCTGTCATACACAACACCGCCACCGGCTTGCACATATAACTTGCCGTCTTTGATTAGCGCCGTGCGCAAGGCAATACAGGTGTCCATATCGCCATTGGCGGAAAAATAGCCGACGCAACCAGCATAAACGCCGCGCCGCTCTGGCTCCAACTCGTCAATAATCTCCATCGCCCGAATTTTCGGCGCCCCCGACACAGTGCCCGCCGGAAAGCCAGCGCTCAGGGCGTCAATCTCATCGCACTCAGGCAATAGCTTGCCCGTGACATCGGAAACAATGTGAATCAGGTGCGAGGTTTTCTGCAGCCCGAAAGCTGTGTTGACTTTCACACTGCCGATTTCAGACACGTGCCCGACATCATTGCGGCCCAAATCAAGCAGCATCAAATGTTCGGCCCGTTCTTTTTCATCGCTGAGCAAGTCGGCGCCAATGGCTTCATCTTCAGCCGCATTGCTGCCGCGCAATCGTGTGCCGGCAATCGGGCGAATATTGACTTGCCGATTTTTAACCCCGACAAGCACTTCCGGACTGGAGCCAACAATTGAGAAATCGCGCATATTCAAAAAGAATAAATATGGCGATGGATTAACCCGCCGCAGCGCCCGATATAAATCAAAAGCTGGTAAATCATAATCAATATGAAACCGCTGGCTGACCACCACCTGAAAAATATCGCCGGCTTCAATATAGGCTTTCGAGCGCGTCACCATATCGAAATAGGCTTCTTGGCTCATATTAGACTGTGGCGGGGCGAAGGCATTGGGCACATTTATCTCGCGCGCGCCAATCGGTTCATACAGGCAATCAGTGGCGCTTTGCAGACGTTCCTGCGCCGCGTCATGGGCTTGCTGGGCAGACATGTCAGCATCATGGCGCACTGGCGTGACCAAACGAATGGTGTCGGTGACGCTGTCGAAAACGGCAATCACGGTTGGTCGCATGAACAGGCAATCAGGCACCCCAAGCACGTCCGGATTATTGTTCGGCAAATCTTCCATATGGCGCACCATATCATAGGCCATATAGCCAAAAACCCCGGCCGACATCGGCGCCAAACCCTCTGGAATCTCCAGCCGCGATTCTTTCAGCACCAGTCGCAAAGCGTCCAGCGGGGCATGTTCCATCGGTTGGTAATTGTCGAGATCAGCGCTGGCGTTGCGATTGATTTCCGGTTGGCCATCACGAATGCGAAACAGCAAATCCGGAGACAGACCAATCATTGAATAGCGGCCGCGAATGTCGCCATCTTCCACGGACTCCAGCAAAAACGAATAGGGCTGGTCTTGCGATAATTTCAAATAGGCGGCGACCGGTGTTTCCAAATCGGCAATCAGTTCCGACCAGACAAGTTGAGGGGTTCCCGCGAGATAGGTTTTTTCAAATTCCGAAAAGGCACCCGAGTCAGATGTCATCGCGCCGCCAATTGGTTGAGGGCTTGTTGCACGGCGCTATCGTAAACCTCTACGCCATAAGTGGTGCGCAAGCTCATAATGAATTGGTTAACCAAATCGGCGCGATATTTGCGCAGCTCACCGCCGTAAATCAAATCCTTGGCTTCGCCATCTTTCAGCTCAGCGTCAATAACGTCGACCGCCTGCATGACCAATAATTCGCTACCAAAGCCGACCGGCGCCCAGGCAAATTTATTTTTCTCGACGGCGAATAGTCTTTCGACCGCTTGCTCGGAGAACGTATCATTGCTGACCTGACGGGTCATTGGCTCCGAGGTCAACGTGCGGCGGGGGAAGTCTTTGGCAAGCGTGTCAAAAGCAACACCGCTATTGCCTTGCGACACTAAATGCGCCGCCATGGCTTCCAATAATTTCGCTTGCTCGGCCACTTTCCATTGTGCGATGGCGTCTTGACGCACGGCGGTTAATGGTTGCACTTGGCTCGGCTGAATATCATTCACTTGCGCCCAAACAAAGCTGCCGTCTGGTGCTTCAAACATGGCAATATCTTCGCCAGTCACAGCCCCATAAAGGCTTTCGAGCAGGCTAGGGTAGCGTTGCAAAATTTCCGACGACTTGCCGTCTTCCAATGTGCCGTCACGGGTGAATTTCTCAACGCTCACCACTGGCAAATCAAAGCGCTGGCCAATTTCCTGTAAGCTCACGCCGGCTGCGCGATTGTCCTCGACGGTTTCAGAAAATGCCAGCATGTCTTCCAACGCCCGATCCAGCGCAATCGCCTGACGCAAATTATCGGCCACGTCCTCAAAGCTCTGCACCACTTCCGGCTTAATATCGCGCACGCGCAACACCACGGCGCCCAATGGACCTTCAATGACATTGCTAATCTCGCCTTTTTCCATGGCGAAAGCTTTTTCGCTCAATTCGGCTGAAATAATATCGCTGGTTTTGACCCATCCCAAATCGGTATTGTCAAAATCTTGTCCGGCAGCCCTGACGATGTCAACAAACGGCTTGTTTTGCGCAATCAGCGCGCTGACCTTGGCAATCTCGACATCATCGGCCAACACCAGCTGGTCAATGGCGCGTTCTTCGGCTTGGGTGAACAGGTCAATAGACTGCTCATATTCGGCCCGCAATTCTTCATCTGAAAAACTCATATTCTCCGAGAAACGTTCCGCCGTCAGCACCAGCAAATCAGCCGAGCGGCGTTCGGCTTCGGTGAAGCGCAATTTGGCTTGCTCGTAGAAGCTTTCCAGCTCTTCCTCGGTTGGCTCACCAACATCGTCAATCGACTCGAGGGTGAGGATAAGATATTTGGCCACGCGGCGTTCGAGGAAATGGCTGAATAATTTTTCACTCATCATCGCCGGCATAATGGCGCGCTCATAGGAAGCGTTCGACATTTGCGCACGAATATTAAAATCGCGTTGGTCTTTCACATATAGTTTTTCGCTCAGACCATTGCGTTGCAAAACAGCGCGGAAAGTTGGTTCGTCAAATTTTCCATTTGGCCCGGCGAAATTTGGGTCGGCGATAATCTCTGCCGCCAGCGCTTCATCAGATTGCCCCAGACCGAGGTCAACGGCGGAAGCGCGCAAGGCGGCCGAACCAATCATATTGCGCAAAACGTCGCGATCCAATCCAAGGCTACGGGTTTGGTCGGGGCTAACTGACGTGCCGAATTGCTGCTCTATCGCTTGCAATTGCTGCAGATAGCGTAATTGAAACTCAACCCGTTCAATCTCTTCATCGCCGACTTTGGCCAGCACATTATTTGAGAAACCGGTGAATGTGTCAGCAATTCCCCATAGGCCAAAGGCAACCACCAGAAGGGCGATGAGGAGGATGCCAACGAAACCGTTGACGGACTTACGCATAATGTCGAGCATGAGATTTTCTTTCAGCTATCATGGTTATCTGCTGGTTCCAGCCAGCCGTTGCCGCGCATCATAGTCAACCTAAGCGTTGTCGGCAAGCGGGTGACATGCAACTTATAACACTGTATGTAAAAGTCCGAAAACAAATGCAAATAGGAAAACCCATGCCCGCTCAAAAAACCCCTAAATCGCCGCGCCCGCTGATTGCTGGCAATTGGAAAATGAATGGCACGCCAGCCGATTTGAAACAAATTCGGGCGTTGATTACCAAATTATCCGGCAAGACACGTTATGAGTGCGACACCATGATTTGCCCGCCAGCGACATTATTGGCGCCAATGGCAGATTTGCGCGCCCGCATGAAAGCCCGCACGCGACTGGCTTTGGGTGGGCAGGATTGTCATCCTCATGCGTCTGGCGCTCATACCGGTGACATCAGCGCCGAGATGCTGAAACAGGCCAAGGCCAGCGCCGTCATTATTGGTCATTCCGAGCGCCGCAGCGATCATGGTGAAACTGACAAACTCGTTAAAGCCAAAGTCGAAGCGGCGCATAAGGCTGGATTGACCGCCATTATGTGCGTCGGCGAGTCGCTGAAAGAGAGAAAGTCTGGCGACACATTAAAGGTTGTTGGCAAGCAATTGCGGGGTTCATTGCCCGATGGTTGCACCAGCGCCAATACGGTGATTGCCTATGAACCGGTTTGGGCCATTGGCAGCGGACTGACTCCGACCGCTGAGCAAGTGGCGCAAGTGCATTTGGCCTTACGAAAAGCGCTGGTGCGTCGGTTCGGCGAACAGGGCGCGGCTATGCGTATTCTCTATGGCGGTTCGGTGAAGCCGAGCAATGCGCAAGAGCTCATGGCAGTGCCGCATGTCAATGGCGCTTTGGTCGGTGGGGCAAGCCTTAAAGCCGGTGATTTTTTGGGCATTTTGGCGGCCTATCAACAATAGATTGTAAAACACTGGTCAAATGCCGACTTATGGTCTAAAACACCGGAAATTTTAGGAGCTTGCTATGACCACCATTCTTCTGGTGATCCACTTGATTATCGCTATAGCGATGATTGTTTTGATTTTGCTGCAACGATCCGAAGGCGGGGCCTTGGGGATCGGTGGCGGCGGCAATGGGATGATGTCCAGCCGTGGCCTCGGCAATGCGCTGACCCGTTCGACCGGTATTCTGGCCGGCGTTTTCTTTCTGACCAGCATTGGGCTTACGGTTTTATCGACCGTTGATAAAAACACCTCCGTGCTTGATTCGGTTATTGAGTCGGATGGTCAGAATCAAATCCTTGCGCCAGCCCCGATTTTGCCGGATTTGGATTTGCCAAGCCCTGAGTAAAACTCAGTTTTTTAACTTATCTGCGGATAAAAATTTCCCCAGCGTTTTTCGACTCGCCCGAATCGAATCTATCGCGTAGGTTTCAATCCCATGGCGCGATATATATTCATTACTGGCGGTGTGGTTTCTTCACTCGGAAAAGGTTTGGCTTCGGCCGCTTTGGGCGCATTATTGCAGGCCCGTGGCTATCGGGTGCGACTGCGTAAACTTGACCCTTATTTGAACGTTGATCCGGGCACCATGTCGCCTTACCAGCATGGTGAGGTTTATGTGACCGACGATGGCGCCGAGACAGATTTGGATCTTGGCCATTATGAACGCTTTACCGGCGTGCCGGCCAGTCGCGGCGATAATGTCACCACAGGTCAAATTTATCGCGATATTCTCGCCAAAGAACGGCGCGGCGATTATCTCGGCGGCACGGTTCAGGTGATTCCCCATGTCACCGATGCGATTAAGAATTTTGTCTTGTCCGATGTCGATGACGTTGATTTTGTTCTGTGCGAAATCGGCGGCACTGTCGGTGACATTGAAGGTCTGCCGTTTTTTGAAGCCATTCGCCAATTGCGCAATGATTTGCCTCGCGGCAATTCGGTGTTTGTGCATTTGACGCTGCTGCCATACATTCCCGCCGCCGGCGAAATGAAAACCAAACCGACACAGCACTCGGTGAAAGAATTGCGGTCGATTGGTATCCAGCCGGACATTTTAATGTGCCGCTGCGACCGACCGATTCCGGAAAGCGAAAAGCGCAAGATTGCGCTGTTCTGTAATGTGCGCGAGTCGGCAGTGATTGAAGCGCGCGATGTCGATACGATTTATGCCGTGCCACATTGTTACAATGCCGAAGGGCTGGATACGGAAGTTTTGTCAGCCTTTGGCATCACCGATGCGCCAGAGCCGGATATGGAAATGTGGGATGACGTTGTCAGCAGTGTGCGCGACCCTGAAGGCGAAGTGACGATTGCCATTGTTGGTAAATATACAGAGCTGAAAGAAGCCTATAAATCGCTTATTGAATCGCTACAACATGGCGGCATTTCCAATAATGTGAGGGTCAATCTGGAATGGATGGACGCGCAGATTTTTGAAAAAGAAGACGCCGCCGCCTATCTTGAAAAAGTCAATGGCATTCTGGTGCCCGGCGGCTTCGGCGAGCGCGGTTCGGAAGGCAAAATCGCCGCCGCCAATTTCGCCCGCACACGCAAAGTGCCGTATTTCGGCATTTGTTTTGGCATGCAAATGGCAGTGCTGGAAGCGGCTCGCAATATGGCCGGTATTCGCGACGCCACCTCATCTGAATTTGGTCTGTCGGGTACGCCTGTGGTGGGCTTGATGACCGAATGGGTCGATGGCGAAATGCTAGAAAAGCGCGGCGTCAGCTCGGATTTGGGCGGCACCATGCGCTTGGGCGCTTTTGAAGCCTATTTGAAACAGGGCAGTCGGGCCGAGGATATTTACGGCACGCGGGTGATTTCTGAACGCCACCGTCACCGGTATGAGGTGAATATGGATTACCGCGCGCAATTAGAGGCCAAAGGCTTGATTTTCTCAGGCGTATCGCCCGATGGCGTTTTGCCCGAAATTGTCGAAATTCCCGATCACCCGTGGTATATAGGCGTACAATTCCATCCGGAATTAAAGTCGCGTCCCTTCGCGCCACACCCGTTATTCGCGTCCTTTATCGAAGCGGCGCTCACTCAAAGTCGCTTGGTTTAGGCCGGCGGGCAAGGATAGAAGATGAGCCTTTTGAGCCTCAAAAATTACGACATAAAAATTGGCGACGGCGCCCCATTGGTGGTCATGGCCGGTCTCAATGTTCTGGAAGATGAAGGGCTGGCGATGGAAGTCTGCGCCGAACTAAAGTCCATCTGCGCTGATTTGCAATTGCCGTATATTTTCAAAGCCAGTTTTGACAAAGCCAATCGCTCTTCCATCAAAAGCTATCGCGGCCCGGGCCAAGACGCGGGCTTGCCAATTTTGGCGGCCGTCAAAGCCGCTCATAATGTGCCCGTGGTGACCGATATTCACACGCCTGAGCAGGCCGCGCCAGTGGCGGAAATCGCCGATGTTGTTCAATTGCCAGCGTTTTTGGTGCGGCAAACCGATCTCGTAGTCGCGGCGGCGCAAGCTGTGGCCGCGCAGGGCGGCTGGCTCCATGCCAAGAAGGCGCAATTTTTAGCGCCATGGGATTGCGCCAATATTATTTCCAAAGCCCGTGAAGCAGCGCCTGACGTGCAAGTGATTTTGTGCGATCGCGGCTCAAGCTTTGGCTATAATAATCTGGTCGTCGACATGCTCGGCATTCCGGAAATGAAAAAACTCGGCGTGCCGGTTACCATGGATGCCACGCACGCGGTACAATTGCCTGGCGCCGACCCGCGCACAGCAGGTGCCAGCACGGGCGGTCGCCGCGATGGCGTAAGCGTGTTGGCGAAAGCGGCAATTGCGGCCGGAGCCAATGGTGTCTTTCTTGAGTTTCACCCGCGACCTGATGAGGCTTTGTGCGATGCGCCGAGCTGTCTGCCATTGGATGGCGCCCGCGATTTATTGACAACGCTGAAAGCCATTCACCTCGCAGTTAATTGAGCTGTAACTGACTTAGCGGCCGCGATAGGGCGGCACACCTTGGTCGGGAATGAAAAGCCCAACCGGTGGTTCGCTGGTCTGCCAGAACACATCAATCGGAATACCGCCACGCGGATACCAATAGCCACCAATGCGCAACCATGTCGGCTGCATACAGGCAATCAAACGTTTGGCCACCAGCAAAGTGCAATCTTCGTGAAAAGCACCGTGGTTACGAAAACTTGACATGAATAATTTGAAACTTTTGCTCTCAACCAAAAACTGATCAGGCACATAGTCAATCACAATATGGGCGAAATCTGGCTGTCCGGTGACCGGACAAATTGATGTGAACTCGGGCACCGCAAAGCGCGCCACATATTGTGTGTCAGCGTGTGGGTTTGGCACCCGCTCCAGCACCGCTTCATCGGGCGAAGCGGGCAGCTTGCTCTGTTGCCCAAGCATAGTGGCGCCAGTTGTGTCGCTGCCTTTAGTGGCCATGTTGACTCCCCTGATAAAGACATGAATGGCCGAGACTGTCGCGGAACACTTCAACCGCGCATAGCTGCGGCAAATCTTGTTGCAACTCTCCCCACAGCCATAAGCAGATATTTTCCAGCGTCGGCTTTTCCAAGCCCTTAATGTCATTGAGCATGGCGTGGTCAAGTTGTCCGCGCGCCGCGTCCAGCAGGATGCCGACCCGTTCGAGGTCGACAATTTGACCATTGGCGTCGGGCAGGCCTTCCACCGTTATCCGCGCGCGAAAGCTATGGCCGTGCACGCGCGTGTTCGGATGCCCTTGCGGATAATGGTCAAGGGTGTGGGCGGCATCAAAGTTAAATTCACGCGATAGTTTCATGCAGCGGTTTATGCCCGATTAGCATGGCATGGTCAATCACGGGCTAATCAATGCCGATAATTTTATGGGTTTGCAGGCTCAGCCGCCATTGCGGGTTTTGTAGGCAATAGCTGATGGCGGCCTGCACATTATGCCAACTGCTTTCGGCTTCGCCAGTGTCCATTGGCTGCAAGAAAAAATGCTCAAAATCGAGGTCAGCAAAATCATCGGGTGAGAGCGTGTCTTGCGGATAGACAAATTTTAATTCGTGGCCACGTGTTTGTTTCAGTGGTGCTTGCGGCTTGGGGCTTACGCAGATCCAATCGACCGCTTCGGGCACCTCAAGCGTGCCATTGGTTTCCACTGCTGTTTCAAAACCGCGCACCGCCAAAATGTCCAATAAGTCGGCGTCCAATTGCAAACACGGCTCGCCGCCGGTGAACACAATATACGCATCGGCGCCGACAACCTCTTCTGGCCACAGCGCCTGCAGGGCGTCGGCCAAGGCTTCGGCATTGGCAAATTTGCCGCCATTTTGGCCATCCGTGCCGACAAAATCAGTGTCGCAGAATTGGCATTGGGCGGTGGCTCGATCGCGCTCAAGTCCAGACCATAAATTGCATCCGGAAAAGCGGCAGAAAACTGCCGGGCGGCCCGCTTGCGCGCCTTCTCCTTGCAGGGTGAGAAACATTTCTTTGACAGCATAGCTCATGCGTTTTTCCATTTTTCAAAACCCGCTTGGCGCAAGTCGCAAGCTGGGCAATCGCCACACCCATAGCCCCAGTCATGGCGCTGGCTGCGGTCGCCACGATAGCAGCTATGGCTTTCTTCAATAATCAGCTCAACCAGAGCCGCGCCGCCAAGATGCTCGGCCAGCGCCCATGTCGCCGCCTTATCAATAGACATCAGCGGCGTTTCAATGGTGATTTGGCTCTGCATACCTTTTTCAAGGGCCAGTTGCAGCGCGTCCAGCGTATCGCGGCGACAATCAGGGTAGCCGGAAAAATCGGTCTCGCACATACCGCCGATCAAAACATGCAGACCGCGTCGATAGGCCAAAGCTGCGCCATAGGTCAGAAATAGTAAATTGCGGCCGGGCACAAAGGTCGAGGGCAGATCATTGTCGAGCATGGTGATTTCGCCATCGCCAATCAGCGCGGTGCCGCCAATCTCGGCTAGGGCAGGCAGCGATAGCGTGTGGTCATCGGCCAATTTGTCCGCCCAATCTGGTTTCAGCGTCACCATTTTCCGGCGCAAATTTTCTCGACAGCTCAGTTCAACCTTGTGCGTTTGCCCATAGTCAAAACCGAGGGTTTCAACGCGCTGATAATGGGTCAGCGCATGGGCCAAGCACACGGCGGAATCTTGTCCGCCGGAAAACAATACTAATGCTGTTTGTTGCGCGCTCATCTTTTGTGTCACTTTACTTACTTCCAATGAGCTGCAATTGACCCAACTCCTGCCGCTTCGTCAAGCTGCATCTACTTATATTTGCAAGGGGGCAGGAAAAGGGTTAAGACAGGCAAACAATTGGCAACAGTTATGAGGCAGTTATGACCGGCATTTTAGACATTATTGGGCGCGAAATTTTAGACAGTCGGGGCAACCCAACGGTTGAGGTCGACGTGGTTCTGGAAGATGGCAGTTTTGGCCGTGCCGCCGTGCCATCTGGCGCTTCAACCGGTGCGTATGAAGCCGTCGAATTGCGCGATGGCGACCCTGACCGCTATTTCGGCAAAGGTGTTTTGAAAGCTGTCGATGCCGTCAATGGCGAGATTTATTCAGCCCTTGGTGGCATGGATGCGACCGAACAAGTGCACATTGATAAAACCCTGATCGCCCTTGATGGCACGGCAAATAAGGCGCGTTTGGGCGCCAATGCGATGCTCGGCGTCTCTCTGGCGGTTGCCAAAGCCGCCGCTGAATCGCAAATGACGCCTTTATGGCGCTATGTTGGCGGTGCCAATGCAAGGGTTATGCCCGTGCCCATGATGAATATCGTCAATGGCGGGGCGCATGCTGACAACCCGATTGATGTGCAGGAATTCATGATTATGCCGCTGGCCGCCCATAGTCTCAGCGAAGCGGTGCAAATGGGCGCCGAAGTATTCCACACGCTGAAAGGTCTGTTGAAAGCGGATGGTTTGGCCACAGGGGTTGGCGATGAGGGTGGTTTTGCCCCGAATCTGGCGTCAACCGATGCTGCTTTGGGCTATGTCATGAAAGCCATTGAGAAAGCTGGTTATAAGCCGGGTGAGGATATTTATCTGGCGCTTGATGCGGCAGCCACTGAGTTTTGCGACAATGGCGTGTACCATTTGGCGGGCGAGGGCAAGAAACTCGACGCTGGCGAAATGGCGGCTTATTGGGCTGATTTATGTGGCCGTTTTCCAATCATCTCAATTGAAGATGGCATGGATGAAAATGACTGGGATGGCTGGAAAGCCCTGACCGATGCGATTGGCAACAAAGTGCAATTGGTTGGCGATGATTTATTCGTCACCAATCCGGCGCGTTTGGCCGATGGCATTAAACAGGGCGTGGCCAATTCAATTCTGGTCAAGGTCAATCAAATTGGCACGCTGACGGAAACGCTGGAAGCGGTCGAAATGGCGCACAAAGCGTCTTACACCGCCGTCATGTCGCATCGCTCAGGCGAAACCGAAGATGCGACCATTGCCGATCTGGCGGTGGCCACCAATTGCGGTCAAATCAAAACTGGTTCTCTGGCCCGTTCTGATCGGTTGGCAAAATATAATCAACTTTTGCGAATCGAAGAATCACTCGGTGAACACGCTATTTATTTAGGTAAATCAATACTTAAGTAGGTTTTCTTCGATTCATAATTGATTTTCGCTTGACCCAACGAATCAAATCGTGATTCGTTACCGCATGATTCGTTTTATGACATCTCGGCCCTCAAGCCGCACCATTGGCAAGCCGCCAGTGCGTTTGCGCCAGTTTTTACCAACCTTGGCTATGGTGCTGGTGATGGTCGGGTTGACCTATCAATCCCTTCAGGGCAATCGTGGGGTGAGTGGCTGGCAAGACTTGCAGCGCCAACGAGCCGCCAAACAACATGAATTAACCGGCCTGCAGCAGGCCAATGACGATTTGCATCAGCAAATAGCGCGTCTCAACGGCGACACGCTGGATCATGATTTCCTCGATGAACGGGCTCGCAAAGTGCTCGGCCTCGTCGGCCCCAATGAAGTGGTTGTGTTTAATCAACACCTTCGCCGCAACTGAGCCTAAATCCTCTATATTTTCCGAGCTAATCAGCGTATATATTCTGCATGACTGTCGTGATTGATAACACTTCGGGCGCGCGTGTTCGCCATCCTGAAAAGCAAAAAAATGCTGACACGCCGCTGTTGCGTAAGCCGAGCTGGATAAGGGCAAAAGCCCCCGGCTCGCCGGTTTATGCCGAAACCAAGGCGATTGTGAAAGAAAATGGTCTGGTCACCGTGTGCGAAGAGGCAGCCTGTCCAAACATTGGCGAGTGCTGGTCTCAGCGCCACGCCACGTTCATGATTATGGGTGAGATTTGCACCCGCGCGTGCGCCTTTTGCAATGTCGCCACCGGCGTGCCGCAAGCGCTGGATGTCAATGAGCCGCATCATGTGGCCGATGCGGTGGCTAAATTGGGTTTACGCCATGTCGTCATCACCTCAGTGGATCGTGATGACTTGGCCGACGGCGGGGCGCAGCATTTCGCCGATACAATTTTCGCCATTCGCGATAAATCACCGACCACGACGATTGAAATTCTCACGCCGGATTTTCTGCGCAAAGATGGTGCGCTTGAGATTGTCGTGGCCGCGCGTCCCGATGTTTTTAACCATAATCTGGAAACCGTGCCGCGCTTGTATTTATCAATTCGTCCCGGCGCGCGTTATTTTCATTCCTTGAGCTTATTGCAGCGCGTCAAACAGCTCGACCCGACGATTTTTACCAAATCCGGTATTATGGTCGGGCTTGGCGAGGCGCGTGATGAGGTCATGCAAGTGATGGATGACATGCGCTCTGCCGATATTGATTTCATCACCATTGGACAATATTTGCAGCCGACCCGCAAACACGCCGCCATTGACCGTTTCGTGACACCGGAAGAGTTTGACGGCTTTGCAACACTGGCCCGCTCAAAAGGCTTTATGATGGTCTCCGCGACGCCGCTTACGCGCTCATCGCACCATGCCGATGATGATTTTGAAAAGCTGAAAGCTGCGCGGGCAGCCAAAAAAGCCTAATCTCGTGCAGACCATTAAACTCACGCGTCAAAGCCCGTTCACCGCACAGCAAATGTACGACATGGTGATTGATGTCGACCACTATCACGCCTTTGTGCCGCATTGCACCGCATCGCGGGTGCGTGAGCGGCGCGACGACGGCTCCATGCTGGCCGATTTGGTGATTGCCTATAAGTTTTTGCGCGAAACCTATCGCAGTGAGATCGTGCTCGATCAAGCGCCTTTGCGGGTCACGGTAAATCAGGATCGCGGGCCGTTTCGGCATTTGTTCAATCAATGGCAGTTCATCGATACCGATAGCGGCAGTGATGTAATATTCGAATTGCAATTTGAGTTTGCCGTGCCGCTCTTGCGCAAAATAATTGCGCCCATGATGACCCGCGTGGTTGAGCGTTTTATCGAAGCCTTTGAAGCGCGCGCGCTGGCGCTTTATGGGGATGAGCGCGACCCGCGTTAAGCCAGCCGCCCCAACATCATATCCATCGCCGCATTGACCGTGGCAAGCCGGACTTGTGTACGGCCAATATCACCAAACTGATGGCACATATGCGTTACGCCATCGGCTGTCGCCGTCGCCATATGTACCGTGCCGGCCGGTTTTTCGGCCGAACCGCCACCTGGGCCAGCAATGCCAGACACCGCCACCGTCAAATGCGCCGTCGTCATATCGAAAGTATTTTGCGCCATGGCCCGCACCACTTGTTCACTCACCGCGCCATGCTGTTGCAGCAGTTCGGCTGGCACATTTAGCACTTCGCGTTTGGCACGATTTGAATAGGTGATGAAACTGCGCCCAATCACCACTGATGAGCCGGGGATTTCAGTCAAGAGGGCGGCAATCAAGCCGCCGGTGCACGATTCCGCCGTGGCCACTCGCATATGGCGCTCACCGCAGGTTTTCAGCAGGCGCTCGGCCTTTTCAATCAGCATGGCATCAAACATTATTATCTCCCTTAAAGCCAACCATAGGCTTGCGCCAACAGCAGCACAAGCGCCGCCCCGCCGCCAGCTAAAATATCATCAAACATCACCCCATGTGCGCCTTTTAGATTGGCATCGGCCCAGCTGATCGGAAACGGCTTGGCGATGTCTAACAGGCGGAACAAAACAAACGCGACGGTCACTCCGGCCAGCGTCAGCGGCGCCGCGCTCATCGCCAGAAACAAGCCCGCCACCTCATCAATGACAATCGGTGAGGGGTCTGGGTCTTGGCTATTGGCCAGCCATAGGCGGCAGGCGGCATAGCCCAACGCATAGGTGACAAGGCAGGCGACAAGCAGGCCGAGCGCGCCAAAATAATGGCCAATCAAAAGCGCCGGCAGCACTGCCGCTAAAGATCCCCATGTGCCCGAAGCCGGGCGCAATAAACCGCTACCAAAGAAACTGCCGATCAACACCGCAGGATGAAAAAACCCCAAATGGGCGGGCAGGGGGTGCAGTTTAATCATCGGCATGGCTCGCCGGCGGCATCATTAGCGTCACGCTGGCTTGGGCGGCAATGCCCTCACCGCGACCGGTAAAGCCCAATCCCTCTGTTGTCGTGGCTTTCACCGAAATACAACCGAGTGGCAGGCCGACAATGGCTGCAATTGAGGCGCGCATGGCGTCGCGGTGCGGGCCAATTTTCGGCTCTTGGCAAATAATCGTGACATCCATATGGCTGATTTGTCCGTGGTGCTGGTGCGCTAGCGCCACGGCATGGCGCAGAAAATCGGCCGAGGGGCGGCCTTTATTGGCTTTTTGCGTATCGGGAAAATGGTCGCCAATATCGCCCATAGCCAAAGCCCCCAAAAGCGCATCGGTCAGCGCATGCAGCGCCACATCGGCATCAGAATGGCCAATCAGCGCGCGATTATGGGCAATCTCAACGCCACATAGCGTAATCCGCTCAGCACTGCCGACCGTGTCGAGCTTGTGCACGTCAAACCCCGTGCCAGTGCGTGGCCATAATGCGGCGCGCTGTGGGGGGAGAAAGTCCTCTTCATGGGTCAGCTTAATATTGGCCGCATCACCGGCCACCAGCGCCAAACTCAGTCCGGCCATTTCCGCCACGGCCGCGTCATCGGTCAGATTGGCCGGTGCTTTCAAATGGGCCGCCAAAATCGCCTCATAATGGAAAGCCTGCGGGGTTTGCGCTTGCCATAAGCCATCGCGCGAGACGGTTTCCACAATCGCGCCATTGTCCACACGTTTCAGCGTATTGGTCACCGCCAGCGCCGGAATGGCGCCGGCCGCAGAGCCGAGACCAGCCAGGCAGCGCGAGATCAGGGGCGCCGAAACATAGGGGCGGGCGCCGTCGTGAATGACCACTTGTTTGGGCTTTGCGGCCCCCAAAGCGGTCAGT
Organism: uncultured Rhodobiaceae bacterium; assembly: GCA_937876775.1. Taxonomy (GTDB): domain Bacteria; phylum Pseudomonadota; class Alphaproteobacteria; order RS24; family RS24; genus JAHEGN01. Next base: position 29,906 of record CALEFA010000008.1, on the reverse strand, counting down.
CCGGCAAGCACGGATTCCTGCCGGCTTTCGCCACCATAGGAAATCATAATATCGTTGTAGTTCATATGTTTAATACACTCATCATAAAGTTCTACATCATCTTTATGAATGACCACGCAAATGGTGCCAATCTGCTTATGGCGGGCGAAAGCGTCAAGGCTGGCGCGCAATACCATACGGCCATGCGGGTCGCCGGGTAGCGGGCGATATTGCTTCGGCAAGCCGTCGCCCGCCCGTTGGCCGCGCCCACCCGCAAGAACAATGGCGGCAGTGGCGACACCAGCCATATTGCTGTCAGTTATGGCAGAGGCCACAGATGAATCCGTTGTTTTCATGGCGATAAGTTAGCCTGATGTTAAAAGAAAGGCGATATTTTTCTTAAAATGGCTTGCCCTGTGTACACTTTGCCTGCATTTTAGGCACTCATTTTGTTCTTGGGGTTTTGCACAAATAATGACCAACGCCTTATCAGCCCTCGCGCCCGCATCAGATGCTGCGCCGTCGATATTCTTGGCGCCAATGTCGGGGGTGACCGATCACGCGTTTCGCCGCAGTGTGGCGGCGGTCAGCGGGGCTTATGTGGTTTCGGAAATGGTCGCCAGCGAGGAATTGGCGCGGCAACGCAAAGATGTCGTGGTGAGGGCTGAGGGCAAGGGCTTGCAACCGTTTATCATGCAATTGGCCGGTCGGGATCCGGCTTGGATGCGCGAAGGCGCGCGACTGGCCTGTGAGGCGGGCGCCGATGTCGTGGATATTAACATGGGCTGTCCGTCGCGACAGGTTACCGGCGGCTTGTCGGGGTCGGCGCTGATGCGCGATGAGGATTTGGCGCGGCAAATTATTGAGGCGACCTGCGAGGGTAGTCGCAAGCCGGTGACTTTGAAAATGCGGTTGGGCTGGGATCACCACTCCCTTAATGCGCCGCAATTGGCGCAGATAGCCGAGCAAACGGGGGTGGCGATGATTACCATTCATGGCCGCACGCGCTGCCAGTTTTATAAAGGGCAGGCCGATTGGGCCGCCGTGCGCCGCGTCGTCGAGGCGGTATCCATTCCGGTGGTGGTCAATGGCGACATTGTTGATGGCGCGTCGGCGCAAGCCGCTTTAACCGCATCCACCGCCCGCCATGTCATGGTTGGACGGGCCGCCATTGGGCAACCTTGGTTGCTCGGTCAAATTGGTAGCTTTCTGAAAAATGGTGTTTGGCCAGCGGCGCCGGATGCAGCGCAACAAGCCGAGATTTTCGTCGAATGGTATCGCGCTTGCTTGGCGCTTTATGGCGAAAAATTGGGGGTGCGTATTGGCCGCAAACATATTGCGGGCTTTATCGAGGCGCATCTTGGGGCCGAAAGCGGGCGGGAGGTGCGGGCGCAAATTTGCCGGCTTAGCGATCCGCTACAGGTCGAAGCGGCTATGCAGGCGCTTTATCGGCGCGACAAATCCAGTGAGGTTGCGGCATGAATACCTCCAGCCATGAAAAACTCGTGCTTGATGCGATACCCCAGCCGGTGCTGTCGGTCGGCAAAAATGGCCGCATCAGCTATGCCAATTTTGCGGCGCAGGAGTTTTTTGGCTCCAGCTTGAATATGTTGAAGAAATTATCCTTTGCCCAAGTGGCGCCATTTGGCAGTCCGGTGGTTGGTTTGGTCGAAAAATGCCTGACCGAGGGCATTAGTTTCAACGAATATGGTCTTGATTTGGCCGGCCCCACCATGGGCAATGACCGCATGGTCGATATGCATGTGACGCCTTTGCGTTTGGCCGATGGCGAGCAGGCTTTGGTGGTCATTCAAATGCGCTCGATCGCCCATCACATTGACCGGCAATTGACCCATCGGGGGGCGGCGCGTTCCGTCAGTGCTATGTCGGCGATGTTGGCGCATGAAATTAAAAACCCACTATCGGGCATTAAGGGGGCGGCGCAATTATTGGAAGCCGATGTCAGCGACGAGAATATCGAGCTTACCCAATTGATTTGCAGTGAGACCGACCGGATTGCTGGACTGGTTGATGAATTTGAGCAATTCACCGAAACCCACGCCGATTTGGAAAGCTCGGTCAATGTCCATGCTGTGCTTGAAAATGTGCGCTTGCTGGCGCGCAGTGGCTTTGGCAAACATGTGAAATTCATTGAAGCCTATGACCCATCCTTGCCGCCGGTTTTGGGCAATAAGGACTTGCTAACGCAAGTGTTTTTGAATTTGGTTAAAAATGCCGCTGAAGCTGTCGACGGCAAGAAGGGCGAGGTGCGTTTGACCTCGGCCTATCGCCCAGGTGTGCGCTTATCGGTGCCAGGGCGGGCAAGGCCGGTCAGCCTGCCGCTGGAATTTTGCATTATTGATAATGGCAATGGGGTGCCGGAAGATATCAAGCCGCATTTATTCGATCCCTTTGTGACCACCAAATCAGGTGGCTCTGGCTTGGGACTGGCTTTGGTTGCCAAAATTATTGGCGACCATGGCGGCACCATTGAGTGCGAAAGCCAGCCGGGCCGAACTGTATTTTGCGTACGCCTGCCGGTCGCAACCGACGCCATTCAAACAGGAGACGCCAATGAGTAAAGGCACAGTTCTGGTCGCCGATGACGACAAAGCCATTCGCACAGTTTTAACGCAAGCCTTGGGGCGCGCTGGATTTGATGTTCGCGCCGCCAGCACTGCCGCCTCTCTCTGGCAATGGGTCAGCAATGGCGAAGGCGATGTCATTGTGACCGATGTGATGATGCCAGACCAAAACGCCTTTGATTTGATTCCACGGATTAAAAAATTGCGGCCTGATTTACCGATTATTGTTGTCAGCGCCAAAAACACGCTGGCAACCGCTATTACAGCGGCAGAAAAGGGCGCTTTTGACTATCTCCCCAAACCCTTCGATCTGGCTGAGTTAACCGGTCTGGTGCAACGCGCCATTGATTTGCCGGCGCAAGGGGCCAGCACTTCTCAGCCTGCCGCTGACGACGACGCCTTGCCACTGGTTGGTGGTTCGCCGGCCATGCAGGATATTTATCGGTCGGTCGCGCGGCTGACGCAAAATGATTTATCGGTGTTGATCACCGGCGACAGCGGCACCGGCAAAGAGCTGGTGGCCCGCGCCCTGCATGATTATGGCCGCCGCAAACGGGGCGAATTTGTCGCTTTGAACATGGCGGCGATTCCGCGCGAATTGATTGAAAGCGAATTATTCGGCCATGAAAAAGGCGCTTTCACCGGCGCCAATCAGCGCATGGAAGGGCGTTTTGCCCAAGCCGAGGGGGGAACCTTGTTTCTCGATGAAATCGGCGATATGCCGATGGAAACGCAAACCCGCTTATTGCGGGTTTTGCAGGAGGGCGAATATACGACGATTGGCGGGCGCCGCGCGATTAAGACGGATGCGCGTATTATCGCCGCTACCCATCAGGATTTACGCCAGTTAATCCGTCAGGGCCTATTTCGCGAAGATTTGTATTTCCGCCTCAATGTGGTGCCTTTGCGCTTGCCACCTTTGCGCGAGCGGCGTGAGGATATTGCCGATTTGGTGCGTCATTTCATGGCTCTGGGTGGGCGCGATGGGTTGGCCACGAAAACCTATGACAGCGACGCCATGGAGGCGATGCGCGCTTATTCTTGGCCTGGCAATGTGCGCGAGTTGGAAAATCTCGTGCGCCGCATTTCGGCGCTTTATGCCGAGGATGTAATTACCGGTGACATTGTGCGCATGGAGTTGAGCGATAATCAGGCGGAAAACACCGCCGCGCCCCATAGTGCCAGCGAGTCGGGCAGCTTGATTGACAGCCTGTATTACCATTTGAACAGTTATTTCGAAGGTCATGGCGATGACCTGCCGCCCAATGGCCTATATGAGCGCGTTCTGCGCGAGGTTGAAGTGCCCTTGATTGAACTAAGCTTGCAGGCAACGCGCGGCAATCAAATTAAAACCGCTGAGCTTTTGGGGCTGAACCGCAATACATTGCGCAAAAAAATCCGCGATCTCGAAATCGATGTGGTGCGCGGTAGCAAGAAATAAAATGCGGCTTGTCGCTGGTTTCATCTGTCGATAAGCTTACGGCTAGATTGATAGGGGAGAATCAAATGGGACAAGGTCCACTTAATGGCATTAAAATCGTTGAATTCGCAGGTATCGGGCCAGGGCCGTTTTGCGCCATGTTGCTGTCCGATATGGGGGCTGAAATTATCCGTATTGACCGCAAAGGCAGTCGCGGTGGCTCGGTCAACGATATTGGTTCACGTGGCCGCAAATCGGTTGCTCTGGATTTGAAGAAACCGGAAGGCATTGAAGCCTGTTTGAAATTAATTGAAAACGCTGATGTTGTGCAAGAGGGTTTCCGCCCGGGTGTGATGGAACGCCTTGGCTTGGGGCCATATGTATGTTTGGCGCGCAATCCGAAACTGGTTTATGGCCGGATGACCGGTTGGGGACAATATGGGCCGCTGGCCAATGCCGCTGGCCATGACATTAACTACATCGCCTTAACCGGCGCTTTAGCTGCCATTGGCCGCAAAGAAGCCCCCGTGCCACCGTTGAATTTGGTCGGCGACTTTGGCGGCGGCGCTTTATATCTGGCAATGGGCATTTGTGCGGCGCTGATTGAAGCTGCCAAATCGGGCAAGGGACAAGTCGTTGATTGCGCCATGACTGATGGCGCTACCTCTTTGATGAGCATGTTCTATGGCATGAAAGCCTCAGGCATTTGGAGCACCAATCGCAGCGATAATATGCTCGATGGGGCGGCGCATTTTTATGACGTTTACGAAACCGCAGATGGCAAATTTGTTTCCATTGGGTCAATTGAACCGCAGTTTTATGCGCTATTGCGCGAAAAAGCAGGGTTTGATGACAGCGCCTTTGATGCGCAAATGAATCGTAGCGCTTGGCCGGAGTTAAAACAAAAGGTGGCCGATGCCTTTAAGACAAAAAACCGCGATGAATGGGACGCCATCATGCTGGGCACCGACATTTGCTATGCACCGGTTCTTGATATGGATGAAGCCTATCATCACCCGCACAATCAGGCGCGCGAAACGCTGGTGGAAATCGACGGCGTGGTGCAACCCAATGTGGCACCGCGTTTCAGCCGAACGGAAAGCAAAATCCAAGGGCCGGCGCCGACCAATGGTCAGCATAATGATACCGCCCTCAATGAATGGGGCTTTTCAGATGATGAGGTCGCGGCGTTGAAAGCGGCTGACGCGATTTAGCGTTTAATTCTCGGCATTGAGCCACCAACTATCGACCCGCGCCCCATAGAGGGCGTGGGCGTCGGGGTGTTCGACATAATGCCAAGCGGCCACCCATTGCATGGGATTGTGAAACAGCGGCACGAAATGCCCACTGGTCATCAAAGCCCGATCAAGGGCGCGGGCAGTGGTGATAAAATCGTCGCTGGCGCGTGCTTTTGTTAGCGCCTCAATGGCATTGTCCAATCCAGCATCGCTTAGGCCGGCATAATTGCGGCTACCTTGCGAACTGGCCGCCTCGGAGCCCCAATAATACGCCTGTTCATTGCCCGGCGATAAAGAGGCGAAGTACTGATACACCATAATATCAAAGTCAAAGGTCTGGAGGCGGCGCTGATATTGGCTGGCGTCGAGCAGCCTCACCGATAAATCAATGCCAACTTGCGCCAGCATACGCCGCCACGCCAGCGCCAAGCGCTCATCCTCGCGGCGTTGCACAATGATTTCCAGACGCACGGCTTGGCCGTTAGGGGCATATAATTGGGCTCCTTGTAGCTGGTAGCCGGCGGCTTGCAATAAGTCCATCGCTTGGCCGCGCAACTGCCGGTCACGACCGGAACCGTCGCTTTGTGGCGCCAGATAGCCTTGCGCCAGCTTGGCTTTATCGATCGGGCTATCTTGCAATAGCGCCATTTCTTCGTCTGAGGCTGGCTGCCCTTGGGCGCTCAACGGCGTATTGCCAAAATAGCTATCGGTGCGCTGGTAAACGCCGCCATACAGCACTTTATTGACCCATTGAAAATCAAAAAGTAGGTCGAGTGCTTGTCGTAATTCAGGGCTTTGCAGGCGGTTGCGGCGGGTGTTCAAGACAAAGGCGCGCAAGCCCGATGGGGTGGCAAGCGGAATTGCCTGTTTTCGAACCCGCCCGTCTTTGGCTGCTGGAAATTGATAGCCCGACAGCCAGCGTTGCGGTTTGCGTTCGAACCAAATATCGACATTACCGGCCTTGAAAGCCTCAAAAGCGGTGTTTTCATCGCGGAAATAGTCCTCGACAATAAGCTGGAAATTGTGTCGTCCGACCATTAACGGCAAATCGTCGGCCCAATAATCCGCCTGTTTTTGAAACCGCACTTGCGCGCCGGGCGTGATTTCTTCAATCACATAGGGGCCGGAACCGATCGGCAATTGTAAGGAGGCAGCTTGAATATCGCGGCTTTCATAGATATGCCGAGGCAAAATCGGCATCAGCCCCAAAATCAGCGGTAATTCACGGTCTGGATTATTGGCATCAAAATTCAGGGTAATTGTGCGGTTGTCGGTAATCTCAAAACTTTCGACCTTGCCATAATAATAGCGATGATTGGGTCGCCCTTGGGTTTTTAGCAATTCGAGGGTGAAGGCGACATCAGCGGCGGTTACTGGCACACCGTCTGAAAACCGCGCTTGTGGCCGCAAACGAAAGGTGACGCTGGAACGGTCTTCAGCTGTGCTGACGCTTTCCGCCAAAAGCCCATAAAGGCTGAAGGCTTCATCATAATTGCGGTCGAGCAAGCTTTCGAAAACCCGTTCACGAATATTGCGCGCCGCATTGCCGCGAATGGAAAACGGGTTGAGGCTATCAAAACTGCCCAATTGCGCTTGCCGCAAGGTGCCGCCCTTCAAGGCCCGTGGGTCGGCGTGCTGATAATGAGTGAAATCCGCCGCCAGAGCCAGTTCACCATGCATGGCGAGCCCGTGCGTCGCTTGTTGCGCCGCCGCATTTTGGGTCACCGCAAATAAGCCAATAACTAAAGTCGAGAGTAAAAACCGCATGATTAATCGTCCCGTCGCGGCCAGAGTAAATGTCTGAACCAATGTATAAAAGAGTTATCTTTGTGATTTAAGTAATGTAAATAAGACATTGTTTTTTCATATTTTTCTACATCTTCAAACATCGTTTCTCGACGGTTAAGCGGGGTCGCCGCATCGAGTTTCTTAATCTCGCGGGCCGGATTTCCGGCGGCGATAACATTGGCCGGAATATCGCTGGTCACCACCGAACCGGCACCAATCACGCTATTGTCGCCAATCGTCACGCCCTTGCACACTTTCACCCCTTCACCGAGCCATACATTATCACCCAAAACAATCGGCGCCATTTGGCCGGGCGAGGCCACACGGTCATAAATACCGTGCCAATCGGCGTCGGAAATGTAAACCCGACTGGCGATCATCACATTATCGCCAATCTGCACATGCGCCGCCGACACAATCTGCAATCCTGGGGTCAGCAGGCAATAGCTGCCAATATCAATCCGGCCATGGCCGCCCGTGCCGTCGGGCCAAGTACACAATCGTGACATTTGCCCACGAGCCGTTGAGATATGCACGCGGTCGCCAAGATGAATATCTTTGCCATAGATTTCGAGCCCACGCGGGCCAATTACCTCTAAGCCACTGCCGACGCTGTCAAATTGCGGTTCAATACGGTAGCGCGTGTAAACCCTGCGGCAGAAATTAATCAACCGCCGAATGGCATAGGGTTTATGGTCACGCCTCACGGCCCGGTAACTCCTCGAGAGCCGCCACTTTGGCGGGCTTTTGGGTGTCTTCGGGCGGCATTTCGCGCCATTCGAACTTCTTATAATCAGGCCGTTTTTGTATGGTTGGCTTGATCACCTCAAAATACGGCGACAAATCGAAATCGCGCGGGGTAAATAGCGAATGGTGACGGATATGCATGACTTCGCGCTGATTTTCGCGGGTAATTTGCGGCAAAATAGGATAGCCAACCGTCTGAAAGGCGCGGGCAATTAGGGTCGAACAAATCGCTTGCGATGGTTCGCCGCTACCCAGCGCAATCATCCGCCGTTTCCAGCTTTCCGGTACCGGCGGTTGCGGCAGTAAAAACCGCGCTAAATCGATAACATTCTTAACGTCATAACTCATGCCCAGCGAGTCGATGATGAACTTCTGCACCGCCGCATTGTCCTCAGCGGTAATCAGCGATGGGCGGCAAATGCGGGTGTTATAGCCAAGATATTTGGTCATTGAGACGCTGATAACGCCATAGCTCAAATCCGCCTCGACCAGAGCGGCGGCATGGCCGTGCTCGTCCTTCAATCCGGCTTCGCGTCCGACATAAAAGGCGGCGTGTGACCATGTCGATTGGGTGAGATACTTAATCGCCGAAGACACCCGCTGATTGCCCTCGACCAGCAGCACATCGCCGGGCCGCATGTTTTTCTCAAGTTCGGCAAGCGGAATGAACTGATAGGACTGATAATTCATTATCGGCTTTTGGATATAGCGGATAATGAGCCCGGCAAAGAAACGCGATATGTGACGAAGCATGAACCTAATTTTCTAAAAAATTAATGCGTATTGTTAACACGCACGGAATAGCGCGTGCCGTCGAATTTTTCAAATATTTGATTAACCTCAGGGTGCCGAATGGGTTGTTCGCTGGTATCGCGCAAAAGATTTTGCTCCGATACATAAGCGATATATTCACTGTCATCGCTTTCGGCTAACAAATGGTAAAACGGCTGATCTTTCTTGGGGCGCACTTCGGCGGGGATGGACATCCACCATTCCTCTGTATTGTTAAACGTCGGGTCGACATCAAAAATGACCCCGCGAAAAGCAAAAACTCTGTGCTTAACGACTTCACCGATTTGGAATTTTGCTTCTCTTTCAATCATCTTGTTTCTTTTCTTGCCTTTGCTTTCGCGTTTTGTTTGGAGCTTGAACATACGCACATCAACCGATAGTGTCTCTCGCAACATAACATATTCAACAAAGGTAGTCACATGACACATTTTCCTGCACTGTTTAACCCCTTCACCCTTAATAAATTGGAAATTCCCAATCGTATTGTGATGGCGCCAATGACGCGCAGTTTTTCGCCAGATGGCATTCCCACCGAAGATGTGGCGGCCTATTATCGTAGCCGTGCCGAAGGCGGCACCGGCCTGATTATCACCGAAGGCACAACCATTAATCATGGCTCCGCCAGTGGCGACCCGAAAATTCCAAACTTTCACACGCAAGAGGCTTTGGCTGGTTGGCAGCGTGTGGTTGATGAAGTGCATGAGGGCGGTGGCCTGATTATGCCGCAAATCTGGCATATGGGTGCGATGCGCCCCGAAGGCACTGGCCCCTCGCCGGAAACCCGCACCGTGTCGCCGTCCGGATTGAAATATCCCGGTAAAGAAACCGGTGTGTCGCTGAGCAAGCAAGAAGTTGAAGATATTATCGACGCATATGTTAGCGCCGCCGTTTCAGCTAAAGAGCTCGGTTTTGACGGTGTGCAATTCCACGGCGCGCACGGCTATTTGATTGATCTGTTTTTCTGGGAAGGCACCAATGTGCGCGATGACGAATTCGGCGGTGATTTGCCTGAGCGTACGCGCTTTGCCAGCGAGATTATCGCCCGCACACGGGCCGAAGTTGGTGATGATTTCCCGCTTATTCTGCGTTTCTCACAATGGAAACAGCAAGACTTCGAACACAAAATGGCGACAGACCCAGACAAGCTGAAAGCCTTCCTTGAGCCGTTGCAAGCGGCAGGCGTTGACTGTTTCGATTGTTCAACACGGCGTTTCTGGGAGCCGGAATTTGAAGGCTCGGAACTGAACTTGGCCGGTTGGGTAAAAAAACTCACTGGCGTGCCAACTATCACCGTTGGTTCAGTGGGTCTCGATAGCGATTTCATCAACGCCTTTGTTGGCGAAGGGTCGGCTGCGGCACCGATTGATGGTCTGGTGCAACGTCTTGACGAGGGCGAGTTTGATTTGGTCGGTGTCGGTCGTGCGCTTTTGGCCAATCCTGATTGGGCCAATAAAGTGCGTGATGGTCACATTGCTGATCTCAAGGCCTACACAAAAGAAGATTTATCGCGCTTAACGTAAGCGCTAGCGTTCGATTTAACGGCAATAGGGGCGCGGCTCTTATTGCCGTTTAATTTGTTTCCGTCTCGGCCGATACCGAGGCGGGGCTGCCGGCCAGCCATAGGCATACGAAAGCCAGCAGGCTCACCAGCCCGACCAGAACAAACGCGTTTTGATAGCCGCCACCAAAGTCATAGACCAAACCAATGAGCAGCGGCCCCAGCGAAACGCCACCATTCATAATCAATTGATTAATGCTCAAAATGCGCGGAAACTCGCGCACACCAAAGGCCTTGCCAATCAGCAAGGGCTGCGACATCAAAATATTGCCGACGGTGACGCCAAACAGCACCGTCATCCCCGTGACCATCAAATAACCCTCGGCAAAAGCAATGCCAATCATCGCCAGCGCTTGCAGCAGATATAAAGTTAACACAAACGGGTAAATGTTCAGCCGATCTAGAAAGGCGCCGCAGACCAGCCGTCCAGTGAGCGAACAAAACGCCATGAGCGCCAAAGTGGCGGCGGCGGTAGCGGCGTCGGCGCGTTCCAATCCCCAATTAAAAATATGCGCAATCGTGCCGACCTGCGTCGCCATGGCAAAAACCGAAGCGATGGCGCTCAGAATAAAGAACCGCGTACGAATGGCTTGTTTGGCGCTCATGCCGATTTGCGAGGCCGGTATCTGGCCAGCTTCCAATTTGTCGCCGTCCGGTGTCAGCCCCATGTCATGCGGGTCGGGGCGCATCAGCATTAAAGACAATGGCACGATGAGCAAAATCAGTATTACCGGCACCGGCCCGCGCATGGCAGTGAGGCCGTAGTCAGACAATAAGCCGGCCAAAAGCGGCGTCAGCACAATACCGCCCAGCGATAGCCCCGATTGGGTCAGCGCCAAAGCCAGCGCCCGGCGACGGATGAACCAGCGGGCAACCAATGTTGTGGCGGGTACTAGCGCGGTCATTGCATAGCCAATGCCAATCAGCACATAACAGGCGTAAATCTCCCAAAGGCTGCTGACTTCAGGCAAAAGATAAAACGCCCCCAGCAGAACAAGCGCCCCGCTACACACCGTATAGCGCACGTCATAGCGCGAAATCATTTCGCCGACGGCAATGCCCATAAAGCCCGCCGTCAGCAGAAAAATCGTATTGGCTGTTGAGATTTGCGACACTGAAAAACTGGTCGATGAAACAATCGTCTCCAGCAAAACCGACATGGCATAAAACACCAAACCGGCGCCAATCATTAGACTGTAACCAATGGCGATTAAAACCGCCCATCCAAAAAACGGGCCGGTGCTGGTTTTGGACATAAGCGCTCTCCCAAGCTCAATGCAGAATAGGCTTGAATTGCCCTTCATAAGTCTCAAAATAGCGAGCAAATTGAGACTTGCAATCAAAAGGATGGTTATGAAACTTTTTACGTCAAAAATTGGCCCCAACCCGGAAGCGCTGAGAAAAATACTGGCGCTCAAAAAATTGGATATTGAGGTTGAAGAAATCGATATGATGGGCGGCCAAAACCGCAGTGAAGAATTTTTAAAAATCAATCCAGCCGGTCAATTGCCATGCCTGCAATTGGATGATGGCATGGTGATTGCCGAAGTCGCGGCGATCGCTGAATATATTGAAGAAATCAAGCCCGATCCAGTGCTTGGTGGCAATACCGCTGGCCAGCGGGCTGAAACCCGTATGCGTATGCGCCAGCTTGACTATTTGGTGCTGGCACCGATGATGGCGGGCTATCGCCATAGCGAAGGCAAGGGGTTTTTTGAAGGCCGCATGTTATTGCTCGATGACTATGGCGCGCCGTCAAAGCAGATAGCCGCCGAGGGGTTGAAATGGGTCAATAATCTATTGGCCGATAAACCCTATATATGCGGCGATCGGTTGACCTATGTCGACGTTGCCTTTTACTGTCTGGTTGGTTTTTTGGCCAAAGTAAGTTTGCCGATTGACCCATCTTTGACGCATCTCACGGCCTATTTTGAGCGTCTTTCGCAGCACGAGATTATCGGACAAAAATAATGATTCATGACATTCCTGAAAATGCCGGCACCTCCAGTGATTCGGCACTGAGCACTTTATTGCAACGCGAAGTGATTTCCATGGACAAGGAAACCGGCACATCGGTGGTCAGTTTCTGCATTCCCGACGTGTTTTTGAATATGCAAGGCGTGTTGCATGGCGGGGCTTATGCCACCATGCTCGACACCGCTTGCGGGGTGGCGATACGCGGTAAGCTTGATATGTCAGTCTATGGCGGCAGCTCGACGCTGGAATTAAAAACCAGTTTTCTGAAGGGCGGTGCGCCGGGCCATTATATCGCCAAAGGCTATGTCCGACGGATTGGTAAATCGATTGCTTTTGTCGAGGCAGATTTGTTTAATGATGCTGACGAGCTGGTGGGCCGTGCCAGCGCAACCTTCAAATTGCGCCTGCGTAAAAAGCCAGCCGAAATTAAAGATTAGGGGACATATGATGGCACGTAAAATTTTGCTTTTGGCTTTCAGCCTGGTGATTCTGGCGGCGGTTTACGCCACCGGATTGGTTCGCGACTGGTATGGACAGCCGCGTGGGCCGGGCGAAATCGTTGGCCGCGAGCGGGCGCCGATTTTGGTCTCCACCCGCGATGCTGAACAAGCCGCCATTCGCGCTGGCATGACGCAAAACATCGATCAAAATAAGCAAATCCTGTTTGGTGATTTGCATGTTCACACCACATATTCAACCGATGCGTTTCTCTGGTCGATGCCGATTTTTGGTGGCGAAGGTTCGCACCCGCTGGCCGATGCGTGTGATTACGCCCGCCATTGTTCGGCCATTGATTTTTGGGCCATTACCGACCATGCCGAAGCCTCGACGCCGGAGCGTTGGGAAAATACCAAGCAAAGCATTCGTGCCTGTAACGCGCTTTCTGGCGCCTCAAAAAGCCCGGATTTGGTCAGTTTCATCGGCTTTGAATGGACGCAAGTTGGCGCCCGTCCGGAGGAACATTACGGCCATAAAAATGTGATTTTCAAGGATTTAGAAGATAGCAAATTGGCCGCCCGTCCGATTGCCTCAGGCGGGGTGACGGTTACCGCCTTGCGCACCAATGGCAAAAGTCTGGTGCCGTTGGCTTTGCCGCTTTTAGACTTCAGCAATCGGCAGAACTATTTTGATATGCGCCGGTTTTTGGATGAAGCAGCGAATGTGCCGCTTTGCCCAAGCGATGTGCCAGCCAATGAATTATCCGATAGTTGTTTTGAGATTGCCGATAATCCCGGCGCGCTGGTTGCCAGTTTTGAGCAACAAGGGCTTGATCCGCTGATTATTCCGCACGGCACCGCATGGGGGTTCTACACGCCGACCGGTGTGACTTTTGACAAACATTTAAAAGCCAGCAATCGCCCGGAAAAATTCCCGTTGATTGAAGTTATGTCGGGACATGGCAATTCGGAAGAATATCGCGACTGGCGGTCTGTGACTTGGGATGAAGAAAAGCAAATCGGGGTTTGTCCAGCGCCGCAGGCAAATTATCTGCCGATGTGCTGGCAAGCCGGTGAGATTATCCGTAAGCGTTGCTTGGCCGATGGTGAAAGCACGCAAGAATGCGAAAGCCGTGCGATTTTGGCTCGTCATCATGCGGCCAATGGCAGTGTGGCCGCGCATTTAAGCGTGCCCGGCGTCAACATTGAAGATTGGTTGGATGCGGGCCAATGCCGCGATTGCTTCTTGCCGTCCTTCGGTTATCGCCCGGGCAATAGCGTTCAATACGCGCTGGCCATTCAAAACTTTGACGATCCGGACAATCCGTTGCGCATGAATATGGGCTTTATCGCCTCTAGTGATAACCACCGCGCGCGGCCCGGCACGGGTTATAAAAACGTCAAACGTCTGCTCAACACGGAAGAAGTGAGCTTGTCGTCCAGCTGGCGAGATCGACTGTTCCCGAAAACGGAAGTTCAGTCCTCGTCGCAAGAAATTGTGCCTGAAGTGGTGCAAAGAATGGGCTTTGGCGCCACCGAAATGGAGCGTCAGGCCAGTTTCTGGACAACTGGCGGTCTGGCGGCCGTGCATGCGGCAGGGCGGTCGCGTGAAGAAATTTATGACGCCATGGTGCGTCGTGAAACCTATGGCACCAGTGGCGCCCGCATTTTACTCTGGTTCAACACCAAAAGCGGCGACCCTATGGGTTCCACTGTCGAGGCCAAAAACTCACCTGAATTTGAGGTGAAAGCGGTCGGTGCGTTTAAGCAAAAAGACGGGTGTCCGGAAGATGCTGTGGCTGCTTTAGGGGAAGATCGGATTCAAAAACTATGCGCCAATGAATGTTTCAACCCGTCCAATGAGCGTTTGAAAATTACCCGTATCGAGATCATCCGCATTCGCCCGCAAAGCTATGAGGGGGAGGATGTCAACAAGCTGATTGAGGATAATTGGAAAGTGCATCAGTGCAAGGATGACGGCAATGGGTGTTCGTTCAGCTTTACCGATCCAGAATTTGCCGACAGCCAGCGGCCTGCCACTTATTACGCCCGTGCCATTCAGGAGCCGACGATGAAAATCAATGGCGACAATCTTGGCTGTACCTATGACGACAACGGCAATTGTATCAAGCTGAACATTTGTTACGGCGATGACCGGACCTCGGTCGACGATGACTGCAAGTCAGCCATTGAAGAACGCGCCTGGTCGTCACCGATTTATGTCAATTACCAAGCCAAATAGGAGCGACCATGTCTGACCCTTTAGATTTCACCAATAAGCGGGTTTTGGTGGTTGGCGGCTCCAGCGGCATTGGCAATGGTGTAGCGCGTGGCTTTGCCGCGCGCGGCGCGCAGGTGCATGTTTGGGGAACCCGCGCTGCCGCATCTGACTATGATGCAGCGGATGGCTCGGATCTCACGGGCTTAGGCTATAGCTGCGTTAATGTCGGCGATTATGACGCCATTCAAGCTGCCGCGCTTCCCTTTGATGGCCAGTTAGATGTGCTGGTTCTGTGTCAGGGCACGGTGGTTTATAAGGGCGGTGAGTTTGAAAAAGCTGGCTGGGATCAAGTGGTGTCGGTTAATCTCGATAGTTTGATGCATTGCAGCAATAAGTTCTATGACGCGTTAAAACAAAGCCAAGGCTCGATTATCACCGTCAGTTCCGTGTCCGGCTATCAGGCCAATATTGGCAATCCGGCCTATGGTGCGTCTAAAGCCGGCGCCGTCAGCCTCACCAAAACTCTGGGGCAGGCTTGGGCCCGCGATGGTATTCGGGTCAATGGCATTGCACCCGGCCTTGTCGACACCAAACTAACCAAAGTAACGACGGAAAACCCTAAACGCATGGCCGGTGCCTTGCGCGCCATCCCCTTGGGACGCATGGGTGAGCCGGATGATATGGCTGGCGCGGTATTGTTTCTGGCCTCGCCATTGGCCAAATATGTCGTTGGCCAAACATTGATTGTCGACGGCGGCCTTTCACTTTAGTTCGGGCGCTAAAATGCTGACGCTTTAGCTTTCGTCGTCTGAAGGATCAGTGATTTGTGGTTTCATTGACTTACGAGCATTGCCGCTGGTCACCCGTTTGCGCCACATGCGAAAACTTGATGGTTTCAGATTGGCGCGCATCAGCTTAATCACCTGCTTCTCGGCAATCCCTGTCTGCGCTTCGATTTGCGCAAAGGTCACCTCATCGCGCCACGCCAGCTCAATTATTTCATGTGTTTCAGTATCCATTACTCAGCAGCGAGTTTCACAGCGGGAGCAGCTTGCGCGCCGCGCACCAAACGGCCGGGGCGGGCACCGGTTGGCTTGCCATCGCGATAAATCACCTCACCGGCAACAATTGTCGCGACATAGCCGCTGGCGTGTTGCATCAGACGTCGCCCCTGTGCTGGCAGGTCAAAAGTCACATGAGGCGCGTGCAGGGTCAGATTGTCGTGGTCGATGATATTCACATCGGCGCGATAACCGGCCGCCAACACGCCTCGGTCATGCAGGCCAACCCAATGCGCGGTTGCCATTGTTTGTTTGTGAATGACAAATTCGAGCGGTAATTTTTCGCCACGCGTCCGGTCACGCGTCCAATGGGTGAGCAGCGTGGTTGGAAATGACCCGTCACAAATCATCCCGACATGAGCGCCACCATCGGACAGGCCGGGCAGGGAGGCGTCGCTTTTCAGCATGTCATAGCACGGGTCAAGCGAGCCTTGCGCATAATTCAAAAACGGCAAATACAACATGCCGGTTCCGTCGTCATCCAACATCAGGTCAAGCGCCACTTCTTCGGCACTGACATGGCGTTTGGCGGCAATTGCTTCGATTGTGCGGTCAGCCGTTGGCTCATAATTTGGCGGATTGCCAAGGGTGAATAATTTGCCGAAATTGCGTAATAGCGAGACCACAAACGGGTCGTCAGCACTTGGTGTCTCGGCCAAAAGTTTGGCGCGGAAAGTCGGATCGCGCAATTTTTGTTGCTTCTCGGCAAGTGGCAAATGGGCAATTTCAGCAAAACTTGGGTGCGCTGAAAACGGGTTGAGCGTCAGTTCAAGACCGAGCAAAACGCCGACCGGACGCGGCCCCACCTGAGCGCGCATGGGCAAGCCATCTTGGCTGGCCTGTTCAATCACGTCCAATAAGCGCCGCCAGCTATGCGGGGCGACATCGGCCTGCGCCAAAGAAACTGAGAGCGGGCGGCCAGATGTTTCGACAATACGGCGCAGCATCATCGCTTCATTTTCCGGATCGTTGAAATCAGAGACAAATTGCAGCACGCCGCGACCGGCTTGTTTCAAGCCAAGTGCAATGCCGGTCAACTCTTCTTCGCTGGCCGTCAGTGTCGGCGTCGGTTGGCCGTCGGCGGTGCGGTGGTTGAGCGTCCGTGAGGTTGAAAAGCCAAGGGCACCGGCCTGCATGGCCTCGCAGGCTAGTTTTTGCATCTCAGCAATCTCATCTGCCGTCGCATCTTTGCGATTGGCGCCGCGTTCGCCCATAACAAACACCCGTAGGGCGGCATGCGGTAATTGCGCCGCCACATCAATGTCAAACCGCCGTGGCGCGAGAAAATCTAGATAATCGCCAAAGCTTTTCCATTTCCAAGGTAGACCTTCGGTCAAGACGGGAAAAGGAATGTCCTCAACTCCTTCCATCAGGCGGATGAGGCGATCATGGTCTTTCTCATGGCACGGTGCGAAACCGACGCCGCAATTGCCCATCACCGCTGTGGTGACGCCATGCAAAGACGACGGATCAAGCGTCTCGCCCCAGCTCACCTGCCCATCATAATGGGTGTGAATATCAACAAAGCCCGGCGTCACAATCTTACCGCTCGCGTCAATTTCCTCGCGCCCGCTGGCATCGAGTTTTTCACCAATCGGCCCGATGCGGCTGATATGTCCGGCATCAATGGCAATGTCGGCCTGAAAAGCGGCCGCGCCCGTGCCGTCGTAAACCAGACCATTACGGATAATCAAATCATGTGTGCTCATAAGCCTCTCCCTTAGTAAAACTCTAAGCCAAGCCCGCCATTCTAACAAGGGGCTGCCACAAGCTATTCAATGGGGTGATTAAATATGGCTGCCATCCATGGCTTCGACCAATTCGCTACGCGAGAGCGACAGCGGCGGATAGGTTTTAGGGTCGAGCGTCGACACCGCCTGATATTGATGCAGGAACAAATCGCCAGACAACTGGCCGATGAAATCCTGCCGTCGCAGACGATCTTCAACCGGGCCTTTCAGCTCCACCAAATGAAACTGAATATCACGCGTTTTCAGTTGCGCGTTCAGGGCTTCTAACACTTCCAGCGCCGACCTATCGATCAGGCTCACTGATGAGCAATTGAGCACCACATGGCGCAATTCAGGGCGCCCAGCAAGCTGGCCGGTGATATGTTTTTCAATATGCAGCGCATTGGCGAAAAACAGGTTTTCATCGACCCGCAGCGATAAAATCGACGGGCTGACAATAACCTTATGGCGCAACACATTGCGGAAATGCTGGGTGTCGGGCACCAGACCAATCTCGGCAATATGCGGCTGGCTGGTGGTGATTAAATACAGCGCAATAGAGGCGGCGGCTCCGGTGCTGACCCCCAGTTCAACGCCGGCAAAAAGGGTCACCAATATGGTCAGCATGGCGGCAGAAAAATCAGATTTAGAATAAATCCAACTGCTTTTGAGCACTGAAAAATCAACCAGCGACAATACCGCCACAATAATCGTTGCCGCCAAAATCGCTTTCGGTAGGAAATATAAATAGGGGGTGAAAAACACCGTCGCCAGCGCAATGCCAAGGGCCGTCAAGCCACCGGCGGCAGGGGTCACGGCACCGGCATCAAGATTGACCACCGAGCGCGCCAGCCCGCCGGTTACTGGATAACCGCCAGACAGCGATGACAGCACATTGGCACTGCCCAAGCCGATAAGCTCTTGGTTGGGGTCGATATATTCGTTCCGCCGTGCCGCCAGAGTGCGCGCCACCGACACACTTTCGACAAAGCCAATGGCGCTGATCAATAAAGCTGGCAGCAACAGGCTTTGTATCAAGTCGAGATTAAACGCAGGCACCCCCAACGCCGGGAGCTGATTGGGAATGGCGCCGACCAGAGGCAGGGCATGGTCGAGCTGCAACATATGCACGCAAACAACCGACACAAACACCGCCAGTAGCGGCCCGGCTTTGGCCAGATTTCCCGCCATCGTTGCCGATAAGCCAAGTCGCTGCAAGGCGGCTTTCATAAAACTGCGCACCCAGAATAAAAACACCAAAGCCGAAACCCCAAAGCTGACCGCCACCCAGTTGGTATCGGGCAGGGCGGTCAGCAAAGAGCCGATGATTTCAAGCAGCGAATAGCCACCGGCTTCGACGCCAAGAATGTGGCGCATTTGGCTAAAAGCGATCAAAATGCCGGACGCGGTGATAAAGCCAGAGACAACCGGATGACTCAAAAAGTCAGACAAAAAGCCGAGCCGGAACAGGCCCATAAGAAGCAGAATACCGCCCGATAACAGCGCCAGCATAATTGCCGCCGCCAAATATCCCGCCGTGCCGGTTTCGGCAATCGTGCCAATGCTGGCTGCTGTCATCAGCGACACAACCGCCACCGGCCCAACAGCCAGCGCATTGCTGGTGCCGAAAATCATATAGCCGAGGAGCGGCAAAATAGAGGCATAAAGGCCAATATGCGGCGGCAGGCCGGCCAGCAGGGCATAGGCCAAGGATTGTGGAATCAGCATAATGGTGACAATCAGTGCCGCCGTCGCATCGCTGGAGAACTGCGCCCTTTGATAGGTGTAAGCCCATTGAATGATTGGGAAATAAGACTTAAGTCCCCGCATTATCTTTGCGCGCTCCCCGTGATTACTGCTTCTGCGACATCAGATAGAATCTAAGACTAGCCTAAGCGGGCGCTGCTTCACAGAAAAACCTGCAACTGTCAGCTGTAGAACAGTCATTCTCTCATTTGCTGGTTTATGATATTAAAGTTAAAGCGTCGCAGCGGCGCCGATGAAACGGGAGAGAGTCACCATGTCGAAAAAGCCAATGCGTTTACGCCGTTCACAATTAGCCGTGCCTGGGGTAAGCGAAAAAATGCTGACCAAAGCCGCCGCCTCAAATGCCGATCATGTGTTTTGCGATCTCGAAGACGCGGTGGCGCCATCGGCCAAGGCCGGCGCCCGCCAGACGATTTGTGATGCGCTCAACCAATTGGACTGGGGCAATAAAGTGCGCTGTGTGCGGGTTAATGATACTGGCACCCAGTGGTGCTATGAAGACATTGTCACTGTGGTTGAAAAAGCGGGTGCCAATATTGACACCATTATGCTGCCCAAACCATTACGTGCCGCCGACGTGCAATTCGCCGATACTTTACTCAGCCAATTGGAAATGAAGCTCGGCCTGACACATAAAATTGGGCTGGAAGTGCTGATTGAAGAAGTGCAGGCCATGCAGAACATCGCCGAGATTGCCAATAGTTGCGCCCGTCTTGAATGTATGATTTTCGGCATGGGCGATTACGCCGCCAGTCAAGGTTTGGTGATGGAAAACATCGGCCTGAATGAGAGCTATCCGGGCGATATTTTCCATTATCCGCGCTATCATATGACCATTGCGGCGCGCGCTGCTGGGCTTGATGCGGTTGATGGGCCATTCGTTGATTTCAAAAATGAGGCTGCCTATCGCATTGAATGTCAGCGCTCATTAAGCCTCGGCATGGTTGGCAAATGGGCCATTCACCCATCGCAAATAGACACCGCCCTTGATGTATTTTCACCAAGCCAAGAAGACGTTGATTTCGCCCGCGAGGTCATCGCCGTTTATCGTCAGGCCGAGGCCGACGGCATTGGCTCGGTTGGTCATAAAGGTGTGATGGTCGACGCCGCTTCGGCGCGGCTGTTTCAAAACACCGTCAATCGGGCTGATTTGATTGGCATGTGACCTAATATAAGCCTCTGTTTTTATACGAGTTGCTGTATACCCTTCGCTTACGCCATCAATTTACCAACTTGTTCAAATGAAATTTGGCAGTGAAATCTTGTTTTGCTTTTAAGACTTACTGCTCCGGGAATATTGAGAACGCCTTTTTTAATTGGTTTATAAAACTCAACATCTAAACTTATCGTTCTAAAGAATTTGTCTTCATCAAGAACGGTGAGGGCCGAACAATGTAATTCTGATCTGCTAAGTTTCAAAAGTGAACTGACAATGGCGGGTAGCTGAAAAGTCACTTCACTCATTAGTCTTAATTGTTATTACTGACCTAAATCTCATTATAAATTGTGCGCAAACTCAAGCGGCTCTTGCCTTGGCCGCCTAAAACAGTTTGACCGATATAGGGGTGCCTTAGCGGTTCCACGGCATTTTCGCCATTAATTTGGCGAAGCCGCACCAGCCGGTGAGGCCGGCGTTCAGCAAGCCAGCGCCAAAAAAGGCGGCGCCGAAAATGAAATTCGGATTGACGAAATAGCCTAACAGGCTGAAGCCCAGAACAAATGAGCCAATCGCCATTTGCACTTGCCGGTCAAGCGGCAGGTGTTTTTTGCCAGAGCTTTGCGTGGCAAAACCGGCCTGTTGCCAGACTTCAATGCCGCCTTCTAGATTGAAAACTTGCAAGTCTGGCTTTTCCGCCAGAAGTTTCTCGCACGCCTGATTGCCGCGCATGCCTTTCTGGCAGTGAATGATAATCTTGCCGTCCGTCTTGGGCAATGTGGCGAGGCTTACTGTGTTCAGCGGCACCAGTTGCGCGGCGGCGATATTTTGCGCCGCATGTTCGGCCGGTTCACGCACATCCACTAAAATGGCGTCTCCAGCTTCAATCCAGCTTTTGGAAGTTTTAGCGTCTATGGTCTGCACATTCATGGCGCGCTCCTCATTCAAATCCATCAGACCAAGGTCTACCGCAGTTCTACACTTCTTGCCAGTAAAATTAGCGGTGTTTCGCGCGCGCGAAATTTTGTAAACACCGTGTCATCACATTTTTGGGTACGATTTCTAATACTCCACGGAAAAAACCCAGGTTTTTTGCCGTTTTAGGTTGACTAAGAGAGTGGCTGTCGTATCCTTGAACCTCTAAAGACGCTACATTTTTTGCGGTGATTTTGCACTTTTGCGTCAGGGAGTTTTACTTGTGCAGTTGAGTGGCTTCGAATCTAAGTTACGCTTGCCCAGATAAACCAAAGTTAATTTTGAGGATTATAATGAAGAATTTCGGCTTGATAATCGCCCTGTTGGGAGGTGCGATGTGCGCCAGCCAGCCAGTTTTGGGGCAATCGCTTGATAATGTAACCGAGGTCGCGCAAGCCGCGACGTCGGACGGTCAGGCCTCACAAGAACGGGTCGACTTGCTCGATGATGAAACCGATGAACTGACCCGCAATTATCGCGCGGCTTTGAAACAATTGGCCTCTTTGCGCGAGTATAATGCCAAATTGGAAAAGCTCATCGAAGCGCAGAAAGTCGAAATGGTTTCCATTCGACAGCAAATTGAAGACGTCACCAATGTCGACCGGACCATCGTGCCGCTGATGTTTCGGATGATTGAGTCGCTTGAAAAATTTGTTGAATTGGATGTGCCGTTCTTGATTGATGAGCGTCGCGCGCGGGTGCAAAACTTGCGCGCCCTTATGGATCGCTCAGACGCCAATCCAGCCGAGAAATATCGCAAAATCCTAGAAGCCTATGAAATCGAAAACGAATATGGCCGCACGATTGAGGCCTATGAAGGGCAAATGGATGTTAACGGCGAAGAACGCACCGTTGCCTTCCTGCGCATCGGTCGGGTGGCGCTGATTTATCAAACGCTGGACGCTGACGAGAGCGGCGCCTGGAGCCAGCAAGCTAATGGGTTTGTTGACTTGGATGGTGATTTTGACTCCGAACTGCGTTCCGCCCTGCGGATTGCCAAACAACAAGCAGCCCCTGATCTTCTGGTCGTGCCGGTGCTGGTCGGTCAATAGGAGTGATGAAAATGAAAACGCTAATAAAACATTCAATCGCCACCGTGACACTGGCTCTCGCCATGACCTTGACCGTGACGCTGCCGCTCTCCGCTCAGGATACTAAAACCGATGTGGCCAGTGCAGATACGCTGACTTTGCAACAATTGCTTGACCAGGTTCGGCAGGGGCGGGTGTCCGATAATGCGGAATTTCAAGCCCGCGAGGCTGAGTTTCGTAACAATCGAAATAAACAAGACTCGCTTCTCAAGAAAACACGAAACGCCATCAAACGCGAAGAAGCACGCTCTGAACGATTGGAAAAAGACTTTTCTGAAAATGAGCTGAAACTGGCCGAACTAGAGGGCCTGTTGAATGAGCGCCTTGGCGTGTTTGGCGAATTATTCGGTATTGTTCGGCAAGTCGCTGGCGAAACCAAAGCGCAGGTCGACGAAAGCGCAATTTCTGGCGAGTTGAAAAGCCGTTCTGCCCGTCTGGAAGTGCTGGCCAAAAGCACCGGCCTGCCGCCAATGGCAGAGCTTGAGCATTTGTGGTTTGCCTTGCAGCAAGAAATGACCGCTCAGGGCGAAGTTAAACGGTTTGCCGGTGAAGTGATTAATTTGGACGGCTCATTGCGCAATGCGGAAATTTTGCGCGTCGGCCCGTTCACCACTTTGGCTGACGGTCAATTCGTCCGTTACGCCGGTAATGGCCGCTATGCCGACCTCGGTCGTCAGCCACCAGCCCGTTTCGGGGATGCCGCTGATGACTTGCTGGATGGCGACGCTGGCGATTTGGTAGCGGCACCGGTTGACCCGTCACGCGGGGCAATTTTGAACCTATTCTTGCAAATGCCAACTCTGGCGGAGCGCATTAATCAAGGTGGTCTTGTCGGCTATATTATTATTATTCTTGGCCTGTTTGGTGTCGGCGTAGCCATTGAACGCATTGTTCGGCTCACCATGACGGGGCGCGCCGTGAAAACGCAACTGGCCAGCGGGCAAGCCTCGGGCAACACACCATTAGCTCGGGTTTGGGCGGCTTATGAGTCAAACAGCTCGGCCAATGTGGAAACGCTGGAGTTGAAACTAGATGACGCTATTTTGAAAGAAATGCCGGCTCTTGAGAAGAATCTTTCCTTGCTCAAACTGTTGTCTGGCGTGGCACCGCTTTTGGGGCTGTTGGGCACGGTGACCGGCATGATTTTGACCTTCCAGGCGATTACATTGTTCGGCACGGGTGATCCGAAACTCATGGCTGGCGGTATTTCGCAGGCTCTGATTACGACAGTGCTCGGTTTGGTGGTGGCGATTCCGATATTGCTTCTACATTCAGTGGCGGCCACGCGGTCGCGTGAAATCGTGCAAGTTCTCGAAGAGCAAGCCGCTGGCATGATTGCCGCGCATGCGGAGAAGAAATAGCGGAGCGGGACAGTGGAATTTAGCGAAATTCTCTGGCTGTTTGTGAACCCCTTTGAGGCGGTGCGCGGTGTGCGTGACTTCCTCGAACTGGGCGGCAATGTGTTGGTGATCATCATGTTGGCGACGCTGGTGCTATGGGCGTTGATTTATGAGCGCTATAGTTATCTGCGGCGTGATTTTGAGCAGCTTAAGCAACAGCGTTTGGCAGAATGGCAAGCCCGTTCTGAGCACCAAAGCTGGAACGCACGGCGTATTCGCGAGATGATTATCTCCGACGCCAAACTCAAAACATCGGCCAATTTGTCATATATTAAAGTCTTGGTGGCTTTGGCGCCGTTTCTTGGCCTATTGGGCACAGTCACTGGCATGATTGAAGTGTTTGATGTCATGGCGGTTACCGGCTCGGGAAATGCGCGCGCCATGGCTGCTGGCATTTCAAAAGCCACTTTGCCGACCATGGCCGGCATGGTTGTGGCTTTGTCAGGGTTATTTTTCGCATCAAGTTTGGAACGCAAGGCCGAATGGTCGGTTGAGCAGCTCGAAGACCAATTGGAATTGGCCGATTAGGCTCAAGGGGTAGGAAATGAGACGTAGACACACACGCCAAGAGGAAGACACAGCCATTGATATGACGCCAATGCTCGACATTGTTTTCATCATGCTGATTTTCTTTATCGTGACCGCAACTTTCGTCAAGGAAAGCGGCATTGATGTGACGCGGCCGGACGCCGAGACCGCCGTGAAACAATCGCGGGTCGGGATTCTCATCGCCATTCGCAATAACAATGAAGTTTGGATTAATCGTCGACAGATTGATTTGGCTGCCGTGCGCGCCAATGTTGAGCGTTTACACGCCGAAAACCCGCAGGGCGGGGCGGTGATTCAGGCCGATAAAGGCGCCCAAACCGGCACTTTGATTGAAGTAATGGATCAAGTTCGTTTGGCTGGCGTTGGCTCGATTGCGATTGCGGCGGAAGAGAAATAATGACTTTGGCAATGGTCAATCTTCGGGTTTTTGCATCCGCCGGTTTGGCGCTGGTAACGACGATTGCCTTGTTTTTGACCATGAAAGTGCTGATTACGGGCCAAAATTATGAAGTCGAGGAAGAGTTGGCGTCTTTGGGCATTGATTTTGTTCGGGTGGAGCGCGACGAAGACCTCAACACCAAAGGTCGGGCCTTGAAGCGACCGAGCCAGGAACAGCCCGATGAACCGCCGCCGCCGCCGAAATTGCAGCAAGCCAGCCGTCCGAATATGGACAATGCTTCCATGAGTGCCGATTTAAGTGGCTTTGATTTGGGTGGCATGAATTTAGACGCGCCTGTTGATGGCGACGCTTTGGCGATTGTGCGCGTGTTACCGCGATATCCCAGCCGCGCCTTATCACGGGGCATAGAAGGCTGGGTGCTGTTGGAGTTTTCAATCGACCAATTGGGTAGGGCGATAAACCCGAAGGTGGTTGAAGCTGATCCGCCGGGTATGTTCAACAGCTCGGCCCTGCGTGCGGTGGCCAAATGGAAATACCGCCCAATGGTGGAAAACGGCAAACCAGCCGTGCGCCATGGTGTGCGGCAGTTATTCAGCTATGAGATTGCCAAATAGGCAGATTTAATCAGGATGAAGCGATGAAACGACTGGCCCCTCTATTGTTAACCTTGACGCTTTTTGCTGTGCCATTAAGCATGTCTGGCTGGCAGGTGGCCGAGGCGCAAAGCGCCAAGAAGGAAAAGCCGTCAAAGCCAAAAACCGTGCGATCGGAAGTGCTCGGTAAAAATGCTTTCAATCGTATTGAAGAGGCGCAAGTCCTGTTGGGCGAAGAAAAATATGCCGAGTCCCTCGAAGTTCTCCAGTCAATGCTCGATAGTGATCGCTTTAAGCCCTATGAAAAAGCGGTTGCCATTCAAACCATGGGCTATGTCTATGCCGGACAAGGCGATTACCCGAAGACCATCGCCACATTTGAACGTGCCATCGCCACCGGCGATTTGCCTGCCCGCGTGGTCAATAGCCTGAGCTATAATTTAGCGCAGCTCAATCTGGCGGAAGATCGGCCAGAAAAGGCGATAGAATTGCTCGATAAATGGTTTGCTGGCTTTGAGGGCGATCCACCCGCCGAGGCGTTTGCTTTGAAAGCTCAGGCACATTTATCGCTGGATCAATTCTCACCAGCTGAAGATGCCATTCGCAACGCTTTGTCGCGCACTGAAGAGCCCAAGCAGCAATGGATCAGGGTGTTACTCTCGGTTTTATTGCAACAGGAACGCTATAAAGAGGCGCAGCCGGTTTTGGTCGATGCCGTAGAACGCTGGCCAGGAGTGAAGGCTTTTTGGCAACATCTGACCTCAGTATATTATGAATTAAATGATGAGAAACTGGCCTTTGTTGCGCAGCGCGCCATGCATGTGCAGGGTATGTTGACCACCAGCCGCGAATTATCGTCGATGGCGCAGTTGTATCTGTATCACAATGTGCCGATTAAAGCGGCGCAGATTCTGCAAGTCGGTATGGATAACGGCACCATTGAGAAGACCGAGAAAAACTATGAGACCTTGGCCTCGGCCTATATGCATGCGCGTGAGTGGTCTGATGCGATTGAGCCGCTGACGCGCGCCGCCGAAATGTCCGATAAGGGCAAGTTTTATGTTCAACTGGCCGAGTCTTATGTGCAAGACGAGGAGTGGGAAAAGGCAGAGGCGGCTTTGGTGAAAGCGCTTGATAAAGGCGGTCTCGAAAATGAAGCCAATAGCTGGTTGTTGCTGGGCATCGCCCGCACCCGCATTGAACAATATGATTCAGCCATTAAAGCTTTCCGAAAAGCTGGCGATGATGATGAACTCGCCAAAGATGCGTTTCGCTGGATCCGTTCAATCGAGCGTCGTTTGGCAGAGAAAAATCGCGAAGCCGAACAAGGCGACGGCTGATTTAGCCATAAGCATTATAGGCCTGCACCAAGCCTTGATTGGTGAGCTGCAGCAGACGTTGGCATTGTTTTAGGCTGTCTAGGACTTTATGGCCTCTGGTCTGATTGGCGCTGCTCTTAAGGCCGCTTTCGGCCAAGGCTTGAGACCATGTGTCGGCGCTTTCATGCGGCGGATAATTGGCCTCCAGCGTGGAGATGACTTGCTGCAAATCATAATTGCAAATTTTTTCCATAATCTCATCGCGTGATGCGCCGGGGGGGGCATTGGTAGGCAGGCTGGCGCAGGTGAATTGCGCATGCATCAACAAAGCCAGTCGGATGCAATGAAACAGAATCTGGTTTTGCGTCGCAACATCTGCATCGGCTGACAACCCTAATTGGATTTTGTCGTCGGCATCTTGCAAAACCCCTTCAAGCAAATCACCGTCGGCCCGCAACCGATAGAGGAATTGCCGCAATTTTGCATTCGCATTGCGTTTGTAAAGCTGTTGGGCGACCACGCGATATTGCAAGCGCACAGGGTTATTGCCCTGAGATATTGACCGCGAAATCCAGAAATTCGGGTCTTGGAAATCACCATAGGCGGCCAGCACTGGCAAATGGGTATTGCGCCAACTGCCCAAGACCATATCTAAAACCGTGCGCCCACGCGGTGATTTGGTGAAAATCATGTTGAAACGATTAGGGTCAATACGTGCTGCTCGTCCTATCCCAAAGGTAACATTGGTGGGCAGTGAAAGCTGCTGCAAAATCGCATTGTGCGGAATGGCACGAATACGCCGAGGGGTAAAGGTGGATTGCTCCATCGGCCCGCTTGCTTGGCGGATTTCTGGCCGCGAACCAGTCGGAATTAGGAAATTGCGAGCAAAACCGCTGAGAATGAAACGATAGTCATCATCGTGATACAGGCTATCTTGCTGGGTGATGACCTCATTATAGAAATCCCAGACAAAATCGGCATCGTCGTAAAATTCATCGTTCAGCGCATCGTCAGTCGGTTGAAAGCGGGCGCATAAAAGCTGCATGAGCGCGGCTTCGCCAATTTGCTTATCAGCGAACCATAAATAGCCGTCGCCGCCTTGGAAGCTAAATTCATGGGTCAAGGCAATCTTGTGGTGCTGGAACCGGGCCAAAACCCAAGGGCTCATAATATAATCCACGCGTTGCTTCAACGAGCCGGGATGGCCGCCACGACCGCACGACTCGCCGTGGGTGTTAAAGACAATGGCGCGTAAATCGGTCAGCTGACTATCGGCAATGGCAGCGGCCAAATGCGACTGTAGGCGTTCAATCGCCAAAACTGCCGCGATTTGCCCCATAAAGCGTCCGGCGTCGGAGAAGCCTGTTTGCACGGCAATGACGCCGCGTTTCTTCACATGCGCGCGATAGGCGGCTTGTTCGAGCATTTGCGCCACCACACGCCCCCCGTTACGCAACGCATTGGGGGTTTCGAACAGTGGCGAAATATCGAGCTGATCGGCAACGCCAAAATAGCGCGCCAGCGCCAGCGCGCTCAACACAATGCTGGCCTGATCGCACTCGGCGATGAGGAAGCGTATGGGCATAGAACGGTCGATATGTTTGGCGATTTGTGCGGCTAGGATTAACTGTCTGTTGACGGTGCTTTCTTCGGCATCAAGATCGGCAAAATTTGTACTGACCGGTTTGACCTTCTCGGCATAGCTACTGACGCGCCGCAGGAAAGTCCGCGAGTTGAGCCTCTCGTCAGGGGTAATCGGCACATGCGCGTCCATGGCGTGCAATACTTGTTGCGCATTGACCCGCAAATGCAAAGCTGCCGTCCCCATGCCGCCGCGTTGGATATGCGTGCGCAAGACCAATAGCTCTTGTTTAAGCGCCTGATGGCTCGCTTGTTTAATGGCGGCGTTCAAATGGCTGATCGCAGGCTTAGTGTCCAGCCAACGATCGCCATTGTCACCGGTCAGCAAATTAGCCGCCGCCACTAAATTATCCTTGTCGTTCAGATCTTTTTCAAAGGCCTGCTGCTCCAGTCTGGCAGCGGCTCCGGCTTTTTCAGCCGTGCTCAAAAAGCGCGAAAGCCCAGCTGGTATCGGTTTGCCGCTTTCGCTTAAACCATCGGCAATGGCCTGCGCCATGGCTAAGTATTCGCTCAGTTTCGCGGCTTTCTCGCTCAGCTTCAAACGGAATGTGTCGGTCCATTGAATGTCGCGCCTCCCATCAAGATCATAACCGACCCAGCTGGCAACGCTGACCAGTTTGGGGGTGAGCTTTGTGTAGTCTTTAGGAAAGCTTTTGGCTGCTTGCGCAAAAATAAGGCGGCTGGTCTGGTCGATGACTTGATGCATCACGGTAATGCAATCTTGCGCCAACCTATGCTCGCCCTGCAGACTGGGGGGTTCGGCGCGGATAATGTCTTCGGCGGTCAGTTTCCCGCGCGACGTTTTGCCGGCTGCCGCTGATAAAACGCGTTGGCGCATTTTGGGGGTCAGGGCGAAAGTTGGGTGGGCGGTGACCACCAGACCAATGGCTTCGCTTTCCGCCCATTTGCGGAACGCGGCAAAGCCCAATTTAGCCTGATGGCTGAGCAAACGTTTGAACTGGCGCTGCCAATCATTAATTTCTGGCACGCCAGCCCGCGCCGCCAAACGCTTACCACGGGCATTGGCAGAGGTTCGGCAAAGGTCGCACAGAATATCTTCCAACTGAGTGAGCGGCAAATGACCCGTCGCAATATGCTCTGACAGCCGAAAGGCTAATAATTTCGCTGGATTGGCGTGCGGGTCTTGCGCACGCATGGCGAGAAAACCCATCAAATCATGGCGAAGAGAAGCGGCATTTACCTTTGGAGCGGTCATTTGGTTGAGTCTAACGATTTTTGCTGCTGTGCAAAACGGGTGACCTGTTCCCAATCGGCTTGCGCCACCGAGGCTTTATCAATCATCCATGAGCCGCCGACAGCGACCACATTGGGCAGGGATAGATATTCCTGCCTATTTGTGCCGTTAATCCCTCCCGTCGGCATGAATGAAATGTTCGCAAGCGGGGCGGCGAGGGCTTTCAGCGCAGCGCTGCCGCCAATCGCGCTGGCGGGAAAGAATTTTTGTACTTGATAGCCGCGTTC
>CALEFA010000007.1 GCA_937876775.1 uncultured Rhodobiaceae bacterium | reverse complement strand
GAGGCGCCATTTGGTTTCCGGTGAACGCCGCCAGCGGCCCGACCCCGAACATGGCACATCGGCCATCACCACATCACAGCCACCAATCAGCGGTTTCAAACCATTGGCGTCAGCAGTTTCAATCATCGACACGCCAGCGCGCGCCGCACGGTCAATAATCGGGCGCATGCGGCGGGTGTCGCTGTCGTGGACAATCAGCCGCCCGCGATTGTTCATCAGCGCCGCCATGGCCAGTGACTTACCACCGGCACCAGCGCAATAATCAAGCACGGTTTGAAACGGTTGCGGCGCGGCAAATTGCGCCACCGCTTGCGCGCCCGCGTCCTGCACTTCAACAAGGCCATTCTCGAACGCTTGCGAGGCCGTCACATTGGCCGGGAGGTCAAGCCGCAAGGCATTGGCGATGAACGCATGAGGCTGCAACAGAAAACCTTCGCCCTGCAGCGCCGTCATTGCTTGTGCGGCATCGCCTTTCAATGTGTTGACGCGCACATCAAGCGGCGCCCGCTGGCGCATGGCTTGCATCACCGCATCGGCGTGCTGGCCAAGGCCTGCGTCTAAGTCAGCCAGCAACCAATCGGCGACACTGAGCTGACCGGCGCGGCTCGTGGCCGGTTTGTCTATGGCATGTCGCAGGCAGTCGATTTGTTCTGCGGTGAGCGGCGGTGGCGCATGGGTTTGCCCATCAGCCAGCGCCAGCGCCTCATCAAGGGTGATTTTGACGGCCTCATCAACCACGTCAATATAAGCCAAAAGCGTGACGAGCAGCGGGTCATCAGTGCCCAATCGGTCGAGCAAATTGCCGTAATGGCGTAAAATTGTGAACAGGCCGTCGCTCAAAAACCGGCGGTCTTTGGAACCGGCGAAACGGCTTTTCCGCCCCCATTGTTTGACAATAAAGTCAGCCGCTTGCCGCGACGACAGGGTTTCGGTTAGCAGTTCTGAGAGCGTTTGTAGGCGTGCTGCGGGGCGCACTAGTTTTTACCAGAGCCCGGATAATTTGGCGCCTCGCGGGTAATCGTGACATCATGCACATGGCTTTCAACCAACGAGGCGGATGTCATACGCACGAATTTCGCCCGCTTGTGCAAATCGTCAATGCTGGCCGACCCCGTATAGCCCATGGCCGCTCGCAGACCGCCGACGAGCTGGTGGATCACCGCTTCGACAGACCCTTTGAATGGAATTTGCCCTTCAATGCCCTCAGGCACTAATTTATGGGTGTCGGATATATCTTGCTGGAAATAGCGATCAGCTGAACCGCGCGCCATGGCGCCCACCGAGCCCATGCCACGATAGGCTTTGTAGCTACGCCCCTGATAAAGGAAAACTTCGCCCGGGCTTTCGGTGGTGCCCGCCAATAGCGAGCCAATCATGGCGCATGACGCGCCAGCGGCGATGCCTTTTGCCAAATCACCAGAATATTTGATGCCGCCATCGGCAATCACCGGCACATTGGCGGCGCGGGCCGCTTCTACGGCATCCATAATCGCGCTTAATTGCGGCACGCCGACACCGGCGACAACCCGCGTGGTACAAATGGAGCCGGGGCCGATGCCGACTTTAATGGCGTCAGCGCCCGCATCAATTAGCGATTGCGCACCATCTTTGGTGGCCACATTGCCAGCCATGATTTGCACCGAACTGGATAATTTTTTCAGCCGCGCCACTTGCTCGGCAACCCGCACAGAATGACCATGCGCGGTATCAACAACAATCAAATCAACGCCCGCATCAATCAGCGCTTGCGACCGCTCAAAGCCATCGTCGCCAACGGTCGAGGCCGCAGCCACCCGCAAACGGCCTTTTTCGTCCTTGGCAGCATTGGGGTGCAATTGAGCTTTTTCCATATCTTTCACGGTAATCAAACCAATACATTTATAGTCAGCATCGACCACGAGAAGTTTTTCAATGCGGTTTTGGTGCAGCAGTTTTTTGGCTTCTTCATGCGCCACTTCTTCTTTCACCGTAATCAAATTCTCTTTGGTCATTAATTCCGCGACGGCTTGGTTTGGATTGGTGGCAAAACGCACATCACGATTGGTCAAAATGCCAACCAGCTTGCCGTTTGCTTCCGTAACCGGCACACCGGAAATGTTATTCTCGGTCATCAACGCCAAAGCTTCGGCCAATTTAGCGGTCGGTAAAATTGTCAGTGGATTGACCACCATGCCGCTTTCGAATTTTTTGACTTTAATCACTTCAGCGGCTTGTTCATCCGGTGTCATATTGCGGTGCAAGACGCCAATGCCCCCAGCTTGCGCCATGGCAATCGCCATTGCGCTTTCGGTGACCGTATCCATGGCCGCCGATAACAGCGGAATACCAAGGGTAATGGTGCGGGAAACTTTGGTTGTGGTGTCAGCTTGCGATGGCAGAATGTTGGATTCTGCTGGCTCGAGCAGAACATCATCAAAGGTCAGAGCTTCGCGGAACATATGTCAAATCCTCTCAGGGCTTGTGTGGCCTGTGTTTGACGAGTTCATGTATCACCGTTGGCGGCAAAAAGCCAAATTATTTTGCCTGACTTGCGAAATTTGTTGATTTTACGCCAGTTTCGCGGCGTTTTAGGCGAAAGGTTTCAGCCTTTGAAATCAAGGGCGATGACATAGAGCTCAACCGATTCTGGGCGACTAGATTTTGGCTTCATATGATGCACCGCGCGGAACCGGCTTTTCAGCTCTTTCAATAGCTCATTTGAGGTGCCACCCTGAAACACTTTGGCGCAAAACGCCCCGCCGGGTTTCAAAACGTCAAACGCAAACCATGCCGCCGCCTCAGCCAAAGCCATGGTTCGTAAATGGTCGGTTTGCCGGTGTCCGGTAACCGGTGCCGCCATGTCCGAAATCACCGCATCGGGGCGGCGACCGGCCAATTGTTGAATTTTCTCCGGCGCGCTATCGTCGAGGAAATCGAGCTTGATAAAGTCAACGCCCTGCACTTGCTCCATGTCTTGAATATCAATCGCCCCGACAAAGCCCCTGCCCTCAATCGAGCCAACGCGTTTGGCGGCGACTTGCGCCCAGCCCCCCGGTGCGCTGCCCAAATCAAGCACACACCCGCCAGGTTTAAAAAAGGAGAAACGGTCATCAAGCTCGATGATTTTATAAGCGGCGCGCGAGCGATAGCCGTCTTTTTTGGCAGCCGCCACATAAGGGTCATTGAGCTGACGTTCCAGCCAACGCACCGATGAAATGGTGCGTCCACGAGCGGTTTTCACCTTGGTTTTCATGCGGTCTCCGCGACGTTGCCCGTCGCCAACGCCCGACGCGCCTCTATTCTTGGCCATTGGTTTGTCCCTCAGTCGCCGGTTTTGAGCGGCGGCGACGCCGTCGTTTGTCCTGCCGGATCATGCGCAGCAGAATACCCTCGCGCAAACCGCGATCGGCCACTGAAAATTGTTGCACTGGCCAGCGCTCATAGATGACATCAAGCACCGCACAACCGGCTAAAACCAAATCCGCCCGTTGATGGCCAATACATGGGTTTTCAGCCAATTGATCGCGGCTCAATGCCTTTAAATCGTCAATCACCCGACGAATGTCGCTGGAGGCAATGGTGCAGCCGTCCACGACATTGCGGTCATAGCGGGTCAGACCCAATTGCACGGCGGCAAGTGTGGTGACGGTGCCAGATGTGCCGATAATTTGCAGCTTACTCATATCGGTCAGCACATTTTGCCGATTCATGAATTCAGCCAGTCGCTGACGCGATTCATCAAGCATTTGCTCATAGCCATGTTCATAAGGCCCATCGCCTGCGTGGCGCTCAGCCAAGCGCACCACACCCAAAGGCAGTGAGGCGCTGTCGGCCAGCTGAAATTGTCCGTCCGGCTTGCGATCGAGGCGCATCACCTCCGTGCTGCCGCCGCCAATATCAAATAAGACGATATTGTCGACGTTTTCATCAAACAGAGAACCACACCCCAACGCCGCCAATTCGGCTTCGGCGGCGCCATCAATAATATCCATGCTCAAACCGGTTTCGCGGCGTATGCGTTTGATAAACTCTTCGCCATTGTCAGCCCCGCGGCACGCTTCAGTGGCGACACAGCGAATGCGGCGGACATTGGCGCGGCGAATTTTGCTGGCGCAAATGCGCAAGGCGGCAATGGTGCGTTCCATCGCATCGTCGGATAGTTTACCATTGGCTTCCAAGCCTTCGCCGAGGCGAACAATGCGCGAAAAACTATCGCGCACGCGAAAGCTGAGACCAAAACGCTCAACGATGAGTAAACGGCAATTATTTGTCCCCAAATCAATCGCCGCATAGAGGCGGCGTGGCGGCTGACCTGATGAGTCGCGCTTGGGGCGGCGCGACGGTTTCGCTCTACGTTCGGGGCGCCGCTCGGGGCTGCCACCGTCTGACTGTTCTAACATTTCAACATCCATCTGCTGGCACGAAACGCGCCAGATCGGTTATACCGTTGCCTTCACATTACCAAGATGAACTTATATTGCAATCTTTTAGCGAAAATATCGCTGAAAGCCGACAAATGTGAAAACGGGTCTTTTGCTGATAGCAAAACGGCCTATAGTGGTGGCCTAAATGACAATTTGTTCTGGAGCTTTTTATGTCTGATCAACACAAACTCGAAACCCTTGTTTTGCACGCTGGCTGGCGCGCCGACCCGACCACTGGCTCGGTAGCGGTGCCGATTCACCAAACCACCAGCTATCAGTTCAACAGCACAGACCACGCCGCCAGCCTGTTTGCGCTGGCCGAATTGGGCAATATTTATACGCGCCTGCAAAACCCAACGACTGACGTGCTGGAACAACGCGTCGCCGCGCTGGAGGGAGGCGCCGCCGCTTTGGCCGTATCATCGGGCCAAACCGCCTCAGCCATGGCCATTCAAAATATCGCCCGAGCGGGCGACAATGTCGTGTCATCCACTGATTTATATGGCGGTACGTGGAACTTATTTGCCAATACCATGCGCGATATGGGCATTGAGGTGCGCTTTGTTGATCCGGCCAATCCGCAAGATTTTGCCGCCGCCATTGACGACCGCACACGGGCGTTTTACGCCGAAACTCTACCCAATCCGAAACTGGAAGTGTTTCCGATTAAAGAAGTGGCCGAGATTGGTCGCGCCCATGGCATTCCTTTGATTATGGACAATACGGCCGCACCAACGCTGTGCCGCCCGTTTGAACATGGCGCTGCGGTTGTTGTGTATAGCGGCACCAAATATATTGGCGGCCACGGCACATCAATTGGCGGGGTGATTGTCGATGGTGGTAATTTTGATTGGGAAGCCGCTGGCGAGCGCCAACCGGCACTCAACACGCCTGACCCGTCTTATCATGGCGCAATTTGGAGCCAAGCCGCCAAACCGCTGGGGCCGATTGCCTATGTGCTCAAAGCCCGCACCACCTTATTGCGTGACGTCGGCGGCGCAATATCGCCGTTCAACGCCTTTATGCTGATTCAAGGCATGGAAACACTGCCCCTACGGATGCGCGCGCATTGCGACAATGCCGAGAAAGTGGCAACGTTTTTGGCGGCCCACGATAAAGTCGAAAAAATCATCTATCCAAGCCATATGGCAGGCGAAGCGCGCCAACGTGCCGACGCCGCTTTGCAAAATGGCTATGGCGGGCTGATGGGTTTTGAGCTGGCCGGCGGGGCGCAAGCAGGTAAGAAGTTTATCGACAATTTGAAATTGCTCTATCACGTCGCCAATATTGGTGACGCGCGTTCGCTGGCCATTCATCCGGCGAGCACGACGCACAGCCAATTGTCGCCGGAAGATCAGGCCGCCTCGGGTGTGACCCCGGGCTATGTGCGCTTGTCGATTGGTATTGAGCATAGCGACGACATTATTGCCGATTTAACGCAAGCCTTAGCGGCGGTATAAAACCTGCCTTTAAGCCGCTTGAAACCAAACAAGTAATGGGTTCTAATGCCGCCATGGACGCAATTGTAAAGTTTATTTTAGGTTGGTTGCCGCTGTGGTTTGGCGCGTTTTTTCTTGGCCCGCTGGTGGCAGAAATTTTAACGCGCACACCCCTGCAGCAGTTTCTGCCGTCCGAGACCAATAATTTGCTGATTGGCTTGTCGCTTTATCAATTGTGCATGGTGGCTGGCGGCCTATACGGCCTAATGGCAAAATTAACGGGACGTTGGATATGAGTGAAATTTTTGCAGGCGTTGATTTGAGCAAAGCCAGTGACGCGGAACTGATGCGTCTAGAGCGCCAAATCGCCCATAAATATATGAACCACCTATCAATACCAATGGTGCTGTGGCCGCTTGCCAATATTGTTGTCTGGTTGTCGCTTTGGCCTTTGGTTTTAACCGGCACATTGTCGCTGTGGGTGGCCTTTCCGATTGCCTGTTTCAATTTATTGGTGGCTTATTTGCCAAGCCATGATGCGCAACATGACAGCTATGCGCGGGTTGGGGAACCATTGCGCTGGCTCAATGAATTTATCGGTCATGCGTCATCGTTTTTGCTGGCCTATTCCTATCGGGTGTTGCGCGAAACACATTTGGAACACCATAAACACGCCAATGACCCGAAGCTTGATCCTGATGCGCTGTATAACATGGCCGATACCGGCTGGCAGTCGATTAAGAACACCATACGCTCCTATCAGCCCGACTCAGCCGAGGCGCGCAGCTACATGGACACCATCGTGCGCCTAGGCACGCCCAATGCTCTCCTTGGCTTGAGAGATCAGTTGATCATCACGGTTATATATCATGCCGTGTTGTTTGCCATGGCCGCTAATGGGCTGGCTTTGGAAGCCGCCCTACTCTGGTGGCTGCCCTTGAAACTGTCGGTGATTTATTTGCGCTATTATCTGTCATGGGCGCCGCATGTCGGGCAGGGCAAAGGACGCTATCGCGACACGAAGAGTTTCCAATCAATTTTGGGCGACACCGGAACCTCCGGCATGACAGCACATG
>CALEFA010000006.1 GCA_937876775.1 uncultured Rhodobiaceae bacterium | reverse complement strand
TCTGTCGTCGCACCAATGTTACCTTTAATGGTGACGGCCAAAGCCGGTGTTGCCAACATAGAACCAGCCAACAGAGCGGCGGTGAGCGACGATTTAGAAAAAATAAAGTTAGTCATAGTAATCTCCTTTACAGCATAAGTGCTACCCGACTTATGCAATTTACGTGCCAAACAAAAAACCCCCAGCAAACGGGGGCTTTAACACAGAGAAGATTTTATCGCTTCCATTATATGCCTATTTTTTAGGCGTTAAATTTACGGATTATTTTTTGCCTATATTTTAATCAATGACGCCAGCGGAAGCTAAATGTGGGCGTAATCGGCCGGTGACAAACAGCCCATACATTCTAAAATCGCTGATTAAAGACCACAGCGGATAGGTAAAAGTGGCAGGTTTATTTTTCTCAACGAAGAAATGTGCCGCCCAAGCAAAACCATAACCAAAAACTGGCATCAGCCACAAAAGCGCCAGATTATCCAACCACAAACCAGCAATCGCGAAGCCAATAACGCCACTGGTACCAATATAGTGGAGCGCGCGGCTCACCGGCTTGGCGTGTTCTTGTAAATAAAACGGCCAGAAAGCGGCATAGCTTGTCAATTTTTGCTCGGACATTTTGCCCTCCTAAGATTTCACCCGCACCAAAGGCCATAATAATTGTTCACCAACGCTGCTGTCTGGCAAGTCTTCGACGCCATATTCGGGCGGCCGCTGACGGGTAATCTGAGCCGTGCCAAACAGCACATCCCAGAAGAACAGCAGATTGCCGTAATTGCCTTTATAATGGGTAATGCCATCGGCCTTATGTTTGCCGTGATGCATCGAATGGGTTGATGGTGTCGAAATAATCCGCTCAACAACCCACATGATCGGCGACAGCGCTTTGATTTTATACAACGGCGCATCCCATTGCACATCGCAATGAGCGCCGGTGATGACTGTCAATTTGACAACAATGTAAAACGCATATGTCCAGCCCAGACCGAGATAGACCAAGACGGCCGACCCCCAAATTGACGGCATCGTCATATAATAAAGGATGGAATTGCGATAAACCAAGCGCACGCTCATATATCCAGCATTGTGGTGTGGCCGGTGCAATTTATATAAAAACGGCACTGTGTGCGAAAGCCGGTGCCACCAATATTGCAGCATGTCGTCAAAGATAAGCAGCAGACCAATCTGTGCCCAAATCGCGAGCCCAGCCAGACTGCCTTCATAGCTTGGGAAGAATTGGCTCATCAGCATAAAAGCGACGAATAAAATCATCGGCTGGGTGACAATCAACAAAGTCAGCGTGCTGATCAGCTCAACCATGCCGTCACCGGCGCGCGCTTGGGCTTTTTTGAATAAGCCCACGCGCCACATTTCAATGAAAGAAAAAAGCGCAAAAACGATTAAGACAGCAATGACTTCTGGTTTCATAATTCCCTCCCCAAGGTGCCAACTGAGTACCGCAAAATCCGGTGATTTGTCTAGCCGCAACGTCGATTTGTCAAACGCCAAATTGAGCATATGATTTGACAAGCGTTAGCGCGCGTGGTCAATTTTCTCATCAAAACATAGCAATTAATCAGGTTTTTCAGAGGAGATGAAAATGAGTGAAGAACTTCTTGTATCGGTAGAAGATGGCGTCATGACGATGACAATGAACCGTCCGCAAGCCAAGAATGCCATGAATAAATCAATGGCAGAAGCCATTTCAGCGGCGATTGACAATTTCGAAGCGGACAATGACATTCGCGTCGCCATTCTGACAGGCGCTGGCGGCACCTTCTGCTCAGGCATGGATTTGAAAGGCTTTTTGGCCGGCGAAACACCAACCGTCAAAGGCCGTGGCTTTGGCGGCATCACCCAATATTCACCATCCAAACCACTGATTGCCGCTGCTGAAGGTTATGCGCTGGCCGGTGGGTTTGAACTGGTTCTGGCTTGCGACCTCGTGGTTGCGACAGAAACAACCAAATTCGGCATTCCAGAAGTGAAGCGCTCATTGGTGGCTGGTGCTGGCGGCGTGTTCCGTTTGCCACAACAAATTCCGCCACGCATTGCCATGGAAATGGCTTTGACAGGCGATCATTATACAGCCCAACGCATGCTTGATGTTGGTTTGATCAATGAAGTTGTCGCCACTGGCCAAGCCCTTGAGGGTGCCAAAAAATTGGCCGCCCGCATTGCCTGCAATGGCCCATTGGCAACCGCAGCCACCAAGAAAATCATGCAGGAATATAAAACCTGGCCACATGATGAAATTTGGCAG
Organism: uncultured Rhodobiaceae bacterium; assembly: GCA_937876775.1. Lineage (GTDB taxonomy): Bacteria > Pseudomonadota > Alphaproteobacteria > RS24 > RS24 > JAHEGN01. The sequence goes on along the minus strand of CALEFA010000006.1, from coordinate 56,932 downwards.
CGTCAGCAAGCCATTATGGATCCGGTGTTCTCCTCAAAAGATGCCCGCGAAGGCGCGACGGCATTTGCTGAGAAACGTGCACCTGTCTGGAAAGGCGAATAGCCAAACTCAGAACGCTAAATTTGAGGGGCGCTTGTGTTTATCGCAAGCGCCCTTTTTGTTGCGTGTTTACGGTGTGATGACCAAATCCTGAAAAAAAATCAACCATGCCGAAATGGTCACAATGCCAGCGACGCTGGATAAGGCAATGGCACTTGAGGCTTCTTGTTCGGCTGCCTGATAACGACTGGCAAACACTGAGGTGAACACGCCAGTGGGCATGGCCGACAGAACCGTAATGCTGGCCACCCATATCGGCGGTAAATCAAACAAATAGCGGGCGCTGGCAAAAACCATCAACGGCATCAACACTAATTTAAAAACACTCATGTAAGCAGCCCCCGACAATGAGGCGCGAAAAGGTGTGCGCGCCAGCAGGCCGCCGACCGCCAATAAAGCTAAGGGAATGGCCGCCTGACCCAATAGCTCCAGAAATTGGTCAACCACTGGGGTCAGGCCAATGCCGGTAAAATTCCAAATCACGCCCGCCAATAAGGCAATCATAATCTGCTGGCTGGCCATGCTGCGCAGAAACTCTGGGCCAAGCCGGCGCCAATCTATCTGCGGGCGAGTGCTTAACTCCAATAGAAATGTGCCGACGCTGAACACCAAAAGCCCATGAAACGCCAAAATTAAAAACAAAGGCAGACTGGCCGCTGCACCAAAAGCCGTCAAAATAATCGGTATCCCCAACATCACCGTATTGGAGAAACAACTGCCGAAAGCAATAATCACCCGCTCGGCTTGTCGGCGCTGAGCAAACACCACAAGGCTGATGATCAGCGACATCGCGAGACAGATAAACATGGCGCCGTAATAGGAAATGAACAAACCCCAGGGGACCAGCTCAGGAATTTGGGTCAGAACGACATTACGAAACAGCAGAGCCGGCGCAGCAATCAAGAAAACGATGCGGTTCATGGTGGCGACTTGTTGCGCCGAAAACAGGCCAAACAAAGCCGCCAAAAATCCGGTCGCAATAATAGCGATAACGGGGGCAATCACCCCCAGTGATGTGAACATGTTTGCCCCCACTCCAGCTGATGAAACTGGCTTTCGATAGAAGCCAAGACAAACCATATTCACGCCCGTCTGCCAATGAAAAACATCATGCCAACTGGACGAAACCTGCCATCGCATTATCTCTGATAGATGACAGAGAAACTGCTAAAAGATTTCGCTGACCGTGGCGCCCTCATTGACTATGTGCGCGCCCTCTCGCCAGAGATTGCCGACGAGCCCATCAGCCAGACAGAAGGGGGACGTCAAGCCGGCGCCGCACGTTTGGCCCAGCTCGACGCGCAGGCCTATGGCAGCACCCGCAATTATCTCGACGGGGCGGTATCTTATTTATCGCCGTATATTCGCCACGGCATTGTGACGCTGAACGAAACCCGCAATCTAGCCATTCAGCAGGGGGCGCCTAAACAGGTAGAAAAATTCGTCCAAGAACTTGCTTGGCGCGATTTTTGGCAGCGGATTTATCATCAGTCACCAGCTAAAATCTGGCGCGATATAGAGCCTTATAAAACCGGCTACCCAGCCAACCATTATGCCACCGTTTTACCTGACGATATCCGCCAAGCCCGCACCCCAAGCGCCGCGATGAATTTTTTCATCAAGCAATTAATCGACACCGGTTACCTGCACAATCACGCGCGCATGTATTTAGCTGCTTATATTGTTCATTGGCGCCATATCGCATGGCAGGCAGGAGCGCAATTTTTCCTTACCCACCTTTTAGATGGCGACCCGGCGAGCAATAATCTGTCTTTCCAATGGGTGGCCAGCACATTTGCCAATAAGCCATATTTTTTCAACCTTGAGAATTTACAAAAATTTGCCGGTTCCGTGGCTCCTTGCGCCGCTGATGATAACGCCGATTTCGACGATAGTTATGACGCTCTTGCCGCCGGATTATTCCCCCATAGCGAGGCGCTAAATGGCTGATTTAATATGGTTTCACGAAGATATGCTGCGCGCCACTCATCCGGTATTTGAACACGCCGGCGAGGACGCAACCGCCGTCTTCATTTGGGATGACAATTATTTTGACATGGCCGGTTATAGTCTGAAACGGCGGGTGTTCTTATATGAAACCATATGCCACTTGCCGGTCGATATTTATCGCGGCGATACGGCAAAGCGCATTGGGCAACTGGCCGAAACGGCGCTGGCTCAGAAGATTGTCACTGGCTCTACACCCAATCCAGCCTTGCAACAAATCATGCAAAAACTCAGTGCCACCCATGAACTGCAGCAAGTTGACGATGAACCATTTGTGACCCTAGAGGGGCCAGCTGATTTGAAAAGGTTTTTCCGCTACTGGAACCAAGCGCGCAAAACCGCATTTGATATCAATGGGGCTAATTAACCAAATTGGCTTCGATGGCTTTGCGCAAGCGCGAAGAATTTGGCTTGGTCATTGATGAGAAGTAAGTCACTGGCTTGCCCTCGGCATTGATTAGATATTTGTAAAAATTCCATTTTGGTTGACTGCCTTTGCCCAATTCGGCACGCAACCATTGATAAAGCGGATGCGCCCCATCGCCTTTGACAACCAGCTTGTCACTCATCGGAAAATCAATATCGAAATTGACGCTGCAAAATTCCTTGATCTCGTCCTTACTGCCGGGCTCTTGGGTGCCGAAATCATTGCTGGGAATACCCAGAACCACAAAGCCACGGCCTTGATATTCTTCCCAAAGGCTCTGCAAACCGTCATATTGCGGGGTGAAACCGCATTGCGAAGCGGTGTTAACGATCAGCACCGTTTTGCCCTTAAACTGCGCCAAATCTAGTGTTCCACCGTCAATAGACGGCAAAGAAAATTGCTCAAGCGTGCCGCTATCCGGCGCCGCAGATGCGATATTGGTTAGGCTAAAAATCAGACTCGCAAGCACAAAGAACTTCTGCATAATAACCCCTTATTTAATGTCTCGGTGTAGCACGCCACCCTTGTTCGGTGGAGAAAAACTTAACATCTTGAATTCAAGGCGGCATCACTGGTATCTTCAACCCAACAGGGGCAAATTAGGTGTATTTATTTCAATCCGAAACAGAAACGCATTTTCAATGCCCCGAATGTGGGCAGCGCGGAGCTGTGCTCACCAAAGATTTTGATCAGGCGATTAAAACCAGCCCCTATGTCCGCATCACCTGCACCTCGTGTCTGCATAAATTTGACCCCAATCATCGGGCCAGCCCAGAGGCTTTTGCCAGCACGATTGCAACCACCGTTGATGTATCGGAATTGACCGCCGCCTTTGAGGAAGTCGCCACGCCAGCGCCGGCTGACTTGCCGATTATTGACGATGAGTTCGGTGCCCTGCCGGCTTGGTTGCGTCCAGATCACAAAGATGATGAGGCAGCCACCGAGCAACCCAAAGCGGCAGAAAATACCGATAAAACGCCTGACTCGCAGGCCTTGGAAGCGATCGCAGCTTTCATCAAAGCAGATATGGGGGACCCCGTTATTAGTCCCCCAGCGCAACCCGCGCCAACCAAAGAACCGAAAAATAAAGCAGACAAAAAGAAGTCGAAGAAAGCCGAAGACGCTGAAGAGGCCAAGGTGGAACCGGCCTCAACTTCAACAGCCGTCCCAGATTCGGTTCCCGTCGCGCAAGACGCGGTGCCAGTCGTGGCCGTCGACCGCGCGTCTTTCGGCCGCCAGTTTTTGTCTGTGAGTTGGAAGTTAGTCTTGCTAGCTGGCCTAGCAGCGGCTGGCTATATGGCCTATCAGCAAACCATCCAGCCAAGCCAAAAGAAAACGGCGCCAAATGCGCCACCAGCAACAACGGCTCCGGCCATCGTCCAATCAAACATAAGAGTCGGCGAAGTACGTCATGAAATTATTACTGACAATTACGGCAGTGTCGCCAAAGTCTTTGTACAATTTGCCAATACCGGTTTGCGCAAGGGCGCCATTGAGGGGTTCTATATTGTGCTGCTTGACGCGCAAGACCAAACATTGGCCAGTTGGCGAGTCACCGGACGCGGCCACACATTGGAGCCCAATGGCGTGCATGAAGTCAGCAGTACGTTATTTAATCCGCCGAAAAACATCGACCGCGTGTCGATACGCTATCCGGCACGTTAAAGCCAGCGCCGCACACGTTGCTTGTAGTCGCGATATTGCTGGCCGAATTCAGCTTCCAGATTGACCTCTTCTTTGACAATCCACATACGGTCAACAGCGACCACAAATAGCGCCACAAAAATGAAGGCCCAAATATGCGCGGTCAACAAAGCCGTGCCAGATAAAATCACCGCCATGCCGACATAAATAGGATTGCGCGATAAGGTATACAGGCCGGTTTGCAATAAAATCGACGGCGCGCCATCGGGGATAATGGTTGTTTCCGCCTGACGGAAAGAGCGACTGGTAGCGAGAATCATGACCAATCCAAGGATAACCAAAACAATGCCGATGGTCTGCCAGATCGGTCCCAGAACCGGTTCTATGGGGACGAATTGACCAACAAGTATCTGTCCTAAAATACCAATCAGGACCAAAAATGGTGGGTAAAGCTTCATCTCAAACTCCTATGCTGAGACGCTGAAAGGTGCCCAAATTTCGCTAATTTTGCGGCCATCAAACACCGCCACTTTCGGAAACTGTAAAAATACCGCTTCGCTTTGGTGAGGACGCAGAAAAATAAAATCATCAGGTTCAATAGCCAGCTTGGCCGGGCCGGTCATAAAATCCTGATTGGTCGAGCGGCCAAAAATATCATTATAAGCCAGCCCTTTAGGAAACACCGGCGTCGCCATCCAATATCCACCATGGGTAAAGATACTGGTCTCAGACGGTGGCGCACCCAACAGGCCATCGGCAAATTCGGCGGCCGGAAAATGCACATTTCGACTGACCTTAAGCACGGGTGCGGCAATGAAACTGGCGGCTTCAAAAACCCGCAATAATGGCGTGTCAAAAACAGATGGCTTAACAAGCGCCGACCCGGCCGCCAGCTCATTGGCTAAATCAGTATTTTTATACATACGAATGGTTGGGCTGCCGCCCATATTGCGGGTCATATTGGTGACATGTGTCTCACCGAAAATCGCCCTTGCCTGATCAAGCGCCGCACCATAAAGCGACCAGGCACCGACTTTGGCGCGGGCCGGCCAACCTTGCAAATTAGGCAGTTTTGGCAAATGCGGCTCATAACCCATAAAGCCAGCCAAGTGACATTGCCGATTGGCGGCCAGCGCACGCAGCAGTTTTTCTAATTCCGGCCCGGGGGTTAAGCCGCCGCGGTGCAGGCCGACGTCAATTTCCAGATTAAAATGCAAGTCATGGCCGGTTTTGCGCGCCAGTTTGGCATATTGTTGATAACGCGCTGGGCTATCAATCAGCCATTGAATTTGTTTGACCTGCGCGCGCCGCGATTTCGGCAAATCTTGTAAAAACTGCGCTGCCGCCGCCACCGCAAAGGGTTTGCCGTGCAAAATATCAGCCCTTGGCATGTGATCCAGCACTTGGCGCGTCATTACCGCATTAAAACTCATAAACCGATCTGTGCCAGCGCGCTTGGCGATATGGCTCAGCAAATTCGGCACCGGTAAAGATTTGGCGACAATCCGATAGTTCATATCGGCGGGTAAATCAGCCCGCAACTTATCAATATTGCGGTTCAACCTTGGCATATCGATGACCAGCACGGGCTCGCCAACAGCCTTTTTATGCAGGGCTTTTTGTAGGCCAATGAAATAATCGCGGGTCAAACGGCTCATGCGGCACCATCAAACAAGTTGGTTAAATAGGGGTTCAACATGCGACCGCGCGGATCCAAACGGCGGCGCATATCGGCAAAGGCCTCCCATTGTGGATAAAGGGCAGCAAAATCTCGGCCCGTGAGGCTGTTCAATTTTCCCCAATGCGGCCGCCCGCCATATTTGCGCAAAATCGGCTCTACATGCGTGAACAAAAATTGATATTCATCAGCGTGATAGCAATGCACAGCAACCGACATGCGCCGCGCGCCTTGAAACGGCGACAACCAATTTTCATCAGCCTGTGTCATCCGCGTTTCAAAAGGAAAAAACACATCAGAGCGTTGCCTCTCAATATAGTGGCGCACTTCTTCCAAAGCCGCCAAACCGGCGTCTTCAGGCAAATGATACTCCATTTCATTGAACAAAGTATTGCGCGCGCTCGACAACAATTGCCAGCTTTCGCCAACCACATTTTCCTCCGGCGCCGCGCCAATGGCCCATCCCAAAAGCCGTTTGCGCAGAGCCGGAAACCACGACACATAATCGCGCAGGGCCTTTAATTGCGCCACCGCATCATCGCTTTCATCCTCAGCCCTTGGCGTATCGGCGGCCTGCGTCTCATCATGCGCAATACACATGCTCATGCCTGAAAACGGAATATAGAAAAATTCAAAATTGCGATGCGTTTCCCAAAGCTTGTTGGCCTGCGCCAAAAGTGCCTCATGCGGCATAAACCAGACACGGCGGTGCAGTTTATGGCGCGCCACCAATTGCATTTTCATTTCCGTCAGCACCCCAAGACTGCCGAGACCAACGCGCGCGCCGGCCAGCATATCGGCATTTTGTGTGGCACTAATTTCAATCTCATCACCATCGCCGGTTACCATGCGCAGGCCAAGAATTTCAGCCGACAGACAGCTCAAATCGCGGCCTGTTCCATGTGTTGCCGTGCTTGTAGCGCCGGCCAATGTTTGCACGTCAATATCACCCAAATTTCGAAACGCCAGTCCCGATTGTGCCAAAATCGGCGACACATCATGCAGCCTTGCGCCAGCGCCAATCCAGGCGGTTTGCGCCTTTGTGTCAATATCGTCGACGGCGGCAAAATGATCGAGTTTCACAATTGCGTAATCGCTCGGCACCAAGGGCATCCAACTATGGCCGGCCCCGACCGGACGCACCGGCCCCTCAGCCGAGGCAATCAGTTTTTTTAGCGCGGCAAGATCTTGCGGCGCCTTAATTTGCGCCGTCGAAGACGGGAGGGATTTCGACCAATTTTGCCAGCCTGAAGCCGACGCAGGAGGCGTCACATTTTGCGCCAGTGCGGTGCCAGAGAAATAAGACGCCAAAGTGGTGCCACCAATCGCCTCCAATAATTTCCGCCGGTTCATGCGCCGCTCTCCTCAATCGTAGCCCAATCAGTAAAGGCTATAATCCAAGCGCCGGATTTGCAAATTTTATTGCGCCGCACCGCGATTTTGATTTGCCTGACCACAAAAACCACCTAAAACCGAGGCATAGTCTTGGAGAGTGTATGATGAAATGGGTTAAACGGATTGCCGTCAGTGTCCTACTGGTCGCCTTGCTGGCGACAAGCGCTAGTCTAGCTTTGCAATTATGGGAGGGGCGCCATTGGGATCGCAGCGCCGCCCTCGATGCAGCCGACACTTACGATGTTGAAATTATCCGCGACAGCTTTGGCGTGCCGCATATTTACGGCCAGCGCGATGTCGACGCTGCCTTTGGCTTGGCCTATGCGCATGCACAAGATGACTTCAAAACCATGCAGGGTCTTATTCCATTTTATCGCGGCCAATTGGGTCGTTCTTTGGGCATGGACGGGCTAGCCATTGATTTTCTGGTCGAATGGCTGGATGCGCGCGCGCACGTGGTCAATCATCTCGATAAGCAAATTACGCCAGCCCTGCGGGCCCATTTGCAGGCCTATGCCGATGGCGTCAATTATTATGCAGCGCTGAATCCAGACGAGATGAATCCAGCCTATTTCCCGATGACAGTGGAAGATTTGGCCACTGGTTTTAGCTTACAGCATTTATTATTTTATGGCTTTGAAAGCCACGTCATTGAGCTTTTCGCCGACAGCCCGCAACGCGAATTGGCGCACCCACCGGCCCATAGCCCGATTAGCCGAAAAATTGGTGCCAATGGCCTGCCCGTCGGCTCCAATGCTTTTGCGGTGAACCGACATAAATCTGCTGATGGCGCGACCCGCATTGTTATTAATTCACACCAGCCGCTCACCGGACCCGTGGCGTGGTATGAGGCGCATGTCAAAAGTCAGGAAGGCTGGGACATGCATGGCGGGCTATTTCCCGGCAGCCCATTTATTTCAAAAGGCTTCAATCCAGATATTGGTTGGGGGGTGACGGTCAATAAACCAGATTTGGTCGATACCTATAAGCTGACCCGCGATCCGCAAAATGATGACCACTACATGCTCGACGGCCAATCGCTAACGCTAGATAAGCGAACGATTTGGCTGAAGCTGAAAATCATTGGCAATTTATTTGTTCCCATTCCGCGCACCGCTCTGGCCAGCCAACACGGACCAGCGATTGAAACCAACCATGGCACTTACGCCTTGCGTTTTGCTGGTCACAAAGAATTGCGCCAACCAGCACAATGGCTGGCGATGAATAAGGCGCGCTCGCTTGAAGAGTTTAAAGCCGCCATGGCCATGCAGGCCATCGTCTCTTTCAATTTTGTGTATGCCGACGCCAGCGGCAATGTTTATTTCCTGCACAATGGCAAAATTCCAGAACGCGCCGCCGGATGGGACTGGAGCCAATATCTACCCGGCGACCGCAGCGATTTGATTTGGCAAAACCAAATCGGTTTTGAGGATATGCCACAAATCACCAATCCCGCGTCTGGCTATTTGCTGAGCGCCAATCAAACCCCGTTTAATGTGACCGCAAAGGCGGATAATTTACGCCGCGCCGATTATGCTGAAAGCCTCGGTTTTCAAACCCGTATGACCAATCGGGCTGACCAAGGTCTGGCTATGTTGGCGGCTAAAGCGCGCATGACGGAGACCGATTTTCTGGCGGTGAAATGGGACAAAACCTATCATCCGCAGTCGCGGGCGCGGCGTTATGTCAATCAAATCAGAAGTTTAGAATTTGACGCCGATAGCCCTCAGGGACGTGGCCAGACCTTGCTGAACAGCTGGGATGGCACCACAGAGCTCGACAATCGGGCGGCAGCATTGGCCGTATGCCTTCTATCGGCTGAGTGGAAGGCTGAGCAAAAGAGCAAACCAGCGCCGGATATTTTACCGGTTTACGATGACTGCCTCGACGATTTGCAAGAACATTTCGGGCGCCTTGACCCGCTTTGGTCGCAAGTTAATCGGTTGCGGCACGGCACAGCTGACCTTGCCTTGGGTGGCGGGCCAGATGTCTTGCGTGCGATTTACGGCATTGCTGACCCCGATGGTCGCTTAAAAGCAGTGGCCGGCGATGGTCTGGTGGTCTACAGCCAATGGGACAAAAACGGGAAACAAAGTGCAGCCATGGTGCATAATTTTGGTGCCGCTTCAACCCGCCCGCAGTCGCCGCATTACGCCGACCAAGCGCCACTGTTTGCCGCTGAGACCTTCCGTCCTATAGCTTTAACCCGAGATGATGTTTTGGCCGGACCACACCAGATTGAGCGTTTACCGAAAAGCCGTTAGCCACCCATGAAATTGCGAATGGCGTAACTGCCAAGCGTTTCTGCCACTAATTGACCATTATCATCGGTCAATTTGGCGGCCAGTTGGAAATCAAACCGGCCATTTTCTTCAAGCTGCTTATTCATCTCTTCCGCCTGCGCCGCATCAAAAAACGCTTCAGCGGTAACATCGGTAAAAGCCGGTGCTCTGAAATCAACTTTGAAATCACGCACCACTGGCTGGAATTTTTCCGGCTTGGCGATATGCTGCGAACACACCATACCGCCGAGAAGTTCACCAATGGCGAAAAGCACGCTGGCATGCATCATATTCACATGGTTCTTCGTCTGTTTACTCAAGGGCACCTTGCACCGAAACACGCCATTTTCATTGCTCAGCAAACGCAGATCAATATATCGGTAAATATCGCAGCTGTTTTTATAGCCATCAAGGAGCTGGTCTAAATTATTCATTGGCTATCTCGCAACATGAGAGCCAGTTACTGGCTGCCGGTTTTCAAGCCACCAGTGTTCAGTTCGGTAAATTTACCACCCGAGGCTGCCAGTTTTTTCAACGTCTCTGCCGGAGCAAAACGCGGGTCTTCAGCCGCAAGTTTTTCCATACGTGCGAGAATTTTATCAGCACCGATTTGGTCGCCATAGAACATCGGCCCGCCTTTGTCGGCCGGCCAACCATAGCCATAGGCCCAGATCACATCAATGTCAGAGGCTCGCTGAGCTTTGTTCTCTTCCATAATTTTTACCGCTTCATTAATCATGGGATAAACGCAGATCTCGATAATCTCATTCGATGACAGACTGCCGGCACCGGCCGCAATGCCAGTCACCTCTTCAATGACCTTCATCGTCACGTCAGATGGCAAGCGCTGCATGTTTTCATCATAGTCATAATAGCCAGCGCCGGTTTTCTGACCGCGACGGTCCATTTCACACAAGGCGTCCCGAATCGGGCTGGCGGTTTTTGCCCCCTTTTTCCAGCCAATGTCCAGACCCGCAAGATCAGACATTTGGAACGGGCCCATTTTGAAACCAAATTCATTAAAGGCCGCATCAACGTCCCACGGCATGACCCCGCGATTGACCATTTCCATAGCCTGAATCTGGCGGCTGGCGAGAATACGATTGCCAACAAAGCCAGGGCAAACGCCAACCAGAGCGGCGATTTTACCAATTTTCTTCGACAGATTCATCGACGTCGCCACCACGTCATCGGCGGTTTCATCAGCCCGCACAATTTCGAGAAGTTTCATCACATTAGCCGGCGAGAAAAAATGCAGGCCAATGACATCTTGCGGCCGCTTGGTGACGGCGGCAATTTCATCAATATTCAAGGCCGATGTATTGGTCGCCAAAATAGCACCCGATTTGCATATTTTATCGAGATTGGTGAAAATGGTTTTTTTCAAATCCATATCTTCAAACACCGCTTCGATAATCAAATCGCAACTGGCCAGCGCATCAAAATCTAATGTGCCTGTGATATTATTCATCCGTATGCCAACTTCCTCTTGCGGAAACCGACCACGGTCAGCACTGCGTTGATAATTCTTCTCAATCACCCCAAGCCCGCGCTCCAGCGCTTCAGCTTTGGTCTCAACAATAGTTACGGGAATACCTGCAGTAGCAAAATTCATGGCAATGCCGCCCCCCATTGTGCCGCCACCAATAATGCCAACCGATTGAATATCACGCAGCGGCGTGCCTGCGGCCAACCCCTCGATTTCCCAAGTTTTTTTATTGGCTTCGCTCATATAGTCGGTCACATTTTGCATGGCTCTATCCCCTATTGTGTTTGCAGACAGGCATTATCCATAACAAAGCGCGTCGCGACAACAGATTTAACGTTTCGGTATTTTTGCATCAGAAGCTACAGTAACGCTCTTTGTTTTGTGAGGTCTCATGTCAAACGCATCAACCCAACATCCGCTGCTTACAGCGCCGATTGGTAAGACCATGTTCATTCTGGCGACCCCCAATGCCATCGCCATGGTTCTATCGATGATGACTTCCGTGACCGAGGCCTATTTTGTTGGCTTGCACGGGGTAATTGCACTCGCCAGTTTGGCCTTGGTGTTTCCCATGTTCATGATGATGGGTATGTTGTCAGCCGGTGCCATTGGCGGAGCGATTTCCGGTCTGATGGCGCGCCATGCCGGTAGCAATGATATTGAGGGTGCCGAGGCTATTGCCTTTCATGCCATTCTCGTGGCACTCGGCATGTCGACATTTTTCGCTATTTTATTTTTGACCCTTGGTGGGCAGATTTTCACTTTCCTTGGTGCCCAAGAAGCGGTGCTTGAACAAGCCCTGTCTTATTCGCAAATCTTTTTTACCGGCGTTGTGCTGGTCTGGCTAGCTAATACATTAGGCAGTATTCTGCGTGGTCTAGGAGAAATGAAAGCCACCGCAGCCTGGACCATCGCCGGCTCGTTGGTGCAAGTCATCACCGGTATTATCTTCATTTCTGGCGCTGGTCTGGTGGAACCTATGGGGATTAAAGGCGCGGCCTATGCAGCACTTTTAGGGATGAGTGTCAGCACTTCGGGGCAAGCCTATCATTTGATGCGCGCCGACCGCAAAATTCGCCTGCGCTTCACTGGCATCGCCATTGATGTCAAATATTTCAAGGCGATTTTGAGCATTGGCCTCACCGCTTCCATTGGCTCTTTGTCAATGATTGGCACCAGTATTGCCGTGTCAGCCTTTGCCGCCCGACTGGGGCCAGAAATATTAGCCGGATATGGCATTGGCGCGCGTTTGGAATTCATCATGATTCCGGTCATTTTTGGCATTGGCGCGGCCTGTATTAATATGATTGGCGTGCATTATGGCGCAGGTAAAATTGATCGCGCCCATCGGATTGGTTGGACTGGCGGTCTAGCGTCGGCCTTATTAACCGGCGGGGTGGGCTTGTTTTTTGCTCTATTCCCGGCGCTTTTATCAAATGCCTTTACCGACAATCAAATGGCCCGCGACGCGGCGCGGCTCTACTTGCAAGTGGTGGCACCTTTCTACGCATTCTTCGGCCTTGGCTTGTGTCTATATTTCGCCTCGCAGGGCACTGGCCGCGTATCTTGGGCCGCCTTTGGCAATGTCGTTCGCTTCGTTATCGTCCTCATTAGCGGCTTGGTTCTATACCAGTATAACGCTGTCACCACCGAGCGTTTATTCCAACTCATCGCCTTCGGTATGGTGGTTTACGGTCTCATTATCGCTGGTTCTGTATGGCTTGGCGCTTGGCGGCGCGGCTTGCCAATAGTCGCCAAAAATGACACAATTTAAGCTGGTTGAAAGGGATAGAAATGACACTGAATATTACCAAATCAGGGCAGGCCTGCGGCGCCAGAGTGACTGGCCTCGACCTCTCGAAACCACTTGATGAAACATTAGTCAGAGAAATTCGTACCGCTTGGTTGGAACATCACGTGCTGTGTTTTGCCGACCAAGAACTGAGCGATGATGATTTGGAACGCTTTACCTTGAACTTTGGTAATTTCGGCGATGATCCGTTCATTGCGCCGATTGCAGGTCGCCAGCATGTTATCGCCGTGCAGCGCGCCGCCGACGAGACGGCGCCAATTTTTGCGGAGAACTGGCACACAGACTGGAGCTTTCAGGCCCGTCCACCGGCTGGCACCTGCCTTTATGGCATTACCATTCCGCCAAAAGGCGGCGACACATTCTTTGCCAACCAGCATATGGCGCTTGACGCCATGCCAGATGATTTACGCGCCAAGATTGAGGGCAAACAGGCCATCCACTCTGCGCAATTAGCTTATGCACCGGAAGGTTCTTATGGCGATGATGACGCCGCCAGCGACCGTAGTATGGATATACGCCCGTCAGAGGACGCCAAAGAAACGATGTTGCACCCATTGATAAGAGCGCATCCGGAAACTGGCCGGTTGGGGCTGTTTTCAACATTTGGCTATATTATCGGCATTGAAGGTATGGATGCGGAAGAAAGCTGGCCACTGCTCATCGAATTGCAAGAATGGCAAGGTCGGGAGGAGTTCATCTATCGTCATCAATGGCACAAGGGTGATTTGCTGATGTGGGACAACCGATCTGTCTTGCACCGCGCCAGTGGCGGCTATGACGGCCATGCCCGTCGCCTGCATCGCACAACCATTGGCGCCTGGGATGGCGCATCGGCCTAAATAGCAAGACCCAAGTTCCGGGTCGCACGGTCCGGGAAACATGGGTAGCTTGGGGGTTAGTGAGGCAGAGGGCGCCTTAAAGGCCATCTATTTTCATTTGAATACACAAAACTAATAGAAGGTAACATTTTGTGTTGCTGTGCTGATAAATTTTGAAAAGTTTAATAATTCATGGAAGACAATAAGAATTTAACCAAACCACCACAGAAACCATGATTTCCGCTCCTCAAAAAAATATGCTTGAAGGTCAATGGCTTGAGCCGTGAAACACGGCACTTGGAACTTGGGAATGGCGCACCGGGGAAGATTCGAACTCCCGACCCCCAGATTCGTAGTCTGGTGCTCTATCCAGCTGAGCTACCGGTGCAAACTGCCGAGGCAGTGCCTGTTCTTACTGGCTTGTTTGATAATTTGCAAGCCCGTTGATTGACCTGATCAAAGCACCTACTGAAAATGGCTACGATAACATTGCGCATTAGCCAAATCTTCGGCTTCCCATATCGCGCGCGCCACACTGCGGGCCACGCAATCAGCCGCCAAAGCACCAACAATGGCCACAGCTCTGGCTCGCTGTTCAGGAGACGCCGCTAGCGGCTTGCTGCCGGTGGCCAACACAAAAATAGCATCACCATCAAATGGGGTATGAATGGGGCGCACCGCGCGCGCCAGACCATCCTGCGCCATAATGGCCACCCGCTGAGCTTCCGCCTTGGTCAAATCCGCATCCGTGGCCACCACGCCAATACTGGTGTTGGCGCCGGCCATTTGACCGCCCAATTTTGTGCCAGCTAGGGGATGCTGCGCTTGAGCATCAGCCGCCATTGTCGCCAAATGCGGATGACCAAACTCAAGGCCGGTCGAAGTCTGCATGGCCATCGGTTGGGCCCAGAACCGACCTTGCGCATCGACCACTGAGCCAACCGGATTGGCGGCAATCAGCGCGCCAACACTGAATTGGTCCGCTAGGACTGCCGAGGCGCTGCCGACACCGCCCTTGAACATGCCAGCCTGCGCGCCATAGCCAGCACCATGATTGCCCAAGGCAAAATCAGCTTGCAACCCGCCATAGGCTTGTATGCCCAATTGGCGATAGGGCGGGGTCATGCCCCACTGCTTGTCACCGCCATTTGCCAAATCAAATAAAATCGCTGCCGGCACAATCGGCGAGCTAATCGGCGCACCGGTTTGATAGCCGCGCCCCTCTTGAGCCAGCGCCGCCGTCACACCAGATGCTGCGTCAAGCCCATGAACCGAGCCGCCAGATAGAACAATGGCGTCTGCCCGCTCGACCAAATTAGCCGGCTGCAGCGCATCGGTTTCACGTGTGCCCGGCCCTCCGCCAGGCACAGAGCATGCGGCAATGGCGGGGTTTTGTGGCACAATAACACTCACCCCCGTTCGCGCCTTGACATCATGCGCTTGACCAACCTGCAGGCCATCAATATCAGTAATCAAATTGCGTCGCCCGGTCTGCACTGGCAGCAGCTTTGATGAGCGAGGAGGTGTTTTATCTGTCATGGCCAAAAACTAGCCAGTCACTGCGATGGCGTCAATTCTTTGCTTCTGAAATGAGTGATGGCTTGGTTGCGTTTCGCGGCAGAACGGCTAAAACGTAAACTACGCGAAATAATGGCGGGAAATAGTTAACAAAAGGTTAACGTCGGAAAAATGATAAAAATCCAATAATTTTTCGGGTACGGGCACTAAACAAGGTTGGCGTGTAATAATCACCAGCCGCCCGCTTGCTGGCTTCACCGCGTGTCGGGTAAGGCGCAATAACGCCAGCCATGGCAGATATTTTTAACCCCTGTGACATCGCCAATGTCCAAGGCGCTAACAGGTCACCAGCTTGCGCGCCCACAATGGAAGCGCCCAGAATTTGACCATTTTTTGTCACCACAACTTTCACCATGCCAGCCATATCGCCCTCGGCGCGGGCGCGGTCGTTTTCTTCAAATGGCCAGCGCAAAACCCGTACCGCGCCATATTGTTGCCGAGCGTCTTCTTCGCTTAACCCAACATGCGCCAATTCGGGGCGACTATAGGTGACCCGCGGCAAAGCCCGAAGGTCAACCTTGGCTGGGAGATGGAATAAAATATTGCGAATGACAATACCGGCATGATAACCAGCCGCATGAGTAAATTGCGGCCCACCAGAGACATCGCCAATGGCAAAAATCTTCTTGTTGCTGGTGCGTAGACGATTATCCACGCCAATATATGCCAGCCCCAGTGGGCTCTCGCTCGTTGCAATATTGGCGGCCTCAAGATTGAGCTTATCAATATTGGCGCGGCGCCCTGTGGCGACCAATAATTGGTCTCCCTGCACCGTCTCACCATCAATTTTGAGGCTTATCGTGTGGCCATTTTCATCACTTTCATGGGACACGCGCTGCACCACAACGCCGCATTTAATGTTGACGCCATCAGCCACCAATTGCGCCTCAATGGTTGCCGTCAGCTCGCTATCATCGCGCCCCAAAATACGCGGCGCACTCTCAATCAAAGTAACTTGAGAACCCAGACGGGCAAAGGCTTGCGCCATTTCGACGCCAATAGGGCCAGCCCCTAAGATCATCAAATGTGACGGCTTTTCTTCCAGTTCAAATAGGGTTTCATTGGTCAAATAAGGAACCGAGCTTAGACCAGGAATCGGCGGTATATAGGCGCTCGATCCAGTGGCAATAACAAATCGTTTGGCGCGGATTGTTTGCTCACCGGCCTGCAATGTATGAGCGTCAATAAACTCCCCATAGGCTTGCACCACATTGACACCGAGGCGCGAAAAGCGTTCCACACTGTCCATTGGTTCAATCGCTTCAATGGTGTTTCGGACATGCTGCATGACGCCTGCGAAATCAACCTTAGGGCGCGTGGCCGACAAGCCAAACGGCTTGTTACCCGCAGGCGCTTGCGCCCGATGCGCTGCCGCCAAAAGAGCTTTCGAGGGCACACAGCCATAATTTAAGCAATCACCACCCATTTTGCCGCCTTCGACAAGCACCGTCTGGGCGCCCATTTGCACCGCTCCTGCCGCGACCGACAAACCGCCAGAACCAGCGCCAATGACGCAAATATCTGTTTTGATGACTTTACTCATGATTGACCATCCACATTGGTGTTTTGGCGATCAGCCGAGAAGCGCCGCCACACCACTGGCAATAGCGATAGAATTGCTAAACCGGCCAATGGCAAAATAATTTCAGGCCGCGTGACGACCGATAGATTGGGCTGCGCGCCCTCTTGCAACAGCACTGAAATGCCATTGCCGATAGAGGCAAAAACAAACGTGCCGGGAATAATACCGATAAAGGTGGTGGCGACAAATATGCCAAAGCGCACGCCAACCAATGAGGCGCCCAAATTGACGATGAAAAACGGAAACACCGGCAGGAGCCGCATGGCTAACAAATACGATACGGCATCGCGGTTAAAATTTTGTTCAAATTTTTGTAAAGCTGGCCCGGCTCGTGCGCGCAAAACTTCGCCGACCAAATAGCGCGCCGCCAAAAATAAAACCGACGCACCAATCGTCGCCGCCGTGACAATTAAAAGCCCGCCTTGCCACGTGCCAAACATTAAGCCGCCAGCCAGGCTCAGCCAAATGGCGCCGGGCAGGGAAAATGCCACCGCCAAAATATACACCGCCATATAAGCCCAAGCGGCGATTAACGGCGCCCCGGCAACCGCTTGTTTCAGCGCCGCTTCATTGTCAACGAGCCCCTGATAGCTCAAATATTGCGTGACATCGGCGACCCATAAAACCGCAAAAATAGCCGCAATAATGGCCAAAAGTATAAGCCTTTTTGCGCTTAAAAAACTGGATTTAGGGGGATTTTCATTAGTCTGCATTTTTGTTTCCTCAATATTTCATGGATATAACACGGGCCACATGAAAGCAAATGATAAAGCATTTGCAAAACTCCGGCTTCTATCATTGACTTTCGCGCCATTTTTGGTTACATCCGCCCATCAACTAGTGACATATGCGCCTGCTGAATTAACAAGCCGCGCATGACAAGGAGTGGGTGACGTGAAAAGAACCTTTCAACCGAGCAATCTCGTGCGCAAACGGCGCCATGGTTTTCGCGCCCGTATGGCAACTAAGGGTGGCCGTTTGGTGTTAGCCCGTCGTCGTGCGCGTGGCCGTAAACGCCTCTCAGCCTAAGACTTCCTATGACTTCCCGAAAAGCGCTCGAACATATTCGCGTGCGGCGGGATTTTTTGGCCGCCGCACGCGCTGATAAACAAGTGCGCCGCGGATTTGTTCTACAAGCCAGAAACAGAGGCGACGCGCAACCAGCCCGTATTGGTCTCACAGCTACTAAAAAAATCGGTAACGCCGTCATCCGCAATCGCACCAAGCGGCGCTTGCGGGCTTTGGCACGCGATTTATTCCCGCGCCACGCCAAGACCGGCTATGACTATGTGCTGATTGGTCGCGTACACACCAAGGATAGCAAATGGGACGATTTGCAATCTGATCTAACATCGGCCTTGCAAGCCATTCATGCCGAAACGGCATAAAGGAGTTTCTCGTGAACGAGCAGAATAATTTTCTGATGGCCGTGGTTCTATGTTTGGCCGTCTTGCTGGGCTGGCAGTTTTTTGTGGTCGAGCCAAAAGTACAGGCCGAGCGCGCGCAGATTGCAGCGCAGAGCGAAACCGAAACTCAACCGCAAGCCGGACAACAAGCAGCACTAGGCCAGCCAAATTCGCCAGACGCTCTGCCGGTGCCGAGCCAAAGTGTCACCAAACCGGTGAGCACCTCCACCAGCGCCTCTGCCTTTGAGCGTTCGCCTCGGGTGAAAATTCAGACTGGCGAAGTTCAAGGCTCAATTGCCCTGATGGGTGCGCGTTTCGATGATTTGACATTGGTTGAATATCGCCAGTCATTAGCCTCGGACGCGCCCCAACAACGGGTTTTGCAGCGCACCGGCCGCAGCCAAGCATGGCAAGCGCGACATGGCTTTGTTGGCACACCAACCAATGGCATCACCCTGCCCAATGAGAACAGCCTTTGGACTTTGACCGAAGGGCGGGTTTTAACCCCAGAGACACCAATTACGCTATCGCATACAACACCGGAAGGGGTGGTGCTGCGCCAGCACATTCGCGTTGACGAGCATTTCATGTTCACCATTGAGCAAAGCCTCGAGAACACAACCAACAAACCACTGACGGTTTATCCATTTGGTCAAATTGTCCGAACCGGTCTGCCGGAAACCAGCGGCCTGTTCATTTTGCATGAAGGTGGCATTGGTTTTGTCGGTGAAAAAGGCCTACTGGAAGTCGACTATAGCGACCTATTGGAAGACGGTATGGTCAAAGAAGACGCTGAAACTGGCTGGCTTGGCATTACCGATAAATATTGGGCGACCGCCATTATTCCGCCGCAAGACCAGGCCTTTAAAGCTCGTTTTGTAGGGAAAAATGCAACCGATCCAGCCTTTGTTGAGTTTCGTACAGATTTTCTCATGGCCGGACAAACCCTCGCCAGTGGCGCGACGGCTCAGTTCAGCAGCCAGTTTTTTGCTGGCGCCAAAGTGGTGGACGTCATTGACGGCTATGCCGATAAAGGCATTGCACAATTTGATTTGATGGTCGATTGGGGATGGTTTTACTTCCTGACCAAACCAATGTTCAAAGCCCTACAATTATTCTACGGGCTCGTTGGCAATTATGGTCTGGCAATCTTAATCGTCACGATTTTGATCAAACTAGCCTTCTTCCCATTGGCCAGCCGATCTTATGAGACGATGGCGAAAATGAAAAAATTGCAGCCCCAAATGGTGCAATTGCGTGAAACCTATAAAGACGACAAACAAGCGCAACAGCAGGAATTAATGAAGCTTTACCGAGAAGAAAAGCTCAATCCATTGGCTGGCTGCCTACCGATTTTGCTCCAAATTCCCGTGTTTTTCTCTCTTTATAAAGTGTTGTTTGTGACCATTGATATGCGTCACGCCCCATTTTTCGGCTGGATTCAAGATCTGTCGGTCGCCGATCCAACGTCTTTGTTTAATCTATTTGGTCTGTTGCCCTACGATGTTCCGAGCTTTTTGCTGGTCGGCGTCTGGCCGCTATTGATGGGCATTACCATGTTCGTTCAAATGCAGATGAACCCCCCGCCGCCCGACCCAATTCAAGCGCGCATGTTCCAAATTCTGCCAATTTTCTTCACCTTTATTCTCGCCAGCTTCCCCGCCGGCTTGGTGATTTATTGGGCGTGGAATAACCTGCTTTCAGTTATGCAACAAGGCTATATCATGCGGCGCAATGGCGTCGATATTGAACTCTTTGCCAATCTCGGTTTGAAACGCAAATCACCCGCTGACAAAAAAGGCGACTAGCCAATGTCGATGAGCGAAGAAGAAGCCCAACGCAAACGCGGGCGCTGGCTATTTGCCCAAGGCACTGAGTTTCGCCTCGGCGTCGTTGCTTTAGAGAAATTGCCCGAAGCCGACCATATTGAAATCGCCTTTGCTGGCCGTTCCAATGTAGGCAAGTCCAGCTTGATTAATGCGCTCACCAATCAAAAAGGGCTGGCGCGCACGTCAAACACACCTGGGCGCACGCAGGAGCTGAATTTTTTCATGCTGGCGCCCAATCGTGAACCTGGCGCAGCCTGGCTGGTAGATTTGCCGGGCTATGGATATGCCCGAGAGAGCAAGTCTAAAATCGCTGCGTGGAATGAATTGCTCAACACATATTTGCGCGGCCGACCCAATTTGCGGCGCGTGTTCATGCTGGTCGATAGCCGCCATGGTCTGAAAGCCAATGATTTGCTGATGATGGATGACCTCGACAAGGCGGCTGTGTCTTATCAAATCGTTCTGACGAAGGTCGACAAAATCAAAACAACCCAATTGGCGCGGGTTATAGAAGAAACGCAAACCGCGCTTCTCAAACGTCCCGCAGCCCACCCGGTGGTCTTGCCAAGCTCAAGCGAAAAAGGCACCGGCATTGATGATGTGCGCGCGGCATTTGCAAGTCTGGTTGAGATCGATCAATTAGGCTATAAAGCTTAATCAATAGGTTATGAGGGTCGCGTCATGGCGTCGAAAAGCAAATCAAAGATTGATCAGAAACAAGCTACCAATAGTGCGGATTGGCTGGCACAAGCGCATGTGCTGACAGAAGCCTTGCCGTTTATGCAGCGCTATGATCGCAAAACCGTGGTCGTCAAATATGGTGGGCACGCCATGGGTGATGCTGCCTTGGCAGAGCTTTTCGCCCGCGATGTTGTCTTGCTGAAACAATCTGGCGTCAACCCAATCGTCGTGCATGGCGGTGGCCCACAGATTGCCTCTATGCTGGAACGGTTAAATATTAAAAGCCAATTTCAAAACGGCTTGCGGGTCACTGACGCGCAAACGATTGAAGTTGTCGAAATGGTTTTAGCGGGCGCCATTAATAAGCAAATTGTCACTGCTCTTAACCAAGCCGGTGGGCGCGCCGTTGGCCTGTCGGGCAAGGACGCCAATTTAATCATCGCCAGAAAAACCCGTGCGCGCAAAGCTGACCCGTCATCAAATATTGATAAGGCGGTTAACTTGGGCTTTGTCGGCACGCCAAAAACCATCAACACAGATGTGCTGGATGTGATGCTAAAATCTGACCTGATTCCAGTGGTGGCACCGATTGCCACTTCCGAAGACGGACAGACGCTGAATGTAAACGCCGACACGGCTGCCGGTGCCTTGGCCGCCGCCTTAAATGCCGAACGGCTGTTGATGCTGACGGATGTGACTGGCGTGCTCGATAAAAAAGGCGCCTTGATTGAACGCCTAAGCACCCGCCAAGCGGCAACATTGATTCGCAATGGAACAGCGCAAGGTGGCATGATTCCAAAATTGCAAACCGCCATTGATGCGGTGAAAAACGGCGTCACAGCGACGGCGATTTTGGACGGCCGTGTGCCGCACGCGATTTTGCTCGAATTATTCACCGAATTAGGCGCCGGTACGCTGGTGCATTAATATGGCATTTGGGCGTCACATATCTGCCGCCTTCAGCGCCTTCATTCTTGCGCTCGCAATCCTGTTTATGCCGGCTTTCGGCAGCCATATGAGCGCCCACGCCAGTGTCAAATTATGCAATGAAACCAGCTATGTGCTGCAAGCCGCTACCGCCTATACTTTGGGTGTGGCCAGCAAAGCCGAAGGGTGGCAGGTTATTTTACCCGGTGATTGCGTAACCGCACGGGCAGAAATTCCCGAGCAAGCGCAAGCCTTTGTATTTGCCAAATCAGACCGAGCCCATGCCGGTGACGGCTTGGTTTTTGATGGGCTTGAACGGTTTTGCATTGGCGAAAATGGCAAGGATTTTGTCGTCGAAGGGCGCCGCGAATGCCGCCGACGCGGTTATGTCGAAGCCAATTTTGCTCCAGTGGCGGGGCGAGGCGCCAATCTTTTGGTCACCTTTACCGAGAAGAATAATTACGGCAAACGCCGCGCCACTATGGCGGGCGTTCAACGCCTTTTGTCTGACCTGCAATATGATATTGGGGTGATTGACGGTTTTGGCGGCCGACGTACCAACGATGCAGAGGCCGCCTATCGCCTTCGGTTTCAAATTTCAGGCAAGCCGGAGGGTAAAAAATTAATTGCCCAAATGATTAAAACCGCACGCCAAAAAGCCGCCGAACGCGGGCTTATTTTATGCAATAAAACCGATAATCTCATCTGGGCCGCCAGCGGGCAATTGGTCGATGAGGGTTTCGTCAGCAGTGGCTGGTTGCGGATTGCGCCCAAACAGTGCGCGCAAGCGATTAACCAAGATTTGAACGACCGGTTCTATTTCTACTATGCCGAAGCCGTCGATGAGAACGACCAAGCCATCATCCATGCCGGAAGGCAAAAAAAATGGAGCGGTGATTTCGACATGTGTATAAAAAACACGCGTTTTTCAATCGTAGGCACGCAAAATTGCCGCGCACGCGGATATGAAACAGCAAAGTTTGTAAAAATTGACACAGGCGCCACCAGCAAATGGCTTGTCAATCTTGAAGAGTAAGGGTACCCCAAGCCATGCAAAATTTTTCCAACATTAACGCTTGGGTGTTCGACCTCGACAACACGCTTTACCCAACAGATTATAATTTATTCCACCAGATTGATGTCCGCATGACCGGCTTTATCCAGCGCGTGCTGAACGTCGATAAAGATGAGGCCTTTCGCCTACAAAAAGATTATCTTGGCGAATATGGCACCACCCTGTCGGGGTTGATGAACCGTCATAATATTCCGCCAGACGAATTCCTCGAATTTGTGCATGACATTGACGTCACCGTTTTGTCGCCAGACCCAGAGTTAGCCGCCGCCATTGACGCCTTGCCCGGCCGCAAATTTATTTTTACCAATGGCACCACTGGTCATGCTGATCGGGTCTCGGAACGGCTTGGCGTGCGGCATTTATTTACCGATGTGTTTGACATTGTGGCGGCCAATTATATTCCCAAACCCAATGCCGATATTTATCCGACAATGACCGAAAGATTTGGCATCGAAGCCAATCAGGCGGTGTTTTTCGAGGATATGGCTCGCAATTTAGCGCCCGCCCATAAAATCGGCATGCAAACCGTTCTGGTGCATCATGAAGATGATAATGGCGACGGTCATATTGGCATGAATGGACGCACGCCGATGGATGAGATTAATTTTATCGACCATAAGACCACTGATTTGACGGCTTTTTTGCGCTCTATTCTGGTCTCACTCGACGCCGCTCATTGACTTGTGCTCAGTGACTGCTAATTTCCCCCGTAGATTTACAGATAGGAATTTCGATGGATATGAACGCGCTAGAACAGCTTATCAACGCCGCCTTTAAGGATGCCGCAACAATCAATGCCGAAACGCATGGCGATGTGCGCGACGGTGTGAACCAAGCCCTTTCATTGCTAGATAGCGGCAAAGCCCGCGTGGCCGAGAAAAAGGATGGCCAATGGCATGTCAACCAATGGTTGAAGAAAGCCGTGCTCTTGTCCTTCCGTCTGAATGATATGACCACCATTTCAAATGGCCCAGGCGACTCGAGCTGGTGGGACAAAGTGCCGTCAAAATTTGATGGCTGGGATGCCGCAGCGTTTCAACAGGCTGGTTTCCGCGCTGTACCAAATTGTATCGTGCGCCGCTCCGCTTATATTGCGCCCGGTGTCGTCCTGATGCCAAGTTTTGTGAACCTCGGCGCCTATGTTGATAGCGGTACCATGGTCGACACATGGGCGACTGTCGGTTCATGCGCGCAAATCGGTAAGAATGTTCATATTTCAGGCGGCGCGGGTATTGGTGGTGTGTTGGAGCCATTGCAAGCTGGGCCGGTGATTATTGAAGATAATTGCTTTATCGGTGCGCGTTCAGAAGTCGCTGAAGGGGTCATTGTGCGCGAAGGCGCGGTGCTGTCCATGGGCGTGTTTATTTCCGGTTCGACCAAAATCGTAGACCGCGCCACCGGCACAATATACCGCGGTGAAGTGCCAGCCTATTCGGTTGTGGTGCCGGGCACTTTGCCGGCTGGCCCCGATCAGCCCGCTTTAGCATGTGCGGTCATTGTCAAAACCGTCGACGCCCAGACCCGTTCAAAAACCTCCGTCAATGAGCTGTTGAGAGATTAATATGGCCATTGATCCCGTCGCCTTTGCCGCTGATCTTATTCGTTGCCCGTCGGTAACGCCAGAAGACGCTGGCGCTTTGGATAGATTACAAGCCGAACTGGAAAGCCTTGGCTTCACCTGTACGCGCTTGCCATTTAGCGAAGAAGGCACGGCCAATGTCGATAATCTCTATGCGCGCCTCGGCACGCTGGGGCCAAATATTTGTTTCGCTGGCCACACAGATGTGGTGCCGGTTGGCGCCGCTGATGACTGGCAGGTCGACCCCTTCGCTGGCGAAATTCGCGAGCAAGCCCTATGGGGGCGTGGCGCCGCAGATATGAAAGGCGCCATCGCCGCTTTCGTCGGTGGCGTGTCACAATTTTTGGACGCCCATGGCGCACCCGATGGCTCTATCAGCCTATTGATCACCGGCGATGAAGAAGGCCCGTCGATCAATGGCACACGAAAAATGCTCACCTGGCTCGAAGAACAAGGCGAAATCATTGATGATTGTCTTGTTGGCGAGCCGACCAATCCTGATGTTTTGGGCGATATGATCAAAATTGGCCGCCGTGGCAGCGTCAATGGGGTGATCAGCGTCGTTGGCACACAGGGCCATGTCGCCTATCCACATTTGGCCGATAATCCAGTGCCGCAACTGATTGCCATGGTCAATCATTTGGCCAGTCAGTCACTGGACGATGGCAGCGAACATTTCCAGCCGTCGAATTTAGAAATCACCAGTTTCGACGTCGGCAATGCAACGACCAATATTATTCCGGCCCAAGCTCATGCAAGGTTTAACATTCGCTATAATGACCATTGGAATGCCGAGACCATCAGCCATTGGGTGCGCGCGCGGCTTGACGAAAGCGCTGGCACGGCCGGCTATGATCTTGAGCTGTCACACACTGGCGATTGTTTTCTGACGCAGCCCGGGCCTTTTGTTGAGCAATTAAGTGCCGCCATCACTGAAGTGACCGGCCGCGAAGCGGTGCTGTCGACCAGCGGCGGCACCTCCGATGCGCGCTTTATTAAAAACATTACGCGCGTCGTAGAGTTCGGTCTTGTCGGCCAAACCATGCACAAGGTTGATGAGCGCGTGCCATTGGACGACATCCGCCAGCTCAATGATATTTACCGTATTTTATTGACCAGCTATTTCGCCTGATCTGGGCTCTCGAGCATGTAAGCCGGATAATCGACGTGCAAGAATGTCAGGCCATGGCCGGGTGCCACTTGCGCACAAGCGGCGCGGTCGCAAGCCGCCAGCGCATTGGCAAGGTCTTGTTTTTGCCATTTGCCATCACCGACGCGTTTCAAACTGCCAGCCAGTGAGCGCACTTGATTGTGCAAGAAAGACCGCGCTGACGCTGAAATCACAATACTATCGCCGCGCTGCTCGACACTCAAACGGTCGAGCGAACGCACTGGTGACGCCGCCTGGCATTGGGTGGAACGAAAGGTGGTAAAATCATGCCGCCCCAAAAGGCATTGCGCCGCATCATTCATGGCAGCGACATCAAGGGGTTGCGGCACCCACCAAGCCTGTTGATGGTCAAGCGCCAACGGCGCGCGGCGCGAAATAATGCGATATTCATAATGCCGCGCCAGCGCCGAAAACCGTGCGTCGAAATCATCGCGGGCCGGGCTAACGTCTATCAAGGCGACCGGTAAGGGCTTGAGATGATAATTCACCCCATCGCGCAATTTGTCTGGCCGTGGTGCGCTTTGCAGGTCAATATGCGCCACCTGCCCGCGAGCGTGCACACCAGTGTCGGTACGACCGGCACCAAAGACAGTCACTTTTTCAGCACAAAAATTTTCAATCGCTCGCATTAGGGCGTCTTGCACAGCGCCGCCATCGGCTTGGCTTTGCCAACCGCAAAAAGGCGCGCCATCATATTCAATCGTCAATCGATAGCGCATATTAATCGCCCTCAGCCGAGGTCAAAACTTTACCAGCTGGTAATAGGCCAGCCCGCATAAATTCGGTTGCCGGCATGGCCGCTTTGCCTGCCCGTTGCACCTCAATCAGCTCTAACGCCCCTTGGCCGCAGTAAATAACGGC
This sequence comes from uncultured Rhodobiaceae bacterium, assembly GCA_937876775.1. Lineage (GTDB taxonomy): Bacteria > Pseudomonadota > Alphaproteobacteria > RS24 > RS24 > JAHEGN01. The sequence continues at coordinate 30,591 of CALEFA010000006.1, read as the reverse complement.
ACCCGCATCGGCCACTTGACCGGCTCGCCCTGATAAATCGAGCGGTCGCGCTCGCAGAATTTTTACCCGCGTGCCATCAATATCAAACCAAGCCCCGGGAAACGGCGAAAGCCCGCGAATTTGAGCGTCAAGAAGTGAGGCTGGCTTGTGCCAGTCAAGACGCGCTTCGGCTTTATCAATTTTTTCGGCATAGCAAATGCCTTGTTGCTCCTGCGCCTGCGGCGTGAGCCGATCAGCTTGGCGCAACGCCTCCCGCAAAGCCGCGCCACCAAGAATTGCCAACTTATCGTGCAGGCTGGCGGCCGTGTCATCGGCAGCAATAGCGCATGATTGACTCAATAATACGGGGCCGGTATCCAACCCAGCTTGCATTTGCATAATGGCGACACCGGTTTCTTGATCGCCAGCCATAATTGCCCGCTGAATAGGCGCCGCTCCGCGCCAACGCGGCAATAGCGACGCGTGAATATTCCAGCAGCCTAGTGTCGGCACGTCGAGCCAGCTTTGCGGCAAAATCATCCCATAAGCGACAACAATGACTAAATCAGGCTTCATGTCAGCAAATGTCGCTAGCTCAATCGGATCTTTCAAACGATCAGGCGTTTTCACTGGCACATGCGCCGCTTCCGCCAGTCTGTGAATCGGCGATGGCGTGAGCTTCATGCCACGGCCAGATTTAGCTGGAGGCCGTGTGTAGGCGGCAATCACCTCATGACCCTCATCCACAATGGCTTGGAAAGCGGGAACCGCGAAATCGGGGGTCCCCATGAAGACGATACGCATTGCCATGGGCAGCTCAGGCGACGTCCGCGTCGCGCTCGGCTTTGCGGATTTTTTTAAGAATCATCTGTCTTTTCAGCCGCGACAAGCGGTCAAGAAAAACAATGCCGTTCAAATGGTCTAGCTCGTGCTGAATACATGTCGCCAACAGCCCGTCGCAGTCAATTTCTTGCTCGACACCATGATAATCGAGAAATTTCACCCGGCATTGGGCAGGCCGCTCAACATCATCATAAAAACCGGGCACGGATAAACAGCCTTCTTGGTAATTATTGGTTTCATCCGATGCCCATGTGATTTCTGGATTGACGAAATAACGCACACCTTCATCTTCGAGACCCGATAAATCATAGCGTTCAGCTTTGTCGTCTTGCTCATCAGTATCGGGCGAAATATCCATCACCACAATACGTTGGCTCACGCCGACCTGAATCGCCGCCAAGCCGATACCATTGGCGTCATACATGGTTTCCACCATATCATCCATCAAGGCCCGCGTTTCATCGGTCACCGCCTCAACAGGTGTTGAGATGGTTTTCAAAAGCGGGTCGGGCACTTCAATAATCGGTCTTACACTCATGTATTTGAAATAAGCCCTAGATCCCAGAGCGTCAAGGGTTGGCGGCGAACAAGAACACCGAATCGGGTAAGCTGAAAAGATGGATATACTGACACTAATTGCTGTTTCACTGGCGCTGGCCATCGGTGCTGGGCTGGCCTATCTGCTGACCCGCAGAGCCGGGCCCGAGGCCACAAAAGCGGCACAAGCCGATGCTGAACGGCAAACCATGCTGCACACATTAAATATGATGCACCAACAACAAAGCGAATTGACGGGGCGATTGGCCACTCTGGCTGAAGCGCAGGAAGTCGCGCGTGGTGAATTGAGCCGCACCATGACAGAGCAATTGGGTAATGTGTTCAAAACGGTGAATGAGAACCTCAAGGAAAGCCGCGAGAAAACCACCCGATCGCTCGGTGATTTGGGGGAACGGCTACAAATCATCGATAAAGCACAACAAGAAATCACCGCCCTATCGGGGCAAGTTGTTGAACTGCAACATATTCTCGACAACAAACAAGCGCGCGGGGCATTTGGCGAGGCGCAATTAGCCGATATTGTGCGCGATGGCCTGCCCGATAGTGCCTATAGTTTCCAGCACACTTTATCGAATAATAAGCGCGCAGACTGCCTTATTCGATTGCCTAACCCGCCTGGCCCGGTGGTTGTCGATAGCAAGTTTCCGCTGGAGGCGTTTCAAAAATTTCGTGGTGCCGACAGCGATGCCGACAAACGCGCGGCGCTGGCGCAAATGAAAACCGATACGCTGAAACATGCGACGGATATTGCTGAAAAATATATTGTCTCCGGCGAAACCGCCGATGCGGCTTTAATGTTTCTGCCTTCGGAGAGTATTTTTTCTGAATTGCATTTGAGCCTGCCCGATGTGGTCGACAAATGCCGCGCCCTGCGCGTCTATCCAGTGTCGCCGAACACCATGTCGCTGACCCTGAATACAGTGCGCGCCATCATGCGCGATGTCAAAATGCGCGAGCAAGCGGGTTTGATTCAAAAAGAAGTCGGCAATTTGCTGGAAGACGTGTCGCGCTTGAACGAGAGAGTAGGCAAGCTACGGTCGCATTTTGAACAGGCCGATAAGGACATTGAGCAGATTGAGGTTTCGACCCGCAAAATCATCAGTCGTGGTGATAAAATCACCAGCCTCGAGGTGGAAGAGAAAGCCACGCCTGATTTACTAGATTAGCCTAGCGTCGCGATTTCATAGCGGCAATCAGCGTGCCATCGTCGAGATAATCCAACTCACCGCCGACCGGAACGCCATGCGCCAGACGCGTCACCTTCAGCGGCGTGTCATCCAGCATGTCCATAATATAATGCGCCGTTGTTTGCCCCTCGACCGTAGCATTGGTGGCGATAATAATTTCGCTGACCTCGGGCTTGGCGCAACGACTTCTTAGCCCCGACATATTGAGTTCTTCCGGCCCAACACCATCGAGCGCCGATAAACAGCCACCCAGAACGTGATAGCGCCCTTTCATGGCCTGCGCGCGTTCCAACGCCCATAAATCACCCACATCCTCGACCACGCAAATCACTGACTCGTCGCGACGTGGGTCGGTGCAAATTGTGCATGGATCGCGTGTATCAATAGTGCCGCACGAGCTGCAGGTTTTCACATTATCGCGCGCCGCTTGCAACGCATCGGAAAGCGGGTCGAGCAAGCTCTCGCGCCGCCGCATTAATTGCAAAACCGCACGCCGCGCTGAACGTGGCCCCAAGCCCGGCAGACGCGCCAAATATTTGACTAAATCTTCAATTTCCTGCCCTGCCATCGCCCCTATGCATCCTCATCCGGATACTCATCGGCATCTACCGGCGTCATGCCATCATCGACAGCAGGCAGGGCATCAGCTGAGAAATCACTAACCGAAACAATTTGTGCGTCGGGAAAAATCGACAAAACCGATTTCACCTGCGGATCTTCCAAAGCTGCTGCATGGCGGAGTTCGGCTTCCGATTGGCGTACGCTGGCAACCGTCACCGCACCGCGCTCGCTGGACAATGAAATCACCCAATTCTGCCCCGTCCATTGGCGCAATTTGCGGGTCAAATCTTGTGCGATATTAGCCTGCCCCTCAGCCAAGCGCAGTTCAACGCGGCCAGCGCGCTCGCCATGCGCCGGTTCAAAACGCACCAAATGCACGCCATTCTCAAGCGCGTGTTTTAGGCCAATGTCGCGGTTCTGCTCGACCAAGGCAATCAGGGCCGCAAAATTTTGTAAAACGGGCGGCTGAAACTCTGTCTGCGGCTGCGTCAAGCGAGCAGTTTCGCCATTGGCCGCACCGCTGCTGCCGCCATTGCCCACGGAAGCCGACGAACTGGCTTGGGTCTGGGACGATGGGGCGGCGGAAGCCTGAGGCGCAGGTGACGCTGGCGCCGGAGACCCGGTCGATGCTGAGGGGGCCACCTCTGCCGGTGCGCTTTCCCATTGTTTCAATAATTCTTCCGGCGTCGGCGCGTCGGCCAAGTGAGCCATGCGAATGATGACCATTTCAGCTGCCGCACGACCATTCAAAGCGCGCAAGGTTTCGTCATGGCCTTGCAGCAAAATCTGCCAAGCGCGCGATAATACGCGGGTCGACAAGGCTTCCGAGGCTTGTTGACCACGCAGGCGCAACGGAGCTGAAAACGTAACATCATCGCCTGCCCCCTCAACGAATTTTAGCCGCGTCAGCCAATGTGTTAACTCAGCCAAATCGGCCAGAATAACAGCTGGATCGGCGCCCATATTATATTGTGCTTCAAATTCAGCCAGCGCCTCAGAGACGCGGCCGCTCATCATCATGTCAAAAAGGTCGAACACCCGCCCGCGATCGGCCAACCCCAAAAGGCCGCGCATGGTATCGGCCGTCAGGGCGGCGCCATCGCCTTGCGCCGGATCAACGTGAGCCAAAGCCCGATCGAGCAAAGACAGCGCATCACGCGCCGAACCATCAGCGGCGCGCGCTATGAGCGCCAGCGCTTCATCAGGCACTGACTCATTTTCTGCGGCGCAAACCTTATGCAGTAATTTTTGTGTGTCATCAGCTCCGAGGCGACGCAAATCAAAACGTTGGCAGCGCGACAAAACCGTTACTGGCACTTGCCTAATTTCAGTCGTCGCAAAGATAAATTTGACGTGTTCGGGCGGTTCTTCCAAGGTTTTCAGCAAGCCATTAAAGGCCGCCTTTGAAAGCATGTGCACCTCATCAATAATATAGACTTTATAGCGTGCTGAGGCTGGCATATAACGCACGCTCTCAATAATTTCGCGAATGTCATTGATGCCGGTGCGCGAGGCCGCATCCATTTCCATCACATCGACATGATTGCCCTGCATAATGGCATCGCAATGAAAACCCATTTCGTCGAGCTCTATAGACGGGCCATCGACGCCATCGGCGGCGTAATTCAAAGCCCGCGCCAGAATCCGCGCGGTGGTGGTTTTGCCGACCCCACGCACACCGGTCAACATAAAGGCATGAGCAATACGGCCGCTTTCAAACGCATTGGTCAGGGTTAGCACCATGGCTTCTTGGCCAATTAAATCGTCAAAGTTTTGGGGGCGATATTTGCGCGCTAAAACTTGATAGCTTTTTTGGACAGCGATTTGATTGTCAGAATCGGCGTCGGCCAACATATCAAAACCCGGCGCATCCTCGGTTATGACTGGCCCTTGGTCGGCAACGCTTAAGTCGTCTTCAGAATCCATTATTGCTGACCGTTTCCTCTTACAAGACGCGCTGAGCGCATAGGTGGGAGACTGGACAGGCAACCCGCACCGATCTCGTTAGGGCTGCTTCCTTCCGGACCTGACCCGGTTGGCGAGGAATACGTCTGCCGCCAATCTCCCAAGGCAATATAGCAGACAGCGGCGCTGACAAAACCCCCTTATCGCACTTGCACCCAATTGATTCTGAACAAACCCGCAAGCCCTTGCCCGTTTGGCCTCAGCGTGGCAGATTTAGGTCGATTTCGACTGCAATCGCGTAAGCCCCCGAGGAGAGCACAATGGCCTTATCTGAAAATCCGATTATGTTTGCCAATAACCCGCTGGATCGCGCTGGGCATTTGCGCAGTAATGACGTTTGGTTGGCTGGACAATTCGCAAGTGATTCGGCGCTTCTTGTTCCATTTTGGCGTCTGGCGCCGCTGGTACTGCCCGAAATTGAGGCTGGCCAAGGCCGCGATGTCGGTTGGTTGCCACGCGCGGCTTTTGCCGACGCCCTGCGGCCAGATAGTTTGGTGGTCTTTCTCGGCCTCAACCGACGCGGCAAGCCGCTTTTTGCTGTCGACATTAGCGAGATGAGCAATCCTGAAGATATGGGCCCGTTCAAAGGTATGGGTCTATTCGAAGATTTACGCGCGCTGGCCGCCGTCGGCGATATGCCGCGCACTGAATTGGCAATTTTGGCGCAGGCCAAAGGCATGCTCGATTGGAATATGCGCCATGGCTTTTGCGCCCAATGTGGCCAGCCCAGCCAAATCGCTGAAGGCGGCTATAAGCGGAGCTGCGGCAGTTGCCAAACCGAACATTTCCCGCGCACCGATCCGGTGGTCATCATGTTGGCTACACATGGCGAAAACTGCCTTGTCGGGCGGCAAAAAGGTTGGCCTGAAAATATGTTTTCAGCCCTCGCTGGCTTTATGGAGCCGGGCGAAACAATTGAAGAAGCGGTGGCCCGCGAGTTAATGGAAGAGGCCGGTATTGAAATTAACAGCGTACGCTATTTGGGTACCCAGCCATGGCCCTTCCCCGGCTCGCTGATGATAGGCTGCATGGCCGAAGCCACGCATATGGGTATTCATTTGGGTGATGACGAATTGGAAGACGCCAAATGGGTAACACGGGCGGAAGCGCAAAGCTCAATGGCTGGCAATGGGCCGCTCGGCGTGCCGCCAGAAATGGCGATTGCCCATCAGCTGATGAAAGCTTTTGCTGAGGGCTAAACCAAAACCAAGCGGATAATTATCCGTCTTTTAGAGCGGCACGCTCCGGTGCGGCTTTATACACGCCCAAAATATCCATTTCAGAACAATAGAAATTCAGTTCTTCTAAGGCTAGGCGTACCGGCTCACTTTCCGGATGACCCTCAACATCGGCATAGAATTGCGTCGCCAGAAAGCCATTTGGTTGATAGCTCTCAAGCTTGGTCATGTTGACATTATTCGTGGCAAAACCGCCGAGCGCTTTATAAAGCGCGGCGGGGGTATTGCGGACACGGAAAATGAAACTCGTAATCACATCACCAGCATCGGGTTCAGCATCATCTGGACTGGCCGACATCACCAAAAACCGTGTGGTGTTGGTGCTGCTGTCTTCAATATTCTCGCGCAGGACATCAAGGCCATAAATCTGTGCTGCCAGTTGGCTGGCAATGGCACCATGAGTGGCGGTTTTTAATGCCGCTAAATCACGCGCCGCGCCCGCCGTATCCGCCGCCACGACCGGTTTCAGCGATAATTCGCGGATCACATTACGGCACTGGCCCAAAGCCATTTCGTGGCTGTGCACATGGGTCAAATCAGCTTCCTTGGCGCCCGGCATGGCCAATAGGCAATGGTTAATGCGCATGAAATATTCGCCAATAATATACAGACCACCGCCGGGCAAAAGCCGGTGAATATCGGCCACACGACCGGCTACCGTATTTTCGATTGGCATCATTGCCAGAGCCACATCTCCATCGCGCAAGGCCGCAAAAGCGTCATCGAAAGTGGCGCATGGTAAAACCTCCATATCAGGATAGAGCCGCTGACACGCAATATGCGAGTTGGCCCCAGCCTCACCTTGAAATGCTATTTTCGCCATAATCGATTCCTAACCTTGACTATATTCTACGTTTTAGCGCTTAGCAGCCTATCGGCAAGCGCAAGATCATCGGGCGCATCAACGCCAACAGGTACCGTGTCAACACAGGCCGCGGCAATGCTCATGCCGGCTTCCAAGCCGCGCAATTGTTCTAACCGCTCGCGCTGTTCAAGAGGCGATGGCGGCAGTGACACAAATTTTTCCAAAGCGGCGCGCTGATAGGCGTAAATGCCAATATGGTGATAAAGCGGGCCCTCGCCGCTCGGCGCAGTCGACCGTGTGAAGTATAAGGCGCGGCCGATTTTTGCCTGCGGTGCCATCGACAAAATAGCTTTCACGACATTTGGATTATCGCGTTCTTCCGGCGTCGTAATTTCAGCCACCAAGGTCGACATATCATGGCCCGGCAGGATATCAACAACGGTTTTAACAATTTGCGGATCAAGGGTTGGTAAATCACCCTGTAGATTAATAATCGCATCATGTTTACCGTCGGCATCCACCCGCATCAGGGCCTGAAAAATCCGGTCTGAGCCAGATGGCAAGTCAGGGTCGGTCAAAATGGCTTCGCCCCCCACTGCTTTTACCGCATCAGCGATTTCTTGCTCAGCAGCCGCCACCACCACGCGGCCACAATCAGCTTCCATGGCGCGCTGCCAGACTTGCACAATCATCGGCAGACCAGCAATCATCGCCAAGGGCTTGTTGGGCAAGCGGGTTGACGCCATACGCGCTGGAATCAGAATAATAGGGTTTTCCACAGCCGACATTTTATCTCCAAATCACCGAACGCAGGAGTCTCACAACACTTGCGACTCGGCGCCTCTTTTCCTAATCTGTGCGACGCTACGCCGCAAGCCTAAAGCGTGCTAAAAGCGTAAGGTGCAGTCAGATTTTTAACAACCCGCACAATACGAAATTGGGGTAAAAAATGGATTCTTTCGAGCTAAATAAAATTGCAGGTGCCGTCCTGTTCACACTGCTGGTCTATCTTGGTGTTCAGAACTTGGGCGACATTTTGTTTCAAACAGAACCCGCTAACCCGCAGGCCTATGTTGTTGAGGGTGTCATTGAAGAAGGCGCTGTCGCGCAGGCCGCAGAAGCCGAAGAAATTGTGCCAATCGCTGAATTGCTACAAACCGCATCCATCGAAAAGGGTATGAAAACCGCAAAAAAATGCGTTTCTTGCCATAGTTTCGAATCCGGAGGCGCAAATAAAATTGGGCCCGCACTTTGGGGCGTCGTTGACCGCTCTGTTGGTGGCGTTGCTGGTTTCACTTATTCCGAAGCACTTGGCTCACACGGCGGCAATTGGGACTATGAAGCGCTGAATGGCTTTTTGGAAAACCCGAAAAAATATGCCGTTGGCACAAATATGGCGTTTGCCGGACTCCGCAAAGCCAACGACCGCGCCAACATCATCGCTTATCTCGACAGCTTAAAATAAACCTTTACGGTTAATGGTCTGCTTTTGGGGCAATAGCCCCCTTGTATGAAAGCAAGGCTTTTGCTTGAGTAATGGTCTGATTTATGATCACGACTTTGGAGATTTTATGCGTCTGCTCGCCACTGTTTTTTCATCTGTTTTAACCTTCAGCTTACTGATGTCAGCAGCCAGTGCTGAGACCATGCGCCATGGGCTGTCGTTGTTTGGGGCGCCGGAACTTGAAAAAGGCTTTACCCATTTTCCTTATGCCAAGCCTGATGCCCCGAAAGGCGGTGAAGTGCGCATTGCCGCCATCGGCAGCTTCGACAACCTCAACCCGTTTACCATCAAAGGCAATACCGCCGATGGCTTGGGCATGATTCATGACACCCTTATGCACTCAAGCATGAATGAGCCGAGTGCCAGCTATGGGTTGATCGCCGAAAGCGTCTCGCATGCCGATGACTATAGCTGGGCGCGGTTCATTTTGCGTCCTGAAGCGCGGTTTAACGATGGCACGCCGATTACCGCCGAAGACGTGGCTTTCTCTCTGCAGGCCTTAACCAAAGCGCACCCCTTTTATCGCGCTTATTATGGCAATGTGGTAGACACTCAAATTAACGGGCCACATGATATTCAGTTTCGCTTTGACCAGACTGGCAATCGCGAATTGCCGCTCATCCTCGGGCAATTGCCAATCCTCTCTAAAGCCTATTGGAGTGCCGAAGGGCGCTCTTTAGGCGATACCACGCTGGATATTCCGCCAAGCTCGGGGCCTTATTATATTGGTGCCCGCGAGCCGGGGCGCTCCATCAGCTATCAGCGGGTGGCGGATTACTGGGCCAAAGATTTGAATGTCTCGGTCGGGCATTATAATTTTGACACGATTAAATATATTTATTTCGGCGATGACACGGTGGCGTTTGAGGCTTTAAAGGCTGGCGAGGTGCATTATCGCCGCGAGTTTTCTTCGCGCATTTGGGCAACCGGATATGACACACCAGCCGTCAGCGCTGGCCTGCTGAAACGCGAAACCGTCGTCGTCAATAAAAGCGCCGGCATGCAGGCATTTATTTTCAATACACGACGGGCGCCGTTTGATGACATTAACGTGCGCGCGGCTTTGAACTGGGCTTATGACTTCGAATGGACCAATAAAAATTTGTTCTACGGCCAATATGCCCGCAACGGCAGTTTTTTTCAGGGCTCAGAATTGGCCGCCCGTGGTTTACCATCCGAAGCCGAGTTGAAATTATTGCAGCCTTTGCGCGATTTGGTTCCAGCATCCGTATTTGGCGAGCCGGTCGCCAATCCTGTCAGCGATGGCAGCGGCAATATTCGCCCGCAATTGCGTAAGGCTCGCGCCTTGCTGGAAAAATCTGGCTGGCGTATCGAGAATGGCCAGTTAAGCAAGAATGGCGAGGCTTTCGAGATTGAATTTATCCTCGTGCAGCCGGCTTTTGAACGTATCGTGGCGCCCTATATTCAAAATTTGAAACGCCTCGGTATTGCCGCCCGCATGCGCGTCATCGATCCAACGCAATATCAGAACCGCGTGACCAATTATGATTTTGACGCCATTGTTTATAGTTTCGCGCAATCTGAATCGCCGGGCAATGAACAGCGTGACTATTGGTCCAGCGCTGCAGCTGATCGCCCCGGCGGGCGCAATGTCATTGGCATAAAAGACGAAGCGGTCGATCGTCTGGTCGAAAATCTGATATTTGCTAAAAGCCGCGAAGAGCTTGTCGCGGCCTGCCGCGCCTTAGATCGGGTATTGCTAGCCAATCATTATGTGGTGCCGCAATGGTATTCTCCACATGAGCGTTTGGCCTATTGGCAAGGGTTGGCGCATGAAACGCCGAAGCCCCTGAACAATCTCAGTTTCCCGAAATTATGGTGGCGCGATGGGCTGCATCCGAGCGGCAGCAGTAATTAAGCGAACCCTTGCCCGACGTGCTACAATCGGCATACTAAAGGCCCGTGAGACGGGTTTAACGGAGTTGGATTGGCTATGGCCGCTTATATTTTGCGCCGTCTGTTACTGATGATCCCGACGATTTTCGGTATTATGGCGATTAGTTTTGCGATTGTTCAATTTGCCCCTGGCGGGCCTGTCGAACGCATTATCGCCCAATTGCAAGGCCATGATGTCGGTGCCACGGCACGTTTTTCTTCCGTCAACGATGCCATGTCGCAAACCGGCAGCGCCGCCGCCACCAATAGTAAATATCGCGGCGCGCAGGGGCTTGATCCAGAATTTATAGCTGAGCTCGAGCGCCAGTTTGGATTCGATAAGCCAGTGCATGAACGATTTTTCAAAATGATTTACGACTATGCGAGATTTGATTTTGGCGAGAGCTATTATCGCGATGTCGCAGTGATCGATTTGATTAAAGAAAAACTGCCCGTGTCCATCACCCTTGGCCTATGGACCACCTTGTTAACTTATTTAATCTCCATTCCGTTGGGCATTGCCAAAGCGCGCAACGACGGCACGGCTTTCGACATATGGACTTCAGGGATCATCATTATTGGTTATGCCATTCCCGGCTTTCTATTCGCCGTGGCGCTGATTGTATTTTTTGCCGGCGGTAGCTATTTCGACTGGTTCCCCTTACGTGGCCTAACCTCAGAAAACTGGCAGGAATTAGGGTTTTTTGCCCGTATTGGCGATTATTTATGGCATATATTTTTGCCGGTTCTGGCGCTCAGCATTGGCGGTTTTGCTACAACAAGCCTGCTGACCAAAAACGCTTTTCTTGACGAAATTCGTAAGCAATATGTCACCACGGCGCGCGCCAAGGGCCTGACCGAGGGCCGCGTGCTTTACGGCCATGTTTTCCGCAATGCCATGCTGATTGTGATTGCTGGTTTTCCCGGCGCCTTTATTGGTGCCTTTTTCACTGGCTCCCTCTTAATCGAAACCATTTTCTCACTCGATGGGCTCGGCCTTTTATCCTATGAAAGCATTATCAATCGCGACTATCCCGTGGTCTTTGCCTCGCTGTATATTTTCGGGCTCATCGGTCTTGTCGTGACGTTAATTTCAGACCTCACCTATATGTGGATTGACCCGCGCATTGATTTCAACGCCCGCGAGGCTGGCTGATGAAACGCCTGTCGCTATCGCCGATTAATCAGCGCCGCTGGCGCAATTTCAAAGCCAATCGACGCGGCTATATCTCCCTATGGCTGTTTGCTTTTCTATTCATCGCCACCAGCTTTGCCGAATTTCTCGCCAATGATAAACCTCTATTGATCATCCTTCAGGGCAGTGTTTACGTGCCGGTTTTCAAAGCCTATCCGGAAACTGATTTTGGCGGCGATTTCGCCACTGAGGCTGATTATCGTGACGCGTTTGTTGTCGATTTGATTGAAAGCAAGGGGGGGAAGATTTTTTGGCCGCCGTTACGCTATAGCTATAATACAATTAATCTCAACCTCACCGTGCCGGCTCCAGCACCTCCTAGTGCTGAAAACTGGCTCGGCACAGATGATCAAGGGCGCGATGTTGTGGCACGGCTGATTTACGGATTCCGCATTTCGGTTTTCTTCGGCCTCGCCCTCACCATTGCCTCATCGCTCATCGGTATTTTAGCGGGGGCTGTGCAGGGTTATTTTGGCGGCTGGGTCGATTTGGCCATGCAGCGATTTATTGAGATTTGGACATCCGTGCCTTCACTTTATTTGCTGATTATTATGGCGGCAATTATTGAGCCAGGGTTTTGGATTCTGCTCGGCATTCTACTGCTTTTCTCATGGGTCTCTCTGGTCGGCGTGGTGCGAGCTGAATTTTTGCGGGCGCGCAATCTGGAATATGTTGAAGCGGCGCGCGCTCTGGGTATTGGCGATGCCACCATTATGTGGCGCCACGTCTTACCCAACGCCATGGTGGCGACCCTAACTTTCATGCCTTTCATTCTAAACGCCTCCATTACCACATTGACATCATTAGATTTTTTAGGCTTTGGCATGCCGCCGGGCTCGCCCTCTTTAGGCGAATTACTGGCGCAGGGCAAAGCTAATTTGCAAGCCCCTTGGCTCGGCCTTTCAGGGTTTTTCACGATTGCAGTCATGCTGTCACTGCTGATTTTCATCGGCGAGGCAGTGCGCGATGCCTTTGACCCCAGAAAGACATTGTCATGAGCAAAGTGGCACCCCTTTTACGCGTCGAGAACCTGCACGTGGGCTTTACCAATGACGGCCAGCACAGCGATGCCGTCAAACATATTAGCTTCGATATTGAGCGCGGCGAAACCGTCGGCTTGGTCGGCGAAAGCGGCTCCGGCAAGTCAGTATCTGCCCTATCAATCTTGAAACTTCTGCCCTATCCGGCGGCATTTCATAATTCGGGACGGATTATTTTTGACGGCGAAGACTTAACTGCTGTCTCGCAAAATCGCCTGCAAGAAATACGCGGCAATGATATCGCGATGATTTTTCAAGAACCTATGTCATCGCTGAACCCGCTACATAATATTGAAAAACAAATCTGTGAAATCATTCAATTGCACCGTGGCAGCACACGGGCGCAGGCGCGCGCTGAGACCATTGAGCTACTCGAACGGGTTGGTATTGATAATGCCGAACAACGCCTCGCCGCCCTGCCGCATGAATTATCGGGCGGACAGCGCCAACGGGTGATGATTGCCATGGCGCTGGCCAATCAGCCGAAATTATTGATCGCCGACGAACCGACCACCGCCCTTGATGTGACCATTCAAAAGCAAATTCTGGATTTGCTGCTCGACCTGCAAGCTGAAACTGGTATGGCGATTTTGCTGATCACTCATGATTTGGGCGTGGTACGCAAAATGGCTAAACGAATTTGCGTCATGCAGTCGGGCGAGATTGTCGAGGCCGGTGCACAGGCCGATATTTTCAACGCTCCGCAACATAATTATACACAACGCTTGTTGGAAGCCGAACCAACCGGCCTTTTAGAAACCCCGCCAAAGGGTGAAAATTTGGTGATAGCCGACAATATGAAAGTCTGGTTTCCTATGCAGCGCGGTTTATTGCGGCGCGTATATGATCATGTAAAAGCAGTCGATGATATTTCGTTCACCATTCCACAAGGTCAAACTCTTGGGGTCGTCGGCGAAAGCGGTTCCGGAAAAACCACATTGGGCCGCGCCATATTGGGACTGCAAAAAGCCACTGGTACAGCGTTGATTAACGGCACGCAGGTGCTCAATACCAATAAAGCGGAAAGGCGCGCCCTCAGGCGGCAAATGCAAATCGTTTTTCAAGACCCTTATGGGGCACTCAGCCCGCGCATGTCGGTCAGCGAGATTATTGCCGAGGGCCTGCGACTTCATGAGCCAGAATTGACGGCCGCGGAACGACTGCAAAGAGTCAGAGATATTTTACGCGAAGTAGAGCTGGATCCGGACACGGCCAATCGCTATCCGCATGAGTTTTCCGGCGGACAACGCCAGCGTATTGCCATTGCACGGGCGCTGATTTTGCAACCACGGTTTATCGTTCTCGATGAGCCAACCAGCGCTCTCGACCGGTCCGTTCAGGCACAAATTATTGATATGCTGCGCCGCCTGCAGGTTGAAAAAGGGCTGACCTATTTATTCATCAGCCATGATTTGAAAGTGGTGCGGGCATTGGCCCATCAGGTTATGGTGATGCAACATGGCAAATGCGTCGAATATGGGCCGACGGCGGAGATTTTCGATGCGCCGCAAAACCCTTATACGCGCCAGTTAATTGAAGCGGCGCTGGATACAGGCGGCACCAATGGTTAAGAAAGACGCTTGATGGCACGCACTGGCCCAGCGATTTTTTCAATGCGGGCACAGGCTGTGGCAAAGTCTTCTTGGCAAACATTCATGGTTGTTGCATTGGCGTGTAATAAATTTTTGTCATCGCTCATCAGGCCGACATGGCCCTTCCAAAACACCAAATCGCCAGCTTGAGCCGTTTCGACCGAGCGCCCAAGGACTTGCTCTTGCATGTCGCTATCGCGAGGACAGGCGAGCCCACATTGCATCAGGATGGTTTGCACCAAGCCCGAACAATCCAGCCCCGTGCTTTCGCGCCCGCCCCAAAGATACGGCATGCCAATGAACTGTCGCGCCACAGCGACATAATCTTTCTGCCAATCACCAATCGCGGCGACATGCGCATCAAAAATATAGGCGCCATTGCTGAGCTCATAAAATGGTGGCTTATGGGCAACAATCGTCAGCCGCGCACCGCAAGAAATCGCCATTAGCGGACGCGATTTAATATCCGCATCGGTGTAAATAAAACTGCGCAAAGCCGTCAGATAATGTGTCGGTTTCTCACTGACACCAAGGTCTTCGCTGAGCACATAGCCGACATAATCGTCGCTTTGCGACTGCCCCCAAGACCACACGCCTTGCGTATCATAGACCCGAATCAGCTCACCAAATAACAGCTGACTATCTTGCATAGCGCCATGCGCGGCGGCGCGGCGCAAGGCACTCACGGGAGCGATGACTTGATAGTCGGTGCCCTTGACATAGCGCGGCGCATCAACTTCGCCACGCAAATGGTCAGCCGCCAAATCATCGCGCCACGGATTAAGGCGCGGGTCAGGTTTCGTCATATCCTTCAGGGGCTTAACCAAACTTCTCTTCCACATAACTATAGATGCTGCGCAAAGCCTGTGCCTCACCGCCCACGGGGCGCCCGACACGCGCCTTGACGTTCCACGCATACACATCGCAATGCATCCACGAGGTCGTCGGTTCGACGAATTTCGACAAGAATAAAGCGGCGGTAATTGAGCCAGCCATCGGCGAATTGGAAATATGATTTACATCAGCAATTTGGCTCTCCAGCCAGCCTTGATAGCCAGCCCACAGTGGTAGCCGCCACATCGGATCATGGATTTCATGCGACCGCTGCTGAAGGTCTGCGGCGAGCGCGTCATCATGGGTATAAAACGGCACCACTTCCGGCCCCATGGCGACACGCGCCGCGCCGGTCAAAGTAGCGAAATCGACCATCAAAGCGGGGGTTTCGGTATCGGCTTCGGCCAACATATCGGCCAAAATCAACCGCCCTTCAGCATCCGTATTGCCAATCTCGACACTCAAACCCTTGCGGCTTGGCAACACATCGCCTGGCCGAAAAGCGTCTGGGCCAATGGCATTTTCGACCGCCCCAACCACCAGACGCAATTGAATATCAAATCCGGCGGACATCAGCGCATCGGCAAGGGCAATGGCGATCGCCGCCCCGCCCATGTCTTTTTTCATCAGCTCCATATAATTACCCGGCTTCAAATTCAATCCGCCCGTGTCAAAACACACACCCTTGCCGACCAATGTGACGCGCGGCGCGTCGGCGCGCCCCCAGCGCAGATCAAGCAAGCGCGGCGCTTGCATAGCAGCCCGGCCAACCGCGTGAATCAAAGGATAATTCTGCGCCAACAGCTCATCGCCAACAATCGCCGTGAAACTGGCATTATGGGTTTGAGCCAAATCTTCAACCAGATGATGCAAAACCTCAGGCCCCATATCGGCAGCCGGCGTATTGATCAAATCGCGGGTCATGTAAATCGCCCTATTAAGCCGCGCGAGACGGGCCAAATCTGTCTCTTTCGACACCACAAGTTGCGGCCACTCGCTGGCTTTTGGGGATGATTTATATGTTGTGAAACGATAGCACCCAAGGGCCCATGCTAGGGCGGCATTGGCGGCCACCGCAGCTGGCGCGCCATCTGCCAAGCGATAGGCACCGGGTGGCAATTTGGCCGGTAGCGCCGCTAACGCCATCGCATCGGCTTGCGTACCGACTCCCAATAATACGCCGCTGAGACCACCGGCACTATCGGGCAGAAGTAAAATCTCGCCAGCACTGGCTGAAAAATTTGTCGTTTCAGCCCACGCTAAACTGGCGCCGCTCTCGTCATTCTTCCACGCGGCAAAATCGCTTGGCGTCATACAGCGAATGAGACAAGCAGGCTTACCTTTATCAACCAGATAAATAGCTTGTGGCTCGCGATGAGAAAAAACCATGAAACGCCCCTAAAATTGGAGATGATGATTTATCGCGAGATTTGTCCGTGATCAATAACCAACTCAGTACCCGATACATAAGATGACGCATCAGAAGCCAAAAATACAACCCCTTGGGCTATCTCCGCCGGTTGCCCCGCACGGCCTCCAGGAACGCTAACAGCACTGAAAGTGTTAATGTCAATTTTATTGGCACCCTCAGCCATCAAATCCGGGTTTTGCGCGGCAATAGATGCGATTTCCTTGCCCCAAATCTCTGTGTCGATAAGCCCGGGATGTACTGAATTCACCCGAATGTTAAATCCGGCATCGGCGCATTCCATGGCGCAGGCTTTACTGAACAAGCGCACCGCGCCCTTGCTGGCACAATAGCCAGCTAGACCGGCCGCCCCAACCATGCCTGCAATTGATGAGATATTAATAATCGAACTCGGGCCAGTTTCTGCCATCAGCGGAATGCCATGTTTGGTGCCAAGAAACACGCCATCGATGTTGACCGCATTTTGACGGCGGAAATCCTCAAGGCTCATTTCTGTAACCATGGCACCCACGGCAATGCCAGCATTATTGACCAGAATATTCAGGCCGCCTTCATGGGCGCGAATATCGTCATAAACCGATTGCCAAGCACTTTCACTGACCACATCATGGGCCAGAGCACGCGCCTGCCCGCCATTGGCGACAATTTTCTCTGCCGCCTCTGACACGCGAGCGGCATCAATATCCGTCATAATCACGCGGGCTCCGGCGTCAGCAAGAGCCGTCGCGCACGCCAAACCAATACCCGTTGCCGCACCGGTAACTAAGGCAATTTTGCCCGTACAATCATTGAGCATTTTTTAGCCTTTAATTTTGACCATCATTTTCGTGTAACCCTTCACAAATGAAGAGTGCGAGAATGTCGGCTTACCAATGACTTCAATCTTTTCAAAACGCTTCAGCATTTCCTGCCACAAAATTTGCAACTGTAGCTCAGCAAGGCGGTTGCCGAAGCAACGGTGAATACCAAAACCGAATGAAATGTGATTGCGTGCATTCGGACGATCAACAATCAACTCGTTTGGCCGCTCAAATTTGCGCTCATCACGGTTGCCTGACACGTACCACATGGCAACTTTGTCGCCCTTTTTAATGGTCTGGCCGTGCATTTCATAATCTTCCAAAGCTGTACGACGCATATAAGCCAATGGTGTTTGCCAGCGGATAATTTCGGCCACGCCATTAGGCACCAGATCAACATTTTGCTTCATTTTATCCCATTCAGATGGGAACAAGTTTGTCGCATAAATGCTGGCTGACATGGAGTTGCGTGTGGTGTCGTTGCCGCCAACAATCAGCAAGATCAAATTGCCGAGATATTCCAGCGGATCCATATTGCGAGTTTCTTCGCCATGCGCCAGCATTGAAATCAAATCAAAGCTTGGCTCTGCATTGACCCGCTCGTTCCACAAACGTGTGAAATATTCGAGACATTCATAAAGCTCAGCGCGGCGCTGTTCTTCACTTTCAACCAAACCGGTTTCAGGGCCGGCCGTGGCAACATCTGACCAACGTGTCAGCTTGCGGCGATCTTCAAATGGAAAATCGAACAAAGTTGCCAACATCATGGTGGTCAACTCAATCGAAACTTTGTCGACCCAATCAAATTCTTCATTGATTGGCAGGCTATCCAACACGCTGATGGTGCGCTCGCGAATAAGCGTCGACATTTGCGCCAGACTTTGTGGCGATACAGCCGGCGCAACAGTTTTGCGTTGCACATCGTGTTTTGGCTGGTCCATGGCGATAAACATCGGCAGAGTGAAGTCATCATCTGGGTCTGGTAAAACAATCGTTGGCTCAGATGAAAACGCCTTGTGGTTGGTGTCAATCGCCATGATATCGTCATAGCGGGTTACCGACCAATAAGAACCAACACCGCGCGAATTCTCTAGGCGGAACGGTGATTCCCATGGCGTTTTGCAGAAATGAAGCGGCGCTTCATTGCGCATGCGTTCGAAAATCGGCCAATAATCTTGATTGTCCCAAAGATTAGGATTGGATACATCCAAATTCTCTAAAGGTGTCGAATAAGCATAATCTTCTGCTTCAGATGTCGACATTTTAATTGCTTCACTCATTTTTTCCTCCTCGGAGACGAATTATTCGGTTTCACAATTTGTACCAAACTCAATCTCAATTGCTGACTTATGATTAAATGACGCCAGCGTCATAAAAATTTAACCACGCAAATTATACTGCCGCAAGTTCTTTTCATTGAAATACACATGTTTTCGCGCCAGCCCACTTGCCCGAAGTGACCAGCTCTTTTAGGGTGTTCCTACACGGGGGTCCGGGCGACCGGTGAGACCATACCCTTTGTACCTGTTTACGGATTATGCCGCTGCAGGGAGTGTCTTGCAAAATCTTGCGCCACTTTCTGCTACTGACCCGCGATTTTCATGTCGCACGTTGAGGAAGGACTCACAAATGTCTCAGGCCAAAGATTTTTCGGCGCAAAACGCACAAGTCGACGCCGCATCCATTGCCCCCTTGCCAAATAGCGAGAAAATATATGTGACCGGCGCGCGCGACGATATTCGCGTGCCAATGCGCAAAATTACCCTCGACGAAACGCCGACCGATATGGGAGGCGAGGTCAATCCGCCAATTTTTGTTTACGATACATCAGGCCCCTATACCGACCCCAAAGCGACAATTGACATTCGCAAAGGGCTGGCACCTGTGCGGGCAAGCTGGATTGACGAACGCAATGACACGGAATTACTCGATGGGCCAACCAGCGCTTTTGGCCAATCGCGGCTGGAAGACGATAAATTGGCGGCGCTGCGGTTCGACCTATCACGTCAGCCACGGCGCGCCAAAAGCGGCAAAAATGTCACCCAAATGCACTATGCCAGACAAGGTATTGTAACGCCGGAAATGGAATTTATCGCCGTGCGCGAAAACCAAAACCGCACCACCTATTTGCAAAGCCTGAGCGAAACCGGCACTCGTGGCGAACGTATGGCGAAAATGATGATGACCCAACATCCGGGCCAATCATTTGGCGCCAACATGCAAGAAGAAATCACCGGTGAGTTTATTCGTCAGGAAGTGGCGCGTGGGCGGGCTATTATTCCAGCCAATATTAATCACCCTGAAAGCGAACCAATGATTATTGGCCGCAATTTTCTTGTCAAAATCAATGGCAATATTGGCAATTCAGCCGTCAGCTCATCGATTGGCGAAGAGGTCGATAAAATGACTTGGGCCATTCGCTGGGGGTCTGACACGATTATGGATCTGTCGACCGGCAAACATATTCATGAGACGCGCGAGTGGATTTTGCGCAATGCGCCAGTGCCCATCGGCACAGTGCCGATTTATCAAGCGTTGGAAAAAGTCGATGGCAAGGCCGAAGAGCTAACCTGGGATATGTTCCGCGACACGCTGATTGAACAGGCCGAGCAAGGGGTTGATTATTTCACCATTCACGCTGGCGTGTTGTTGAAATATGTGCCGCTAACCGCAGAGCGCATGACCGGTATTGTCTCACGCGGCGGCTCTATAATGGCCAAATGGTGCTTGGCTCATCATCAAGAAAGTTTTCTTTACACTCATTTCGAAGAAATTTGCGAGATTATGAAAGCCTATGATGTTTCCTTCTCTTTAGGAGATGGACTGCGCCCGGGGTCGATTTGGGACGCAAATGACGCGGCCCAATTGGGCGAGCTGGAGACCCTCGGCGAGCTGACGCAAATTGCTTGGCAACATGATGTGCAAGTTATGATTGAAGGGCCCGGTCACGTGCCCATGCAGCTGATTAAGGAAAATATGGACAAGCAACTGGAATGGTGTGACGAAGCGCCGTTTTATACGCTTGGCCCGTTAACCACTGATATTGCACCGGGCTATGACCACATCACCTCAGCCATTGGGGCGGCGCAAATTGGCTGGTATGGCACCGCCATGCTTTGCTATGTAACGCCAAAAGAGCACCTTGGCCTGCCAAATAAGCAGGACGTGAAAGACGGGATTATCACCTATAAATTGGCGGCCCATGCGGCGGATTTGGCGAAGGGCCACATTGGCGCACAAATTCGTGACAATGCTCTGTCAAAGGCGCGCTTCGAATTTCGCTGGGAAGACCAGTTCAATCTATCGCTCGATCCCGATACAGCGCGCGCCTATCACGATGAGACACTGCCCAAGCAATCCATGAAAGTGGCACATTTCTGTTCCATGTGTGGGCCGCATTTTTGTTCCATGAAAATCACTCAGGATGTCCGCGAATATGCTACCAAGCTCAATATGTCACCAGAGCAAGCGCTGGAGGCGGGCATGGAGCAAAAGTCGACCGAGTTCAGAATTGGCGGGGCTGAGGTTTATAAAAAAGTCTAAGCCTATTTCCAGCCACGCGGGTTTTCACTCATTTCGGCATTGCGTGCGTCCAGAACAGCTTTCAACCGCGCTGCAATGTCGGGCCGTCGATTGGTCACATCATAAGCCTCTTGCGGATCGTTTTTGAGATCGAAAAGAAACGGCCCCATACTCGGCCAAATCGGAATTGAAATCGGATCCGTGGCATAGACTATTGGTTTGGCATCACGGTATTTGTGCCGCTCATCGCGCACCGCCATCAACGTGCCAGCACCATAAAAATATAGCGCTTCATGCGGGCTGTCACCGCCGCGCAAAGTGGCGCTTAAAGAACGGCCATCAAGCACTCGGTCATCAGGAGCTGGCAGGTCAAGCTCTTGCAAAAGCGTCGGCAATAAATCTGTGCCCATGGCCATGGCTGACGACACGCGCGGCGCTAATTGGGCTGGCCAATGGGCGATGAAGGGCACATGCATGCCGCCATCAAATGTCTCGCCTTTACGGCCACGTGAGCTGGCCTCGCCACTGGCGCGCCCTTCCCACCATGGACCATTATCGCTGGTGATGATGATCAGCGTATTGTCAAAACGCCCGCGTTTTTTCAAAGACGCAACAACACGCCCGACCGTATAATCAAGCCCCTGCACGACATCGCCATAAAGACCAGCGTCCGAGCGCCCGTGTTCATGCGCGGCGGCGTAAAGCGGCACATGCGGGAAATTATGCGCGAAATATAAGAACATTGGTTTGTTGCGCGGCGCAGCGGCGATAAATTCTTCCGCCTTATCGCCATAAATTTGATTGAGCTGAGTCTGGTCAACCGGTGCCGCCACCGCCAGTTTTTCGCCAGCCCCATGGCGTCCTTCATGCAAATTAAAAGGGGTCATATCATTGGAATGATAAGTGCCAAAAAAATTGTCGAAACCAAATTCTGTCGGAATTGATTGATCGTGGTCACCCATATGCCATTTGCCGACCATGGCTGTGTGATAGCCGGTCGCGCGCAAAACATCAGCAATGATAATTTCTTCACGCGGCAGGCGTACCGGATTATTGAAAAGACGATTAATGCGATCCACCGCATGACCGGTTGGAAACGGCACCGCCGTCAACCCATTGCGCGGCGCCAAACGGCCAGTCAACATGGAGGCGCGCGACGGCGAACAAACTGGCGACGGGGCATAATAATTCTCCAACACCACGCCATGGCGCGCCAGCGCGTCAATATGCGGGGTTTTGATCATATTATTGCCCGTGAAACCAAGGTCGCCATAACCAAGGTCGTCGAATAAAATCACCACCACATCAGGGCGCGCCATATTTTGTTGGGCTTGTTCAGCAAGGCCGGACAGATAGGCCTGTTTCGATTGCATGCGGGCAGCATCATCGAGCTGCTCATAAGTCGCCAATTTGATGACGACGTAGCCAATGAAGAAAACCACCAAAAACGCAGGTAGAGAGAGTATCAGGGCGAGCCGTCGGCCCCAGCGTTTGATGGCTTGCTTCATCGCTATTTCCCCAAATTAACTTCCAGATGCGAAATCGCATGAACAAAATTATTTGGTGCATGACGTTGATTGCCAGTCCAATGCACATTCGGGAACCGATCCAGAATACGTGAATAGGCGGTTTGCAATTGCATAATGGCAATACGCTGACCGAGACACACATGGGGGCCGGTACCAAAAGCCAAATGGTCGCCGGCATTCTTGCGGTGTATGTCCATTTGGTCGGGGTTTTCAAAAACCTCAGGGTCGCGATTGGCGGCGCCATACCACATTAAGACTTTCTCGCCCGGCATGATGGTTTGCCCCGAAAATTCGCTTTCAACCTTGGCTGTGCGGCGCATATACATGACTGGCGACACAAGGCGTAAGGCTTCCGGCACCAGTTTTGATACGAGATCAGGCTGGTCGATAAGCATCTGCTTTTGCTCAGGAAATTGCGTTAGCAACCGCATGGTGCCCGACAAAGAATTCCGCGTCGTATCATTACCGGCAAAAATAATCAGCAGCCAAGACCCGTCAAGATAGGATTGATCCATGGGCTCGCCATCAACTTGCGTGGTGGCAATAACGGTCAGCAAATCATCGCGTGGGTTTTTGCGCCGATCGGCCAGAATTTTTTGACCAAATCTAAACATCTGGCGAATATTCCAGAGAAATTTGGCGACAAATAACGGCGAAATATTGGCATCAGGGTCGGTGGTAATATATTGCGCCAATTCCAGATAATGCATCCATTTGACAATTTTTGGACGATCCTTTTCGTCAATGCCGAGCATTTCGCACAATGTATAAAGCGGCAGCCATTCAGAAAAATTAGTGACCATATCAACCTTGCCGTCATTCTTGGCGGCCAGTGCTTCCATATTATCAAGCAGGCGATCGACCTCGCCCTCAACGCGTTTTTGCAATTGCCCAACATAATCCGGCGTGAAGAAAGAGCGATGCGACATGCGCAGCGGAATATGAAACGGCTGATCCATATTGATCATGCTATCCAGCGCCGCCGCCCGCAGACGTTTCGGGCCCGACGATTTCTCGCTGTAGCCCATCAAAATTCCACCCTCTTGCGATGAAAAAGATTTGGCGTCGAGGTCGCATTTTTTTACATCTTCATAACGCGTCAATGACCAAAAGCCTGCGACATCAGAAGTTTCAGGCGGTTGCCACCACGATACTGGGGCGGCGGCGCGCAATTTATGAAAATATTCGTGCGGCTGACCGACCGCTTCAAAACCCTTAATGTCCAACAAGTCGAAACCCTCGGGCACTTGATATTTGATATGCGGTGGGCGGTATGAATTATTTTCTGCGGTAATGGTCTGCGATAAAGGGTCCACGACTTCTCTCCTCAATTGAGCGCACAGCATATCGCCTAAGAAGCCTCAAACTCAAGTGAATTCAGAATATCTGTCAGCCGTCCTTATTCCAGTCTGAGCCACAGTCTGGAATGTGGGTTGATCAATCATAAACCACGGTAATTTTGCCAAAATGTGCGCCTGATTGCTGATAAGCAAAAGCATCAGCAAGGTTTTCTAGGCTGAAAGATTTATCAATCACTGGCTGCAAACCGCTGGCATCAATGGCGGCAATCATATCCAATTGTTGCTGCCCACTGCCAACAGCAATGCCTGTAAGGCGCAAATGCTTGCCAAAGACAATCGGCAAAACAATCTCTGTGCTAAAGCCGCCCAGCACGCCAATCAATGAAATATTACCGCCCATTTTGGCCGCGGCAATCGAGTGTTTCATCGTCGCATCGCCGCCAGCATCCAGCACATGGTCAACACCACCGCCCGAATGTTTGGCAATCGACGCGCCCCAATTCTCATCGGTTTTATAATTGACCACATGGTCGGCACCCAAAGCCTTTAGTTTTTCTAGTTTCTCATCGCTTGATGAGGTCGCATAAACATAAGCGCCGGCAGCCTTGGCGATTTGCAGACCGAAAATTGACATGCCGCCTGTGCCCTCAACCAATACGGTGTCGCCAGCCTTAAGCCCACCTTCACTAACCAAACCGCGCCAAGCCGTCAAAGCCGCGCAGGGCAAAGTGGCGGCCTGCTCAAAACTATAGCCAACCGGCATTTTGGTGAGGGCCGTGGCCGCCACACATTGTCGCTGGGTGGCCGTGCCAAAAATCGTATCGCCAGTGACAGCGGCTGTGTTTTGCGGCGTCGGATGGCCGTTCATCCAATTTGGGAAAAACAAGGACATCACTTTATCGCCCTTTTGCCATTGGCTAACCCCCTCGCCGACGGCGATGATTTCGCCGGCCCCATCGGACATTGGAATTTGATCTTCGACAACCGGTATCGCCCCGAGAGCGACCAATAAATCGTGATAGTTAAGCGAACTGGCTTTCCAATTGACGCAAACTTCACCAAATCCTGGCGTGCAATCAGCGGCGTCGACAAAGGTTAAATTTTCTAACCCACCTGGCTTTTTAAGAATGATTTTTTTCACGATGACTCCTATCGTCGATCAACATTTGTTTCAGAGAAGCGTGGGTTTCGCCGGTGGTTACCCCGAGCAAAGCCAACGCCATATCATTGCGCCGAATGCGCCGTAATTGGTCGTCGTTAATCGCGCCAATGGCCCATTCGGCGACGACGCCGCGCGCACGAGCATAAATGCGACCAGCGATATAATGCGAGTCGATCCAGTCGACTAAATCGCCTTGTTGTTTAATTTCATCAATCGCTTCGCCAATGGCTCTTTGCGCCGCACTTAATGAGTCGCTGGCCACCCGCCCCGCCCGCGTGAGATAAACTGACAATTCACCATTCTCGAGGATCATATCGACATTCTTGCCATCAATAAAAAGGATCCGCGTCAGACCGCGACTGTTAGATGGGTAGATAATATTGTCATAATGTTGAAGAAATACCTCTTCGCCTGCGGCCTTCAGCAGACCATCCTTATTGCCGAACTGATTGTAAAGTGTCGGCACTGAAACGCCGCAAAAAGCCGCCAAGTCGCGAATGTTCAGAGCCTTAATACCATTTTGACGAATTAAATCTCTGGTCTTAGCTAAAATTTGCTTGCGGCGCTGGTCCTGCCGCTCAGGCGAAATGGGCATATTTAAACTTTCTTGATAATGTTCCATTTATGCGCCCAAAAGAGAACGGCGTCAATGTTCCGCCTGTACCGCGCATATAATTGAAACGTGTTAAATTTTATGGACAAACTTGGGGTAGCTGGTTAGGTTGAACTATGTTTTGAACCGAATCAAATTCTGGCTTTTGCCAAACAGCTTCGGTTTCGAGTTTCATGTGGCGTCTCGATAGCTCTCCCTATCTTTTTCGAGGCCATATGAGCCGGTCGGTCTGTCCCCAGACCGGCCGGCATTTTTTTAGCGCAATCGCCATTTTACGATTATAGTGCAGCGACAAGTCGTCCCTAGCTTATCGGAGCGACTGAGCAAGATATGGGGAAAAATATCATGAAAGCCTTAAGTGTAAGTGAGTTGGCTGAAGATTTCGCTGGTTGTTCGATTGTCGACATCGACCGTCCAACTCCCCAAAAGGGGCAAATTTTGGTGCAAATTCGTGCCGCCGCCATTGGCTTTCCTGACTTGCTTATGACCCAAGGGCTTTATCAGCACAAACCAAACCTGCCTTTTATCCCGGGCACGGAAATCGCCGGTGATATTATTGCGCTTGGCGATCGGGTTGAAGGTTTTACCGTTGGGCAAGCCGTGGTGGCCAGCAAATTGGGCGGCGGTTTGGCCGAATATGGGGTTTTTGAAGCCGCCACCAGCCGCCTGAAACCAGATAATTTAAGCTATGCGCAAGCCGCCGCGACCACCAGCGCCTATTTGACGGCCTATGTGTCATTGGTGCGGCGCGGTTATTTGCAAAAGGATGAATGGCTTTTGGTGCATGGCGCTGCCGGTGGGGTTGGGCTAGCAGCAGTTGATTTGGCGCATCATTTGGGTGCAAAAGTCATTGCCGTCGCCTCATCAGATGAAAAACTGGCGAAAATCAAGGCCCATGTGCCGGTTGAAGCGGCGCTTAATTCACAAAATGGATTCCGCGAACAAGTCAAAGAAATCACTGGCGGCATGGGTGCCGATGTTATTTATGATCCGGTCGGCGGCGACGTGTTCGACGAAAGCGTCAGATGTATTGCCTGGGGGGGACGCTTGCTTGTCGTCGGCTTTGCTTCAGGGCGAATTCCTAATATTTCCGCCAATATGCCGCTGATTAAAGGGTTTAGTGTGGTTGGCGTGCGGGCCGGTGAATATGGCCGCCGCGCACCACAAGCCGGTATCGAAAATATGGCCGCCGTGTGGGATTTAGCGGCGCAGGGCAAGATTACCCCCTATGTCGATTGTGAACTACCACTGAGCCAATGGCGCAACGCTTTTGCGCGGATGGAAAACCGTCAACTGGTCGGCCGCGTGATTGTAGACCCGAGCCGTTTTTAGTCAGTTTTTTTACTCACATAGGCGGCGTTGATTAATGCTTGACTTGCGCAGGCGGCTTTGTATATTCGCCGCTTGTCAGGGCTGGGTTTCAGCCCTTTTGAGATTATACAGACGTGTGGCAAAAACACGGCGATTTAGATAAAGGCAACAGAACGATGTATGCAGTAATTCGCACCGGCGGGAAACAATACCGCGTCAGCAAAGATGATGTCATTGCTGTGGAACGTCTCGAAGGCAACGCAGGTGATAAAGTCACGTTTGACGATATTCTGATTGTCGGCGAAGCTGGTAAAGAGCCTACAATTGGTGCACCTACGGTAACCGGTGCAAGCGTTAAGGCAGAAGTTTTGGGTCAAGATCGGGCCGATAAAATTACTGTCGTAAAGTTTAAGCGGCGGAAAAATTATCACCGCACCAAGGGTCACCAGCAACACCAGACTGTTGTAAAGATCACCGATATTTCAGCTAAAGCGGCAGCCAAAAAAGCGGCGCCGAAAAAAGCTAAAGCAGATGAAAGCGCCGATGCGGGCGCAAGCGAGGAGTAGAATAAATGGCTCATAAAAAAGCTGGCGGTTCATCCCGCAACGGTCGCGATAGCGCCGGACGCCGTCTTGGCGTGAAAAAATTTGGTGGCGAGCACGTCATTCCAGGCAACATCATTATCCGTCAGCGCGGCACCAAATGGCACCCGGGCGAGCATGTCGGCATGGGTAAGGACCACACAATCTTTGCCGTTGTCGAAGGCAATGTAACTTTTGCTCAAACCCGTGGTGGCCGGACGACTGTATCCGTCACACCACTGGCTGAAGCAGCAGAATAACGGGCCGGCGGCCCGTAACGGGTGGCCAGCTGAAATTCAGGGAGATGGGCCACCATCTCCCTTTTTTCATGCCTGTAAGGCAGCCGTGAAGTTTTAATTTGAACAACACGAGCAAACACGTAAATTAGAAGGCGTTCAGACAGGGCGCGCATACGGCCATAATGGCCATTAGGCCTGAACATGGCCAAAGAGGTAAGACGATGAAATTTCTCGATCAGGCGAAAGTCTATATTCGCTCTGGCGATGGCGGGGCTGGGTGCATTAGCTTCCGGCGCGAGAAATATGTTGAATTTGGCGGCCCCGACGGCGGCGATGGTGGCCGGGGCGGTGATATTATTGCCGAATGTGTCGACGGGCTAAACACGCTGATTGACTATCGCTACCAGCAGCATTTCAAAGCCAGCACCGGCGTTCATGGTATGGGGAGCAACCGCACCGGTGCCGATGGCCAAGACCGTATCTTGCGCGTGCCGGTCGGTACGCAAATTTTTGCCGAAGACAATGAAACGCTGATTGCCGATTTAACCGAAATTGGCCAGATTGAAATCCTTGCCAAGGGCGGCAATGGCGGCTTTGGAAACACCCATTTCAAAGGCCCCGTTAATCGCGCGCCGCGCCATGCCAACCCCGGCCTTGAAGGTCGCGAGGCTTGGATATGGCTACGCCTTAAGTTAATTGCTGATATTGGTTTGATTGGTCTGCCGAATGCTGGCAAGTCCACCTTATTGGCCAATGTCAGTCGCGCGCGGCCAAAAATTGCTGATTATCCTTTTACCACATTGCACCCCAATTTGGGAGTCGTTGGCGCGCGTGGGCGCGAATTTGTCATGGCGGATATTCCTGGTCTCATTGAGGGTGCCAGCGAAGGCGCCGGCTTGGGCCATCGCTTCCTCGGCCATGTTGAACGCTGTGCCGTTTTGCTGCATTTGGTCGATGCGACGCAAGAAGATTTGGTCGGCGCTTACCAAATTATTCGCAATGAATTGGCCGCTTACGATGACGGCCTGTCGCAAAAGCAAGAAATTGTCGCCCTGACAAAATGCGATGCGCTGACCGATGAAATATTGGCTGAAAAACTGGCAACACTACAAGCCGTTTGCGACACGCCCGTCCGACAAATTTCAGCCGTAACCGGCCTCAATATGCAAGAGCTCAATGACACACTTTTAGGCATCATTGACAATAAGGGCAAACCTGCATCAGACAGTCCATTCCCGTCAGACGACGCTGATGATGACGCCCCTTGGCACCCGCTAGCTCAGGGCTCGTGACGATGCGTGCCGAAGTTTCCAATGCTAAAATTCTGGTCGTCAAAGTCGGCTCATCGCTGCTGATTGATGGCAATCAACTCAACCGGACATGGTTAGCCGCGCTGGCCGCTGATTTGGCGCAAGCGCGGGCCAATGGACAACAAATTATTGTTGTGTCATCGGGCGCCGTGGCGCTTGGCTGCGCCGCCCTGGGCTTATCGCGCGACACGCTCACACTTGAACAAAGCCAAGCAGCGGCGGCCACCGGACAGATTGATCTGGCGCATGGCTGGAAAGAGGTTTTGCAACCACTTGGTCTGTCAGCGGCGCAAATTTTATTGACCCTTGAGGACACAGAGCAAAGGCGCCGCTATTTGAACGGTCGGCGGACATTGCAAAGCCTGCTCGATTTAGGTGCCATTCCAATTATCAATGAGAATGACACAGTGGCCACGCAAGAATTGCGTTATGGCGACAATGACCGCTTGGCCGCCCGCGTTGCCGGTATGATTTCTGCCGATTGCCTGATCTTATTTTCTGATGTCGACGGGCTCTACACCGCCGCCCCGGGGAAAGACGCCTCGGCTGAATTAATCACCGAAATCGACGTGGTTGATGAGGCGGTCATGGCCATGGCAGGCGGTTCCAATAGTGATTATGGTTCTGGCGGCATGGTCACCAAACTGGAAGCCGCACGTATTGCTATGCAAAGCGGCTGTCACATGGTTTTGGCCGATGGCCGCATGCATAATCCTTTGGTCGCGCTGTCACAAGGCGCCGCTTCAACGCTTTTTAAAGCGCATGAAAACCCACGTTCGGCACGGCAAAACTGGATTGGTGGCAATCTCAAGCCGCGCGGTAGCTTACATATTGATGCTGGTGCCTGCGCCGCTTTGCAGGCCGGTAAGTCGCTGTTGCCGATTGGCGTGACGGCAATTGATGGCGAGTTTGAACGCGGCGATTGCGTGGCGATTATCGGCCCCGACGGTGTCGATATGGCGCGCGGCCTCACCGCCTATGCCAGCGCTTCAGCAGACCGCATTATTGGCCGGCAAAGTTCAGAAATCGTCTCACTCTTAGGCTATAATGGTCGCTCTGAAATGATCCACCGCGATGATTTAGTGATGAGCCAAACGACAAGCCACGGCCAAACGGCAAGCAACGGCCAAACGACAAGCAACGGAAAGTAATCGATATGTCAGATAGAAAAGCAGATAATCAGGCAGAGTTACAAACCCTTATGCTCGATATTGGCGCCAAGGCGCGCGCCGCTGCACGGCAATTGGCGATTAGTCACACCTCGGTCAAGAATCAGGCCTTGCAAAACGCCGCCAATGAATTGCGTGCCGCCGCCGACGATATTCTCGCCGCCAATGGGGAAGATATGAAATTGGCGCAAGCCGAAGGCGTTAATCAGGCCCGCCTCGACCGTATTATGCTGGATGAAAATCGCCTTGAGGGCATCGCCAAGGCCATTGAAGCAATTATTGACCTACCCGATCCGGTCGGCCAGTCTTTGGCGCGATGGCAAGTGCCAAGCGGCCTTGATATCGACCGCGTGCGTGTGCCTTTAGGGGTTATTGGGGTGATTTATGAAAGCCGCCCGAATGTCACGGCTGATGCCGCTGCTCTGTGT
>CALEFA010000005.1 GCA_937876775.1 uncultured Rhodobiaceae bacterium | reverse complement strand
CACCGGGCTGCGCTTTAGCGCGAAATGCGGTCAATTGCCTGTCCGACAGAGTTTCCATAATTAGTCCGGCCACAGCAATCAGCAGGCCGATGATGGTCACACCGGGCAGGGCGACAGTGCCGCCAAAATAGGCTGCCGCCATATACGGCATGGCGACCAGCCACATTAAAACCCCTTGCAGCGTAAAGACGGTGAAAATGCTGCGCCACCAAAATTTTTCACCATGGTGGGCGCGCATTTTTTGATAACGATAATCTTCTTCGCCTTCGCGGCGCCAGCGCGTGCCCAAATGAACAAACAGGCGCACGCCCCACAAAATCACCAGCCATAGGGTGGCGGCGGTTAGCGGCGCGAGGTTTTCAGTGACCAGCAAACAGCTCGCCGCAATCACTGAGAAGCCGAGGCCCCAAAACATATCAACAATGCTCGCATCTTTAATGCGAACGCTTACAAGCCATACCAAGACCAGCATCATAGCGGCGGCGGCGGCTCCGGCCCGATAGGGGCTTTCAGAAATAAGTTCAATAAAAGTCATAGTGCAAAGCAATCTATATTGATTTAGCTTACAGGCAATAGAATTTAACCATTGGAGTCACATTTTGGCAGACCGTATTCACCCGTTTCTGCGCCATGACGGTGTTTTGGCTTTTGCCCATCGTGGCGGCAATCTTGCGGCGCCAGAAAACACAATGGCCGCCTTCGCTCATGCGGTGGGGCTTGGCTATCGCTATTTAGAGACCGATGTTCACGCCAGCGCTGACGGCGAGGTTTTCGCCTTCCATGATGATGACCTCAAACGCATGACCGGCGAGGATGTCGCCATCAGCGCCTTGAGCGCCGCTGACGTGGCAGCCATTCGGTTGCCGGGCGGCCATGAGATACCGAAAATGGCCGATCTGTTCGAGGCTTTCCCCGAGGCGCGTTTTAACATTGATGCCAAAACATGGCCGGTTGTTGAACCGCTGGCGGCGCT
The DNA here is from genome assembly GCA_937876775.1 of uncultured Rhodobiaceae bacterium. Classification (GTDB taxonomy): domain Bacteria; phylum Pseudomonadota; class Alphaproteobacteria; order RS24; family RS24; genus JAHEGN01. Next base: position 20,657 of record CALEFA010000005.1, on the reverse strand, counting down.
GATCAATCGCACACAAACCCATGACCGTGTGTGCATTGGGGCGTTTAACGATGACCGCATCGACACGCTCTATCGTCTGACGCAAGGGCGCGTGTGTCGCGGTGCTGGTCCCAAACAGGCGGCCAAGTTTCGCGCGGCGGCGACCCTGCGCCTACCGGTGCGCTATGGCGCCGATTGCTTGCAATTTCCTAGCGCTCATAAAGGCATTGCCATGGTGACGCCGGCGCTGGTCGCCTATGCCCATCGGCGCGCCATGCAGATGCACGTTTGGACGATCAACGACGAATCAACCATGCACGCTTTGCTTGATATGAAGGTCGATGGCTTGATGACCGACGATTGCGCCTTGCTGAAATCAGTTTTGCAGAGCCGCAAACTCTGGTAGCGGTTGATTTATGTGAATATATCCCCCTGCGGCGACTTGGCGCCGGTGTTTTGTTGGTCTCGTCTCCGCTTTATGCTAAACCGTTGGTGGAATCATTGTTTGTGTCAGCCCATGAAAGGACCCGTTCATGTCGGAATCGAAACAGCTTAGCGACGCCGGTCAAAACCGTTTTTTTGACGAACCCGTCGCCACCCGCGACCCTGCCATTGCCAAGGTTATTGACCTTGAGATGGGGCGCCAGAAAACCCAGATTGAGCTGATTGCCTCGGAAAACATTGTGTCGCGCGCGGTTTTGGAAACCCAAGGCTCGGTGCTGACCAATAAATATGCCGAGGGCTATCCCGGGAAGCGCTATTATGGCGGCTGCGAGCATGTTGATGTGGCCGAGCAATTGGCCATTGAGCGGGTATGTAAATTATATGATTGCGCTTATGCCAATGTGCAGCCGAATTCCGGTTCGCAAGCCAATCAAGCGGTGATGCAGGCCCTGATTAAGCCAGGCGATACGATTCTGGGCATGAGCCTTGCGGCCGGTGGTCACTTGACCCATGGCGCCAAGCCAAACCAGTCCGGAAAATGGTTCAACGCCGTGCAATATGGTGTGCGTCAGGAAGATGATTTGATTGATTATGATGAAGTGCAGGCGCTGGCCGATGAGCACAAACCACAATTGATCATCGCTGGCGGGTCGGCCTATCCACGGGTCATTGATTTCAAACGTTTCCGCCAAATCGCCGATCGTGTCGGGGCTTATTTGCTGGTTGATATGGCGCATATTTCCGGCCTTGTAGCTGGTGGCGCCCACCCAAGCCCTTTGCCCTATGCCCATGCGGTCACAACAACCACCCATAAAACCCTGCGCGGCCCGCGTGGTGGTTTGATTTTGTCGAATGACCTCGACCTTGGCAAAAAATTCAATTCAGCGATTTTCCCGGGTATTCAGGGTGGGCCGTTGATGCATGTGATTGCTGCCAAAGCCGTGGCTTTTGGTGAGGCATTGGAGCCAGACTATAAATCCTATATTCAGCAAGTCGTTGCCAATGCCAAAGCGCTGGCCGAAACGCTGGTTGGTCATGGTTTTGATATCGTATCCGGCGGCACTGACAATCATCTGGTGTTGGTTGATTTGCGCCCCAAAGGGGTGACCGGCAATGTCGCTGAAGAAGCACTGGAGCGCGCTTTCATTACCTGCAATAAAAACGGTATTCCGTTTGACCCGCAACCACCGACCATTACATCGGGCGTGCGTTTGGGCACACCGGCGGGCACGACGCGTGGTTTTGGCGTTGCCGAGTTTCAAAAAGTTGGCGATTTAATCGCTCAAGTGCTTGATGCTGTTGCACAAAACAATGGCGAGCCAGCTCCCGAAGCCGAGCAAGCGGTGCGCCAGCAGGTCGAAGACCTGTGCAATCGTTTCCCGATTTACTAGGGGTTTGTGATGCGTTGTCCTTATTGTATGAACGCTGACACGCAGGTTAAGGACAGCCGTCCGACAGAAGAAAATACCGTCATTCGCCGCCGCCGTGTTTGCGCCGATTGCGGTGGCCGTTTCACCACCTTCGAGCGCGTGCAGTTGCGCGAATTAACCATTGTTAAAAACACCGGCCGCAAAGTGCCATTTGAGCGCGATAAGCTCATGCGTTCTGTGCAAGTCGCTCTGCGAAAACGCCCCGTTGAGGCGGAACGAATTGAGCGTATGGTAAGTGGCATAGTGCGGCGTCTGGAAAACCTCGGCGAATCGGAAATTCCGGCCAAAATGGTTGGTGAGCTGGTGATGGAAGGGTTGTACGCATTAGATCAAGTGGCTTATGTGCGGTTTGCCTCGGTTTACCGAAACTTCCGCGAAGCCAAAGATTTTGAGGAATTCCTCGGGGAAATGAGCGGCTCGCCAGAGAGCGACGACTAGTTTCCCTTTAACGGGAGACACGGGTGCAGGCCAGCGACACAGATTTCATGCAACAGGCGATTGCCCTAGGGCGACGCGGACTTGGGCGCACGGCGCCTAATCCGTCTGTCGGTTGCGTTTTGGTTGACGCCGATCAGCACGTCATTGGCACGGGTTGGACGCAGCCTGGTGGGCGTCCACATGCCGAAACGCAGGCGCTGGCGCAGGCTGGTGCACAGGCTCATGGCGCCACCGCCTATGTAACCCTAGAGCCTTGCGCCCATCACGGCCAAACCGCCCCATGCGCGCAAGCCTTGGTCGATGCGGGTATCAGCAAGGTTATTTTTGCCAATGTCGACCCCGACCCACGGGTCGCTGGGCAGGGCGCGGCGATGTTACAAGCCGCCGATGTGCAAGTTGAAAGCGGCTTATGCGCCGACCAGGCATCATGCTTGCATCAAGGGTTTTTCACCCGTATCGGCGCCTCTCGGCCAATGGTGACCTTGAAAATAGCCGCCAGTGCCAATGGCTTTATGCGCACACCAGAGGGCGAGGCGCCATGGATTACCGGCCCGTTGGCGCGCCACTATGGACATTTACTACGCGCCCAGCATGACGCCATCATTACCGGCGCTGGCACCTTAATGGCCGATAATCCAACATTGGATTGCCGCTTGCCCGGCATGGCCGATCGTTCGCCGGTGCCGGTTGTGATGAGCCACCATGACCGCGTGCCGCAAGCGTGCAAATTGGCCGCCCGTGACGATGCCGCGCGGGTACTGTTTTACACACAAGCCGCGACGCAGACACACAACTTTACCTATATTCAGCGACCCGAGCTAAAACCGGCCGATGTGCTGCAAGATTTAGCCAACCGTGGCATCAATAGTGCCTTGCTCGAATGTGGGCCGACTTTGGCGCAGCAATTTCTCGCCAGCCATCTGGTCGATGCGATCGCCTATTTTGAGGCGCCGCATGAGGTCGCTATTTCCGGCGAGAGTGATATATCCCTCATGGGGTTGGATTTGTCTGGCGCGTTTGTCGCGCACCATCACTTAATCTTGGGTGACGATATTTATCAGAGCTGGCAGCGCCAGCCACAACAGGAGGCCACGTCATGTTCACGGGCATAATTACCGATATTGGTCGGATTGCAAAAATCACCAAAGCCGGAGACACACGCTATGATATTTTGACCAACTATGACCCCGAAACAATTGCGCTTGGGGCGTCGATTGCCTGTTCGGGGGTTTGTTTAACCGTCGTTGAAAAAGGCACTGGCGCCGAGGGTCATTGGTTTGCCATGGAGGCCTCGAAAGAAACTCTTGATGTTACCACCGCCGGTCACTGGCGTGAGGGCACATTGCTCAATCTGGAGCGCGCTTTAAAAATGGGCGACGAGTTGGGTGGCCATATTGTGTCCGGCCATGTTGACGGCATTGCAAAAATTGTGTCTATCGTCGCTGAGGGCGACAGCCAAAGATATACTTTTGAAGCGCCGAAAAATTTAATGGGTTTTATCGCCCCGAAAGGCTCGGTAACATTGGACGGCACCTCGCTAACCGTCAATCAAGTTTCGGCGCAAAGTTTTGGCGTCAATTTAATTTCGCATACGCAAGACGTCACCACATGGGGTTCTTCGCGTGAGGGCGATTTAGTGAATTTAGAAATCGATGTTTTGGCCCGCTATGTTGCGCGTCTAAAAGAAGTCGAAAATCAAGACGAAGGAGACATTAATGTCTGAATTTAGCCAATATCTCTCGACACCAGAGGAAATCCTTGAGGACGCCCGTAATGGCAAGATGATTGTTCTGGTCGATGCCGAGGATCGCGAGAATGAAGGGGATTTGATTATTCCCGCGCAAATGGCGACGCCGGAAGCGATTAACTTCATGGCCAAATTTGGTCGTGGCTTGATTTGCTTAGCTCTGCCGCGCGATCGCGCCGACCAATTGCAGCTTGAACTTATGTCTCAGAATAACCGCTCGCGACATCAAACCGCCTTTACCGTTTCCATTGAAGCGCGCGAGGGTATTTCAACCGGCATTTCAGCCCATGACCGCTCGCACACCATCTCCGTGGCCATTGACCCGACTAAAAACGCGCAAGACATTGTCACGCCGGGCCATGTGTTTCCGCTGGTTGCCCGCGAGGGTGGGGTGCTGATCCGCGCCGGTCATACCGAGGCGGCAGTTGATATCGCGCGTTTGTCAGGGCTTTATCCTTCTGGCGTGATTTGCGAAATCATGAACGATGACGGCTCAATGGCGCGCTTGCCGGATTTGGTGCAGTTTGCGCAAATCCATGGCCTCAAGCTTGGCACCATCGCTGATTTGATTGCCTATCGTCGGCGCAAAGACACGCTGGTTAAACGCATTCACGAAACCGATTTCAAAATTGCCAATGGCGGCGACTTCAAGGCCATTGTTTATTTGAACACCATTGAAAACGAAGAACATATTGCCTTGGTTAAGGGCGACATTAGTGGCTCTGAGCCGGTGCTGACGCGTTTCCATGCTGAAAATATTATCTCAGACGTTATTGGCAGTGGCATGGCGGGAGCTACGACATTGCAAAAATCGCTGGAAATTATTGACGCCGAGGGGCGCGGTGTTCTCGTACTCATCCGCAACACCTCAACCACGCCATTTTCGGATCGTCTGAACCCTAGCGATGCTGGCACATCCATGCCAACGATTTTGCGCGATTATGGCGTCGGCGCACAAATCGTTCTGGATTTGGGGCTACATGATATAGAACTTCTGTCAGACACGCCGCGCACCGTGGTGGCGTTGGATGGCTATGATTTGAAAATCAGTGGTCAGCGCAAGATTTTAGCTTAAGCGGCGAGGGAATGATGACGAAGAATATTCTGATTGTTGAAGCGCGGTTTTACGAAGACATGGCCGATTCTTTGGCCGAGGGCGCGCTGGCCGTCTTGCAGCAGGCCGGTTGTCAGGTCGAGCGGATTTCTGTACCCGGCGTTTTGGAAGTGCCGGTGGCGATTAAATATGCGGCCGATACCGGCAAATATGATGGCTATGTTGCTTTGGGCGTGGTCATTCGCGGCGAGACCACCCATTATGACATTGTCTGCGGCGAAAGTGCGCGCGGCCTGATGGAGCTTGGCATTAAAGACAAGCTGGCCATTGGCAATGGTATTCAGACGGTTGAAAATGAAGCGCAAGCATGGGCACGGTGCCGCATGTCGGAAAAAGACAAAGGCGGTGGCGCCGCCAAAGCCGCGCTCGCCTTGCTGGATCTGCGTGACCAGTGGCACAACAGTTAGGGTCAATGATGAGTGACGATAAGTTTGAGTCCCGCGCGACGTCGCGGCTGTTGGCGGTGCAAGCTTTGTATCAGATGGAAATCGCGCAAACGCCGCTGGAATTGATTATCCGCGAGTTTCAAGATCACCGCGTCGAAAACCCGCTGGATGGCACAGAAATGCCGGAAGCTGATATTGCCTATTTTGAATTTATTGTTCGGGGTGTGATGGATTATCAGACCAAAATTGACCGCGCCATTGACGGATATTTGGCGACCAACTGGCGTCTATCGCGTCTCGACAGCACGTTGCGTGCGATATTGCGCTGCGGTGTGTGCGAATTATTGGCCGAGCAAAAAGCCCCGTCGGGCGTAGTTGTGTCGCAATATACTGATATTGCCCACGCTTTTTTCGACGGCCCCGAAGGCGGCATGACCAATGCACTTCTCGATCGTCTTGCCAAAGCTGTCGATGAGGGTGGGGTTTCTGTCGACTTTTGATGAACGGATAAAGCAATGCGCGCGCCCAGCAAGATCAACAGCGAGTTTCATCTGATAGAAAAATTATTCGCGCCCCATGCTGATGCCAAAACCGCTGGCCATTTGCGCGATGACGCGGCCAGCTACACACCCACTCCCGGCCATGATTTGGTCATCAGCACCGATATGCTGGTGTCAGGCGTGCATTTTCCGGCCAATGCCACGGCTGAAGTCGTCTCCGCCCGCTTGGTGGGCAGCAATATTTCCGATTTGGCCGCCAAATCAGCTAAGCCGGTTGGTTGTCTGCTCAACCTGGCCATTAGCGAGGCGTGGGATTTACCGTTTTTGACTGATTTCGCGTCTCATTTGGGCGCGGCTTTGGCCGCCTATGAGATGCCGCTTTGGGGTGGTGATACGGTGCAAAGCCAGCAGGCCAGCGTTAGCTTGAGCGTTTATGGTGAACTGCCCAGCGGCACGATGATTACTCGCGCTGGGGCGCAAATTGGCGATGATGTTTATGTCACCGGCGTGATTGGCGATGGGTTTTTGGGGTTGCAACACGCGCTAGCTGGCACGCGGGGCGATAGTCTGGCCGCCTATCATGCGCCACGCCCACCGTTATTATTCGGCCAAAAATTGCGCGGTTTGGCCAGCTCATGCCTTGATATATCAGATGGGCTCGCCGCCGATCTCGATCATTTATGCGTCAGCTCGCACACCGCTATGCAGGTGACGCTGGCCGACATACCCTTGTCGCCGGAAGGTCAAGCCTATGCCACCAGTGCCGAAACCCTTGCCGATTTGCTGTCTGGCGGCGATGATTATCAACTGGCCTTTACCGCCGCCGCCGATAAGGCCGCACCGCTGGCCGCTTTGGCGACGCAAAATCAGCTGCGACTCAGCAAAATTGGCACCGTAAAAAAGCCGGTTCAAGACCGCTTTGAGGCCGCGTTTGTCGACGGCTCAGGGCAAATCCTCACCCTGCACAGGCGCGGATATCAACATTTTTAATTGTTTTGTTGCTTTTTAGCTGGTTTTTCTTGCTTTTCCTTGCGTTAGCGCAGATTTTTTTGCATATTCGCGTCACTTGAGACAGGGGGAGGGCGTGCATGTTGCGCGTCTCTATCCAATTAAAAAAGAGGTATAATTATGAGCAGCTTAATGTGGCTTATTATTGCTTCGGGTCTGCTTGCCATCGCTTATGGTGTTTGGGCAGTTCGGAGCATTCTGGCAGCCGATGCCGGTAACGAACGGATGCAAGAAATTGCAGCCGCTATTCAAGAAGGTGCGAGCGCCTATCTTAATCGTCAATATCGCACCATTGGTATGGTCGGTGTTGTTATTGCTATTTTGGTTTATGTCCTGCTGGGCGAAAAAGAAACCATTGGCTTTCTCGTAGGCGCTACTTTGTCTGGCTTGGCCGGATATGTCGGCATGTTGGTTTCAGTGCGCGCAAATGTGCGCACCACACAAGCTGCAAGCAAAAGTTTGGCCGCTGGCCTGTCTATGGCCTTCCGGTCAGGTGCCGTTACCGGCATGTTGGTTGCTGGTCTGGCGCTATTGTCGGTTGCTGTATACTTCTTCGTTCTGACCGTTGGTCTTGGTCTTGCGCCAGACAGCCGCAGTGTTATCGACTCTTTGGTATCACTTGGCTTTGGTGCTTCCTTGATTTCAATCTTCGCCCGTCTTGGCGGTGGTATCTTTACAAAAGGTGCTGACGTTGGCGGTGACTTGGTTGGTAAAGTGGAAGCCGGTATTCCGGAAGATGATCCCCGCAACCCAGCCACCATTGCTGACAATGTTGGCGATAATGTCGGCGATTGCGCGGGCATGGCGGCTGACTTGTTTGAAACCTATGCCGTAACGATTGTTGCGACGATGGTGTTGAGTGCCATTTTCTTCACAACAGATGCCATGACCATGATGATTTATCCATTGGCCATTGGCGCGACCTGCATTGTGACCTCAATCATCGGTACTTTCTTTGTGCGCCTTGGCGCCAGCAACTCAATCATGGGCGCGCTGTATAAAGGCTTCATCGCCTCCGCGCTTTTGTCTTTGGTTGCTCTGTATTTCGTCACCGACTACGTCGTCGGTCTCGACAAACAGCTGATCATCGAAGGCAAAGTGTTCTACGGTCAAAGCCTGTTCTATTGCGGCATTGTTGGCTTGGCGATTACTGGCCTGATTATTTGGATCACCGAATATTATACAGGCGTCAACTATCGTCCGGTGAAATCAGTGGCTGCGGCTTCTGAAACCGGTCACGGCACCAATGTTATTCAGGGTCTGGCTGTTTCTATGGAAGCAACCGCACTGCCTGCACTGGTAATCGTTATTGGTATCATCGTCACCTACGGTTTGGCTGGCCTTTACGGTATCGCCATTGCGGTTTCAACAATGTTGGCTTTGGCTGGCATGGTTGTTGCTCTTGATGCCTTCGGACCAGTTACAGATAATGCCGGCGGCATTGCTGAAATGGCTGATTTGCCTCAAGAAGTACGTGACACAACAGACGCCTTGGACGCTGTTGGTAACACCACAAAAGCGGTCACCAAAGGTTATGCCATTGGTTCAGCTGGTTTGGGTGCTTTGGTGCTGTTTGCGGCCTATACGCAAGATCTGAAATACTTCACCAATAATGCGGCTGATTATCCGTATTTTGCGGGCGTAACGCCTGACTTCTCACTGTCTAACCCATATGTCGTGGTTGGCCTGTTCATGGGTGGCTTGTTGCCATATCTGTTCGGTGCCATGGGCATGATGGCCGTTGGTCGCGCCGGTGGTGCGATTGTGGAAGAAGTGCGTCGTCAGTTCAAAGCCAAGCCTGGTATTATGAAAGGCACTGAGAAGCCTGACTATACGGCTGCAGTTGACTTGCTGACCCGTTCAGCCATTAAAGAAATGATTGTGCCGTCACTCTTGCCGGTTCTTTCGCCAATTGCTTTGTATTTCATCATTGAGCAAATTGCTGGCAAGTCAGACGCCTTCGCGTCGCTTGGTGCCATGCTCATGGGTGTGATTGTCACCGGCCTGTTTGTTGCCCTGTCTATGACAGCTGGTGGCGGTGCTTGGGATAATGCCAAGAAATACATCGAAGATGGTAATCATGGTGGTAAAGGTTCTGAGGCACACAAAGCCGCAATAACTGGCGACACCGTCGGCGATCCGTATAAAGATACGGCTGGTCCTGCGGTGAACCCAATGATCAAAATCACCAATATTGTTGCCCTGTTGATGCTGGCTATTCTGGCTCACTAAGCAAACAATAGACAAAATGAAACCCCGGATTGGTTCTGCAATCCGGGGTTTTTTTTGTTTTAAATCTGTCGATTATAGGCCGCCGTCAGCGCCGCCATCGCCAAAGCGACCGGCATTTGAGAACAACTGCCCAATGATTGACAGCTCAGCCCCTTGCGATTCCGTCGTGCGCTGAACAATTTCAATAATAATCCCGTCATCGAGGCCATAAATCGCTATGTCCCGAATGTTTGACTGGCGGTCGAAATAAATCGCCATCACCTTGCGGTCAACCTCTTTGCTTGCGCGGTAGCTCTCGCGCACAAACCGGCTGTGAATATAGTAAAACGCCTTGCCATTAATCTCTGATGTGGTGCTTGGCGAACCGAGAATATCAATAGTTTGTTGAAGATTGGTTTTACCAATTTCCAAGCGCTCAATCAGCCTGTCGTTAAAAACATAGCCCCGTTGATCAATAATTGGCGCGCAGGCCAATAAAGACCCGCCAATAAGCCCCGCCATAAGAAGTTTTCTAACAGTGCTGCTTTGCCGCGTCGGTTTTGCTTGTTCATTCATTGCCATGATTTATAACCCTAATTAAGTGCACTACGTGCCTAGCCAATCCTGAATTGGCTTGCAACCAAATTATACATTAACGCGAGTATAGGTGATTTATGGGACTGTTTGATTTTATTTTGCGCAAACGCAAAACGGTGGATGTTTCTGACGCCTATCTGTCGGTTGTACGCGCCGCGCGCTCACCTGACCTTTATGGCGACGACCGCGCACCTGACAGCTTTGACGGCCGCTTTGATATGATGAGCGTGCATGTGCATCTGCTGTTGCGGCGGTTGCGCCAAGAGGGGGTGGCCCGCGATGATATTGGTCAGGCGCTGTTTGATACTTTTTTCGCCGATATGGATCAATCAATGCGCGAGGCTGGCGTTGGCGATTTGGGGGTCGGTAAGAAAATCCGCAAAATGGCGCAAGCCTTTTATGGCCGCGCCGCTGCTTATGACGACGCGCTCGGCAAACAAGCGCCAGCCGCCATCAATGAGCCGACACAAAAAGCTCTGGCCGAAGTTTTGGCCCGCAATCTCTACCCTGAGGCACCCGAGCTAAGCCCCGGCATGAGCGCCATCGCCAGCTATCTGTTGCAAGCCGAAAGCGCATTGGCAGAAAAATCATTGAGTGATATTCTTGCCGGCGATGTGTTTAATAAAACGTAATGTCGGACAATAAACCAATGGACGAAAACCTTCCTGAGTCACCGGCCTTTGGTGCCTGCGAGTTTAGCTATCTGGTCAGGGCGGAGGATGTGCCGCCCAAGGGAGCGCATATTAAATTTGAGGCCGACGCCAAAGCCTGCGAAAAACTGGCGGTGCGGTTGAATGTTGACGACGTTGCCGATCTCGCTGTTGAGGCGCAGATGACGCCATTTGGCAAACGCGGTCTAATGGCCATCGGCAAAATATCAGGGCGCGTGTTGCAACAATGTGGGGTCACGCTTCAGCCCCTATGGACAGCCCTTGAGGTTGATTTCACAACTGAGTTCCAGCCGCGCGACATTGTCATGCAATATGTCGTGCCAGAAGATGATTTTGAGGCCGAAGTGCCAGAGATTATCGACGATGGCGCGGTTGATTTGGGTGAAGTGGCGACGCAAATTTTTGCCATGGAAGTGCCCGTTTACCCGCGTGCGCCGGATGTCGAATTTGATGATATTATCGATGCCGATGACGTAGAAGAAGAAAAACCCTCGCCCTTTGCAGCCTTGCAGGCGCTTAAGACGACCAATGATGACGCTTGATATCTATAACAAATTGGCCCATCTTGCAGCCTCTGCAACAAGTATATGACAGTTTAATGAATTGGGGGCGTGCGCTTTGACCACCACCGTAATATCAATTGACGCCATGGGCGGTGACCATGGACCGGACGTCACCATTCCGGCGATGGCGCAAGCCTTGGACACTTATCCAAATGTGTCATATTTGATTTATGGCGATGCCGCGGCAATTAATAGCCAGCTCAGCAAATTCAAGGCTCTGAAAAAGGTGTCGACCGTCATTGATTGCGAAATGTCGATTGCGATGACCGCCAAACCAAGTGTCGCTTTGCGTCAGGGTCGCAAAATCAGCGGCATGTGGCGGGCCATTGATGCGGTCAAAGCGGGCGAGGCCAAGGCCTGCGTGTCAGCCGGTAATACTGGCGCCCTCATGGCCATGGCGAAAATCATTCTACGCACCCTGCCGGGCATTGAACGCCCAGCCATTGCCGGTGTCTGGCCGACGCTGAAAGGCGAAAGCGTGGTGCTTGATGTCGGCGCCACCATTGGCGGCACGGCGGCGCAATATGCGCAATTTGCGGTTATGGGTGTGGCCTATGCAAAGACGGTTTTTGGCATACAAAACCCAACCGTTTCTCTGCTCAATATTGGTGTCGAAGACGTCAAAGGCACCGATAGCGTGAAAGAAGCGGCTGAATTATTGACCCACTCAGACCTCAATTTCACCGGCTTTATTGAAGGCGACGGCATTGGCAAGGGCTATGCTGACGTGGTGGTAACCGACGGCTTCACCGGCAATATTGCGCTTAAAACCGCCGAGGGCACGGCGCGGCAAATGAGCGAATATTTGCGTCAGGCGATGTCCAGCTCATTGATGTCAAAACTGGGCTATTTTTTCGCCCGTGGCGCCTTTGCCGCTTTGCGCGCCCGCATGGATCCCAATGCCGCCAATGGCGGGATGTTTTTGGGGCTAAATGGCATTGTGGTCAAAAGCCATGGCGGCGCCGATATAGATGGTTATGCAACGGCAATTGGCGTGGCTATTGATGTGGCCGAAGCCGGCATGGTCGAGACCATTGCCGCCGATATCGACAAAATGCAATCTTTATTGGATGATGCTTGGGCGGAAGCGCTCGCCTAAGCGACAAGAATAAAATCAGGGGTCAGCATGGTAACTAAAGCAAAAATTACTGGAATTGGCTCTTACCTGCCACAGCGGGTCATCAGCAATGACGAGTTGAGCCAGACTATGGACACCAGCGATGAATGGATTGTTCAGCGCTCGGGCATTCGAATGCGCCATCAGGCGGCTGACGGGGAATACACCTCTGATCTCGGCGTGCAAGCGGCGCAAAAAGCGATGCGCCATGCCGGTCTAACGATTGACCAAATCGACCTGATTGTGGTGGCGACGACAACGCCAGACAAGACTTTTCCGGCGACGGCAGCATTGATCCAGAAAAAACTCGGCATGACCCACGGCGCCGCCTTTGACGTGCAAGCCGTGTGCAGTGGCTTCGTTTATGGTCTTAGCGTCACCAGCGCGATGATTGAAACCGGACAGGCCAGACATGCTTTGCTGATTGGTGCCGAAACCATGACCCGCCTGCTCAACTGGCAAGACCGCACAACGGCGGTTTTGTTCGGCGACGGGGCAGGGGCGGTTGTCGTGTCGCAATGCGAGGTCACGTCGAATGACCAATCGCATATTCTGGGCAGCTATTTGCGTTCCGATGGCGCTTTATCTGACATTCTCTATGTCGATGGCGGCCCGTCGACCACCGGCACCACCGGTCATTTAATCATGGAGGGCCGCGAGGTTTACCGCCATGCGGTTGGCAATATTTCCGACGCCATTGAAAGCCTGTTGGATCGTTCCGGCTATCAAGTGGCCGACATTGACTGGTTTGTGCCGCATCAGGCCAATCGCCGCATTATTGAGGGTGTGGCCAAGAAAATTGGTCTGCCGCCTGAAAAAACAGTGATTACCGTCGATAAACACGCCAACACATCCTCCGCCTCCATTCCGCTGGCGCTTGATTTGGCGGTGCGTGACGGGCGTATAAAATCTGGTGATTTGGTGATGTTAGAAGCCATGGGCGGCGGCTTAAGCTGGGGATCGAACCTCATTCGGTGGTAGTAAGTTGTTCTGCTCTTTACTGTTTTATCGCTTGCGCCCTCATTTTACTCTGTGCTTAAATTCAGCTTCATCAGGGAAAGCGTTATGACAGGTAAAACAGTTACTCGAGCAGACCTAAGCGAAGCCGTTCACAATGAGATTGGTTTGTCGCGCAGTGAGTCGGCGCAACTCATTGAAACCGTTTTAGGCGAAATTTCAGACGCCCTTGTCGGCGGCGAAGACGTCAAGCTCTCATCCTTTGGTTCTTTCATCGTTCGGCAGAAAAATGGCCGCATTGGGCGCAACCCAAAGACCGGCGAAGAAGTGCCGATTAACCCGCGTCGGGTTTTGACCTTCCGTGCCAGCCATGTGCTCAAAGAAAAAATAAATAAGCTGGCGGGGCTAAGTAGTTAGGTCTTGTGGAAAGGCCAACGTCGATGACCCAATCCAAATCAGACCATGCTTTTCGCACCATTAGCGAAGTCGCGGCTCTTTTTGACGTGCAGCCGCATGTGTTGCGCTTTTGGGAGAGTAAATTCAGTCAAATTCAGCCGGTTAAGCGGGCGGCCGGTCGGCGGTTTTATCGCCCTGATGACGTCGCCTTGATTGGCGGCATTCGCCACGCGCTTTACGAGCAGGGGTTGACCATTAAGGGCGTGCAAAAACTGCTGCAAGAAAAAGGCGTGCCGCATATGCGTGCCTTAGGGCAGGGCGCGACCGAAGTTCAGCCCATGGCGGCCACTCAGCCGCCGACTGAGCTGAAGGCGCATCTCGATAGGGCGCGCAAAAATCTGTCTGAGGCTTTGGATATTTTAACCAAACCGTAAGCCAGTGCTTGCTAATCGTGGTAAAACTTTCTAAGACAAAACCATGTCGGAGCGTAGCGCAGCCCGGTAGCGCACTTGTCTGGGGGACAAGGGGTCGTGGGTTCAAATCCCGCCGCTCCGACCATTTATTTTAAGCATAGTGAGCGTCGCTAGAGCGCCGCGTGAGAGGCCGACCCCTCGCGTCGCCCCCACGCTTGCCAGCCCCCACCGCTTCGCCTAGAATTCGTTTAAGGATAATAAGAAGAATCGGAAACGATATGGAAGAAGAATGCCCGATTTGGGGGACACCAGCGACGCGAGATCCTCCAAATGGCGACGGAGTCAATTGCTACTCAACTGGGGCTGGGGGGCGGTATTTCATAAGCCGCACAGCGATTTTTGAACTTCGACATTGGACTGCAGAAGAAAAGGTTAAACTGACGTCTTGGCTTGTTGAACAATGGCGTTTGGGAATCGAATTTCCAAAAGTTGACTCGTATATCTTAGAGGACATACGTAGACTACCTAAATCCTCAATGCAGGTCCGTATGGATAACTTGTTGCGTTACCTTGAGAAGAGAAGCAGGCGATTGGGCGATGTCGTAAAAATTTATTTGCTTAATAGAGACAAAATCTTAAACAATTCAGCTGGAATCCTCGCTTGGACCGACTCTTGTAATATAGCAGAAGTCATTGCCTTGGTGGAAGAGTGTCAAAGGTTAGAGTGGATTGAGTGGCTCGAGGATGGAAAGAACGCAAGGGGTTCGATGCGTCCATTTTGGGCAGTGAAACTCAGAGCACCCGGCTATATGCGGCTGGAGGAATTAGAAAAGACCAATGTGCAATCCGACCAAGCTTTTGTTGCCATGTGGTTTGATAACACCATGAACGACGCGTTCGAAGAAGGCATCAAGAAGGGGATAGAACTGGCCGGTTATCGCGCCGTGCGCATCGACGGGGTAGAGCATAATAATAAGATTGATGATGAAATTATCGCTGAAATCCGTCGGTCGCGATTTCTTGTTGCCGATTTCACGCAGGAGGAGGGCAACGCCCGCGGTGGCGTCTATTACGAGGCGGGGTTCGCCCATGGGCTAAATATTCCCGTCATCTTTACCTGCCGAGAGGACGCCATAAATTATGTCCATTTCGACACCCGACAGCACAATCATATTGTCTGGGAAGACAAAAAGTTCAACGACCTCGCGGAAAGGCTTGCACAACGCATTTCTGTGACGATTGGTGATGGTCCGCTTGAAGGCGTCAATCAAAAGCCACACTGAACGACGTTCAACCTATTAAGCCCAACGACCCCGCCGCAACTCGGGTTTCTACAAACCGAAGCCCAAGCGCTTGGCGCGCCGGATTGCTCTGGCTTTGCCGCATCACAAATGCTAAATAGGGCATCGACTCGCGTTGCGCCCGTCACAAGCGGGCACTTAGGGCAGCGTTTATTTGTAATTTAAGTGAGAGAAACCATGACTTCAATTTTGCCAATCGTCATCTTCATCGTTGTTTTTGCCGTGCTCAATCGTCTGCAATTCGGCAGCATTGATTAAGCCATCCCTTATCGCGGCGGCGTGTCGGGGCGTTCCATCCAATAGATGATGGCGCCAGCCGGAATAATCCACGCCATGCCCATGACCAGATAGAAGAAGAATTGTTTGACGCCGCTCTCAGGAATATTGGTGCTGACAGCGAAGCGCATGACAATCAACGCATAGAAAAACAATAAGATAAGGATCAGCACAAAGCCGATGAGCTTGCGCAGCCGTATCGGCAGCAACGGTTTTTTGAATGCTTTGGGCGGTTTTTTCTGAGACATCATCAATCCTTTAATCAACCCCCCATCGATACAATACGCGTTGATTGGTCGCAAGGCCAAAGCCGTAAGATTTTGTATATTCACGGCATGACAAATACGACCTCTCACATGTCACTGCATGATGCGGATACGCAGATGAAACACGATCGGCAAATCGCCTACTGGCTGTTTACCGTTGCCGGTTTTGTTGTGCTCATGGTGCTGGTCGGCGGGCTTACCCGATTGACCGATAGCGGCCTGTCGATTACCGAATGGGAGCCAATTCGCGGTGCCATCCCGCCATTGTCACAAGCCGCATGGGATCTTGCGTTTGAAAAATATCAGCAGATTCCCGAATTCACATTGATCAATCACGCCATGACCTTGCAAGAGTTCAAAGTCATTTACTGGTGGGAGTGGGCGCATCGGTTTTTGGGCCGGATTGTTGGGCTGGTGTTTTTACTGCCGTTTCTGGTGTTTTTGCTGCAAGGCAAATTGGCGCGCCATCGTATCGCGCCCTTGCTAGGCCTATTCGCGCTCGGCGGTCTGCAAGGCTTCATGGGCTGGTATATGGTCAGCAGCGGCCTCAGCGAGCGGGTTGACGTCAGCCAGTATCGCTTGGCGATGCATTTGGGGCTGGCGCTGATTATTTTTGCCGTCGCCCTATGGCTGGCGCTGAGCTATGGGCGCGGTGTTGATGGCCGCTTGCAATCGGGGGCGCGGGTTGCGGCCGGCGGGCTGATTGTCGGCTTGATATTGGTGCAATCCTTGCTCGGCGCTCTGGTCGCCGGCATTGACGCCGGCATGACCTATAATGATTGGCCGTTTATGGATGGCGATATTATTCCCTCGGGGCTTTTCGCCTATCAGCCCTTGATCACCAATTTTTTTGAAAACCACCTGACCGTGCAATTTGATCACCGTCTATTGGCCTATCTACTAACCGCGGTGGTCGGTTGGCATATTTATCGCATTTTGCAATCTGACCCCCGTCCTCGCGTGCGCCAAACCGCAGTTTATTTGGGTCTGGGCATGGTCGCGCAAGTGGTATTGGGCATTGTCGCCCTGATGTTGGTGCTCCCTATCGGGCTCGCAGCAGCGCACCAAATCGGCGCGGTGATTGTGCTCGGTCTGGCGATTACCCATTTGCATTTCTTGCGGCACAATTAGAAGTCGACAAAATCACCTAAAAACCGCTGTTTAGGCCATGGTAACTATTTACCAAAATAATAACCCATTGAAAACACAAGATATTATGCGTAAGAAACCGCTTGATTTTACCCCGGCTGCCTCGTAAAAAGGCGCATCAACCTACACTGGGTTATGAAACAGGAAATTGTTATGAAGACTTATTCTGCAAAACCATCGGATATCGAAAAGAAGTGGATTCTGATCGACGCCGAAAATCTGGTTGTTGGCCGTTTGGCTGCAATCATCGCGACGCGTTTGCGTGGCAAGCATTTGCCAACTTTCACACCGCACATGGATGTCGGTGACAATGTGATTGTTATCAATGCTGACAAAGTCGTATTCACCGGCCGCAAGCGTGACAACAAAGTCTATTACCGTCACACCGGCTATCCGGGCGGCATCAAAGAAACCACGCCAGCCAAAGTGTTGGAAGGCAAATTCCCTGAGCGCGTTGTTGAGCTTGCGGTTAAGCGCATGCTGCCACGTGGCCCACTGGCGCGCCAGCAATTGAGCAATCTTCGGGTTTATGCCGGTACAGAGCATCCGCATGAAGCGCAATCGCCTGAAAAACTCGACGTCGCGTCACTGAACGCCAAGAACGTAAGGAATTAGTCATGTCTGAAACAGTAGAGACGACTTTGGAAAACCTCGACACAGCCCTTTCTGGTGAAGCCGCTGCGGTTGTTGAAACCGCACCAGCTGAGCCAAAAATTGACGAGCTTGGCCGTGCATATGCAACCGGCAAGCGTAAAAATGCCATCGCCCGCGTTTGGATTAAACCGGGCAGTGGTACCATTACCGTCAATGGTCATGACGAGAAGCGTTATTTCGCCCGCCCAGTTTTGCGGATGATTGTGCGCCAGCCTCTGGTTGCTGCGGCGCGTGACGGTCAATTTGACGTTATTGCCACAGTTAGCGGCGGCGGTCTGTCAGGACAAGCCGGTGCGGTGCGCCATGGTTTGTCAAAAGCTTTGACCTATTATGAGCCGGGCCTGCGCGGTGTGCTGAAAAGCCACGGCTTCTTGACCCGTGATAGCCGTGTTGTAGAACGTAAAAAATTCGGTCGCGCGAAAGCCCGCCGGAGCTTCCAGTTCTCCAAACGTTAAGCTCCAATATTTCTTTCAAACGAAAAGAAAAAGGGGCTATTTGGCCCCTTTTTTGTTATGAAAGAGTGAAACGAAAAGGAAGGATTCGATGATGAGTGATGATGTGCCTGGTACCAGCGTAACAATTCAAGAAATCATGGATTTTCTGCCCCACCGTTACCCGTTTCTATTGGTTGACCGCGTGGAGCAAATGCAAGGTGAGGAAACCGCTGTCGGCATTAAAAATGTAACGGCGAGCGAACCTTGGTTTACCGGTCATTTTCCGGGTCGCCCGGTGTTTCCGGGCGTGTTAATGGTTGAGGCGATTGCTCAAGTGGCGGCGATTTTGGTGATGCAAAACGCCAAACTGTCTGGCAATCCGATGGAAGCCAAACTGATTTATTTTATGACGGTCGATAAGGTGCGCTTCCGTCATCCGGTCACACCAGGTGATCAGATGCGCATCCATGTGACGAAAATACGTCGTCGCGGATCAGCATATAAGTTTAAGGGCGATATTTTTGTTGATGGTAAATTGGTTGCCGAAGGCGAAATTATGGCGGTCAATCACGAAGAAGAGTAGGGCAATAGCGTGCGTGTTGGTGCAATAAAAGTCGGTATTATTGGCGCATCGGGGTATACAGGTGCCGATGCGGTGCGCCTATTGGCCACCCATCCGTATGTGACCATTTCTGTGCTCACGGGCAATGCCCATGCTGGCAAGAAAATTGGTGAGATATTTCCACAATTCTCCGGACTTGATTTGCCAGCTCTGGTGAAAGTTGAAGAGGCTGATTGGTCAGACGTCGATGCGGTCATTTGTGGGCTGCCACATTCAACCGCGCAAGATGTCATCTCAAACCTTCCAAAACACCTGAAGGTCATTGATATGTCTGCAGATTTCCGTTTGCAAGACGCCGATGTTTACGCCCAATGGTATGGTCGGTCGCATGATGCGCCGGGGCTTCTCAAAGACGCTGTTTACGGGCTCAGCGAACATTATGGCGCGGCCATTGCACAGGCGGATTTAGTCGCCTGTCCGGGCTGCTATCCAACCGCGGCTTTGACCTTGCTGTTACCTCTGGTGAAAGCTGGTTTGATTGACGCCAGTGATTTGATCATTGATGCCAAATCCGGTGTTACCGGTGCTGGCCGGTCATTGAAAGAGCAGAACCTGTTTAGCGAAGTGGCCGAGGGCATGCACGCCTATGGGGTAGCAGGCCATCGCCATGCGCCTGAAATTGAGCAAGAGATTTGCAAAGCCAATGGCGCGCCGGTCACCGTCAGCTTTACGCCGCATTTGGTGCCGATGAATCGCGGCGAATATCTATCGGTCTATGGGCGCACTAAAAATGGTGCTACCGCCGCCGATTTGCGGGCGGTCTGGGAAAAATTTTACGCCGACAAGCCGTTTGTGCGGGTGGTCGAGCCTGGCGTGGTGCCAGCCACACGGCATGTGCGGGGCTCTAACTTCTGTTTATTGGCTGCGTTTGATGACCGGATTGACGGGCGGGTTATTCTGTTTTCAACTCTGGACAATCTGGTCAAAGGGTCGAGCGGGCAGGCCATTCAAAACCTAAACTTAATGTTCGGCTTCGGCGAAATGGCCGGACTTCAGCAACAGCCGTTATTTCCCTAGACAGCGTCTTTTTAATGCCGTAATTGCGGCGCAAACAGGCTTATTAATTTTAATCGGATAGCACTATGACCCAGGATTTTCACCGCATTCAGAGATTGCCACCTTACGTATTTGAGTCAGTCAATAAGCTCAAAGCGCAGGCGCGCGCGGCGGGGAAAGATATTATTGATTTCGGCATGGGGAATCCGGATTTACCGACACCAACCCATATTGTCGAAAAACTGGTTGAGACAGTACGCAATCCGCGCACCCATCGCTATTCCGCTTCAAAAGGCATTGTCGGCCTGCGCAAGGCACAAGCGCGCTATTATAAGCGGCGCTTTGGTGTTGATTTGAATCCAGACACGGAAATCATCGCGACGCTCGGCTCGAAAGAAGGCTTTGCCAATATGGCGCAAGCCATGACGGACCCGGGGGACGTTATTCTCGTGCCAAACCCGACTTATCCAATTCATGCTTTCGGGTTTATTATTTCCGGAGCCACAATTCAGCATTTGCCGATTGAGGAAGGCTGCGATTTCTTCGCTGTGCTTGATCATGCGGTCTCTAACAGCCATCCAAAACCAAAGGCTTTGGTGCTGAATTACCCTGGCAACCCAACCGCCGAAGTGGTTGATTTGGCGTTCTACGAAGAAATTGTCCGCTATGCCAAGAAGCACGACATTATGTTGCTGTCAGATTTGGCCTATGCCGAGATTTACTTTGATGAGAACAATCCGCCGCCGTCGATTTTGCAAATTGATGGCGCCAAGGATGTGGCGGTTGAGTTTACCTCTTTGTCGAAAACCTTCTCTATGCCGGGCTGGCGTATGGGCTTTGCGGTTGGCAATGAGCGCCTGATTGGCGCGCTGACCCGCATCAAATCTTATCTTGATTATGGCGCCTTTACCCCCATTCAGGTGGCCGCCGCCGCCGCGCTCGATAGCCCGGAAGAAGTCATTCGCGATATTCGCAAAGTCTATAAGGA
>CALEFA010000004.1 GCA_937876775.1 uncultured Rhodobiaceae bacterium | reverse complement strand
CAAGCTTTGATGTCAGCGTGGCAATCTTTGCCGCTGCATCTTCCAAAAGCGCCGCGGCCCGATCCTCGGCAGCGCTCGCATCATCGGCTGATGTGCTTGCTGGCGGCGCAGTTGACGCCGCCGCATTGGATGCGCCATTTGCCGCTACGGCCGTGCTGGCGCGATCGGCCAGAATAAGAGCCACCATCGCCAGTAACCGCGCTTCGCCAATCTGGCCAACCGAACCGACAAGCGACTGCATGATCGATTCAACTTCAGCGCCTAAATTGGCAACATGATCTTCTTCACCAGCCCCGCAGCCGATCTGATAGGGGTGGCCGTTCAACCGAATGGTGACAACTGACTGGCTCATTCACTGGTTCCCATCACTGTCTCCGTTTCCGATGTCGCCAGCATTGCCCGCGTTTGTTTGCGCCGCATCAATATCGGCAATCACCTGCATGGCTTCGCCAAGCTTGGCCTCAATTCCGCTAACCTCGTCAATCAGCGCGGCAAAATCAGCCGTTGGGGGAGTCGGCGCAATGGCACTTGATGCAGACGCCTCGATCGATGACTCAACTGCCGATTCCAATTCTGCAAGGGCCTCGCTTAGCTGTTTTTCGGCATTTTGCAATCGCGTCATTACCTGCCAAATCTCTCTTGCTAACCGTGCCTATTGTTTTCCTATGGCGTGCATTACCGTCAAAACAGACAAAACAATAGGCCGGTTTTTTCTCTAGAACATAATATGTTATGAAACGAAGCTTGCCTGATTTACGAATCGAAATAAAGCGCAAAATATGACTTAACCCAGAAAGGCGCCCTGTTTGACCAAAGTAATCTTGGCGTTGACGCATTGACGAACGCGCCCAACAAGGGCAAATTGCGGCTCATCAATTACTTGTCGATTATGCCCAAAAAAAAGGGGCATGATCTTGCCTGACACTCAAACCAGCAATCTTTGGAGGCTATCATGCCGAATTCGTCTCAACGTCAAACAATGGCAAATGCGATTCGGGCTCTTGCAA
>CALEFA010000003.1 GCA_937876775.1 uncultured Rhodobiaceae bacterium | reverse complement strand
GTCAACGTATTGATGGCTCTGCTCTGCTGCAAGGCTATGATGGTGGTGCGCTGCCGAATCCGTATGCGTCTGATAAGCCGCTCTACACGATTACAGCAGCCAATGCTGGTGACTATGATGCGCAATTGACCACTGGTCAAAAAGCCATGCTGGCCACCTATCCTGATACTTTTAAACTGAATGTTTATGAGTCTCGTCGTAGTTGCACCTATCCTGATTTCGTCTATAAAGCCGCTAAACGGAATGCCGAAGTCGGTAAAGTGGTTGATGGTGGTAACGGTATTTCGGAGTCAATTATGGCTTCACCATTCCCAATCCCGTCTTCAGCACTTGAAATCGTGTGGAACCACACACTGCGTTATCGCGGTGAGCGGGTCGCTCGTGACTTCAACTATGCTGCGCCAACAGTCAGTGGTGATTACTCACTGACTTATACGCGTGACGAGATTGTGTTTAGTTATTCAGATGCGCAAAATTCACGTGCTGAAGACCTCAACAACATTTCAATCTGGTTTGTGGCTTACACATCAGCACCTGCACGTCGTGCCGGTAACGTTGTGCTTGTGCACGAAACATTGAACATGGCGAAAGAAGGCCGTAAAGCCTGGACTTATAGTCCGGGTACACGTCGTGTGCGTCGTGCGCCAAACATCGCTTATGACAATCCAGTGACCAATGGTGATGGTCTGGGTACATCTGACCAGTATGATGGTTACAATGGTGCACCTGATCGTTATGACTGGACGGTAGCTGAAAAAGCCGAGAAACTTTCTCAGCAAAACAACTACCAAGCCGTTCTGACACCATATGAAGAACTGCTTCAGGCTGGCCACGCCAACCAAGACGTGATGCGTTATGAACTGCGTCGCCAATGGGTTGTCGAAGGCAATCTGAAGGGCAACGCCCGTCACATTTATGCCAAGCGCGTATTGCGCATGGACGAAGACAGCAGTCAAATGAGTGCTGGCGAAATGTATGATGGTCGTGGTGAACTGTGGCGCATCCAAGAAATTGGTCAAGCCCCTGACTATCGTCCAGAAGCACAAGTGTGCTGGACATCAGGTGGAGAGTTTACTTATGACCTTCTGGCTGGCCGTTACCTTGGTCTAGCTATGAAGTCTGGCCGTCCAGCCAACTTCGTAACAGGTCTGGAACGCCTTACACCAGATTACTACACACCAGCTAACGTTCGTCGTCTCGGCCGTTAATCTGAACTGTGTGAAGACTTTGAGGGCGGTGCTTCGGCGCCGCCCTTTTTGTTTGCCTGAAGCTTAATTATCAGCTTAATTAGCTGCATGTAAATTCATGAGGTTGTCCATGGCCATTCTAATTCGCCTTTTTGTTGCTTTCGGTTTAACGCTCGCTGCGCAAGCCAAAGTCCCGCCCGAACAAGCCAAACGTCTTACCGACGATTTAACACCGCTTGGCTCAGAGAGGGGCGGCAATGCTGACGGGTCAATTCCGGCATGGACAGGTGGTCTGTCGTCTCCACCTGACGGTATCGGCTATGTGAAGGGGGAACATTTGCCTGATCCTTTTGCCGCTGATAAGCCGTTGTTTCGGGTGACGGGGGCCAACACTGATAAGTATGACCAATTTATCACCCGTGGCCAGAAGGCGCTACTTGAGCGCCATGACACTTATTTTCTGGACGTTTATCCAAGCCGCCGCAGTTGTGCCAACCCCGAGCATGTTTATAAGGCCGCGCAGAAAAACGCCTTGGTCGGCGAGTTGGTGGCTGACGGCAATGGGGTGGCAGAAGCGATTATGGCTTCGCCGTTTCCTATCCCCAATAATGGCTTGGAAATTGTATGGAACCATACATTGCGCTATCGCAGCCATAAATTGCAGCGCGAATTCACGGCTATTCCGGTCAATCAAAGCGGAGATTATTATCAAATCACCGTCCATGATGATGCGATTTTCAACTGGTCTGACCCGCAAATGGGGCGCGCCGAAGATTTAGATAATGTGTCTATTCTCTATCTCTTGCAAACCAAAGCGCCTGCCCGTTCAGCCGGCTATGTTGTGCTGGTGCAAGAAACCCTGAATATGGCAATTGAGGCGCGCCGCGCCTGGACCTATAGCCCTGGCACACGGCGCGTGCGTCGCGCACCGACGATTGCCTATGATAATCCGGGCACTAATTCCGATGGCATTACAACTTCAGATAGTTTTGGTGGCTATAATGGCGCGCCAGACCGTTTCGATTGGACGATGCGCGCACGATCAGAAAAATTCATCGCCTATAATAATTTCCGGCGTATCAAAGCGACTTACGACGAACTGACCGGCCCCAAACATATTAATCAAGACTTTATGCGCTATGAAAAGCACCGCGTGTGGGAAGTCGAAGGCAATTTGAAAGAAGAGTTCCGGCATGTTTACGCCAAGCGCGTGTTCTATATTGACGAGGACACAAAAGGCATTGTGGCCACCGAAATTTACGATGGTCGCGGGCAGCTATGGCGTGTGCAGGAGCTGGGTGGCGGGGTAGCCTATGATGTGCCGCTGTGTGGCGGCTTTGGTGATACTGTCTATGATTTGATTGTGGGCCGCTATCTGATGCTCGGTTTGGTGAACGAAGAAAAGCCGATTGATTTTCAGGCCGATCACCTCGACCCAGACCGCTATACGCCGGCCAATGTGCGCCGTTTGGGACGTTAAGAGCCACGCTCTAGCGAATTTTATCGGCGGGACGATTTGCCGCTTGCAAGCGGCGAATTCACCGCCTATTCTGTCACCTCATTTGGCGTTCGGGAGCTCGCCTCAGGGAGAAAAACTATGTCATTTTCGTCACTTAATGCAATTCTTGCAAAGTCTGTAACTCTAACTGCTTCATTGGCTTTCGCGGCCACAGCGTCGTTTTCGACAGCGCTGCTGGCGAGCCAGCCAAGCTTTGCCGTTGAACCCTATGAATATGCCATTCCAAGCACCAAAGCGACGCAAGCTTTATTGCTCGATGTTGCCAAAATCGGTTCGCGGTTGGTGGCTGTTGGCGAATTCGGTCATGTGTTGCATTCCGACAATGATGGTGCGACCTGGGAACAGGCCTCATCCGTGCCAACCCGCAATACACTGACAGCGGTGACTTTCCTGGACAATCAAACTGGTTATGCGGTTGGTCACGAAGCGACAATTATTAAAACCACTGACGGTGGCGATACATGGAAACTTCAGCGCGTGACCCGTCGCGGCGAAAACCCATTGTTTGGGGTTTATTTTTCAGACGCAAATAATGGCATTGCCATCGGCGCTTTCTCCGTGGTTTTTGAAACATCCGATGGTGGTGAAACATGGACCAACCGCCGTTTGGTCGAAGACAGCTATGATGACTTTCACCTGAATGGTCTGTTTGCTGATCGCAAAGGCAATGTCTATATTCCGGCTGAATATGGCACGATTTATAAGTCTTCCGACGGCGCCAAAACATTTGACGTTATTGAGACCCCGTATGATGGGTCTTTCTGGGGCGGTATGATGCTGAGCAACGGGTCTTTGTTGGTCTGGGGCATGCGCGGCAATGTATATTTAAGCACAGATGGCGGCGATAGCTGGGAAAAATCTGTGACCAAGTCTGACCGTTCGGTTTCCGGCGGCACGCAGCTTGATGATGGCACCATTGTTCTGGCTGGCCTGTCTGGTTCAGTATTGGTTTCAAAAGATAATGGTGCGAATTTCAAATCTATTGTTCGCCCAGACCGTAAGAGTTTCGCCACTGTTTCGAGTGGCCCAGAAGACACAGTGTTGCTTTATGGTGACCCTGGCGTGTTGAGCCATAATTTGAACGATTGATCAGCGCGGCTCTGGCGCTTCGCCGGAAGGCCTTGCTGAGCTTGATAAATATGAAACCCGCAGTTTTGGCTAACGCCGACTGCGGGTTTTTTATTTGTTGATATGGTAAATATCGTCAATAAAAGAAGATAATTGAAAATAGTAATATTGACCCATTTTGGCTTTACGTGAACGGTGGGCGAAACATGGCCTTGGGCCTTTCTATGGCACTTGAATGGCGGCCATTTCCTGCTAGGCTCTAAGCTCTGAGTTCCATGATTAACGGCCGGGGAGGGCGCCAGTGTCATCTGAATTATCATCGCATATGCCGCCGCATGCACCCATGATTGAACTGCCCGAGGGGCTGACCCTGCAGCGTGAAAACGGCGTTGCCACCGTCACTTTGGCGCGCGAGAATCCGCGCAATCCGCTATCCCACGCGATTATGAGCGGTTTGCGCGATGTCGCCCGCTGGCTGAAAACCGACATTGAAACCCATGCGGTCATTGTCACCGGCGATCCGGTGTTTAGCGCCGGGGCGGATTTGAAAGACCCTGATATGCGCACCGATCATATGCCGCGCTTGCAGCAGCGTCAGGCGCTGCTTTTGGGCCCTGATATGTGCGCCGCTTGGGAGGCGCTGGAACAAGTAACGATTTGCGCCATTGAGGGCTATTGCCTCGGCGGCGGCATGGCGCTGGCTGTAGCGTGCGACTGGCGGGTGTGCGCTGAAGACGCGCAATTGCGTCTACCGGAAATACCGTTGGGCATTAATATGAGCTGGCAAGCCAACCCGCGCATTACCGCGCTTATTGGCCCGTCGCGGGCCAAGCAAGTGATTATCCTCGGCGAGAATATTGCCGCGACGCAGGCTGAGCAATGGGGGCTGGTGGATTTCGTTACCGCTAAAGGTCAAAGCTTGGCCAAGGCACAAGAATTAGCGGCAAAAGTTGTGGCCCTGCCGCCACTTCCGGTGCGGATGAGCAAACAGGCGGTCAATGCGCATGCCTATGCTTTGAACTATGCGTCATCTTTCATGGATCGTGAGCAATACGCCTTATTGACCGGTTCCGACGAAAACAAAGACGCCATAAAAGCGTTTATCAATAAATCAAAATCATCAGATAATTAGGAGAATTAACATGCGTGTAGCAGGTAAAATGGCGTTTGTAACAGGTGGCGCTTCCGGTTTGGGCCGCGCCTCATCGCTGATGCTGGCCAAAGAGGGCGCAAAAGTTGCAGTCACTGATATTAACACTGAGGGCGCGGCGGCTGTGGCTGCTGAAATCAATGCCGCCTATCCGGGGCAGGGTTTTGCCTATCAGTTGGATGTCACGCATGAGGAAAATTGGAAAGCGGCTCTGCAAGCGGCGCATGATGATTTGGGCGGCCTCAATGTGCTGCTCAATAATGCCGGCATTGGCGGCGGCTCGACCGTTGAGGATACGGATTTCGCGACTTGGAAAAAAGTCCATGAAGTGGACGTCGATAGTGTCTTTCTCGGCTGTAAATATGCCATTCCGCTAATGCGTGACCATGCGCCGGGTTCGATTATTAATATTTCATCGATTGCCGGTTTGATCGCTGGCCATAATATGGCGGCCTATAATTCGGCCAAGGCCGGTGTCTGGCTGTTGTCAAAATCGGTGGCGCTACATTGCGCAGCGCGAGAATATAATATTCGTTCAAACTCGATTCACCCGACTTTTATCGACACGCCAATTCTGGATCCAATGGCCGCGACCATCACACGTGATGAATTAAAGGCCAAGCTGGCCCGCCAAGTGCCGTTGAAAACCATTGGTGATCCAGATGACATCGCCTATGCGGTGATTTATCTGGCCAGCGACGAAAGCAAATTCATGACCGGCGCAGAGCTTAAAATCGACGGCGGTATATCGGCAATGTAAAGTGCCGCTGTGGGCGGTGAGGAGAGACAGCATGTTGACAGTTGCAGATGATTATCCCCTGCATCAGACGCCGGAGCCGCTGGCCTTTGCCGGTAGCGATCGAAATTTTTACGACCGGTTTTTCTTCAATGGCTATAGCGCCGACGGCAGTGTGTTTTTCGCCGCCGCCCTTGGCCTGTATCCACAGCTGAATATTATGGATGCAGCGTTTTGCCTGTCGGTCGGTGAGACGCAATATAATCTGCGCGCCTCGAAGGAAATGCTGGGCGACCGGCTCGATCTCAGCGTTGGCCCCATTGCCGTTGAGATCGTGCGGCCTTTGCAGGAAACCCGTTTGGTGATTGGCGACAATGAGCACGGCATCACCGGCACATTGACCGCCGTGGCCCGCCATCGGGCGATTGAGGAACCACGTTTCATGCGCCGTCAAGGCGCGCGCCTATTTATGGATTATACGCGGGCTACGCAGAATATCAGCTGGTCGGGCGAGATTATGTTGAAGGGCGAGCGCATTGAGATTAATGGTTTTCTTGGTACGCGCGACCGTAGCTGGGGGCTTCGACCGGTTGGTGATAAGGACACGCAAGCGATTGTACCACCCGCACCGCAGCAGTTTTATTGGCTATGGACGCCGATTAATTTTGAGAGCCATTGCGTGTTTTTTCATACGAATGATGATGGCGCCGGTGAGGCCTGGAACCGCCGTGCGGTGATTGATGATTTATCGGCTGGCACGCGTCTGGAAGTTGAAAAGCCGCAGATTGACCACGGCTATGCCGAAGCTTCACGGCGGATGAACAAGCTATTTGTCGACCTTGCCGCCGCCAATCTGTCCTTCGCCGCTGACCAGCGTGTGTTCTATATGCAAGGGCTCGGCTATACTCACCCCGAATGGAGCCATGGTTGCCATCATGGCGCTTTACGTGTGGCCTGTGACACAATTGATTTGACGCAAGCGGAGGCTGAATTGGCGGCCGGTAAAATAGAGAATTTGCATATTCAAAAATTGTCTACCGTGCAGCTGACAACGGACAGTGGATCGCATCAGGGCCAAGGTGTGATTGAGCAATTATTCATCGGCCCGCATGCGCCCAGCGGCTTTCATGATTTATTCGACCGGATTATCGGATGACAGATTTCCCCGATCACCCAGAAAAATTCACCAATGCCTGGCTGGCCGAAAAACTTGGCTTTCCGGAAGCAGCCCTAAAGGGGTTTGACTTCACGCCGGTCGGCACCGGCCAGGTTGGTGACAGCTATCGGCTACGGCTTGATTGGCATGAGGGTGACGGACCAGCGACGATTGTCGCCAAATGTTCGGCGGCCGATCCGACCAGCCGCGAAACCGCCCGCAATATGAACCTCTATGAGATAGAGGCCAACTGGTATGGCGATTTTGCGGCCAATGTTGGGGTGCGCACGCCCTATGCTTATTATGTTGGGCTGGACACGGCAGATATTGGCAATTTTATGTTGCTAATGGAAGATTTAGCACCGGCTCAGCAGATTTCACAAATGGATGGCTGCGACGCCCAAACGGTCGCTCTGGCGCTTAATGAAGCGGCGCTTTTGCACCGCGCGGCATGGAATGACCCGCAATTGCCGGAAACCGCATGGCTGAATTACAGCAAGGGGCGCAAAGAGTTCATCGGCCAATTATTGGTTGCTGTTTATCCAGAATGGTGCGCCCGCTATGAGGGGCGTATTGAGAAGAACATACTTGAAATGGGTCAGAGCTTGGTTGAGCGTTATGACCAGTATACCCGCGAGATAGCCGGGCCGATTGTGCTGTCGCATGGCGATTTCCGGCTCGATAATATGCTGTTCCATGATGCCAATGGGCGCGCCGTTATTCTCGATTGGCAAACGCTGAGCGCTGGCCCGCCCATGCCCGATGTTGCTTATTGTGTGTCGACAAGTTTTGCTGACCCGGCGGCGCGGGCGACACATGAAAAAGCGCTGGTGACCGGCTATTATGAAAAGCTGGCTTTGCCAGATTCCGATTATGATTTTGACACTGCGTGGCGCGACTATCGTCGCTATGCCTTTTCCGGTTTTCTAATGGGTGTGCTATCAGCCATGCTGGTTGAACGCACAGAGCGCGGCGATGAAATGTTTGCCGTTATGGCAGAACGTTCCGGTTATCAAGCTTTGCATCTCGATAGTCTGGCGCTGGTCTAAATAAGAGGAGGGGAAACCCGATGAGTTATAATTGCTTTGACGTCACGATTGAAAATCAGGTGGCACATATTGTGATGAGCCGACCTGAGAAACGTAATAATATGAACCGCGATTTTTGGAATGAATTGCCAGAGATTGTGCAAGATATTGATACAAACGCGAAAGCGCGGGTGATTGTGTTGTCGTCAACCGGGCCGCATTTTTGCGGTGGTCTTGATGTCTCAATGTTTTCAAATGGTGCGGTTAAAGATGACGACGATGCCGTTATACGGCGGCGTCAACGCGGGGTGAATTTTCTCAACACAGTGGCGGTCATGCAGGATAGTTTCACCGCGCTTGAAAACTGCCGTTTGCCCGTATTAGTGGCCATACAAGGTGGTTGTATCGGCGGTGGTGTTGACTTAATCACCGCCTGCGACATGCGCTATGCGACGGCCGATGCGTTTTTGACGATTTACGAGACCAAAATTGGCATGACAGCAGATGTCGGCACATTTCCGCGCATTGTGAAGCTTATGCCGGAGGGTGTGGTGCGCGAACTGGCTTATACAGGCCGTCGTATGCCGGCGGCTGAAGCGCAACAATTGGGGCTGATCAATCGGGTGTATGACGATCATCAGGCGCTCTTGGCCGGGGTGTTGGAGATTGCCCATGAGGTTGCCGCCAATGCGCCGCTGGCGGTGCATGGGTGTAAGCGGGCCATTCAATATGCGCGCGATCATTCAACCCAAGAGGGGCTGGAGTGGATTGGCATGTGGAATGCTTCGATGCTACAAAATGATGAAATTCTCGAGGCCATGTCGGCGGCGCAAGAGAAACGTTCTGGCGCGTTTGCCGATCTGCCAATTATTCGTCATCGGGTAGGTTAATTTTATGGGCACGACAATTTTCAACACGCCAATTTTGTCGCCGATTCTGCGGTGGCTAAGTCTTACTATCCTGAAACTCATGGGGTGGCGGGCGATTAATAATTTGCCGCACGTCCCCCGCAAGGCGGTGATGATTGCGGCGCCGCATACATCAAACTGGGACTTTGCCCTGTTTCTTATGATTGTGTTTGCCCTCAGGTTGAATTTGAATGTGCTCATTAAACACACGGTTTTTGTCTTCCCGATTGGCATTTTCCTGCGCTATTGCGGGGCGCTGCCGGTTGATCGGCGCGCGGCTGGGGCGCGGGTGCTCAATACGGCAAAAATGTTCGATGAAAATGATGATATGCTGCTACTGATTACACCAGAGGGCACGCGTAGCCCGCGCACCGAATGGAAGACCGGCTTTTACCGCATTGCGGAAGCAGCTGGCGTGCCGGTTTTGATTGCTTATGTTGATGTAAAGAAGAAATGCGCAGGACTTGACTACGCAATGACGCCAAGCGGCGATGTAGAGGCGGATATGGCCGAGGTTTATGCGTTTTATGACGATAAGACTGGGGTTGTAGCTCGAAACTATGCCTCACCCAACCGGCCTGCGCCCGACGATCAATAGACTGAACTTTGCGTCAAGCGAGGCCGGCTGAATTGGGGCATTAGCCCATATGGCAGAAAACCAGCTTATTGCCGTCGGCGTCGCGAACGTAGCCGCCATAAAAAGTTGGCATGCGCTCACCTGGCTCGCCTTCATCGGTAAAGCCTAACTCAATGGCTTTGGCATACACTTTGTCGACATTTTCGCGACTACCGACCGGAATGGCGGCCATTGTTCCATTGCCGAAAGTGGCGGCTTCGCCATTATAAGGACCACCAATGGCAATCATTGGCTTGTCCATGCCCGAACCATAAAAATATAGACGGCCATTGTTGAATAATTCTTTGGCACCGATTTCAGCCAAAAGCGGGCCGTAAAGCGCCCGAGCCTGTTCTGTGTCATTTGTTCCTAAAGTAATATATGCCAGCATTTTGCTCTCCCTTAATTGCCACGCCACTATGACATAAACTGGGCGAATTTACTAAAAGACAATTGCCAAATCCGGCCAAATTCGGCACATTGGAAAAAAAGGGAGTTAGATATGTTAGACGATAATAAAGATCACGCTCAATTCAGCGCCATGGTTGACGGCACGGCCGAAGATTACGCGAAAATTTCAGCAGCATTTGGCGAGTTTTCTAAAACATTGCCTGATCGGGTGATGGATCATTTGAAAATGCTCAAGGGTGACCATGGTGGTTTTGCCATTGACCGTTTCGAACACAGCCTACAAACCGCGACACGGGCCGTTAAAGATGGCCGCGACGAAGAATATGTGGTGTGCGCGCTTTTGCATGATATTGGCGATTTGCTGGGTACGTTTAACCATGCCGAATTGGGTGCGACGATTTTGAAACCGTTCATCTCTGACGCCAATTATTTCATGCTGCAAAACCATGGCATTTTCCAAGGTTATTATTTCTTCCACCATATTGGTCTCGACCGCGATGCGCGCGAGCAATTCCGTGGCCATGAGCATTTCGAATACACAGCGCAATTCTGTCATCTCTATGATCAGTCAGCTTTTGATCCGAATTACACCTCAATGGCGCTGGAAGATTTTGAGCCAATGATCCGCAAGGTGATGGAGCGTCCGCGCGACTCAATCTATATGCGGGATGATGGCTCAACGCTGTAAGCATTTCGTCATAAGAGATGCGCCATGCCCGCGCATTGAGATTTTAAATTAACCTCTGTGTTGGCAACCACCGGAGACCTTATATGTATGCGATTTTAACGCTCGTTAGTCAGATTATCGAGATTTACATTTGGATTATTATTGCCTCGGCGGTGCTCAGTTGGTTGCTTGCTTTTGGGGTGATTAACCCGAGCAACCGCTTTGTTTACATGATCGGTGACGGCTTGCATCGGCTGACCGAGCCGGCCTATCGACGGATAAGACGTTTTGTGCCGTCCATGGGTGGGCTTGATTTAGCGCCGTTGATTTTGATTTTAGGGCTGATGTTTTTGCGCAATTTGCTTTGGGAAGTCTTCGGCCCGACGGTCGCAGGGGTGTATTAATGGGCGCCGAAATTATCGACGGCAAAGCAATAGCGGCCGCCTTGCGCCAGCGTATTGCCCAAGCGGTGAACCAGTTACAGGAAAACCATAATTTGACGCCGGGCTTGGCCGTGGTTTTGGTCGGCGAGGACGCCGCCTCGCAGGTCTATGTCCGCAATAAGGGCATTGCCACTAAAGAAGCTGGCATGGTGTCGCTTGAATTCCGCTTGCCGGCCGATACATCGCAGGAGACATTGCTTGAGAAAGTGCGCGAACTCAATAATGACCCGAGTGTGCACGGCATATTGGTGCAGTTTCCAGTGCCCGAGCAGATTTCACAACAAGCGGTGATTGACACGATTAGCCCCGATAAAGATGTCGACGGCTTGCACCCACAAAACGCCGGACGCTTGGTGTCGGGTCTTCCGGCCTTGACGCCGTGCACGCCGACCGGTTCGGTGATGTTGGCCAAGCAAACATTGGGAGATTTGACCGGCAAACATGCAGTGGTCATTGGTCGTTCTAATCTCGTCGGCAAGCCAGTGGCGCAATTATTGCTGAAAGAAAATTGCACTGTCACCATGGCCCATTCGCGCACCAAAGATTTAGCTGCCGTATGCCGTCAGGCTGATATTTTAGTGGCCGCAGTCGGCATAGCCGAAATGGTGCAGGGCGATTGGATTAAGCCTGGCGCCTGTGTCATTGATGTTGGCATTAATCGCGTGGCAGGCGCTGAGGCAGGCAAAACCCGACTGGTTGGTGATGTGGATTTCGCCGCCGCCAGCGCGGTTGCAGGCCATATCACGCCGGTCCCCGGTGGGGTCGGCCCGATGACCATTGCTTGCCTGTTGCGCAATACAATCACCGCTGCCCGCCGCTTGGCCGGTCTCGACGAGATTGAGATTTAGTTATTTGCCGCGCCGGCCCAAGAGTTTCAAACGCAGCGCATTGAGGCGGATGAAGCCTTCCGCATCTGTTTGATCATAAACCACATCTTCTTCAAATGTGACATGGGCTTCTGAATAGAGTGAGTAGGGCGAGCTGCGAGAGACCACGGATACGCTGCCCTTGTATAGTTTCAACGTCACCTGACCGGTCACATGCGCCTGACTTTGGTCAATCGCCGCTTGCAGCATTTCGCGTTCGGGCGCGAACCAGAAGCCATTGTAAATTAGCTCGGCGTAACGTGGCATCAGCTCATCTTTCAAATGCATAGCGCCGCGATCAAGGGTGATGCTTTCAATGCCTCGGTGAGCGGCCAGCAAAATTGTGCCGCCAGGGGTTTCATAAACACCGCGTGACTTCATGCCAACAAAGCGGTTTTCGACCAAATCAAGCCGACCAATACCATTGGCGCCACCAAGTTCATTTAACCGTGTCAGCAGGCTGGCAGGCGATAGCGCTTGGCCGTCAATGGACACGGCGTCGCCAGCTTTGAAGCCGACTTCAACAAAGGTCGGTGTGTCTGGTGCTTGCTCAGGTGCGACAGTGCGCTGGAAAACATATTCCGGGCAGGCCTCAGCCGGATCTTCCAACACTTTGCCTTCAGATGAGGTGTGCAAAAGGTTGGCGTCGACCGAAAACGGTGCTTCGCCGCGTTTGTCTTTCGGCACTGGAATTTGATTTTGTTCGGCGTAAGCGATGAGTTTTTCGCGGCTCGACAAATCCCACTCGCGCCATGGCGCAATCACTTTGATATCTGGATTGCAGGCATAATAGCCAAGCTCGAAACGCACCTGATCATTGCCCTTGCCGGTGGCGCCATGACAAACCGCGTCGGCGCCTGTGGCGGCGGCGATTTCAATTTGCCGTTTGGCAATCAATGGCCGCGCGATTGACGTGCCGAGCAAATAAACGCCCTCGTAAAGCGCATTGGCACGGAACATGGGAAACACATAATCGCGGACGAATTCTTCGCGCAGATCTTCAATAAAAATTTCTTTGATGCCCAGCATTTCCGCCTTTTTGCGGGCCGGTTCCAGCTCCTCACCCTGCCCCAAATCGGCGGTGAAGGTCACCACTTCGCAGCGATAGGTGTCTTGCAGCCATTTCAGGATGATGGATGTATCAAGGCCGCCAGAATAGGCCAAAACAACTTTATTAATGTCACTCATAATTGTGCTCCGCTTCTGTTGAC
The DNA here is from genome assembly GCA_937876775.1 of uncultured Rhodobiaceae bacterium. Lineage (GTDB taxonomy): Bacteria > Pseudomonadota > Alphaproteobacteria > RS24 > RS24 > JAHEGN01. The sequence continues at coordinate 4,111 of CALEFA010000003.1, read as the reverse complement.
GTTTTACCGACAAGTGAGGACTTGGGCAAGGCTCGTGACGAGGCTGGCCCCGAAAAATACGCTAGCGGGTGAGATTGCGGCTGGCTAGCTCGGCCATTTTTTTGGCGGCGGCGGTTGGCTTGACCGAAGCCGACTTCAGCTGACCGCAAGCGGCCATAATATCGCGGCCACGCGGGCGCCGCACGGGACTGGCATAACCTGCGCGATTGACAATATCGGCAAATGCTTCAATCCGCTCCCAGCTCGAGCACTCATAGGGCGCGCCGGGCCATGGGTTGAACGGTATCAAATTAATCTTCGCCGGAATGCCAGCCAAGAGTTTGACCAAGGCGCGCGCGTCGGCATTGCTGTCATTGACGTCTTTCAGCATGACATATTCAAATGTGATGCGCTTGGCATTGGACAGGCTCGGCCATTGGCGGCAGGCGTCGAGTAGTTCCTCGATCGGATATTTTTTATTCAGCGGCACCAGCTCATTGCGCAAATCATCTTTCACCGCATGCAGGGAAATCGCCAGCATAACTCCCGTATCGGCGCCAATTTTGGGGATTTCCGGCACCACGCCAGATGTCGAGAGGGTGATGCGTCGCTTCGACAGGCCCAGCCCGTCGCCATCGCTCATCACATTCAGCGCATTGGTAACATTTTCGGCATTATACAGCGGCTCCCCCATGCCCATCATCACCACATTGGTGATGCGGCGGTTGCCGGTATTACTCTGGCTGGTGTCGCCGGGCCAGTCTTGCAATTCATCGCGGGCCGAGACCACTTGTCCGACAATTTCGGCAACCTCAAGATTGCGCACTAATTTTTGCGTGCCTGTATGGCAGAACCGGCAGGTCAGCGTGCAGCCAACTTGGCTCGACACGCATAATGTGCCGCGCCCCGCCTCTGGGATGTAGACAGTCTCGACCAATTGCCCGTCATTCATTTTGAACAACCATTTGCGCGTGCCATCGTCAGAAAATTGCGCGTCGGCGATTTCTAGTCGGTCGAGTGTGTAGTGTTCGTGCAAGGCGGCGCGGACATCTTTGGAGACATTGGTCATCGCGTCAAAATCGCGTGAGCCGTGGGTGTAGAGCCAGCTCCAGATTTGATTTACCCGCATACGCAATTGCTTATCAGGCACACCAATGGCGCTCAGACGGGCGGCCAAACTGGCGCGATCAAGGCCGCTTAAACTAGGGCGGGAAATATCTGACAAATTCTCTTGCATGGTTGTGTTTACGGTGCTGGGCAGGCGGCGTCCAGCGCTTTCATGGCGGCAGTGACGCCGCGCAATGAATAGCTGTCCGTGGTCAGCGTGCCGCGCGCTGAGGTGCCCTTAAAGACCATCTTGCTGCCTTTTTTCATGGCCGCGACCAAACGTTTTTGGTCTTTCAGATTAAGCAGCCAAGCCCAATCATCGGCGCCGTTCTGCGCCCGCACGCCAGTGAAGAAACTAAAGCTCTCGCCATCGATTTTGGCAAAAGGATTGGACTCGCTAGAAAAGGCATAGCCGACAGATACGGCGACTTCATTGCGCACCCCTTGGCCCGGGCGGTGAGCGATGCTCATGAAAATTTTGCCGCGCTCTGCCCCCTTTGGCAGGCTTGAGGTCGGTTCGCCCAAGGCAAAACAATATTTTGCAGCACCCGATCCTTCGACAAAAACGCGCCAATAATTATATGTGCCAATTGGTTGTTGCGCGCTTGCAGCCTGAGCGACCGGCGCGCTGACCATGGATATTAGCGTTAAAGCTGCAGCAAGAATGGCGGCATTTAAAGATTCGGAGAGTGATTTTTTCAACATGATTAGACCCTACGCCGATTGTGTTAAAAATTCTAGAGCTTGCTTTGCTATGATTAATAGCCTTTAGTCATAGCAGTATTCCGTCGTTCCATGGAAAAAAGGTAATTTTAAGACGTATGAGCAGCCAGCACACCCGGCCCGCGCAACAAAAAGATCAGCAGCCTAACAGCAGTGTTTCTGACTCCATGCGTTTTGCCTTTCTTATTGAAAATATCGCCAGCCAAAAAGACCGCGACGCCTTTGCCGAATTATTCGCCCATTTCGCGCCACGGGTGAAGGGCTATTTAATGCGACTTGGGGCCAGCAATGGGCAGGCTGAAGAAGTAACGCAGGATGCTATGCTGAGTGTCTGGCGCAAGGCGCATTTGTTTGACCGCAAAAAAGCCTCCGCCTCGACCTGGATTTTTACTATTGCGCGGAACCGGCGGATTGATGTTTTGCGGCAGCAAAAATATCCTGAATTAGATGCCAATGATCCTTCTCTCGTGCCCGATTCACCAGCTCAGCCCGATGATGAGGTGATTGCTGAGCGGCGCGGTGAAATGGTGCGCGCCGCCTTGGGTAAGTTACCTGAAGAGCAGCGCGAGCTGGTGCGTCTCGCGTTTTATAATGGCTGGTCGCACGGCCAATTAGCGGCTGAGACGAATCTCCCGCTTGGCACTGTCAAATCGCGGCTCAGGCTGGCCTTTGGGCGGTTGCGCCAAGAGTTGGGTGACGACATCTAACCCCAATTAAACCATGATTGCGCGTCATTTATCTTTTCAAATGAGCGACGCATAGCCTATGATGAGAGCCAATTTACGAAAGGGAGAAAGTTATGAAAGCCGTATTGTGCAAAGAATTTGGTCCACCAGAAACACTGGTTGTTGAGGACATTCCTTCACCGGAAGCAAAAGCGGGGCAAGTTGTGCTGCAAGTGCATGCGGCGGCTGTCAATTTTCCTGACGTATTGATTATTGAGAATAAATATCAGTTCAAGCCACCGCTGCCATTCGCGCCGGGCGGTGAGGTCGCTGGTATTGTGAAAGAAGTCGGCGAAGGTGTTACGTCATTGAAGGTCGGCGACCGTGTTATCGGTTCATGCGGCCATGGCGGTTATGTTGAGGAGCTGGCGATTGCCGCTGCTTCATGTATTCCTGTGCCGGATGAAATGGATTTGGAAACCGCCTCTGCGCTCGTGCTGACTTACGGCACGTCGCATTATGCGTTGCAAGACCGAGCGAAAATCCAGCCGGGCGAAAAGCTTTTGGTCATGGGGGCGGCTGGCGGCGTTGGTCTGGCGGCTGTTGAATTGGGCAAGGCAATGGGCGCTTATGTCATTGCTGCCGCTTCAACTCAAGATAAGCTGGACGTGTGCGTTGAACATGGTGCCGATGCGACAATTTTATATCCGTCGGGCGAAATGGACCGCGACCAACAGCGCGCGTTTTCAGAGCAAATCAAAGAGCTGACCGGTGGTCTGGGTGCCGATGTGGTTTATGATCCAGTGGGCGGCGCCTATGCAGAGCCTGCCTTGCGGGCGACCAATTGGGAAGGCCGTTATTTGGTGGTTGGTTTTGCTGCTGGCCCGATTCCAAAAATTCCACTGAATTTGGCGCTCCTGAAAAGCTGCCAAATTGTCGGTGTGTTCTGGGGGGCATATACTGCTCGCGATCCAGAGGGCAATAACGCCAATTTGGCGGAGCTGATGGCGATGTATAAAGCCGGTTCAATTAAGCCACATATCTCGGCTCGTTTCCCGCTGGAACAAGCGGCAGATGCGTTGAAGATGATGGCCAGTCGGCAAGTTAAAGGCAAGGTCATTTTAAAAACGGGTCTTGGCGCTTAAAACCGCCTCGACCAAATGTCGCGCGCACCTCGCCAACAACCGATAGATAATAAACGAGCGGCATTTTTGCTGCTGGCTTCGGCTGTTCTTTTTACGGCGATGAGTGCGGTCGTCAAAATTCTTGGCCAAGAGCTACACCCGTTTCAAATCTCTTTGTTCAGAGGTGTGGTTTCGCTGATGGTGATTATGCCATTTCTAATGCGCGCTGGTGTCATGGCTGGTATCAAAACCAAAGTGCCGGCGTTACAGCTCTTGCGCGGCGTGGTTGGCTCGGTGGCGATGTTTTTGGGGTTCTATTCCATCGTCTATCTTCCGCTGGCCGATGCGCAGGCGATTAGCTTTTCGCGCAATTTATTTCTCGTGCCCATGGCAGCCTTATTGCTCGGCGAACTCATTGGCCTGCGCCGTGCGTTGGCCGCTGGCGTCGGTTTTGTTGGGGTCATCATCATGCTGCGCCCGGGCACAGATATGATGGGCTCTGTGCCGGCCTTG
>CALEFA010000002.1 GCA_937876775.1 uncultured Rhodobiaceae bacterium | reverse complement strand
GCTTCCTCAGGCGCAGCTTCTTCGGCTGGCGCGGCAGCGGCGGCGGCGGCTTCTTCAGCAGCAGCAGCGGCTGCTTCTTCAGCGGCGCGCTTGGCTTCTTCGATTTCTTCCAGACGTTCCATGGCTTTTTTGCCCGGTTTGCCTTTCAGCGGATTGTTGCGCTCTTCGCGTTTCCACAGACCAGCGTCATCCAGAAAACGTGCAATACGGTCAGATGGCTTGGCGCCGTGGCCGAGCCAATGTTTGGCACGCTCAAGGTCCAATGTCAGACGTGTTGCGTCATCTTTTGGCAAAAGTGGGTTGTAAGTGCCGATTTTCTCGATGAAACGGCCATCACGCGGCATCCGGCTATCCGCCACAACGATGCGATAAAATGGGCGTTTCTTAGAGCCGCCACGCGACATACGAATTTTAAGTGCCATTGAATAAATCCTTTCAAATAATAGCGTCTATTTCTTTTTTGGGGGAATCCCCATGCCTTTGAGGAAGTCCGGCGTCGGTGGTGTTGACCCCGAACCCCCAGTTAGTTTGTTAAAATCAGGTAATTGGTCAGCGCTTGGCATACCGCCGCCCATCAGGCCGCCGGGCATGCCACCGCCCATGCCACCCATCATACCAGCAAGGCCTTTCATGCCGCCTTTGCCGAATTTTTTCATCATATCGGCCATTTGCCGATGCATTTTGATGAGCTTGTTAATTTCTTGCACACTGGTACCAGCGCCGGCCGCAATGCGCCGTTTGCGGCTGGCATTGAGAATTTTTGGATTGTCTTTCTCAGCCTGCGTCATCGACGAAACAATGGCCGCTTGCTGAATCAGGGCGCGGTCATCCATTTGTAGGCCGGCAGTTTGTTTTTTCAACTTGCCCATGCCCGGCAACATACCCAGCACGCCTGACATGCCACCCATGCGCTGCATTTGTTTTAATTGTTCGGCCAAATCTTCTAGCGTAAACTGGCCTTTCTTCATGCGGGCGGCGATTTTCTCCGCCTTTTCCGCATCCATGGTCTCGGCGGCTTTTTCCACCAGACCGACAACATCGCCCATGCCCAAAATGCGATTGGCAACCCGCGATGGATCAAATATTTCGAGCTTATCAACGCCCTCACCGACACCGAGGAATTTAATCGGCACATTGGTGACATGGCGGATTGACAAGGCCGCCCCGCCACGGCCATCGCCATCGGCACGTGTCAACACAATACCCGACAGCGACACGCGCTCAGCAAATTGCGCCGCAATCGTAACCGCTTCTTGACCGGTCAAACTATCAGCGACCAATAGAATTTCTTTTGGCGAAGCGGCTTTTTCAATCGCTACCATTTCAGCCATCAGCGCTTCATCAGCATTGGTGCGACCTGCGGTGTCCAGCATCACCACATCAAAACCACCCAGCTTGCCAGCTTGCAAAGCCCGTTTGGCAATATCGACCGGCGCTTGGCCTCCAATAATCGGTAGCGTCTCAACACCAATCTGCTGACCCAAAACCGCCAATTGCTGCATCGCCGCAGGGCGTTGCGTGTCAAGCGACGCCATCAGTACTTTGCGCTTATCTTTTTCAGCCAGCCATTTTGACAATTTACCGGTGCTGGTTGTTTTACCCGAGCCTTGCAGGCCAACCATCATAATTGCCACGGGCGGCACCGCATCGAACGACAACGGGGCAGCTTGGCCGAGCATTTCAATCAAAGCATCATTAACGATTTTGATCACTTGCTGGCCCGGCGTCACCGATTTCAGCACTTCCGCCCCAATAGCGCGCGGACGCACGATATCAATGAACGCGCGCACCACCGGCAGAGCGACATCGGCTTCTAAAAGGGCTGTGCGAATTTCGCCCAGCGCCGCGTCGACATCTTTTTCAGACAGCGCACCTCGGCCGCGTAAGCGGTCAAATATCGAACCCAGATTTTCAGACAGCGTGTCAAACATGCAAGTCTTAAATGCCTCAACCAAAAGTGCACCCGTGGGCAAATATTGCTGACGGGTGGCGATTTCGCTCCAATGAGCTGAAACCATTTCAAATATCGCTTCGTTATGAAGTGGCGGCAAAATAGGCGCAAGCGCGGATAAAGTCAAGAAGGCTGGCGCAGGCTCCTGATAAGCCCTATATAAAGGCCATGAGCACAAACACCACCATAAGCTTTAGCAAAATGAATGGGCTAGGCAATGACTTTGTCATTATTGACGAACGCACCAATAATGTGGCGCTAGACGCGGCACATATTCGTGTTTTGGCGGCCCGCGACAATTCACTGACGCAAGGTTGTGACCAACTCCTGATCATCCAACCAGCGCGCGGCGACGGTGATGTGTTTATGCAGATTTTCAATCAAGATGGCAGCGAAGTGGCGGCTTGCGGCAATGGCACGCGCGCGGTGGCGGCTTATTTGGCGCAAAAACATGGCCAAACCGAGGTTGCCATTGAAACCCTTGGCGGCTTGCTGCAGGCCCATACTCGACTTAACAATGGCGACCACCACCCGCAGGTTCGCATGCCCTTGCCGCAGTTTGATTGGCGCGATATTCCTCTCAGCCGGGCCCCCGAAACCACCGCGTCGGTCGCCATGAATCAATATTTACCAAATGGCTTTATGGTCAATGTCGGCAACCCACATGCGGTGTTTTTCCTTGATGCAGAGCGCGGGGCAACGGCAACTATGGCGGCGCAATATGGCCCCATGCTGGAGACCGATGCTTTATTCCCTGAGCGCGCCAACATTAATTTCGCCATGCTGGTCGGCGACAATATTTTGCGGCTTGATACATGGGAGCGCGGCGTCGGCTTAACGGCAGCCTGCGGCACGGGCGCCTGCGCCACCGCCATTGCCGCCATTGAAACAGCCCTTGTCGACGGCCCAACAGTAACCATTCGCCCGCCTGCCAATGGCGATGACAATGATCATGAGGTCATTCACATTACCTATCGGCCGGGGGAAGAACTGGTCATGGCAGGGCCGGTGCGGTTTGATTTTGACGCCGAAACCCCAATCGAGCCAAGCCGATGAGCGAGCGTCGCGTCAAAGTAGAGAATTTCGGCTGTCGCCTGAACGCGCTTGAGGGCGATGTCATCAGCCAAGCGGCACAACAAGCCGGTCTGACCCATGCCACCATTATCAATGGTTGTGCGGTCACTGGCGAAGCTATGCGGCAAGCCAGACAAGCGGCACGGCGCGCCAAACGTGATGACCCAGAGGCACAAGTTATCGTCACCGGCTGCGCCGCACAGACCGATGCGGGGCAATTTTCCGCCATGCCGGAAGTCGATTTAGTGTTGGGCAATGAAGAGAAATTATCGCCGCAGGCTTATCGCCGTGAAAGCGCGCAGGTTAGCGACATCATGCAACAACAAACCGCCACACCACTGATGAATATGCCGCAAACCGGCCGCGCACGTGCCTTTGTGCAAGTGCAAACTGGCTGCGACCATCGCTGTACCTTTTGCATTATTCCCTTTGGTCGCGGCAATTCGCGTTCCGTACCGGTTGAACAAGTGGTCGAGAAATGCCGCCAATTGGTCGAGCAGGGGCACCAAGAAATCGTTCTGACCGGTGTCGACGTGACCAGCTATGGGCCTGATATTGGCGTCGATGGGCTTGGGGTTTTGGTGCGGGCTATTTTGCACCATGTGCCAAGCCTGCCGCGTTTGCGCCTTTCGTCGATTGACGCCGTTGAAATTGACCCGAGCCTGCTGGATATGGTTATTCACGAACCGCGCCTGATGCCGCATTTGCATTTATCGCTTCAGGCTGGTGACGACATGATTTTGAAACGCATGAAACGTCGCCATAGCCGCCAACAGGCGATCGATTTTTGCGATAAATTAAAAAGTCAGCGCCCCGACATTGCCTTTGGCGCCGATATTATTGCCGGCTTTCCGACCGAAACCGAGGCGATGTTCGAAAAAAGCATTAAGCTGGTCGAACAATGCGATCTCGTATGGCTGCATGTGTTTCCATATTCGCAACGCCCCGACACTCCGGCCGCTCGCATGCCGCCGGTGGCTGGCGATATAATCAAACAGCGCGCCGCGCGCTTGCGAGCAGCTGGCGATCAGCAACGACAGCAATGGCTCGACCGGCAAATTGGCCAACAAATGAATGTGTTGATTGAGAAACCAGGCTTCGGACGCAGTGAAAATTTCGCTGGCGTGTTGTGCGATGACAATCTACCCAGCGGCACGATTGTTACATTGGCTGTCACCGGTCATGATGGAACAGCTTTACAGGGAGTGGCTTTATGAGTGGTTTCTTCTCACGATTGCGCGCCGGTCTGACGCGCTCGAGCCGTGCCCTTGGCGATGGCATTAGTGCGGCTTTTGGTGGGGGCAAATTATCTCTTGAACGGCTTGGCGAATTGGAAGATGTGCTGATTAGTGCTGACCTTGGGGTCAGCGTGGCCAATGAAATCTGCCAAGCCCTGCGCGACAATCGCGAACTAAAAAATATGGACGACATCGGTTTGCGCGAGGCCTTGGCCGTCGAAATCGCCAAGCAATTGCAGCCCGTGCAACAACAATTGAGCCTGCCGACCGCCAAGCCCGTGGTGATTTTAATGGCTGGCGTCAATGGTGCGGGCAAAACCACAACCATTGGCAAATTGGCCAAACGTTATATGGCTGACGGCAAAACGGTCATGCTCGCTGCCTGCGATACTTTCCGCGCCGCCGCCAGCGAGCAATTGCAAGTCTGGGGCGCGCGGGCCAATGTGCCGGTCGTCGCCGGTGCGCCCGGGGCTGATGCCTCTGGTCTGGCCTTTCAGGCTTTGGAACGGGCCAAAGCCGAAAATGTTGATATCCTCATCATTGATACGGCTGGTCGTTTGCAATCCAATGAAACGCTGATGGCCGAACTTGAGAAAATCACCCGCGTTATCGGCAAACTTGATGCCACCGCGCCTCACGCCAGCCTATTGGTTTTGGATGCCACCACTGGGCAAAATGCTATTCAACAAGCTGAAGCATTCTTGCGCGCCGCCAAAATTACCGGTTTGATTATGACCAAACTCGATGGTACGGCTCGCGGTGGTTGTTTGGTACCGATTGCCCGCAAGCTCGCGCTGCCGATACATTTTATTGGCGTTGGTGAGCAGGCCGAGGATTTGCAAGAGTTTGATGCGACGAATTTTGCCCGCGCCCTAACAGGGCTAGAAGGAGAATAGAGATGGCTTCAACCCGTAAATTTGCCGAGGAATTTGGCCCGCTTTTGGTGTTTTTTGTGCTCAATGCGCGCGGACCCCAATGGTTCGACATGCCAGACTCGCAAAGCCTGTTCATCGCCACTGCCGGCTTTATGGTGGCTCTGGCCCTCTCCATGTTGTCGAGCGTGGCGCGTGGCAAGCGGCCCAATAACATGACCCTGCTGTCAGGAGCTTTTGTTTTTGTTTTCGGCGGCATTACCTTATTTTTGCAGGATGAGACATTTATCAAAATCAAGCCGACATTAATTTATGTGCTGTTTGCGTTAATTTTGAGCTTCGGCCTATGGCGCCAACAAACTTATTTGCAAAAACTCATGGGTGAAATGTTGCCCATGCTCGAAGCCGGATGGGTCGTGCTGACCAAAAGATGGATTGTCTTTTTTCTCTTTCTGGCGCTGCTCAATGAAATCATTTGGCGCACTCAAAGCACAGATGTTTGGGTGAGCTTCAAAGTCTTCGCCATTTTGCCGCTGACCATTGGCTTTATGATGATGCAAATGCCTTTGGTCAAAAAATATCACAAAGCCAAATAGGGCTTAAAGCGCAGCAGTGAACTCAGCCGACGTGCCATGCGGATGACAATTGGCCAAGCGGATTTTCTGCGGCGCGCGGCCCGTCGATATATCATATTCTAAGACCGGTATGTGCGCGCCCCGATCGACATCCATACGCAACCACGCCAAAGGCGCCTCAGGGCTGGCCGTTTCAAAGGCCTGCGCCATGGCCGATTCAATTGCCATGCGTTGCGAAATATCCAAATATTGCCAAGTGATGGAATGGAACAGCACCGTGGTTTGACCCGTTGGGCGCTGCATCACCTGACTGGCCACCCAGCCAGCGGCATCGGCGCGATCAATGACCGGTGCGATTCCCGATTTCTGCGCCGCTTGAAAAATCTCTATCGCCCTCAGCAAACGGTCGCGACGTTGTTGCATATCGCCCCACACATAAGACTGTAAACGCAGAACATGGCTTGCATCGGCCAAATCAATTGGCGCCACATCGCAGCCCCGTCGATCGGCAATTGGAATATCCGCCAATAGTGTCGGCGGGGTGCCCTGCCAATCGCTGGCGATCGACAATAGCGCGTCCGGTGCGCCCCACTGCGATAGGCCGGTTTCATAATGATAATGGTCGAATAATAGGTTCAGCCCGGCACTACTGCCGATTTCGCGCAGACGCAATGGCAAGTGGGTTTGTCGGGCGATTTCTGAAAACCCGGCGAGCAAAACAGCGGCGCGGCCAGTCTCATTGGTCTGCGGTGGATGACGCAAGAATTTGCGAACGGCATCTTGCTGACCCTGCAATTCAGCTTCCGCCAAACGCCATAGCGCCGCTTCCTGACCCGCCTGCATTTGCCCCCCACAAGACGGATAAAATGCCGCCAAATCCGGAGCCGCGCCAGATAAAGCTTGGAAATGCAAAAACCCAGCCAAACGCAACGCAAGAGCATCATCCACCGGGTGCCCCGACCAGCCACTGAGCAAATAGTGCACAATACCACCGGCATCAAAATCGCGCTGGGCGCCGGCAATAACACTCGCTGTCACCGGCGCTTGTTGGCTGGCGCAAAATTCAGCTTGTCCGGAAAAGGCGCGGGAGATGATTTGGTTTTTATTGTCCTTATTCATCGCCTTCAGCTTTTCTTATCAGCCTCATTATAGCGTGCGCTCAAGGCCTCAAAACCGGGCGTCTCAGCCCAGTTATCGGGCTCGGTGAATGGCGAGAAATACTCCAGCTCGCGGGTTTGTTGATAATGTTGCAAGGCCCAGTAAACGCTCGGAAAAGCCAATTCTGACCAAGGAATATCGTCCCATTCAAACAGCCCAACTTCGGCGCTCTCCGGCCCAATGGCGATATCTGGTGACAATAATTTGGCGCGATAAAAAACCTGCACCTGACTAATCCGCGCGACATTATAAATACCAAGCAAGGCATTGGTCTCAACCTCGGCGCACGCCTCTTCCATGGCTTCGCGGGCGGCCCCTTGTGCAATGGTTTCGCCCTGCTCCATAAAGCCTGCCGGAAGCGTCCAAAACCCTTTGCGCGGTTCAATGGCACGCCGACACATCAGAATTTTTCCGTCCCACAGTGCCACCACGCCGGCGATGATTTTCGGATTTTGATAATTAATCAGACCACAATTATTACACACATCGCGTTCAATGCCGTCGCCATCTGGCGTGCGTTTTGAAAAAGCTAGCGGTTTTTCATAGTCGCGCGATGTATCTCGAAACGTCATAATGGCCTCACTTCCGTTACTGTCTCTGAAGATAGGGCAAAATCTGAGCTTTCAAGACAGCTTCGGTAAGCGGCCCCGCATAGCGCAACAACACCCGTCCGCGACCATCAAGAACAAAAGTCTCGGGCACGCCATAAACCCCCAGATCGATCGCCGTTCGACCATTCATGTCGCTGCCTATTTTTTGATAGGGATTGCCCAACCGGACCAAAAAGCGCTGCGCCGCATCAGGTGAGTCTTTCAAATTCAGGCCGTAAATCGCCACCCCCTGTTGCGCCAATTGCATGAGATACGGATGCTCGTCACGACACGGGCCGCACCAGCTCGCAAACACATTTAACAAAACTGGTTGGCCGGTGACTAAATCAGCATCGGTCAACGCATCCTTCTGACCCTGCCAAGACAAAGAAAACGGCGGCAGCTTTTGCCCCTCAAAGGCCGACGGCAGACGCCCCGGATCACCCATGAAAAGCGCAGCAAAAAATACCGCGACCAAGCCCGTAACAATCATTAACGGCAAAAACCGTGTCCATGAGGCGCGCTTGGTTTGAGCGTCAGTCATTTTTTGGCATCGCCTTGTCGGCCGCGCGGCGGGCTTGCGCTAAAGCGCGAAAACTGACGACAATCAGGCCGCCCAATAAAATAAACGTAACCGCATAGCTGGCGTAAATATAAGTGTCATACATGGGCCCCTCCATTGTGGCGTGCACGGGCCCGCTGGCGCAAAATTTCCATCTGCATACGGGTCAGCGTCAAAGCCAGAAACAACAGCGTAAAGCCAAGCCCCATGACCAGAAGCGGGTAGAGAAAATCGGCATGCAGGGCCGGTCGGGAAAAACGCGACACACTTGCTGGCTGATGCAAAGTATTCCACCAATCGACCGAGAATTTCACAATCGGCACATTGACCGAACCAACAATTGCCAAAATTGCTGCCGCCCGCGCCGCTTGGCCATGGTCTTCAATCGCCTGCCAAAGCGCAATATAGCCAAGATAGATAAACAACAGCACAAGCACTGATGTGAGGCGCGCATCCCACACCCACCATGTGCCCCACATTGGCTGACCCCAAAGACTACCGGTAATGAGCGCAATCAGGGTAAACACGGCGCCAATCGGGGCCGCCGCACGCCCCGCAATATGACCAACCGGATGGCGAAAAATCAATGCCGTGACACTGGCGAAAAAAATGAAACTATAGGCAAAAAGCGCCATCCAGGCCGCCGGCACATGGACAAACATAATGCGCACTGTGCTGCCTTGCTGATAGTCATCGGGCACTTGCGATACCATATAAAGACCGAGCGCCAACACGCCAACGGCCAGCCCCCAAAGCGGCGCATGTAGCGTTTGCGCCAGACGCATGAAACGCTGCGGATTGGCGTAATAGGCCGAAATATTTTCAACAGTCTTAAACATATCTTCTCCTATCGTGCCGCTGAGCCGCTGTCAAAGCGGCAAGGCGCCACGCACCATTTGCCACGCTAGCTAACGAAGCGCCACCCGCAAAGCCGCCGCTGCCGCCAAAGGCGCCAAGAACAACGCCGCCAAACTCATCAACGCTAATATGGCAATACTGGCCATATCCACCGACCCGCCATTTGATAGAGCCCCAGCACTGCTGCTGGCCCCAAAAATCAGTACCGGCACATAAAGCGGCATGACCAATAATACTGTCAGCATTGCCGAGCGGCGAATGCTCAAGGCCAACGCCGCGCCAATGGCGCCCAATAGGGTCAAGGCCGGCGCACCAGCGACCATTGACAGCATCAAAGCCGGCAAAGCGGCGGCATCAATATTCAACAGCAAACCAGCCAATGGAATGGCTGCCAAAAGCGGCAAGAATAGCGCAATGAAATGCCCAAGACTTTTGGCGACGACCACCATTTCAAGCGACAAGGGAATGAGCGCCATTTGATCCATCGAGCCATCTTCGAAATCGGCCTGAAACATGCGATCGAGCGACAATAGAACCGACATCAGCAACACCACCCATAATAGGCCGGGGGCCAATTGGCGCAACAAGGCCAGCTCTGGCCCCAAGCCAAATGGCATCAAAATAATAGCGATGAAAAGAAAACTGACGATCAGCGTTGTATGGCCACCACGCCACGCCAGCAGAATATGTTGATGACAAAGAGCAATAAACAACCCCATCACCGCACCGCCTCTTGCGTCAAGCTAAGCTGCTGTGTGGCAAAACCTAAAGCCTCATGGCTGGCCGCCAATATCATGCCGCCAACCGCCAAATGTTGCTGCGCCAGCGTGTCAATCAATGCCCGCCCCTGTTTATCCAAGGCCGTCAATGGTTCATCAAGCAACCAAATTTGACGCGGCGCAATGGCCAAACGCGCCAACATTAAGCGGCGTTTCTGGCCGGCCGATAAATCACCGACCCTTTGTTCATCATAGGCGGTTAAGCCAATATCGCCGAGATCAAACGTCGTATCCGCGCCATTAAACAGGCGCGCGGTAAAGCGAAGCGTTTCGCTTACCGTTAAATTCGCCTTCAATCCATCAACGTGACCGAGATAATGCGACTGCAAAGCGAGGGGGCCGTGGGCAAGCGAAACATCCCCGGCTTGCGGCGCCAGCAATCCGGCCAGAAGCCGCAAAAGCGAGGTCTTACCACTGCCATTATCGCCATAAACAGCCAAGGCCTGTCCGGCCTTAAGATGAAACGCAACATCGGAAAAAACCTGACGCGCGCCGCGCGTGCACGCCAGCCCAGATACACGCAACTCTTGGTCAGCATCAAAAGCTGTTACAGGGAAAAAAAGTTTTTGCTTCACCATGGTGTTTTCCGCGAGAAGTCATTATAACGCAAGAGCCCAAGACGGGCTTTTTAAAAAAATACCAGTGACTATTGCAAGGAGCGCAAAATGCCGCAACGCAAAAAAGCAGAAACACCTCAGCATCCCGACAGTTTTAAATCGCGGAAAACCCTAAAGGTTGGTAATAAGACCTATGTATATTACAGCCTGAAAGCGGCTGAGAAAAATGGCCTCAAAGGCATTTCTCAACTGCCTAATTCAATGAAAGTTCTTTTGGAAAACCTGTTGCGTCACGAAGATGGCCGCACAGTGACCGCCGACGATATCAAAGCTGTTCAAAGCTGGCTGACACGCCGCAAGTCGACGCGCGAGATTGCCTATCGTCCTGCCCGCGTATTGATGCAAGATTTCACTGGCGTTCCGGCGGTCGTTGATTTGGCGACCATGCGTAATGCGATGCAAGAAATCGGCGGCAACGCCAATAAAATTAACCCGCTCACCCCAGTTGATCTGGTCATTGACCACTCTGTGATGGTTGACCACGCGGGCACATCACAATCTTTGAAGGATAATGTGTCGCTCGAGTATCAACGCAATGGCGAGCGTTATGAGTTTTTACGTTGGGGCGCGCAAGCCTTCCAAAACTTCCGTGTTGTGCCCCCCGGCACTGGTATTTGCCACCAAGTTAATCTTGAGCATTTGGCGCAAACGGTTTGGACACGTCGCGAAAAGCAAAATGGCAAGACTGTTGAAGTTGCCTATCCTGACACACTCGTCGGCACCGACAGCCACACCACCATGGTCAATGGCATGGCGGTTCTGGGTTGGGGCGTTGGCGGCATTGAAGCCGAAGCTGCCATGCTCGGACAGCCAGTCTCTATGCTATTGCCGGAAGTCGTTGGTTTCAAACTAACCGGCAAATTGCCAGAAGGGGCGACTGCCACCGATTTGGTTCTGACAATTGTTGAAATGCTGCGCAAAAAAGGCGTGGTTGGTAAATTCGTCGAATTCTATGGCCCTGGCCTTGATAATCTGTCGCTGGCTGACCAGGCAACGATTGCCAATATGGCGCCTGAATATGGCGCCACTTGCGGCTTCTTCCCAGTCGACGTTGACACGCTGGGCTATTTGAAAGCCACTGGTCGCAAAAAAGCCCGCGTCGATTTGGTAGAAAAATATGCCAAAGCACAAGGCATGTTCCGTACACGTCGTTCACCTGATCCCGTGTTCACCTCAACCTTGTCGCTTGAACTTGATGCCATACGCCCAAGCCTTGCTGGCCCGAAACGCCCGCAAGATCGGGTGCTACTCGACGCCATGCCGCAAGGGTTTGCCGCTGCGCTGACAGATTTGGGTGTGAAAGCCAAAGATGCCAATAAACGCGTTGCCGTCAAAGGCGCCAAACATGACCTCGGTCATGGCGATGTTGTGATTGCCGCCATTACCTCATGCACCAATACCTCAAACCCAAGCGTCATGCTCGGAGCCGGTCTGGTTGCTCAAAAAGCCGTGGCTTTGGGTCTTGAAGTCAAGCCATGGGTGAAAACCTCATTGGCACCTGGCTCGCAAGTGGTAACCGATTATCTGAAAAAAGCAGGCTTGCAAAATCCGCTCAATAAATTGGGCTTTAACCTAGTTGGCTATGGCTGCACCACCTGTATTGGTAACTCAGGCCCGTTGGCCCCAGCCATTTCTGACGCCATTAATAAAAATGATTTAGTGGCCACTTCAGTATTGTCAGGCAACCGTAACTTTGAAGGTCGCGTGAGCCCAGATGTACGGGCCAATTATCTGGCCTCGCCAATGTTGGTTGTGGCTTATGCCATTGCCGGTTCAGTGAATATTAATCTGGCAACAGATCCACTGGGCACAGATAAAAAAGGTAACCCTGTCTATCTGAAAGATATTTGGCCGAGCAGCAAAGAAATTGCCGAAACAGTGCACCGCTGTGTAACACCGGCCATGTTCCGCGAGCGTTATGCCAACGTCTTCAAAGGCGATTCTGGCTGGCGCAAGGTCAAGGCAAAAGCCGGTTTGACCTTTGAGTGGAATAATAAATCAACCTATGTTCAAAAACCGACTTTCTTTGAAGGTCTGTCAGCCGAGCCGAAAGATGTTGCGCCTATCAATGATGCACGGATTTTGGCGCTTTTGGGTGACAGTATCACCACTGACCATATTTCACCTGCTGGCTCAATCAAAACCGATAGCCCTGCTGGTAAATATCTCAGCAAGAATAAGGTCAAGACAGCCGACTTCAATTCCTACGGTTCGCGCCGTGGCAACCATGAAGTGATGATGCGCGGCACTTTCGCCAATATCCGCATCCGCAACCATATGGCACCGGGCACAGAAGGTGGCGTGACCAAGCTCATGCCATCAGGCAAAACCATGCCGATTTATGATGCGGCCATTGAATATGCCAAAAAAGGCACACCGCTGGTGGTCTTTGCCGGTAAAGAATATGGCACGGGTTCAAGCCGTGACTGGGCTGCTAAAGGCACACGCTTATTGGGTGTGCGCGCAGTGGTGGCGGAGAGCTTTGAGCGGATTCACCGTTCAAATCTAGTCGGCATGGGCATTGTACCGTTGCAATTCACCGGCACAGATAGCTGGGCCAGCTTGAAGCTCGATGGCAGTGAAACCATCACCATTAAGGGCCTTGATGGCAAAATCAAAGCACGCGCAAAATATGATATGGTGATTACATCAGCCAAGGGCAAAAGCCGGACGGTGAAACTCCAAAGCCGCATTGATACAGCCGATGAAGTCGAATATTTCCTCAATGGTGGTATTCTACAATATGTGCTGCGTCAGCTAGCGGCTTAACGGCCGATCCAGTTGTTCGGCGCCGGGCAGTAATATCGGCGCCGTATCAGCTGGAAAACGAAACGCCCAGCCGGCATATCGGCTTTGCAAATCTTGGGCCAGTGTCTGAATTTCAGCACTGGCCTTTTTGCTGGCTGAAGCGGTAATCCGCGACCAGATATAATTGGCGGCACCGACATTTTCATAGCGCAGAACCAGCCCATTGCTATAGGTCAAAACCATTGGTTGCGCCGTGTCGAAGGCGATCAAATCGACGGACGCCACATTGTCGGGTTGCAAGTCAGCAAAACCAACAAACCAGCCAAGCCCACCCGGACGCGACCATTGCGCTTCACCGACGCGCACCAGATCAAAGGCTGCTTTACCTTTACCGAAGCTCACATCGCGCAGCAAATCAGCGGGGCCACGTGGCAAATCCATTGATATCCATGCCGCCGGTTCCGGGCTACGCGGCAAGCGTCCACGGGCCAGCCAAGTCTGCGCTTCGCCATCACGCCGGATATAGAAATTGCGCAAATCGGGGCCAATCGACGTGACCTGCAAGCCGGCCTCGGCCTCGCTGCGTTCTTCATTGCCCATTAAAATGGCCGCTAAAATATTTCCCTCAGCATCAAGCACGCGGAACCGCACAGCCTTGCCGAAATCTTCTGGCCGGCTGAGGCCAAGGGCGCGATGCCATTTAGGCTTGGCAGTACGCGCCTCCAACGCCTTCAAATCAGCCAAAGCCAAAAGCGTCTCCGTGACCAATTCCTGCTTAGCCGGATAATTGTCACGTTGCTCAAAGCGCCAAACACCGTCTTGGCGTGTGAAGGCCAATAATCGCGTGCCCGACATCCCCAAACCATGAGTGATTTCTAGCCGCGCCGCGCGCTCGAGAGACGCTCCATAATCCGGCAAGAACACTTCCGGTGGCGCCACCGCATTGACCCGACGGTCGGTGACGCTAGCCAGAACCGCTAAGATAAGGCCGATCAGAGCAATCAGGCTCAAAGGCCGGAGCAAACGCGCCATATCCATTAGCTGACCTCATCGGCAATTTTGGTTTCCACCAAAAGTCCGCCAGCTTTTTGCGTCGCCAGACGTCGGCGTCTTTGCCGCATCGCCAACATCAGCGCCGCCAAACCAATCAACACCGGCATGACGATAATATTCAGCCATGTGACGCGGGCTTCCAATTGGTCAATGTCGCGGCGCAAATCACCCTGCACGCGGCGCAAAGCTTTACGCGCTTGCAACAGTTCAGCGCGGTATTTTTTAGACGCCACTTCAGCGTCAGCCAGACCAGCGCCACCTTGCTCTAGTTTGTTCAACTCGCCCTGCGCCGCTTCAATGCGGGCCAGCAGGTTTTCCTCTTCTTCAAGATAATTTTGTTCAGCCGCTTTGCGTAGCGCTTGGACACGCGTAAAGGGACGCGCCACGCGCTCGCGGCCGCGCAGGCTGATCAAATCATTCGAGCCCATCATATTCTCAACCGCATTCAGCAAAAATTTGCCATTGTCGGCAATCGGCACACCAAAACGCTGGCCAAGATAATTTTGCTCCGTCACCCAAAACCGGTCATCGAAGAAATCGCTATCGGCGAACACCACAATATTAGCCGCGACATTTTCAGTTTTATGATCAGCCAGCTTGGCGCTTTGGCCCTTCTGATTTTCTCCTACGGGCGGGCCATCGGGGAAGGCGGTGGTCACCAGACCCGATAAGCGGGCGGAAATCACATAAGGTGCATCGCCCGGTTCGAAACGGCGCAATAATTTATCCGGCGACGGTGCGGTCAGCACATAGTCGCGGGTCATCAAACTGGCATCATCCGATGAGCTCACCAGCGGGGTGAAATTTGTCGTCGCATTATCGGTTGCAAACAAGGCGCCGACCGTGCCGATATTCAGATGATCAATATTGGCGGTGATTAAATCATCGCCATTCATTTCTTCACTGGTCAGGCCCATCCACAAAATATAATCCGTCAAGGCGCGGCGCGCGTCGCGGCCAGCGGCCACCCGTTGGGCTCGTTTGCGATCGGCAACAATCAGATTATTGTCCAGTTGCACGCCCCATTGGCCAAGCAATTTCGGCAAAGATGATTGCTCAGTATACCCCTTCAGCGGTTCCCCGTTTGGGCCCGCCGTCAAACTGACTTCCGATTGCGGGTCAAGAAATGCCAGAACCCGTCCACCGCGCATAATAAACTGGTCAACCGCATAGGCTTGCATATCGTTCAACGGCCGCGGATGCGCCAATAAAAGCACATCAATATTATTGGGTAGTTTCACCGAGTCTGGCGGAATAAATTCGACATTAAACCGGTCGGTCAGTTCGGCATAAATCAAAAATGGCTGCGATTGACCGCGCATGGCCGCCAAAATGCCGCCAGCCCCAGTGTCGAGCGGCAAGTTGGAAATAATGCCGAGCACGGGTTTTTCCGGCAATGATAAATTATGCACCAATCGGGCCAGATCATATTCCAAATATTGTTGGCGTTCATCGGCAAAAAACGGAATGACTTCCACCCGGTCCACCATATTGGTGCCGACCAGACCAAAGTAAACAATCTCGCCAGCATCGACTGGCTGCGCCACCAAACCCTGAGCCACAGCTTGATCTTCGGTTTCAGAAAATGGTTCTGGGTCAATAATATCGAGTTGAATTTTGCCATTGGCGGCGGCTGTCATTTCTTCCAGCATGTCGCGCACCCGGTTGGCGTAGAGCCGTAACCCCGGCTGCTCGGCGGCTAATTCTTGCGAATAATAAAATTTCAATGTCACCGGCTCATCAAGCTGACCGAGAATATTGCGTGTGCCATCACTCAGCGTGAACAAATTATTCTGCGTCAAATCAAGCCGCGCAGCACGGAAAGACACATTGGCGAATAGGTTGATAGTGACGAAAATAATCGCCAGCAAAATCAGGCCAAGGGCGTGCGGAGAAATGCGCATCATGCCCCCTCTCCCTTTTTCATGTCGACAATGATCATCGTCGCCACCAGAAACACACCAATCAGCGTGACAAAGAACACCAAATCGCGAAAATCAATCACCCCGCCAGTGATGGCGCGGAAATGCGTCAACAAGCTGAAAGAGGCTAGCGTATCAGTCAACACTTGCGGCGCCCAAGAACGAAAAATATCCAACACCAGAGGTGCTCCCGATACGGTGAATAAAAAGCAAGCGACGACGGAAATTACAAAAGCAATCACTTGATTGCGGGTTAAGGCTGACAGACATGAGCCGATTGCCAAATAGCCGCCGGCCAACATCAGACTGCCGAGATAGCTGGCCAAAATCACCCCATTATCGGGGTCGCCAAGAAAATTCACACTGATCCATACAGGAAAGGTCAGGGCCAGAGCCAAGGCCGAGAACGCCAAAGCGGCAAAATATTTTCCCAAAACAATGGCCGATAGCGGCACCGGCAAAGTCAGCAATAATTCAATCGACCCATTGCGGCGTTCTTCGGCCCACAGCCGCATTGAAATGGCCGGCAAGAAAAACAAATACAGCCAAGGGTGGAACATGAAGAAACTGGTCAAGTCAGCCTGCCCCATTTCGAACCATGCGCCGAGATAAAATGTCGCCAGCCCATTGGCTAGTAAAAACACCACAATGAACACAAAGGCCAAGGGGGTCGAAAAATAGCCGGCGAATTCACGCCGCGTGATTGTCCAGAGCTGGCTCATGCGCCACCTCCATCGGCCACGTTGGCTGTATCGGCGAGCGGGCGCGGCTTGCGCGTCAGCGTGCCAAACACGTCATCAAGGCGGCCAGTTTCCAGCGCCAAAGCACGCACTGGCCACTCCTGCTGGGAAATCAAATCTCTTACATGGGCAAGCAAATCAGTGGCTGGTGCCTGCGCCGTATCGGCGAACACAGAGATCACTGTTTCAACACCTCGGGTGACCACCTCATAACGGCTATTATCAATACCATCTAGAACCTTGCAGGCACGCTCGAGCAATTGCGTATCGAGGGTCAACGATACGGCGCCAAAGAAACGCGAGCGGGCCGCTAAAGCCGACGGCGTGCCCTCGGCGACAATCTCACCGCGGTCAATAATCATCGCATGCGAACAAATCGCATCGACTTCTTCGAGAATATGCGTCGAAATAATAATCGCCTTATGCGCCGCCATTTCTTCAATCGCCTGACGCACTTGAAACTTCTGATTGGGGTCGAGACCATCGGTTGGCTCATCCATCACCAGCACGTCTGGATCATGGACAATCGCCTGTGCCAAACCAACCCGGCGGCGATAGCCCTTCGACAAGGTATCAATCGGCTGGTCGAGCACGCCATGCAGTTCCGTCATGCCAATGGCACGGATCATCGCTTGGCGCGCGGCTGACTTATCTAGGCCGCGAATACGGGTGATAAAATCGAGGAACTGGCGCGGCGTCATATCCGGCCAAGCTGGCGCCCCTTCGGGCAAATAACCAAGCTGGGTTTGAGCCGCCAAAGGATTGTCGCAAATATCAATACCAGCAATGCGCGCAGTACCAGCGGTCGGGCGCAAAAAGCCGGTAATCATTTTCATTGTCGTCGATTTACCAGCACCGTTCGGCCCAAGGAAGCCCATCACCTGACCGCTCTCGACAGCAAAGCTCAAATCATTGACCGCTGTGAAATCGCCAAACTTCTTTACCAAATGTTGTACTTCAATCATCTCTATTCACATAAGTGACCCGAAAAGGACTGGCAAGCCAAAAACGCGAAAAGTCTAGCGGTTTTGGCCCAATATCAGGTGGAGGAGATCGTCAGGGAAGACGAATGTGATATTGGGCCAGGGACGCTTACACCGAAAAAATCTCGGCGCACCATTCGGGAGGAGAAATTTGGTGCGCCGAGAAAGTCTTACTCGCCTCATCTTTATGGCTAATTATCACGGCACAATAAGGGCAAGATTAAGGCATTTTATGGGCAGGCGTGAAAATCTTCAGGCTTATTTCCTTGCAATTTTCCGGCAAACGGCGGAGCATGGGTTATGGCCAAATCAAAACCTTTGATCATTGTTGGCAATGCTTTTGAACGCGAACAGCAGCTCAGTAAACGAGCCCCGATGCGGGTCATGTGGACGCGCCAAGAACTTACGCAATTATTGAATATATATGGTCGCCAAGTGGGGGCTGGCCACTGGCGCGATTACGCCATTGATGATGGCGTCGATAGCGCTTGTTTTTCTATTTTCCGCCGCAGCAGTGAAGTGCCGCTCTATTGCATTGATAAAACACCGGCGCTACGACGCAAACAAGGGCAATATTGTTTGCGCGGCGCGTCCGGTCAGGTTTTACGGCGCGGCCATGACCTAGCCGCCTTGCTCAATTTCTTTAATCGCAAAAACATACGTTTGGTTGATTAAAAAAAAACCCCGATCGTGAAGACCGGGGTTTCATTTTGTCACCTGCTTTGGGTTAATCGCGATTACCCATAAATTGCAGCAGGAATAAGAACATATTGATGAAGTCCAGATACAGACGAAGGGCGCCCATAATGGCTTTCTTCTCCGCTGTGTCGCGCGTATCGCCAGCATAATAAATGCGCTTAATATCTTGCGTATCATAAGCCGTCAGACCGGCAAAAATCAACACGCCAAGCACGGAAATGGTCAAATGCATAACGGAGCTTTGCATGAAAATATTGACGATTGAGGCAATGATAATTCCGAACAAGCCCATGATGAGGAATGACCCCATGCCGGACAAATCACGTTTCGTGGTGTAGCCATACAGGCTCAAGGCGCCAAATGAGGCGGCGGTGACCAGAAATGTCCGTACCACGCTCACGCCAGTGAACATCAACAGCACATAGGATAGCGACAAGCCCATCAGGCCAGCATAAATATAGAACATCGCCTTAGCGCCGGTTGGGCTCATTTTGTTAATCCGCACACTCAGCCACAACACCAAGCCAATGGGTGCAAACATCAGCACATAAATCAGCGGCGTTTGCGCTAGTTGAGCGTAGATACCAGAAGCCGCGCCAATATAAGCAGCAGCAGCTGTCAACAGCAGGCCCAGCATCATGTAATTATAGACTTTCGTCATATAGATACGCAGACCTTGGTCGATTGGCCGCGCTTCGCTTACGCCCTCAGAGGGGGCGCGGGTAGAATTGTTTTGCCAATTATCAGTCATAAAATTTCTCTTTCTATCAACATTCGTGATGTTACTTATATTGGCAGTAAATGCGCCGATTTCAAGACCAAAAACTCGCGACAAGCACTGCTGATGACGATTTATTGGCCTGAATGATCATTCACTGCGTAGAACCGGCGCGGCCGGTGCACTCAGCGCCGCATAAGTGCCAATCAGCCCCAGAATAACCGTCAGAACCACTGCCGCAATAATCGTCACAGCCAAGGTTATGGGCAAGAATATCCAACTGGCCTGCATGGCGCCGGCAATCAGCCCCCATGAGGCCAGCGTGCCAGCAGCAGAGGCAATCAAGGCCGCGCCAAGGCCCATCAGCCCATATTCAATTGCATAGGCCAGCATGATACGCCGTCGCGTCGCGCCCAGCACTTTCATCACCACTGCATCATAAACCCGTGCCCGATGGCCGCTGGCCATGGCTCCGGCCAGAACCAGAATACCGGCGATCAAGGTAATCGTGCTCATCGCGCGCACCGCCAGACCTAAATTCGTCAGAATTGAACTGGCCGCCTGAATCGCTTCTTTCACACGAATAATCGTAACATTGGGGAAGGCCACCGCCACTTCGCGGGCAAAGGCCGCCTCTTGCGCCGCCGCCATGGTCACTGTTGTTAAATGCGTGTGCGGCGCTGAAGACAGCGGCGCCGGTGAAAACACCATGACAAAATTCATGCCGCCAGAAGCCCAATCAATTTTGCGCAAATTATAAATGGTGGCGGTCAGGGGACGCCCCAGAACATTGACCTTCACCTTATCCCCAATGCCAATACCAAGCCCTTTGGCAATATCCGCATCAAAAGAAACCAGCGGTGGCCCGTTATAATCAGCGGCCCACCACTGACCGGCCACTAACTCGCCACCGGTCGGCTCATCGACACTATATGTTAGCCCGCGATCGCCGCGCAGCACCCATGCTGCTTCAGGCGACGGGGTCAACGCCGCCGCCGTGACATCATTAACCGCCAAAATCTCGCCCCGCAAAAACGGACTGGCCTCAATCCGACTAATGGCCGGATTGGCATTGGCGCGGGCTAGAAAACCATCAATCTGATGCGGCTGAATATCGAGGAAAAAGAACGACGGTGTGCGCTCAGGCAAATCATCGCTGATTTGCGCGTTTATATTACCGTCGACCATGGAAATCGCCGACAGCAAGGTCACCGACAGACCCATCGACAGCATCACCGCTTTGACCGGCGCATTGGGCCGCGTGATATTGCTCAACGCCATGCGCAATTCTGGCTGCCGTGGCCGTCCGGCCCGTTTGGCCAGCCAAATAATCAACCGCGCCGCGCCAGCCAGCGCCAAATATGACAGGCCAACGCCGAGCCCAAACCAAATGGCGACATCACGGCGTTCAGAAATCAGCAGAGCCAAGGCCGCCAAGCCTACAAAACACAGGCCAATGGCAATGATAATCGGTTTGCCGGCATTTTGCGGCACGTCACCTAGCGACTGGCGAAACAACGCCGTCACTGGCGTTTTTTCAATCTTGCCTAAAGGCCATAGAGCAAAAGCCGCAGCCGATAAAATGCCGAAGCCAGCCGCCGCCAGCAGAGGTTGCGGATAGATTTGCGCGATGATTTCAACCGGCAGCAGGGCGCCAAAGAAAAATTTCACGGCCAGCGGCGTCACCGCCCCAATGGCCAAACCAATCAACACACCTAAAATGGTCAGTACGGCAATTTGTAGCGCATAAACATAAAAGATGAACCGACCCGATGCCCCTAAGGCGCGCATAATGGCAATCGACTCGCTGCGTTTTTGCACATAAGCGCTAATCGCATTGCCAACCCCGACCCCGCCGACGACCAGCGCCGTCAGTCCGACCAGGGTTAAAAACAGACCAAGCCGTTCAATGAATCGGCGCAATGACGGCGAGGCATCAGAGCGGTCGCGTATGCGCCAACCGGCATTGGGAAATTTCTCCGCCGCCGCGGCCCGTAACGCCAGCATGGTCGCTGCGCCAGCCTCGGCTGGCAGTTTGATGCGATAGTGATAATTGATCAAACTGCCGGGCTGCAATAAGCCAGCAGCCCGCAAGGTTTGCGGCGACACCAACAATCGCGGAGCCAAAGGAAAACCGGCAGCTGTGCGGTCAGGTTCGGCCATCACCACAGCCTTGAGCTGAACGCGAATTTGCCCCAGCCCAATAATAGCGCCCGGCGATATTTCCAAACGGTCAAACAAAGTCTGCTCAGCAACAGCGCCGTAAAGCTTATTGCCTTGCGCGTCGGTGACGGTTTGCAGCGCGTCAAGGCCAAGCGATGGCGCCAAATCGAGCCTGCCATAGAGCGGATAAAGTGCATCCACCGCCTTGGCTTCAACCAAAATACTTTGGGCCTCAAGCCGCACCATAGTCCGCATAGTGGCGATTTCAGAGACCGTGCCTTGTGCCTCAAGCCAAGATTTTTCTTCGTCAAATGCCTGCCGATGGGTCAGCCGGAAGTCTATATCGGCGCCCAATATGGCTTGTCCCTGCGCCCCCATGCCCGCCACTAAGGCCGATGACAAAGAACCGACCGAGGCAATTGTCGCAATGCCTAAAATCAAGCAGAGAAGGAAAATTCGAAAGCCGGCCAGACCGCCACGCAATTCGCGACGCGCCAAACGCAGCGCTAGGCCAAAGCCAATGGCGTTTTTTTCACTCATGCGATTAAGCTGCCACCTCGATTTTGCCGTCACGCATGCTCACCACTTGGTCGCAACGCTGCGCCAGTTCGCTGTCATGGGTAATCAACACCAAGGTGGTTTTGCGCTGGTCAGCCAATTTGATCAACAAATCCATAATCGCTTGGCCAGTAGCATAATCTAGATTGCCGGTTGGTTCATCGGCGAAAAGCACCGGCGGGTTAGCCGATAAAGCCCGCGCAATGGCCACGCGTTGCTGCTCGCCGCCGGACATTTGCGCCGGATAATGATCCAGCCTATGAGCCAGTCCGACTTCATCCAATAGGTCACGGGCCACCTCGAAACCATTGTCTCGACCGGCCAGTTCCAGAGGCAGAGCAACATTCTCCATAGCCGTCATGGTCGGCACCAAATGGAAGGATTGAAAAACAATGCCAACATGCTGGCGGCGAAAGCGCGCCAAATCATCTTCGCTCATTTTAGAGTAGGCATGGCCGGCTACTTCAACATGACCCTGGGTCGGCGGCTCAAGGCCGGCCAGCACCATCAACAGCGTCGACTTACCAGAGCCCGACGGGCCTATCAGTCCCAACTTCTGCCCAGCTGCCACCGTCAAATCAATGCCACGAAGTATGTTGACGTTGCCCGCTCGACTGGGCAGTGTAACGTGCAGATTTTCAATCTGGATCATTTTGTCCTCGTCATCATTCTAGCCGCAAGAGAATATCGCGACAATGTTACTTAAACGTTATTTAGAGCCAAAACCGTCAGTTTCTAGGCATTTATTATTGCTGTGTGGGACGCTGCTGTGGTTGGCGATGGCCTTCAGCTTTACGACAGCTAGGGCGCAGGTACAAGAGCCATTGGAAATTGTTGCGCTGGGCGATAGTTTAACGGCTGGTTATCAATTGCCACCGGGCAAGGGGTTTGTACCGCAATTGCAAGCCGCTTTGCGCGCACGTGGGCATTTAGTCGTGGTGCAGAATGCCGGCGTATCGGGCGATACCAGCGCCGGTGGTCTGGCCCGACTCGACTGGTCAATTCCTTCAAGTGCCAGCGCGGTTATTGTCGAACTTGGTGCCAATGATGCCTTGCGTGGCGTGCCCCCGGAAGTCACGCGGCAAAATCTAACTCAAATTATTCAAACCTTGCAGGCGCGCGGGCTGACCATTTTATTGGCTGGCATGTATGCGCCGCCTAATTTAGGGTTAGCCTATGCAAATCGCTTTAATCCCATTTATCCGGAACTCGCAAAAAAATATGATTTAATTTACTATCCGTTTTTCCTCGACGGAGTTGCCAGTATTAAAAACCTTAACCTGGCAGACGGCATTCACCCCAACGCCGACGGCATTCAAATTATTGTCCAACGCATTCTACCTAAGGCAGAACAGCTTATCGGACGCATCAACAAGTAAACATCTAGGGAGATATTTATGGACTATAGAAAATTAGGGCATACCGACATTAAGGTCAGTGAAATTTGCCTCGGCACCATGACATGGGGCGAGCAAAACACGGAGGCCGAGGGCCATGAGCAAATGGATTATGCGGTCGAAATGGGGATTAATTTCTTCGATACCGCCGAAATGTATGCCGTGCCGCCGCGTGCCGAAACCCAAGGTTCAACCGAGAAGATCGTTGGTAGCTGGTTGAAAAAAACCGGTATGCGCGACAAAATTATTCTCGCCACAAAAGTCGCAGGCCGCGCCCCAATGACATGGCTGCGCGATGATGGCGCTGGCACCGAGCATACCCGCGAGCAAATCATGGAAGCGGTCGACAAAAGCCTTGCTCGCCTGCAAACCGACTATATTGATTTATATCAATTGCACTGGCCTGACCGCCCGATGAATATATTCGGCGGGCTTGGCTATACTCATTACGGCGACGAGAAAAACCGCATTGAAGATATTCTTGGCGTCCTCGCTGATGTTCAAAAGGCCGGTAAAGTGCGCCATTTCGGTCTGTCCAATGAAACCCCGTGGGGCATTATGAAATTCCTGCATTACGCGGAAGCCGACAAATCTCTGCCGCGCATGGTGTCGGTGCAAAACGCCTATAATTTCCTCAATCGGATTTATGAACTAGGCAGTTCGGAAATTTTCCACCGCGAAGGCGTTGGCCTATTGGCCTACTCGCCTTTGGCGCAGGGCTATTTGACCGGTAAATATCAAAATGGCGCTTTGCCGCAAGGCTCCCGCAAACAATTATTCGACCGTTTGCAACGCTATGAAACTCCCGCTGCCGATCGGGCCATTGATGGCTATTTGAAAATTGCTGAGAAATATGGTGTTGATGCCTCGCAATTAGCCAATCAATTCGTGACCACACGTGATTTCGTCACCTCAAATATTATTGGCGCCACCAGCATGGAACAATTGAAATTGGCGGTGACCAGTGTCGATCTGGAAATGAGCGAAGAAATGCTGGCAGATATCGAAACCGTGCATCTCAACGCACCTAACATTTGCCCATAGGATCTGACATGAGTGAAAAACTAACCGTTAAACAGCGCAAAGAATTTGTCGCCGCTGCCAAATCCAAAGGTTGGAAAATGGTACGAGGTCGTGAGGCCATCACCAAACGATATGTGTTTGCTGATTTCAACGCCGCCTTTGCTTGGATGAGCCGCGTAGCAATGATGGCCGAAAAGCTCGACCATCATCCCGAATGGTCTAATGTCTATAAAACCGTCGACATTGTTTTGACCACGCATGACGTCAATGGCCTGTCAGATTTAGACGTCGCCATGGCTCGTTTTATGGATAAGACGGCGGGCGCTGCTGGGCGCTAAATGCTAACCCGCCGCGGCATTGGGATATTAATAGCATTGGCTATTTTGGCTGCTGCGACCGCCCTTATGCAATCCCATCGCAACGCTCCCCTGCGGCCACATGATCGCGCCATTCGCGTGACCATTAGCCAGCATATTGCCGCCTTTCAACGCCGCGATACGCAGGCCGCTTGGGCATTGGCCAGCCCCAATTTGCAAGCACGCTTTACCAGCCCCAATGGCTATATGGCCATGGCCGAAGCGCATTATCCGGCTTTGTTTGAAGCGCAAAACTTTGATTTCGACGACCGCGCCAAGCGTCTAGGGCAATATGAGCAGACCCGTGTGCAGAATTTATTTCTCACCGATCAACGAGGCAAAGGCTATTGGGTTGCCTTCACCATGCAAAAACAGCCGGACGGATCATTGAAGATCGCCGGCTGTCAATTGCGTGAAACCAGGGCGCTGAATATTTAGCGCCCGAGAGTCAAGAACGCCCTAGCGTGGCGCCATACGGATTGCACCATCAAGACGCACATCTTCACCATTGAAGTAATTCACTTCACACATGGTCTTGGCCAATTTCGCATATTCTTCAGGCATGCCCAAACGTGATGGGTAAGGCACCATCGCGCCCAGTGCCTGTTTCACATTCTCAGGGGCACCAGCCAATAATGGTGTGTTGAAGATACCTGGCAAAATTGTGTTGATACGAATGCCTTCGCGCGACAAGTCGCGTGCGATCGGCAAAGTCATGCCGACAACGCCGCCCTTAGAGGCAGAATAAGCAGCCTGACCGATTTGGCCGTCTTCAGCCGCCACAGAGGCCGTATTGACCATGGCACCGCGGTCGCCGCATGCCAATGGGTCAAGAGTCATCATACCGGCTGCAGATTTCGCGATACAACGGAATGTGCCAACCAAATTGATTTGGATAATCAGATTGAACGCATCAAGTGGGAAATGCGAGATTTCGCCAGTCTCTTTATTGCGTGACGCTGTCTTAATAGCATTACCCGTGCCAGCGCAGTTGATCAGAATACGTTCTTGGCCCAAAGCACCACGGATTTTTGCAAAACCGGCATCAACTTCTTCTTCATTGGTTACGTTAACTTTTGCAAAGCTACCGTCCAATTCTTTGGCAACCGCTTCACCGCGTTCTTCATTAAGGTCGAAAATACCAACCCGAACGCCTTGTTCAGCCAAAAGACGGGCTGTCGCTTCGCCAAGGCCTGATGCACCGCCAGTAATAATGGCGGTAATGTTTGAATCTAATTTCATCGTGTGCTCCCTTTGTTACTCGATGTGTGTCGGACATGGCCAGACTTTATTGTGCCATCGGCCCGCATGCAAGCCCGTTTATAGCGCCTCTTCGCCCTTGGCTTTTAGACGCGCGAGCTGAGCCTCGCGTCGGATAATGTAGAAACTGGCACTGACAATAATCAAAGCGCCAGCAATTGTGTAAATATCGGGAATATCGCCAAACAGCAAAATCCCGACAACCGCCGCCATCACCAAGCGCGAATAATCGACCGGCGCGATTGCGCTGGCTTCACCCAAAGCATAGGCGCGGATAAAACAATTATGAGCCGAAGTCGCCAGCACGCCCATCACCACCAGCAAAGCCAGTTGCGACCATGTCGGGGTAACCCAGACAAAAAAGGCCGGAATGGCAATCAACACAATGGTCACCACATTGGTATAAAACATCAGCGTCACTGTTTTGTCATAACGCGAGGCAATATTGACCAGAACCGTGGCCAAGGCGACAAAAATGGCATGGCCGAGCGCTGCCAAGGCCGGCACAGAGCCCATCATATCTGTGCCCGGGCGCAGCATGATGATAACCCCTACAAAGCCGACGCCAGCGGCCAACGCACGGCGCAGGCCGATGAGTTCGCCGAGCAGTAAGGCTGCCATGGGCACGAGAAATAAATTACGCGAAAAGCTAATCGCCTGCGCATCGGCCAGCGGAAGATAGACGATGGAATAGA
>CALEFA010000001.1 GCA_937876775.1 uncultured Rhodobiaceae bacterium | reverse complement strand
CTCGTTTTGTAGATAATGTGTCGCCGCGCCAATCAGCGGTGCCAGCGGGTTGACCAACAATCTGACGGGAATATCTTGCAAAAACTCGCCATTTGGCCAAAGCGAGGCAAAGTTATCCATGGTTTCCGGGGTTGATAGGAAATTGGCCAGATGGCGTGCCACGCCACCCGACAAAACAACGCCGCCACGCGCCCCGCCAATCAACGCCATATTGGCTAGGCTGGCGACAATAACATCAGCCCGCAACTGGCATATATCATGGCAAAAAGCGTCGCCAGCAAGAGCCTTTTCAATAATGTCTTGCGGCGTCAGGTTAGGCGGCTTTATGCCATGCACGTCAGCCATCGCGACAACCAAAGCCTCCAGATTACCGCCACCACAAATCCGTTCCACCGAGACATTCGGATTACTGCGTTGCAGAACCCGATTAACATCATGTTGCAACGGCGTGCGCGGGGCAAACAGGCTGTGGCCGCCTTCACAAGCAATGGCGATGCGTTTGTCTTCATTGCCAACCAACAGGCAGGAGCCAAAGCCTGTGCCCGGGCCAGCGACCAGTATCGGGGCGTTGGGGTCGGCTGTGCCTGATTTCAATTCGATGAAGCTATCATTGCTGACGTGGGTGACAGAATAGGCCATTGCTGTGAAATCGTTCATCAAACAGACTTCGCTGATTTGGCATTTCTCTCTAATTTCATCGGCTTGCAAATGCCAGGATCGATTGGTGAACTTCACTTCACCATCATTGATTGGCCCGGCCACGGCGAGAACAGCAAGCGATGGACGGTGGCCAATATTTTCAACAAACTGGTTCATTGTTTCGTCGAAACTTTTGAATTCATTGGCCGTGAATTTTTCAAAATCGGTCAGAACGATGCTTTCTTTGCCGGCCGTTCGGGCAATTGCAAACCGAGCATTGGTGCCGCCTATGTCACCTACTAAAAACATTTATTTCTCTCCAATGCCAAATAGGGATGCACCACTTTCGGCTGAGCTAATCTGCCCTTTCAAATTTTCGAATAATTGCCGTCCAAAGCCAGCTTGAACATTTGGCCGCGGCATGGGTGTGCTGGCGCGGGCCTTGAAATCGGGCGCTTCAATACTCAGCGTGCCAGCGATACTGTCCAGTCGAATAAGGTCGCCGTCTTGAACTTTAGCCAATGGTCCGCCACGTTTGGCTTCCGGCGTCATGTGGATGGCGGCTGGCACTTTGCCCGAAGCGCCCGACATACGCCCATCGGTAATCAACGCAACTTGAAACCCGCGGTCTTGCAGCACCGACAGTGTAGGAGTCAGCTTGTGCAATTCTGGCATGCCATTTGCGGCTGGCCCTTGAAAACGCAGGACAACAACACAATCACGCTCTAATTGACCGGCCTCAAAAGCCGCCAGAACCTCATCTTGATCATTGAAAACAGCGGCCGGTGCCGCAACGATACGATGCGCCTGTTTCACAGCTGAGGTTTTGATGACGCCGCGCCCTAAATCGCCGTTCAGCAGGCGTAAGCCACCTTCCGCGTCAAACGGTGCCTCACAATCTGTTACCACCTCTTTGTCACCGCTGACCTCCGGTGAGGGGCGCCATGTCAGCGCATCTTTTTCAAGCATCGGCTCGCTGGCATAGGCCTGTAAACCGTGGCCGTTAATTGTCGTTACATCGTCATGCAATAGGCCGCCTCTCAAAAGGGCGGCAATGACAAACCCAATGCCACCGGCGGCATGGAAATGGTTGACGTCAGCTTGGCCATTTGGATAAACCCGTGTCAACAACGGCACAATCTTCGATAGATCATCAAAGTCTTGCCAATTGATGATAATCCCCGCGGCGCGGGCAATGGCTGGTAAATGTAGCGTGTGATTGGTTGAGCCGCCGGTCGCCAATAGGCCGACCATGGCATTGACGATTGATTTTTCATCAATCACCTGCGCCAAAGGCGTATAGGTTTCTCCCATTTTCGAAATTGCCGCGGCGCGGCGCGTGGCTTCGCTGGTCAGCCGGTCGCGCAAGGGCGTGTCTGGTGGAATGAATGAAGCGCCGGGGATGTGCAGCCCCATAAATTCCATTAGCATTTGATTGGAGTTTGCTGTGCCGTAAAAGGTGCAAGTGCCGGCGCTATGATAGCTGTCGCATTCCGCTTGCAATAGTTCATCACGGCTGGCTTTGCCCTCGGCATAAAGCTGGCGGATGCGGGCTTTCTCGCTATTCGGAAGGCCCGAAGCCATTGGCCCAGATGGCACAAAAATAGCGGGTAAATGGCCGAATTGCAGGGCACCAATCAACATGCCCGGAACAATTTTATCGC
Organism: uncultured Rhodobiaceae bacterium; assembly: GCA_937876775.1. Lineage (GTDB taxonomy): Bacteria > Pseudomonadota > Alphaproteobacteria > RS24 > RS24 > JAHEGN01. The sequence goes on along the minus strand of CALEFA010000001.1, from coordinate 10,011 downwards.
AAATGCCGAGATATAGCGCCGCGTCGAAACTATTGTGCGACAAGGCGACGGCTGTGCCCATGGCAATCACATCGCGCGAGAACAATGATAACTCCATGCCCGGCTGGCCTTGCGTCACCCCATCACACATCGCCGGAACACCGCCAGCAACCTGTGCGGTGGCACCACATTCACGCGCTGCTTGGCGGATAAGCTCAGGATAACGTTGATAGGGCTGGTGAGCCGACAACATATCATTATAGGCGGTAACAATCGCAATATTCGGCCACTTACCGCCGAGTAGGGCCTGTTTATCATGCGCCGGACAGGCGGCGAAAGCGTGCGCTTTATTGCCAGCCGATAAGCTGTCGCGTGGCGCGGGGGTGCTTTGAGCTGCTGCGACGCCGTCGAGATAGCTACGGCGGGTGTCTTTTGATCGCTCAATAATACGTTGCGTGATGGCTTGAATACTAGGATGCATTATTGCTCTCCCGTCAGGGCGAAGACATGCAGGCGGTCACCAAGAATTTTTGCGGCGCGGCCAATCGGGGAGGCGCTTAAGTCTTGATTCATGCACTGCTCGAATAGCGACAAACGCGTGTCGCCTTTGAGAATTAAAAACACCTGAGCACTGCCGCCCAAAAAACTGCCGGTAATGGTGATGCGGTCGAGGTAAATGCCCGTCACGGAGGTTTCTGGTACCGTGATGCCAGCCACGCCCAATGGCGCGTCGGCGGCGCTGACAGCATCATATTCAGCGGCTTTTTCGAACCAAGACGCCGTATGTGCGTCAGGACCCATGCCCAAAATACTGAGGCCGATCGGCGGTAGTTTGGCGTAATCGGCAGCGACGAGGGGCGCCGCTTCTTGAGGCGTGGGGTGCAGGGTTTTCATCTCAACGAACGGCGCTGCACCAGCAGCTTGGGCACGCAAAGTGGTGTTGATTAAGCGGGTGTTGGAACCGTCATTGTCGGCGTCGACCCAGCGCTCATCAACCAAGGCCATGTGAATGTGTGACCAATCAAGGGGCGCCGCACCCAAGGCGGTGTAAAAGGCCACTGGTGATGACCCGCCCGATAATAACAGGCTCTGCGGCGTGCCATTTTGTGACATATCTAGGGCGTTGCAGCTGGCCACGACCAGCGCCTTGGTCATCGCCGCGTCATCTCTATACTTGGTCAGCCGAAAACTCACGCGCCATCCTCGATATCATCATTCCACCAGGCGCGTCCGTCACGATCTAGAAGCAAAGAGGCTTGCAATGGCCCGTCAGTACCGGCGGCATAATGCTCTAATTTCTGATCGGCTTTATCCCATGCGGACAGCAAATTATCTGTCCATGCCCAAGCCGCCATGACTTCCTCAAGTCCCATAAAGAGCGATAGGTTACCGCGCACGACATCCATCAATAAGCGCTCATAAGCGTCCGGATATTTTAGGCTTGAGAAACTGCGCGCATAAAACAAGTCAAGTGGAATGGACCGCAATGTCATATGGCCTGGGCCTGGTTCTTTCACTTGCATGAATAGCCGCATGGCTTCATCAGGCTGTAGGCGCAAGACCAAACGGTTGGGCTGGTTTTGCCCCTCGCCAAACACATTATGCGGGGTCGATTTGAATTGAATTACAATTTCAGACCGCCGCGCCTGCATGCGCTTACCTGTCCGCAGATAAAATGGCACGCCAGCCCATCGCCAGTTAGCAATCTCGGTTTTAATGACCGCGAAGGTCTCGGTTTCACTGTTCTTTATGTCATCGGGCAGGGTGTCGCGATAGCCGGCGACGCGGGTGTCGCCAATGTGGCCGCTGGTATATTGCCCACGCACTGTATTATTGTTCACTGTCGCCGCGTCAAACCCTTTAAGTGCGTTGAGCACTTTAATCTTCTCAGCCCGAACATTGCCGGCGTCCAGTGAATTGGGCGGCTCCATAGCAATCAGGCATAAAAGCTGCAGCAAATGGTTTTGCATAATGTCGCGCACGGCACCGGCTTTGTCATAATAATCATGGCGGCCTTCGACACCCAGCGTCTCGGCCACAGTAATTTGAATGTGATCTATGGTCTGGTTAGACCAAAGTGGCTCGAACAACATATTGGCAAAGCGCAAAATCAACAGATTCTGAACCGTCTCTTTGCCAAGATAATGATCCATGCGGAAAATACTGTTTTCTTCAAACACCGCCTCAACGCCGTCATTAATCCGCTGGGCTGATTGTAAATCCGAACCAATCGGCTTTTCCAAAACCACGCGCGATAGGGGAGACTTCAAATCGGCGCTTTCAATGGCCTGACAAATGGGGACGTAAAGCTGAGGGCCAACTGCCAAATAGAAAATCCTTGGCCGCTCTTCGCTGGCGAAACTATCGCGCAGTGGGCGCCAATCGGTCTGGGGGTCGGTGGCGTCAATTTCATTATAGCTGAGCAGTTTGACAAAGCCCTGCCACATATCTTCGGGCCAGGCGCCATCGGTTGCCGCTTGGCAGCATTCAAGCACCATGTCGATAAAGGCGGGCGCATCCATGACGCTTCGCGCGACGCCAATAATGTGGCTGCTCGCATCGATTTGACCGTCGCAATAACGGTGAAACAAGGCTGGCAATAGTTTTTGCCGCGAGAGATCTCCGGATACGCCGAATATCACAATATCAAATGGATCGACGGGTACAAATTCAGCCACGTTTCCCTCCTGTTAAAGGCGTACTCTAATTAGACGAATATTGACAACGTTGTCAAACGACTTAAGCGCGAGAATTTTTAAATCAAGAACCCTTACGCTTGTGGATCCTAACCGCGTATGTGCTTTTATTCCATCACGGACAGCTATCGCGCACCATAATTTCCGTTGGGAATTCAAAGTCGTTCTCAGCACGCTCTTTTGTGTCGATCCAATCAATGAGTTTTTTGGCCGATAGGCCGGCCATTTCGCCAATGGGTTGGGCCAACGAGGTAATCGGTGGCCACATGGATCGGGCAAAAGCGCTGTCATCAAAACCCACAAAGCTAATGTCCTCTGGCACTTTCATGCCGGCACGCAAGGCTGCGATGATGGTACCGATTGCCATTTCATCATTACCGGCAAAAACGCCGGTTACTCTTGTTTTTGATTTGGCGAGTTTCTCAAAGGCAGTAAAGCCTGACTGCATTGAAAAATCGCCGCCAATACGCACCATATCTTTACGTTTCAGCCCATGCGCCTCAATAGCCGACCAAAAGCCAGCCTCTCGCTGCGAACTCGCTGTATGTGTATCGAGCCCGCTGATGAAGGCCAATTTGGTGTGCCCGCGCGCAATCAAGAACTCGGTCATTTTGCGACCAGCGGTTTTTTCATCAATGAACACGTTAATGCAATGGCGCTTTTTAATACCCGGTGAAATCAGCGAGCAGGGGATGTTGCGTTTTTCGATTTCACGGATGACCGCTTTATCATCGCTAATCGGCGGCGACAAAATCACCCCGTCAACGGGTGAGCGAGTCAGATAATCCAGCAGCGAGTCTTTATAGCTGCGGTTATGCAAACTCAGTCGCTCGGCCACAGCGTAATAACCTTTTTCAGAGCATGCCGCGCGCATGCCATCATAAATACCCGACAGGTAATCCATATTTGGATTGTCGTAAAAATGTATAAGCACGAATGAACGTTTGCTTGCCAATTGGCGGGCCGAAATATTTGGGCGATAGCCCAGCTCACGGGCTACACCGAGCACCAAATCACGTTTCTGCTGGCGCACATTCGGCGCATTATTGAAAACCCGCGACACGGTTTTGATGGAGACGCCAGCTTTCTCGGCAATATCCTGAATCGTTAAATTTTTCATATCATTCATTGCGCTAACACTCCGCCAAACAAATTAAGCCTTATTCGCCTCCACTCAAGCCCTAATGGCTCGTGATGCGCATAACCATGATAGACCCACGCAAAGATTATGGGCAGGTTTTGCTTACCGTTTTGTGAAATTTGGCGGCGTGCAGGCTCATGGTCAGTGAACCAGCTGTTTCGATGCCCAATGGTGATTGAATGTTTTGCGGGTTCAAACCTGCGGCGACAAAACAGGCCATCGGAATATCCAAATTCTGCCATGTGTTAAGACCAGCTTTTTTGAGCGCTTTGCTAACATCGACATTAGCCGAACAGCCATCGCCGCACGCCATGCTGAGTTTGACAGGCCCGCTGGGAGCTTGGTCAAGGCGGTAGGTAAGGCGAAGGGCTAGTTCATCTGCGCCACCAATGGTCGACAGGTCGACCGAGCGCTGGGTGAGCAATTTAGCCACACCACGGCTTGAGCCTTGCCATGTGAGCTGCCGTGAGTCTTCTTGGGCTTGATAGTCGATGCCACGCGAGCGCACGACGCCGCCAAGGCTGGCTGTATTAAACGGTGCTGCTGGCGTTTTCAAATTTGAACTGTCCCCGAGATAAAAACTAAATGGCGCCTTGGCCGCGCCTTTGGCGATAAGCTGGCCATTAAAAACGCCGCCTGCTGATTGCACTTGGGCATCTTCAGGCAGGGTGGCGGTGTTTTGGAGGCTGGCATATGACAAGCCAAAGCCAAATGGGAACTGTACATTATCTGGGGTGATGGTCGAAAGGCTTTGACCACGCCCATTGGCTGGCCACGCGAAAGATAATTTGCCAACAAAATCATGGTTGATTTGATTGTCCGTTGTCTTCATTAAGACATCGGCTACGCCAGCCCCTTGTGTGCCCGGCAGCCAAGCTACCACGAATGCGTCTGAGCGATTAATGTGCGGGTTAACGAAAAGCGGCCGACCCGTAAGGAAAACAGATACCACAGGAACACCGCTGGCTTGTATTTGGTTCAAAATGGCAAGGTTTTCGCCATCAGCAAATTCAAAAACGGCATCGCTCATGTCGCCTTTGAATTCGGCGTAGGGGGTTTCGCCGAACACAAAAATAACCGCGTCGGGCTTGTCCCGTTTTTTCAGTCCGCTTGCATCAGCCGCCCAGCGAATGGTTCCACCCGCTTGTGCGACGGCGTCTTGCAGGCCGGTGAAAATAGTCTCGCCCGTTTCAAACTCACTATTGGCGTTATTGTCGCCTTGCCAAGATAGCGTCCATCCGCCGGTTTGCTGTTGCATAGAGTGCGCCGCTTTGCCGACAACAAGAATATGTTTGCTCGGGTCAATTGGCAGCAACGCGTCATTATTTTTCAGCAGCACGAGAGATTTGCGCACGGCTTCGCGTCCTATGGCTTGGTGGTCAGCTGTACCAATCATGGCAAGGTTGGTGCCGGGGCGTTGTGAGGGCAGACCAGCATCGAGCAGGCCTGCACGAATTTTCACTTTGAGGATGGCCAACACTGCCTCGTCCAGCCGCTCTAGCGGCACAGTGCCGTCTTTGACTTGCGCTAATAAGGTTTCATAAAGTCCCTTCCAACTATCGGGCGCCATATACATGTCGACACCAGCGAGCAGGGCGTCAGGGCAATTGGTGGCCGTGCAACCCGGTATTTCCGCATGGCCGTTCCAATCGCCAATGACGAACCCGTCAAACCCCATTTCATTTTTCAAAACATCGGTGAGCAGCATTTTTGAGCCATGCATTTTCTCGCCATTGACGCTGGAAAATGAGGCCATAACAGTCTGCACTTTATTGTCTATCGCGGCGCGGTAGGGGAAGGCGTGAACGCGCTTGATGTCACTAAGCTGGCCAATTGTGTCGCCCTTATCAATGCCAAATTCAGTGCCCCCGTCGCCGACAAAATGTTTCGCTGTTGCGACCACACGAGTGTCGTCCAAAAAGCTGTTGCTGTTTGGCAAGCCTTGCAGGCCTTGTAAAATTGCTTCGCCCAAATCAGAGACCAGCTCCGGGTCTTGCGCATAGCTCTCATAGGCACGTCCCCAGCGCATATCTCGAGCCACAGCCAACGTTGGCGCGAAGACCCAGTCGAGGCCAGTAGCTTTTACTTCCTTGGCCGTGACCATACCAATGCGTCGCAGCAGATCGCTGTCCTTGGTTGCGCCAAGCGCTGAGTTATGGGGAAAGATAACTGCCATTTGCAAATTATTATGGCCATGAACCGCATCAGTGCCCCATAGGGTAGGAATACCGACGCCGCCATCGGAAGTGTCCGTCGATGCTATCCAATAGGCATCGGCTAAATCAACCCAAGCTTGCCAGCTTGCGGTTTTCTTGCCGCCGGGCGCAGAATTGCCGCCATTGAGCACAGAGCCAAGATGGTAGTCCTTGGCATCTTGTGGGGTGACAGTAGAAATATCGCCTTGAATAACTTGCCCGACTTTTTCTTCTAACGTCATTCGATCGAGGAGGGCTTGGGCACGAAGCTGCACGTCATCTGTTGCGCTGCAGGCTACCATAAGGCTACCCAAAATTAATGAGACTAAAATTCGACCCATAGAGTTGCGAATTGGTTTTCCAGTCATTTTTGACGCACCTAATTGCGTATTCTTTGGCGTAAACATATCGGTCTGTCTCCCGTTGGATTTTTAGTTCGAGGTTGCCCATTTGAAGGGTGTGTTCTCGTTATCTTTTCTCAATTTAGCTTAATCAAAATCTGACAACGTTGTCAAATATACAGCAATTTGGTTTCAAAATTGTGCAATAAAGCTGTGACATATTTGTCGCAAAACAGAGAAATTAAATCTGGAAGACGAAGGTTGATTATCGGTGGTTGCTGGTCGGGGCACAAAAAAACATTTAAAAACAGTAGCCTAGGTTTGCGTGGACAGGGTTAACAAAAAGAGCCCCGCGAATGTCTTTCTTCAGCCTTTTATCCTTAATGGTAAAGTATTGACAGCGATAGACAACTTTTTGCTATATTGGCAGAGTATTTAAGAAGGTTCGCATAGGGTTACGTTTTATGCGCACACTCTGCGGAATGAGTAAATGTTTGGGAGGTATCAAACAATGTTGAGTAAAAATAGGTTTGCGTATGGTCGCAAGGCGCTTTTAGGGATGACCGTCGCGACAATGGCTTTGACGTCATCATTTGCACTGGCTCAAGAGGCTTCTGAAACCACCGATGAAGTTGTGGTAACCGGCATTCGGAAGGCTCTTGAGAATTCTGTCGATTTGAAAAGAAATGCTAAAGGTATTGTCGATTCAATCTCGGCCGAAGACATGGGGAAGTTTCCAGATTCTAACTTAGCGGAATCTTTGCAGCGGGTAACAGGTGTGTCGATTGACCGTGATCAAAACTCGGGTGAAGGTAGGTCAGTTACCGTGCGCGGATTTGGAGCCGACTATAATTTGGTCACTCTGAACGGTCGCATGATGCCAACTTCGACATTGGGTGATTTTGCTTCGGCGCCAAGTACACGTTCCTTTAACTTTGGCGACCTTGCGCCAGAAGCAGTAGCAGGCGTCGATATTTATAAGACTTCAAAAGCCTCAGTTTCATCGGGCGGCATGGGTTCAACGATCAACATTCGAACCTCGCGTCCTCTTGATGCGCCAGGATTTAACGCCACAGTGGCCGTTAAAGGGGTTAACGATAAATCGTCGGAAGAGTCATATGATACTGAAACATCATTGCTTATCTCGAACACGTTCTTCGATGATCGCTTTGGTATTGCTTTGACGGCAATTAATTCTTCTTTGAGCCATACGAATGCCTCTTTCCGTCATCAGTGGAGCCCATTTGAGAGCATTTCGGGCAACTCTCTTGATGCAAATAACGAAGCAACAGATCTTTTGAATGGTGTTAATCCTCTGACGGGCGACACAGGGATTGATGATGGAACCTTGATCGCTAATATCAATGGCGGAGCAGGGTACTATATTAATGACTTGGAACAGGACCGTGACAATTTCCAGATCACTTTCCAAGCCCGTCCGTTTGATAATCTGACCTTAACATACGATAACATCGTGGCTGAGTTAGAGCACCAAGTCCGTAGTCGAGATTTGACAGTTTATATTGCTGAAGGCACGGGTAATTCGCGCACAATGACTTCTGTTTACAGCGCGGATGGAAGTAATCCAGCATCAATAGAAAGCTTAGCATACAACCACGCCGATATTTTTGGCGCGTATAATAGTTCAATGGGGCTTCAGAGGAATACCACTGAGCTGGATGCGCATGGTTTCAATGCAGAGTGGGAAGTCGACGAAAATCTGACTCTGAGCCTCGACATCAGCACGGCAAGCTCTGAGACCAAGCCAGATAGCCCTTATGGGTCTATGGCTTACATCACGACGTCGGCCAAAGTGGCTCAATCAGTAGATATAGACTACTCATCCGAGCTTCCTGTTATCGCAATCGGCAACGATCAGCCGGACCTTGGCGGAACCTATGGCGCCGCTAATAATGGCCTTGATCTTTATAATGCCCATAGATGGCTTGGTGGCGCGGACAATGTATTTGCGTTCAACGAAAACGATTTAGACCAAATTCAAATCAACGGTAGCTATGATGCTTCTGGTTCTAAGTTCAGCAAATATGTTGATGTATTAGACTTTGGTGTCAGTTACTCAAAAAATGAGGTTGCAACCGGATTTTTCCAGCAACCAGCCAATAACACTGACGGTATTCAGCCCCCAGCATGGGATCAGTGGCCTAACTATGGTGTATATTTCTCTGTAGCGGACGGCCGTGATGCATTTTTCTATCAGGCGCATACCGAGGAGCTGCAACCTTACTTCAGTGATCTAGATGGCGCATCTAATATCCCGAACGCTATTTTGAATATTCCATATGAAGAGTTGTTCTCTATGTACCAAACTTATGGTGCGTTTGAATGGAATAATGCTCAAACTGACATTTGTCGCAACAATACATTGGCCGGATGTTCTGACTTCACATATACGCAGCAGCGTAAATTGGAAGAGAAAACCACTTCGGTTTATGTACAAGGGAGCAAGGAGTTTGAACTGTTCGAAAGGCCCGCTTCAGTCGTAGCTGGACTGCGTTTCGAGCGTACAGAGGTTGTGTCTCAGAACTATATTCCGACCTATAGCGGAACAAAAATCTCTGGCGACGATAGCGTCACCGCCCAAGCAACAGGTAATTCAGCGTTTTTCACCACAAAAGGTGACTACAACTATGTTTTGCCATCAATTGATTTCGATATGGACCTTCGTGACGATGTCAAATTGCGTGCTTCTGTAAGCCAAACAATTGCTCGTCAAACCTATGACAAATTGGCAGGCGGCGTTTCGATTAACCCAGCTATTCAAAACGCCAAAACCGGCCCCTTCGAGTATCAAGGGTCGGGTAGTGAAGGCAATCCAAACCTTGAGCCATTTGAATCCACCAACTTAGACCTATCTGCCGAGTGGTATTATGGTGCTTTGAGCTACGCTAGCATCGGTTATTTCTCGAAAGAGACACAGAACTGGGTCGGAACAGGTAACCGCTATGGTGCAGTTCAAGACATTCGCCACGCCGCCTATACAGATGGCGAATTGAATGGTGCTGCCAATGACACGCTGTCAACCGCCGACAATGATCTGGCCATTTTCAATATTTCCTTCAACGCTTCGTCAAATCGCAAGGAAACGATTGATGGTCTGGAACTAGCTATCCAGCATGACTTTGGTGATTACAATCCGGTGCCATTCATTGACCTGACTGGTTTCGGTTTCATTGCCAACATGACCATTGTCGACAGTGACGCAAGCTACAACAATCAGACTCCTAACTCGGATAATGAGGGGCAATTTGCTGTGGTCGGCATTAGCGATAGTCACAACCTAATTGCTTACTATGAGCGGTTTGGCTTGAGTGCGCGTGTTGCTTATAACTGGCGTGATCGCTTCCTAAACTATCAAGGTGCGTCTTCAGGTTACACTGAGGAGTATGAGCAGCTTGATGCTAACGTTACTTACTCAGTTCCAGGTACGGCATTCTCAATTAGTTATGATGGTCTGAACCTGACTGAAGAGGGGCGTTCAACTTTTGAGCGCAACAATCCTTCTTATAAAACTTGGGTGAGCCAGGGCCATGCGAAACACATTCTGGGCATGCGTTGGAAGTACTAATCATCAATCTATCATTTGCTAGATTATGAAGATTTTGGGGGCGGTGTCCTTATAGCCAATATGGTTATATGGG